>NZ_KB892779.1:0-4601 GCF_000373925.1 Actinopolymorpha alba DSM 45243 | reverse complement strand
CAGCGATGCTCCGTGAGCCCGTCTGCGCACGCATTGTTCACTCGTGCATAGGGCGTTGACCTGGCAGATGGTATTCGTGGAATCTGGGGGTCAAGTTGGTGTGAAGCCAATCGCATGGCATGAGTTCTGCAGCGATCAGCCCTCAATCGTGAAGTTGGCCAGGCCAAAGAGGTGCACGACTCCGAGCTTCGAGGCCAGGCGGCGACAAGGCTGATTGTCGTCGAGGTGGCTGTAGAAGGCCACTCGTCCCTCGCCTGTCACTTCCGATGCCCACGCCTTCGACACCTGCTGTCCATAGCCGCTGCGACGGGCGTTTTCATCGGTCCACACCCATAGTTCGGCCGCCTCAGAGTTGGAGCGTGAGGAGCTGGCCCATGAGACCTCGCGGTCGTCGACCGTGATCGCGAACTCCTCGTAGCCCTTGCGGACGATGGCTGGGTCTACCGGCCTCAAGACCTCTGGAAAGACGTAGGTGCTGCACTTGGTGATGTTCATCGCGCGGCCTTGCCCCATAGCACTCGCGGCCCGCATGCTGTCCTCGAAGAACATCTCCTCCGGCAAAGCGGCTACTCGATCCACCAGATCGTCATCTGCGGTCGCGGCGAAGGTGACCCTGTACCCATCATGGAATCTGGCGATCGAACAGGTTGCGATCTCATCGGGTCGCGGGCCTTCGATACGGACGAGCCTGCCGTCTGAGTCCAGAGCCTTGCACTCCAGTCGGAGCTGCAGTAGCCAAAGTCGCCGGGCATCAAAGATCACGAACCACCTCTACCAGATCCGACCTCGCCCGAGCCAGCCGTTTGCGCCACGCCTGTCCTTTCTCGTTGGAGCACCTCACGGCGCCGAAGGATTAGGCCCAGGCGTGTGGGTGGGTAGGTGTGCTGAGGGACTCCTACGTGGCCATTCAGGAGCCCCAGCCCGGCCGGCTCCTCGCCCCGGCTTCGCCGGTCGGGGTCGACTGCGGGCGAACACGATCACCACGCCACAAGGCTTCGGCCGGTGACGCGGCTGGGTTAGGTGGGCCATCGCCTCACAACTCCCAGCCAGGTCAAGTCGAATGGCCCCAGCCGACGCCTCAACGACCGACGGCCCTCGCTGCGTCTATGGACAACTTCAGCGGCGTTACGCCGCCAGCCCGGCGTGATCGTCTACACGCCCGGGGCGAGCCACCCTCGCCGCCGCCGGTCACACCCGCGGGGGAGGCGGGGCGGAGGTGTCGGAAAGGCACCCTGGGCCCTAGCGCACCTCGGGTACTTGCCGAATAGCCCCGCCTGTGGGCATGGCTGCCTTTCAACGATGCGTCGCCGTGGGGCTGTGCGTCATGGTTTTCGTCGGGCTGATTGTCGTGGTCAGGGCGGTCATACGCGGGCTGGTCTGCTTGGCGGAATCGGCCTCCCACGACGGGTCCCACGACAGGCCGTCGACCCCGTCGTACTCGACGCGTTTGCTGCGGCCCGCTCTGGCGCCTGGGTATGGGGCAGGGGCCTCAAGTCTGAGGCCAGCATGGTGGTCACTGCGTCCGACTCAGCAACCGAGGCCGGCGACACGGGTGGACGACGGGCTGGCCGGCCAGCGGAGGGCGTCGGATCAGGCAAGTCGGATGAGGCCGGTGTAGAGGCGGTGTGCGCGGGCGAGGTATGGGTCGATGTGGCGCAGGCTCTGGGCGTGGAGTCCGTCCATGCCTGCCGAGAGGACGATGAACCTGTGGGCGCTCGCGGCGGCTTCCCATGCGGGGGTGATGGGGTGTTGCAGCCATTCGGTGTCGGCGTAGTGGAGCCATACTGATCGGCCTGCCCCGGCGTCGCGGAATGTGGCCCACGCTGTATCTGGCGCCACTTGGATCATGTCGCCGGTATCGGCGCGGGCTAGGCCGAGCGCCTCAGCGAGCCGCTGTATCTTCTCGGCGAATCCGTCGCTGCGCGGATGCACCAGCAGATGCGCAACATCGGCGCCGGTGACCGGGTGCATACCGATCCAGGTGGCCAGGGACAGCAGCTCGATCGACCTCTGGCCTAGCCACCACGTGTTGGGCTCGAGGGAATGGTCAACAGTCCTCGTCGCGTTCGTCGCCAGGATCTGGACCCGCTTCGTCAGCTTGGCCCACTCCTGTTCACTCAGCTCCACCTCGTGGGCGGAGACACTACTGATCCAGGCGACGTCACGAGCCTGCAGATGATCGGCGATCTCCCGGTAGGCGGCGGCTTCCTGCTCACCACTCAATTCCTCACCGATCGTCGACAAAACCTCGTTCAAGTCCTCAACAAACCGTTGGGTGGCCGCGAAACCCATGTCGTCTCCTTGCCGGAAGGCAGTCGCGCGCTGTTGGGCCGGGTGATAGCCGGGACCAATGTCCGATAGTTGAGTCCATACCGACCGATACCCGGCAACCTCGGGGTCGACAGCCCTGCGAGAACGATTCGCTCGCCTCACCGGCAGGATTCGGTCGACCTGTTCGGTGGTACATAACGCATGGTCTCGTTCTTTCTCCACTCAGAGGGCATGCAGACCCCACCACCAAAGCAGCATGGTCGCGATGTGGGTGGACCAGGGCCTCGGCCGGTTCACCCGGAGAACCGGTTGGGCCCCTACTCCAGCGCTAACCCCACCGGCGGACCTGCGGAGCAGGTCGTAAATTCGCCGACGGGTGGATTCGCAAACCTGGGTCGTACGCGGTTGCCTCCGCGTCATCCTCGAGGACGCGGGCGCGTAGGAAATCCCGAAGCGGCTCGATCCCACCGGGTCGCCGTCGGTTCATGCTGCCATCATGTGGGCTTTCACCTATTCCCCCTGGGGCCTATGTCGGCACTCGGTACGACGTACGCCAAGTGATCGTCGCCCCGGTAACGCGGCGAAGGAAGCGCTCGGCGACTTCGCCTCCGATATCCGCTGGTATCGCCTCCGCAGCCGGGTCGGACGTCCTGCGGTTGGTGAAGCCGTCCCACCGAACGTCTCCAAGGCGCGCCGTTTCCCGGTAGCTGTCGCGCTCTCCGAGGATGGCCGGTCGGCCTACATCGCCAACGAGGTAAGCGCCGGGATCACGGCCGTCACAACACAGACAGGCGCGGTAGCGGCGCCTGTGCCAGTCGGCGAAGCCCTTTCGACGTGGCGATCGGACCGAACGCACAGACCTCCTACGTCGCCGTACTCGGCCCCGGCCGCATCGCCGTGATCGACACCCAAAGCCACCGCGTCTCCACGACGATCTCCGTCGGCCCACCCGGGACCGACCCCTTCAACCTCGCGGTCACGCCCAGCCGGGTCTACGTCGCCAACCAAGGAAGCGGCAACGTGAGCGTCATCGACCCCAACACCCACAAAGTTCTTGCCACAGTTCCTGTCGGCAACAGCCCCTACGGCATAGCAGTGAAACCATGACACGTTCCCCGTAGACACGTCGCACGGTGGCAAGCCGGTGGCAGGCGCGGATCGGGTTGTCTAGGGTCGGCGCATGGAGCTGTTTCCCGCCATCCCGCTGGAGGCCTGAGTGGCCTCTAATGCTTGTTGTTTAACCAGGTGCGGTTGGGATACGCCCTGTTGATCATGGATGAAGCCCTTGGTTGATCATTCCTTCTTGCGACAGACGGAAGATCACACCAAGGGCTTCGATGATCAGTGTGCACGATGCCGGCACGGCCGGTGCGCTCGGGGAGTCATCCCGGTTTCGTCAGGTCGTTGCACCAAATCCGTCGCCAAGCGCAGCCGCGCTCGATGCGCCGGAGAACTCCGACGAAATCCCGGCCGCGGTCGGCGGAGCCGAATGCCCTCCGTCGCGGGGTGGAAATTCTTCGCGCCGATCCGACCCGTGACTCGAATGGGCTATCGAACCTCAGGGCGCACGCTCGCTCGTGGCCGCACCATCGGGGAGAGGAGCAGCTCACCTACGCGGTCCAGCCCGACCGGCTCGGCCACCAGGTCGGCCCACGGCCACCGGCTGCCGTTGAGGAAGGCGACGGCCCGCCGGAGGTGGCGCGGCTCGTAGTTGTGCACACCCGCCACGGTGAGCCAGCTGCGGACCACACGCTCCGGGTCGAGAGCGATCGGCGGGCCGGGTGCGACCGACCCGACCAGCACCAGCGCGCCGCCGACGTCGAGACAGTCCAGGCAAGTCCCGACCCCGGCCGGCGCACCGGAGAGCTCCAGCGCAACGTCGACGCGCGGCACCCGCTCCCCGGCAGGTCGGATGCGGTCCGCACCAAACCTCAGAGCCAGCTCGAGCCTGGCTGGGTCGGGGTCGACCACTACCACCTCGGCAGCGCCGGCGTCCGCGACCGCCGCGACGGCGGTGAGTCCGAGCATGCCGGCCCCGCTGACTAGCACCCGGCGGCCGGCCAGCTCGCCGGCCAGGTCGACGGCCCGCTCTAGACGAGTGATTCCTAACTCTGTTCGGTGTGGCTGCTGGGATCTTGACGCGGCGGAGGGTATCGATGTCGTTTTGTGACGAACAACCTCGATACCCTCCTGACCGCACTGTATGTGTACATCGATGATCACGTGGTGGAGGCGCACCGGCTCACACCCGGGCGGCCGAAGAGACTGACTGATGCCGAGCTGGTCTGTTTGGCGGTTGCCCAGGTGCTGTTGGGTTACCCGTCCCAGCA
>NZ_KB892778.1 GCF_000373925.1 Actinopolymorpha alba DSM 45243 | reverse complement strand
GCCTGCGGAGTATGGGCCTTGGCAGACGGTGTATGGCCTGTTTCGCCGTTGGTAGCGGGATGGCACCTGGGCGCGGGTCCTGGCCGGGTTGCAGGCCTGTGCCGATGCGGCTGGGTTGATCACCTGGGATGTGAGCGTGGATTCCACGATTGCCAGGGCGCACCAGCATGCGGCCGGAGCCCGGAAAAGGGGGATCTGCAAGCCGAACCACCAGGCGGCCTGGCCGGCGTCGGCGGGATCGAGCCGGCTGATCACGCGTTGGGACGCTCCCGCGGCGGCTGGACCACGAAACTCCATCTGGGTTGTGAGCAAGGCCGCAAGCCGCTGTCGATCCTGGTCACCGCCGGGCAGCGTGGCGACACCCCCGCAGTTCCAGGCGGTGCTGGACGGCATCAGCGTGGCCCGCCCCGGCCCAGGCCGCCCTCAATGTCGTCCCGACCGGGTGCTGGCTGACAGGGCCTACAGCTCCCGCGCAAACCGGGTCTACCTGCGGCGACGCGGCATCCGGGCAACCATCCCGGTCAAAGTCGATCAGGCCGCCCACCGCCGCAACCGCGGCTCCCGCGGCGGGCGACCACCCGCCTTCGACTCCGATATCTACAAGCAGCGACACGCCGTCGAATGCGGCATCAACCTGCTCAAGCAGCGTCGCGCCGTAGCCACCCGATACGACAAACTCGCCGTCCGCTACCAGGCCACCATCCACATCGCCGCCATCGACACCTGGCTCCGTGACCTCGAACGACACTTATGAAACACGGCCTAGGGCATTGGGGCGTGCAGATCGATCGGCGCAAGGGCTCGTTGACGACGTTCCCGAGCTCGCCTGACGGCCTGGCCAATGTACGGAATCCTGTTGAAAACAAAGGGTTCTGAGCGTCGGCGAACTGATCATTTTCGTGATAGAGTCGCATACATGTTCGACCACGGGGATGTTGATGTGTTGGCGGTGGCCGCGCCGGGTCCTGAGCTTGCCACCAAACTCGCCGCGATTGATCTGACTGCTGTGAATGGCTACGCGCGCGTCGTGGTGATGCGGGCCTGGCAGCGGCAGGCGTCGTGGGCGTCGTGCCGGATGTATGACGCGATGGCCTACGTGGCGCGGTCACCGATGGGTGGTGAGGACGCGCCACCAGAACTGCTGGAAACCTGCAGCGAGTTCGCCTCCGTTGAGATCGGGGCGGCACTCACCCTGTCACCGGGGTCGGCTGATCGTGAACTGGACTTGGCGTTCGACCTCACCAAGCGACTCCCCGGGACCCGCGCGGCACTGGAGGCGGGTCGGATTGATGTGAACAAGGCACGGGAAATCTCCTCCGAAACCAGCTGCCTGTCAGACGAACTCGCCCGCGAAGCAGAGGAATGGATCCTGCCCAAAGCTTCGGAGTTGACTCGGCAGCAGCTTGAGCGCCGCCTGAAAGCCAAAGTGATCAAGCTGGATCCGGTGGGTGCCGAGGAACGGCGGAAGGCCGCGAAACGCGAACGCAAGATTCAGTTCGGCGCCGGTGTCAACGGGACCGCGAGTATCTTCGGCTACGACCTGCCGCTGGAGAAGGTGGCGGAGGCGAAAGCGTTCATCAACAGGCTGACCGAGCACCTCAAAGCAGGCGGCGATGACCGCTGGCTCGGTGAGATCGAAGTCGACGTCTTCCTCGACCTCCTGCGCGGCCGACACCTCGACACCGGCGGCATGGCAGTCAAAGTTGAGCTTGTCGCCCCACTGGACACCTGGATCAAGGCCGCCGCCGGCCAGGCCGGCCAGACGGACGAGCGCGCTGGCGAGGCCGGGTTCGAGCCAGCTGACCTGAAGGACTTCGGCCCAATCTCCGAAGACGTGCTCGCCGACCTCATCAAAGCCGCCGAGGCAGGGTTTGAGTACTGCTGGACCGTCACCGCCGACGGGGTGGTCGTCTACCACAACCGCAGCGCCTACCGGCCCACCAAGAAACAACGCGAATTCGTGCAGGCGAGGGACCGCACCTGCCGCCACCCAGGCTGCGAACGGCCAGCCGAGCGATGCGAAGCAGACCACACGTTCGAACACCGGAATGGTGGGACCACCTGCGCCTGCAACCTGACCATGCTCTGCAAACGCCACCACCGAGCCAAACACGAAGGCGGCTGGTTGTGGACCCAACCCGAACCGGGCTACTTCAAGACCCAAAGCCCGCTTGGGCACACCTACGACGCGAACCCCGATCCCCTACCAGGCGGCGGGATTCCCCGGCAGGCCGACCCGGAAGCGAGACGACAACGAGAATCCGTCGCCGCGCAACTCGCCCAAGAAGATGAGCTCATACCTTTCTGAGGCGAAGGGCTCCTCAAACCCGCGCGTATTCGGCCGCGACGGCAGGATTGGCACGGAGGTGATCACGGAACGCCGGCCAGTCAGGGTCGTACGCAACGATCGTGATCGGATCCTGCCGCATCACCCCATCCTGGCATGCACGCGCTGCGGGGCTCCGGATGCGGCCGACCGGTAGGCGGCGTCGAGGAAGGCGGTCGTCGCGGCGGCCGGCCGGCCCGGTGCGAGGTTCGGGCCGCGGCCCGACAGCAGGTCAGCGAAGCACCGAGCGGGTGCGTACGTCGGGTACGCGGGCTCTCCGACCGCCGGTTCGCTGGAGATCGACGTACCGTCGCCGCGGTACAACGTGGCTCGAGCGGAGAGCAGGTCTTGCTCGAGCGAGCCATTGGTGCCGTAGTAGCGGATCCGCTGGTGCGGCGGCTGCCCGCCGACCGCGGTACCCGTGGAGGTGACTGTGCCAAGTCCGCCGCCCACGAACCGGAACGCCATCGCGTCCGCGACGTCGACCGCGAGCCCACGGTGGTCGAGGTAACAGGACACCTCCTCGACCTGCCGTCCCGTCGCCCACAGGACCATGCCCATCAGGTGGGTCACCTGCGCGTGGCCCTGACCGCCGCCCGCGTTCGCCGGGTCGGAGTAAGTGAGGGGATGTGGTTCCGTGGCCGTCGAAGGATCCTCCGTTCCGGCGAAGAGCGTGACGGTCCCGGATGCGAACTCCGCCGCCACGCACACGAGTTCGCCGATCTCCTCCCGCACCGCCCGCTGGACGAAGCCCGCCGTCCGGGTGTGCTGGTAGGTGTAGCCGGCTGCCAGGTGCAGGCCGGCCGATTCGGCGACCGCCACCAGCTCCCACGCGTCGGAGGCGGACGTCGTCAGCGGCTTCTCCACCAGGACGTGGAGTCCCGCGTCGAGCGCCGCCCTGGCAACCTCGTGGTGGCTCGTGTGGGGCGTTGCGACGATGACGCCATCGACGAGTCCGGCGGCCACAAGCGCGCTGACGTCGTTGAAGGAGTGCCGTACGCCGAACCGCTCCGCCACCACCCGCGCCCGGTCCGCGCGCGCGTCGCAGACCGCCACCAACTCGGCGCCGTCGTAATCGACGAGGGACGGCAGGTGCGCCGTCGTCGCCCACCACCCGGTGCCGATGACAGCCAATCGGGGAACGCTCATCACTGCCCCTGGTCGTCGACGCCGCCGCCACGACGGCTGCCGGGCACCCCGGGCAGCCCCGGCACCGCGGGCACCAACCGCATATCAGGGTTGAGAGTCAGTCCGAAGCCAGGAGCCTCTCCGACCGTCAACCATCCATTGACAGGAATGTCCTCGCCGGAGAACAACGGCGCATGCTGCGGAGCCACCGACACCCCGTCCGTCGACAGCACCGGGAACTCCGCGAGGTCGCCGCCGGGCTGCGTCACCACGAAGTGGTAGTTGGGCATTCCGCAGGTGTGCGGGATGACTCTGACGTCGTAGACCCGAGCCACGTCCGCGATCCGCAGCACCTCGGTCATACCACCGCACCAGCCGAGGTCGGGCTGGATCACGTCGACCCCCGCCTCGCAGAGGAGCCGGAAGCCGGCCGCGGTGTACTCGTGTTCGCCGGTGTTCAACGTCATGGTCGGTGGCATCCGGTCCCGGATCCGCCGCAGGCCCGCATAGTCGTCCGGCGGTAGGGGCTCCTCGATCCAGGTGAAACCAAGCGGCTCGACCGCATGTGCCAGGCGTACGGCGTAGTCGACGTCCAGCGCCATCCAGCAGTCGTACATCAACGGGAAGTCGGCGGGCACCGCGGCGCGCGCCTCGCGGGCCAGCGCGACGTTGTTGCGAAACCCTGCCTCACCTTCGGACGGCCCCCACACCAACGGCAGCTTCGCCCCCGCGAATCCCAATGCCGCCGCGGTTTCTGGGCGCGGACCGGTCGCGTACACCTGGACGGAATCCCGGATCCGGCCGCCGATCAACGCGTGCACCGGCTCACCGACGACCTTGCCGTGCAGGTCCCAGATCGCGAGGTCGACGGCCGAGATCGCGTGCAGTACCAGGCCTTTGCGGCCATAGCGCAGGGTGCTCGCGAACATCCGGTCCCAGATCCGGGTGTGGGCGGAGGCACGCTCGCCCTTCACCAACCGGGCCAGGTGCTGCTCGATGATCGCCGCCGCAGCAAGGCCACCGGTCGTCCACACGCCGACCGCGCCGGACTCCGCCTCCACCTCGACGACGACCGTGCCGCCGTCATCCGCGCCAATGCCCGCGTCCCGGCTGTCGCGGAACTCCGCATACCTGGTCATCGGGTTGGCGACCTTGCCTCCCAGCCAATGATCGCCGCGCCGGCCAGCCTTGCCCGCGGCCGGCGGCTCTGGGTCATCCCTGCCGACGAACGACGCGCGTACGTCGACGATCCGATCCGCAGTCACTTCTCGTCCTCTCCACTCGCCCTAGTCGTTGACGTACGCCACGTCGTCAACCTGGAATTTCGCCCGCCTGGTCGAGCCGCGGTACCGAGACCCGGAACGAACCATCCGCGGCCGCGGTCGTGGTCCCGGCAGGTTCCATGCCAGTCAAGCTGTTCGGGTCTGCCTCGGCGCCAAGCGCGTAGACCGCCACCGGGTCTCCGCCCGTGTCCACCGCTCCCGCCACCACGACGGACGCGTCGCCCGCTGACACCGACGTGATGCCGGTCGTTGCCGTAGGTGCCGCTCCAGCCGACGCCACCGCCGACAGCGTGCCCAGCAGGGAGGAGACGACAACGGCCAGGATCAGCATGCTTCGTGGGAAAAGCCGCACTGCCATAGCGGACTCCTCACTTGGTGCCGCCGACCCCGGGCAGACCGCCCTGGAGACCGGCAAGGAAGTACTTCGACAAGAAGACGAACAGCACGAGCAACGGAATGCTGGCGATCGCGTACCCCGCGAAGAGCGGGCCGTACTCCGTGGCGTTCTGTGTCTGGAAGAACTGCAGGCCGGCCGAGATGGTGCGCAGGTGGTTCTCCGTCACCGTCAGCAACGGCCAGAAGAAGTCGTTCCACACTCCGATCACGGTGACCAGCGCGATGGTGCCGAGGACCGGCATGGACAGCGGGAGCATGATCGAGACGAACATCCGCGGGCCCCCCGCACCATCCACGCGGGCAGCGTCGAACAGCTCCTGCGGAAGCTGCTCGACGAACGTCTTCATCAGCAGGGTTCCCAGCACCGATCCCCCGACGATGTGCGGGATGACAAGGACCGCTCGCGTGTTGAGCAGGCCCAGATCGCGCATCAGCACGAACATCGGGATCAGGCTGGAGATGCCGGGCACCATGAGCAGCGCGGCGATCAGCCCGAACAACACGTTGCGTCCGAAGAAGCGGTAACGCGCGAACACGAACGCCGACACCGAACACAGCACGACCGTGCCCACGATCGCCGCGGCCGCCACGGTCACCGAGGTGACGAAGTACGGCTGGATCTGTGCCCAGGCCCGCGAGTAGTTCTCCAGATGCAGCGGCAGCGCCGGCAGCCACCACGACTCGTAATACTGCTGGTTGGTCTTGAACGACGTGACCAGCATGAAGAGGAACGGAAACAGCCCCACGAACACGATGACGCCCAGAGCCAGCATGATCAGCGCCTGGCGACGGCCTCGCGTACGTCGGGTTTGCGCACGTCGGGCTTGCGCACGACGCGCTTGCGCATGACGGGCTTGCGTGCGGGGCGCGGCTACGTCAGAGCGGACGGACATCGGCGGTGTCCCTCCTTCGTACGAACACGATGACGACGCTGAGCAGGATCGTCATGACGAACAACGTGGTGGACAACGCCGCCGCATACCCCCAGTCACTGCCCTGGAACGCCACGCCGAGCATCCGCAACACCGGCACCTGTGTGGCGTTGTCCGGGCCGCCACCGGTGAGGAGGTACGCGGCAAATCCGTACTGGAGAACGCCGATGGTGGCGAGGAACACCAGCAACTTGAGCTGGCTCGCCATCAACGGCAGGTCGATCGCCGTCAGCCGGCGCAGCCGTCCGCAGCCGTCCAGCGCCGCCGCCTCGAAGACCTCCGTGGGGACGTTCTGGAGAGTGGTGAGGAACACCAGGAACGGCAGGCCCGCGACGAACGGAAAGCCGATGAACAGCAACGACAGCAGGGCGAACGCCGGGTCGCCCACCCAGTTCTGTGCCAGGACGCCGAGCCCCATGCTTCGGAGGACTCGGTTGATCACGCCGTTGTTCGGCTCGTACATCGCCGCCCACAGCAACACGGTGACGACACCCGGAAACGCCATCGGGGCGATGAGCAGGGTCCGGAACGTGAACTGCGCCCGCTTGCTGTCCAGGCTGATGATGAGTTCGGCGGCCAGCAGCGGGATCGCCCAGGCGATGGTGACACCGAACACGAAGATGAAGCCGAGATTGCGGAACGACTTCCACCACAGGTCGTCCCCGAACATCGTCACGTAGTTGTCCAGCCCGACGAACGGCGAGTCGAATCCGGGCCGCCATTCGTAGAGCGAATGCCAGATCCCGCTGGCCGCCGGGTAGTAGGCGAACACCGCCAGCGTCGCGAACAACGGAGCGAGAGCGAGATAGGCGTACCACGGGAAGCGTCGACGCCCTGCCCGCATGGTCCTCACTTTCTCCCCGCCCAGGGTTCCTTGTCCCACTTGTTGTCCTTGACGGCCTGGCGTTGCCCCTTGATCCACAGGTTCTGCAGGTAGGACTCCTGCTGCTGGAGGTTCTTCGTTCCCAGCAACCAGCCTTCGAACAAGCTGAGCGTGGTCACGCCAGGAGGACCTCCGGGGATGCCCAGCGGGATCGAGTCGCCCCAGCTCCCATCGGCGAAGGCTTTGGTCTCTCCGGCACCGGCGGAGCCCTCCACTGCCGAGATGCCGCCAGTCGCCGAAAGCCACGGCTGGATGCGCTCCGGTGTGCTGACGAACTGCAGGAACTTCACCGCGGCCTGGAGTTTCGCGCCCTTGACCTTCGACGGGATCATGTAGCTTGTGCCGCCGACGCTCGCCCCGAACCTCGCCGGCGCGTCGGTGGCCACTGGCGTGGAGTCAGTGGTGATCTGCGGGAACGGCATGCTGGAGAAGGAGAACTTCACGTCCTTCAACGCGCTCACCCCGAAGTTGACGCCCCATGCCATGCCGGCCTTGCCGCCCGCGAAGTCGCGCAGGCCAACGACGGCACCGTTGAGACCTTCGGTGTTACCCGACCAGTTCTTGTCCACGCAGGAGTCCCACATCCGCTTGATCAGCTTGTGGGACTCGACGATCTCGGGAGCCTTGGTGGTGAGCTCACCCGACAGGACGGCCTTCGCCACCGACTTGCCCGCCACCACCGGCTGGCCGGTCGACGAGGCGGCCTTCCCGGGCTTGCCGTCCACCGTGTAGACGTTCAACCGGTCGACCCACGTGTCCAGCAACATGCCGCTGATCGTGGACATCGTCCATCCCGGTCCGAGGTCTGACCGATCCATCGCCAGCGGGGTGTAGCCCGCGGCCTTGAGTTTGCCGCACCCGTCGATCAGGTCCTCGAAGGTGGCGAACGGCGCACTGATACCGGCCTTGTCGAAGGCTTCCTTGTTGTAGAACAGACCAATGCCGACGAGGTTGAAGGGAACGAACTCCACCTTTCCCTCGGCATTGCGACTTGCCGGGTTGCCGGTCCCGTAATAGCGCTTACGGAAGACGTCAATCCAGCGTTGACTGCCGGGACCGCTCTTGATGTAGGGGTTCGGCTTCTGGAGGTACTCATCGAGCGCCGTCACCATGTAGGGCTGGTGCGGCGCCTGGTTGAACACCAGCTCCGGCGCGGTCCCGGCCGACAGGTGGGTCGAGATGGTCTGGCTGAAACTGGAGAGCGGCAGGACCACCGTCTTGACCTTGATCGTCGGCTCCTCCTTCTCGAACGCCGCGACCAGGTCCTCCCACGGTCGCCCGAACGACGAACCGCTTTCGTTCCACTGGTTCGGACCTTCCAGAGTGATGGTGACGGTGTCACCGGAGGAGTCACTGGATGAGCCGTCGCCGCTGCCGCCACAGGCGGACGCCGCGAGGGCGAGTGCGGCGACGCCCGAAAGGAGGCGAACCCAGGCTTTTCTGTGGAGGCGCGGACGTCCGCGGTCCGAAACGAGGTTGGTCGAGAACATTCGAGGGCCCTTCTGGTAAGGCCGGTCCATTGAGTACGGCGAATTACAGGTTGACTGTCAGAGTGGATTCGGCGGCATGGCGCAGCTTGACCAGCAGGGTCCCGTCCGGCAGGCGTTTCCAGCCCTCCGCAACCTCCTCTGCGTCAAGCGACGTCACGCGAGGCAACGCGCGCCCGTCAACCAGCACCTGACGTGGGCCGGAAACGCCTGTCACCATGAGGTGAGAGGTCGCGCCGGCATAGAAGTGGAGCGTTGCCGCGAGGGTGGACGCCGTCCACGAGGCGCCGGACACGGCCGCGGCGGTACTGATCCGGGCGACCTCCCCCGACCTTCGCAGCAGGACGGTTTGTACGTCGGTCGGCCTACCCATGAGCATGATGGCCGGTTTCGCGAGACCCTCGGGATTGATGTCGACGTTCTTGATGGGGACGTTCTCGCGCAACTCCCACACGTCTGGATAGCCGCCCTTCCCGGGCTCCTCGGTGCGCTGCTGGTGCATGGCGCTGACCACGAGACCTTCAGCGACCGTGCGCCATGGAAAGCGCACCTTGCGCCCGCCGGCGTCAAGCAGGTCGAGCAGGAAGTACGCGTAGACCAGGCCGTTCCACTGAACGGCCCGCGCGAACCACGGGAGCACGAATGCCGTTGCCCCGAAGACAGGGATCGACGCGTACGGCAGCATCGGACGCTCGGGATCAGACCACGCGTACAGGAAGGGAAGGCCGGTGCGCGCCCAGTACTCCGCGCGGTGCAGGTAGTCGCCCTTGCCGGTGAGCCGGTAGCCCTCCGCGTAGGCGCCGGCGCCATACGCCGAGGCCAGGACGTCCGGTGTGTGTACCGGCACCTCCCAGGTCTGGGCGGCTCGAGGTACGTCGAACTTCTCCAGGTATCCAAGGGCCCGCAGACCCGCGTCAAGGGCCTCTTGATCACCGCTCAGCCGGGCGTACCTCAACAGGCGCTGCGCGGGTACGGCGGTGAACCCGAGCCCTTCTGCGCCCGGCTCACCCAGCCGCCGCCGATTGGGATCGTCGCCCGGGTCGAACCGCCAGCTTCCGTCGGCCCACTGGGTTCGCAGGAGGTCGGCCATCTGCTCGCGGAAGCGTGGCAGCGCGCCTTCGAGATGCCCGAGATAGAACGGCGCGTGAAACATCGTGATGTGCGCGCCGCCGAGCTCGCCGAGAGCGCCCGGGCCCTTCTCCGCAAGGACGTTCACGGTGAACTCGCGTACCCGGTCGAACGCCGCCCGGGCAGCGGCCGGGTCGCTGGCGAGCAGTCCGGCAATCTGGAGGACGGCGGCGAGCGGCACGAACGGCTCGGGTTCCCAGCCGTACACGTGTGGCCAGCCTTTCACCGCCGGATCCCAGTACGACGTCACGTACGCGTTCCGGATCAGCTCCAGCTCCTGCTCCCACCCGAAGGGTTTGTCCGCCGGATCCGGCAACCCGTGCACGGCGTACCAGTGGTCCATCGCGCGGAGGACGTCACTGGTCAGCTCGGTCACGAGTTCCGCGCGCACCCGCAGCGGACGGCCGGCCTTCGCCGGATACGGCGCGACCGTTGCCCATGGTGCGTTCTCGTCCACGTGGTCGGGGACACCTGGCACGAACAACGTCAAGGCATGGTTGCGTTGCCCGTCGATCCAGTTGGGTGAGGCGAACCGCGGGGTCGGATGGCGTCGCTCGCCATCCCACACCTGCTGGGTGTCCCACTGCAGCGAGACCAGCGCACCGTCGTTGACGAGCGCGAGCAGGGGCACCGTGACCTTGAGCGGATGCGGGGTCGACCGAAGGTTGTGCGGAGGGTCCGCGTCAAGCGTCGAGGAGGACCGCTCTCCCGCCACCAGCCATTCCAGGCCAGGGAAGAGCGCCCTGTCCTGCGCCTCACCAAAGCTCCGCTCTCCGGCGGTGAGGGACGGTCCGCGGAAGGCGAGCAGGTCGGTGTTCCGGTCCGGTGTCGCGGTGTACGTCGTTCGTACGAAGGCGTCCTTCGCGCCGAGTGAGTACGACAGCTCCACACTCCAGCGCGTACCGTCCGACGCGACCACCCCGCCGGTGAGAGTCACCGAACCCGGGTCGCCGGTGACCAGGCGCACCTTGTCGGGTACGACTGGCAGGAGCTCAGGACCGTTCACACCCTGAACCACGACCCAGGTCAACGGCTGGCTGCTGGCCATCGGCCGCCAGGTCGCGCCGTCGCGGACGGCAAGCTGAGCTTGCGCGAAGCCGCGTGGGCCGATGAGCAGCGCCAGCCGCAGACGGGCGTTCTGCAGGTAGGTGTGGCCGGCGTTGTCGCGGAAAACCTGCACACCAGTGGGTGCCCAGCGGGCCGCGAGCCGCGCCGCGGGTACCGCGGGAATGAGCGCGCCGAACCGGAACGCGCCCCCAGGGGCCGCGAGGTCGATCGTCGCCGCGCCCGGTGTCGCCGCGGTCAACCGTGCCGTCCAGGTGAGCTTCACTTCAGCGCCGGCGGCGAGGGCGGGTACATCCGTTGCCGGGTTACCGATCGGCACCGCGCCCTCGGGCAACGTGAGCTCGACCGGGAAGCCGGCGGCGCCCTCGCCCCCGAGGTTGCTCACCGTCGTCGCGACCGTGAATTCCTCGCCGGGCTGGATGCTGCCGAGCGAGACGCCGGGCACGGTCGCGGCTAACCGGGCACCGAGGCGTTCGATGCGTACGTAGTCGATCTCGAGAACGACGCCTTCGCTGCTGGCCGGCTCGATATCCACCCGGAAGGTGGTGACCGTCCCCGATCGCCATAGCTGGCTGGCCGCGCCCAGGTCGAGAGTGAGTTCGTGGAACTCGCCATCCATCGGGAGCGGAACCCGGATCATCTTGTCTTCGGCGAGGTTCGGCGACTCCTCGGTGGCAAAATAGATGCCGAGCCGGTCGCCGCCGGTCGCCCTGGCGCGGATCCGCAGCAGCCGGTCGCGCTGACCGGTCAGGCGTACCGGTGGCGCGAACAGGTAGGGATCGTGGCCCGTCACGGTTGTCTGAAGCGTTCCCCCTGCCACCGTGAACGGCGCCACGCTGTGGGTCGGCTGCCATCCCTCAGCATCCCCGTCTGTGTTGAACTCCCATGCCACTGCCGTGCCCGCCGACACGGGTGGCTGGATGAAGAGCCCTGTCGTCGCGTCGAAAGTCCAGCCGAGGGCTGACGCGGCCGGCCCTTGGGTGCCTTGCCCTCGCGTGGATGTACCGCTGGCGAGCCTCGCCATGGCGGGAGTGGCGAAGTATCCGTTCGTGACCGCGGCGAACACACCAATCCCTGACCAGCGAAGGAGCGTACGCCGGCCCGGTCGGGGAGAGCCAGGAATGGGTTCGAAAGGAGCGGGCATGGTTGAGCACCTCCGGGGGTCGTCCCGTTGTGCTGAGCCTTCCGGTGCTACCGGAACACGGAATCTGGCGAACCGTTCACCCGGCCATCTGTATCGATTCAAGCCGGGTACCGGGGAACTGTTCAGTAGGAACCGTGCGCTGTCAATATCCCCGCATATCCGTGAACTCCATCGACCGGCGACACGCCTCAGAAGGCCCGCGCGCGCTCCTTCGCAGCGTTCAGAAACCGAACGGCTGAGACCTACACGGCAGGTGGCCGGCTGGGTGGGACCGGCTCGAGAATCCGCCGCCGTTCGGGTGACAGCCGATCCAGCAGCGGCCGCGAATACTCGTACCCGAACCTGGTCCGCGCCCATGACGGGCCGTACCGATAAATGAGAATCCGCCGCTCCCCCGGATTCGTCCGGCTACTCCCGCCATGCATGAGACCGTCGATGAAAAGCAGCGCGTCGCCCTTGCGGAGATGGACGGGAATCGCGCCGGGCAGGGTGTCCATGCGATCACCGCGGGCATAGTCGCCGCCCAGCGGGTGCGGGAAGTTCGACTTGTGACTACCCGGAATCACCATGGTCGCGCCGTCACCGTCGCCAATATCGGTCAACGCCACGATGATGTTGACCTGACCGCAGCGGAACACGCCGTTCAGGTAACGGTAAGCGCCCCGCATGGCGCCCCGATATCCACCGCTGTGCACGGGATGGTGCCCGCCGGACCGCCGGATCGAGGCGATGCATTCATCGATGAAAACGCCCCTGACATAACTGTCGTCCTCACCGGCGTACCTCAGTACGTACTCGATCCAGGACGGATGATCGATCAGCCGCTCGAACGGCTCGCCGGCCTCGACGCAGTTGTGGAGTTCGAACCCGGTCTCCTCGGTGTAGTCGCGCCGCTGGGCGTTTCCCCACCATTCGCCGGGTTCAAGATCGGGAAATTCGTCGAACGCCTGGATGAGGTCGCCGAGCAGCTCGGGTTCGACGGCGTTCTCCAGGATCAGGTACCCACGAAGATCGAAAAGGAAGTCGTCGAGCGGGCTCGGCTTTCGGGATTCCGGGTTTCGAGATTCCATGAGCGTCCCTCCTTCGGCGCGACCTCCTAGCCTGCGCGCCGAATGTCCGCGATGTCTGTGGATGGGACCGATCTCGGCCGCGACCGGTGCCGGCCCACGTAGGATCGCGGGCGATGACAGCGCAATCTGACCCGAACGAGAGCCGGCCCGTCCTGCTCACCGTGGATGACGACCCCGCGGTGTCCCGGGCGGTGGCCCGAGATCTACGCCGCCGCTACGGCGCCGACCACCGCATCGTGCGCGCCACCTCGGCCGCCGAGGCGATGGAGGCACTGCGGGAGATCAAGCTGCGCGGCGGCCGGGTCGCGGTCCTACTCGCCGACTACCGGATGCCGCAGATGAACGGTATCGAGTTCCTCGAGTCGGCGATGGATCTCTTCCCCCGTGCCCGCCGGGCGTTGCTGACCGCGTACGCCGACACCGACGCCGCGATCGCCGCCATCAACGTGGTCGACGTCGACCACTACCTGCTCAAGCCGTGGGAACCTCCGGAGGAGAAGCTCTACCCGGTCGTCGACGCGATGATCAAGGCGTACGCCAACGAGCCCGACGTGGCGGTCGGCGACACGAAGGTCGTCGGGCACCGCTGGTCGGCGCCGTCGTTCGCGGCCCGGGACTTCCTTGCCAACAACGGGGTGTCCTACCGCTGGTTCTCCTCCGACGAGCCGGAAGGCGAACGCCTGCTGCACGCGGCGGGCGTCGACGGCCGGGAACTCCCGGTGGTCGTCACTCCGTCTGGTACGACTCTGGTGGCGCCGACGACGGCCGAACTCGCGGCGGCTGTGGGCCTCCCGACCACCCCGACCACGGACTTCTACGACCTGGTGGTGATCGGCGGCGGCCCTGCCGGGCTCGGCGCCTCCGTCTACGGCGCGTCAGAAGGGCTGCGTACGCTCGTCGCCGAACGCCAGGCGACCGGCGGCCAGGCCGGGCAGTCCTCGCGGATCGAAAACTACCTCGGCTTCCCGGACGGCGTCTCGGGCGCCCAGCTCACCGAGCGCGCCCGCCGGCAGGCGGTGAAGTTCGGCGCGGAGATCCTCACCACCAGCGAGGTCACCGGGCTCGAGGCCTGTGGCTCGGCCCGGATCGTCTCCTTCAACGACGGCGGCCAGGTCGCCGCGCACACCGTGATCATCGCGACGGGTGTGGCCTACCGCGACCTCGATGTCCCAGGCGTCGCCGAGCTCGCCGGCCGCGGCGTCTTCTACGGTTCGGCGGCCACGGAGGCGGCGCACTGCGCCGACCGCGACGTCTACATCGTGGGAGGCGCCAACTCCGCCGGCCAGGCCGCGCTGTTCTTCAGCACCATCGCCCGGTCAGTGACTCTCGTCGTCCGCGCCGACGCGCTCGAGCGCTCCATGTCGTACTACCTCGTGGAGCAGCTCCGGACCCGGCCCAACGTGTCCGTCCGCCTGCGCACCGTCGTCGAGAAGGCCCACGGGGCCGACCACCTGGAGTCCCTGACGCTGCACGACGGGTCAACCGGAACGTCGGAATGCGTGCCCGCGAGCCACCTCTTCGTGTTCATCGGCGCGACTCCGCGTACCGACTGGCTGACCGGCGTCCTCGAACGCGACGAGCGCGGGTTCCTGGTCACCGGCCCGGCGCTGGTCGCCAGCGGCCGGCGACCCCGAGGCTGGTCGGTCGACCGCGACCCGTGGCATCTGGAGTCGAGCATGCCCGGCGTGTTCGTCGCCGGTGACGTCCGGTCGGCGTCCGTCAAGCGGGTCGCCTCCGCGGTCGGTGAGGGTGCGATGGCGGTGACGCTCGCGCACCGGTATCTGGGCACGCCATGACCGAGACCACTGGGCGGACCATCCACCAGCCGACCGGGCCCCTGGGCGCGACCGAGCTGCGGGAGCTGTTCCTGTTCGAGCGGCTCGACGACCAGCAGCGCGGCTGGCTGGCCGAGCACGGCTGGGTCGCGGAAGTGCCCCGAGGGGAGACCGTCCTCGCCGAAGGCGCACCGGCGAAGGTGCTCGTCGTCCTCCTGGACGGCACCATCAGCCTGACGCACCGCGTAGGTCCAGACGAGGTGGAGCTCACCCGCACCCACCAGGTCGGGGTGTACGCCGGTGCGGTGCAGTCCTACCTCGGTGACAGAGCGCCGCAGACCTACACCTCCACACTGCACGCCCTCACCGACACCCGCTTCTTCGTACTCCGCCAAGACGACTTCTCCCACGCGATGCACGCGTGGTTCCCGATGGCGATTCACCTGCTGGAGGGGTTGTTCCTGGCGATGCGGACGTCGCAGGAACTCGTAGGTCGCCGGCAGCAACTCCTCGCCCTCGGCGCCCTGTCGGCCGGTCTCACCCACGAACTCAACAATCCCGCCGCGGCCGCCGTCCGCGCCGTCGCGACGCTGCGCGGTCACGTGGCCGCCACGCGGCGCAAGTTCGCCATGATCGCCCACGGCAAGATCGACCCCCGGGTGCTCGAGGCGCTCGTGGACGTCCAGGAGGAGGCGGTGAACGCCATTCCTGACCTGCCGAGGTTGACGGCGCTGGAGGAGTCCGAACGCGAGGACGCGGTCACGGACTGGCTGGAGGATCACGGAGTCGGCAACGCCTGGGACGTCGCGCCGAGCCTCGTCGCCGCCGGGCTGGACACCGACCTGCTCGACACCGTGGCCAGCAGGGTGCCGCAAGAACTCCTTGACAGCGCTGTCCACTGGCTCTCCGCCACGGTCGAGAGCGAAGTCCTGCTCCGCGAGATCAACGACTCGGTGACCCGCATCTCGACGCTCGTGGGGGCGGTGAAGCAGTACTCCCACCTCGACCGGGCACCCTCGGAGTACGCCGACATCCACGAGGGACTCTCCAGTACGCTCGCGATGTTCGCCGGAAAGCTCGGCGGTGTGGAGCTCATCACCGACTTCGACAGCGCCCTCCCGCGGATACCCGCCTATCCCGCCGAGCTGAACCAGGTCTGGACCAACCTGATCGACAACGCCCTGCAGGCCATGGACGGGCAGGGCACGCTCGGGGTCCGTACCTCGCTCGACGGCGAACGCCTGCTGGTCGAGATCACCGACACCGGGCCGGGCATCCCCGAGGAGCTACGGCAGCGCATCTTCGAACCCTTCTTCACCACCAAGCCGGTGGGTCAGGGCACCGGGCTCGGCCTCGACATCGCCTACCGGATCGTGGTCGGACGCCACGGCGGGGACATCTCGGTGGCGTCGCGCCCAGGCGACACCCGTTTCGCCGTACGCCTACCGCTGGTCGCGCGGGACGGGACGACGTTGGTCGAGGACGCGCCCTAGTCGTGTACCGCGCCGGTTGTGCGCTAGTCGTGCACCGACGAGGGCTTCGCCGAATAGACGAGGTCGGCGTACTCCCGGTGGCGTTCGATGTAGGACCGGATGAACGGGCACATCGGGATCACCGCGAGCCCCAGTGACCGGACATGATCGAGGGCTCCCGCCGCCAGTGCGGACCCCACACCCTGCCCTTCGTACGCGCGGGCGACCTCCGTGTGGGTGAAGACCACGAGTTCCTCGGTCCTGATGTACTCCGCGAAACCCGCCACCTCACCATCGGGATTGCTCGCTTCGTACCTGCGACGCTCGGGGTTGTCCGCGATGCTGACCGTTGCCATCCGCGCATTCCTCTCCACTGCCGGGATGACCCTCATCCTGCGGCATCCACGGCAACACCGCGCGGCCGCGGCATCATCCCGGGTTCGCGGTGTCGACGTCGCGCAACGACCAGGCGAGCAGGAGCGTGGCGGCCAGGCCCACGACTGCGGCGCTCCAGAACACCGCGGCCAGGGAGTACGCCGCGATCACCCCGCCGAGCGCGCTGCCGGCGATCTTGCCACCGCCCATGACGATCATCGCGTACAGGCCCTGCGTCGTGTGCCGGATCTCGTCGGGCGCCTGCCGGTCCAGCAGGATCCGGCCGGCCACCATCGAGACGATGATCACCATGCCGTGCACGACCTGCGTACCCACGACCACACCGACGGTCGGCACCGCCGCCAGCAACGCCACCCGCACGGCCGCCGCGGTCGCACCGAGGACCATCAGCCGCCGCCAGCCCAGGCGGCGTACCAGCCAACCGAACGCCGCCATGTAGCCGAGCTCGACGGCGACGCCGAGGTTGCTCACCAGGCCGAGCCAGCGCGGCGACAACCCGACCACGGTCGTCGCGTGGAGCGGGTAGTACGCGAAGTACGCCGCCATGGAGGCCTGCAGCAGGAACATCGCGAGGACGAAGACCGCGGTCGTACGCCGGCGGAGCAGCCGGACCGCCGAGCCCACCAACGCGCCTACCGTGGCGGGGCTGGTGGGGCCGGTGGAGCCGGTGGCCCCTCCCGGTGATGCGGCCTGCGCGACCTCGTCAGCCGGCGTTCGCGGCCAGGTCGGGAGGAACGTCGCCACCACCATGCCGAGGATCGCCATCCCGCTGGCGAGGATCGGGAGGACACCCAGCGAGGTCGTGGTGTCGAGGAAGAAGTAGAGGAGGACGCCGGGCACCATGTAGCCGAACGTCCCCCACAGGCGTACCCGGTGATAGCTCACCTCCGCCAGGGCCGGCACCGCTCGCTGGGCGCTGAAGAAGATGCCGTCCAACAGCGGCCGGGTTGGTTCCCGCGCGAGGCTGAACGCCGCGTAGGCCGCGAGCACCCACCAGTAGCCGTCGACCACGGCGAAGATCGCCAGCGCGGCGGCGGAGGCGATCAGGCTGGCGAGGAGCAATGTCCTGGCCCGGCCGTACCTGTCCGCCAGCATGCTCACCACCGGCGGCGCCAGGACGGCGGTGGCGCTCGACACGGCGAGGACGAGTCCGATCTGGCTGGGGCTCAGTCCGTGCGTGTACGCCAGAAAGACGGACAGGAACGGCAGAAGCGCCCCGTCGACGGCGTACAACATGGCGTAGTTTGCTTTGGTGATCGCCAGCGCCCGGACGTGGCGCCCGCCGCGTTCTCCTCCTGTTGGTGACGGGGTGTCGACGGCGGTATGTGAGCCAGGTACCGAACCACTGTTGGGGCCGGGCACGCGTCATCCCTTTCTCGTGCCGCGGGCGCGCTGGCGAACCTTCGATCGGCCAGGATCCGCGCCCGACGGACGTAACGTGCGAGTGGTGGGCGCTCTGGCGACGCTGCCGGCGCACTGCGATGGCCCGACTAACGCGGGGCCGTCATCCAGGATCCCACCCGATCCGTGCGGAGAAGGCGGTGGGTACGTACCCGAAACTATGCGCGCCAACAATGGATGACAATGGCGGGCGTCCGGCGCGGGACAGACCTACAGGCCGCCGCGCGGGGTGAGGAGAGTCTGAGTGACCGGATTCGACGAGTGGCTACTGCCCGCCACAGCCAGCTGGCGAGCCCGCGCGCGCTGATCGACGGTGTGGTGCGGAAGGCGACCGGACACAGCATCGATTCGCTCACCCGTCTGATCGTCGGGCAGATGAACGAGGTCTACGACGTGGTGACTGACGATGGTCGCCGGGTCATCGTGCGGATCTCCCACGCGGACGACCCCCGCTTCGAAGGGGAATGCTGGGCGCTCGATGCCGCCCGCGATGCCGGCGTACCCACGCCGCGCGTGTTGCTGATCGAACACTCGGCGCGGGTGCAGGTGTGTGTCGAGGAGAAACTGCCGGGAGTTTCCCTCACCGTGGCGCTCGATCAGGGAACGGCGACCCGGGCGACAGAGCAGGTCGGCGAGTTGCTCGCCCGGATCCACAGCGTGCCAGTGGACGGCTTCGGCAACTTACAACCGGACGGGCGCGGCTGGCCGATCGGGTTCTCCGACATCATGCTCGACCTGCTCCCCCAGCACGACCGGGTCGCAGCAGCCGCCAGACACTGGGACATCCCGTCGCGGCAAGCAGAACGCGGCCTGGAGCTCCTCGCCGAGCACAGTGAACTCTTTCCTGGGAAACTCCACGTCTCGTCCATGGCGACTTCACGACTGACCACATCCTGGTCGACGGCGACCGAATCAGCGGAATCATTGACCTGCAAGAGTGTTCGGGTGGCCACCCGATCTGGGACCTCGTGCACTGGGATATCTATCCCACCGAGCGCGCGCGGCCGTTGTACCAACGGGCGGGTTTCGCGAGGCCGATCAGTACCTCGCTTGGAGCATGCACCCGACACAATGACAGCGCTCATGGTGATCCTCACGCCAGACCAAGATCAAGTCCGACAAACTGTTCACCGCACGCCACCTCGGTGAACAGTTTGTCGGACTTGATCTTGAACGCGCTTCCAATGCCGCGGTGCCTAGAGCAAAGCGTTAGCCCTCGGCGCTGAGGACCTGGCGCAGGGCGGTAGCGAACGCTTCCGGGTCACCCGCCATGCCGTACTCCCCGCCGAGGAACCCACCATGGTGGCTGGGGAAGATGGCAGGCTTCGTCCCGAGTCGTTCGGCCACGGCCACCGCACCGCGGTAGGCCAGGGTGCCCTCGGACTCGGTCCCGCCGGCGAGGACGACACGAGTCGATGCCGCGCTGAGCGCGCCGAAGTCGTGCTGATAGTGGGTGCACGAGATCATGTTCTGCCCCACCAACGGATCGTTCCGGGAGCCGTCGTCCTCGACCGGCAAGCCGAATTCAGCGGGGTCCGGAGCGGGCCGGTCAGCGTACTCGGCGGTGATCAGGCCCACGTGGCCAACGAGCGCGATGAACTTCGCCATCGCAGGGCCAAGACCGCTGCGATGGTACGTCTGGTGGATGTCCACGCATGCGGCCAGTGCCGGCTCGCGGTCCGGGAGCACCTGGACGGCCGGCGGCTCGTGCGCGACGAGCGTCCGGACCTGCTCCGGATGGCGCGCCACCAGCGCGAGCGCGTTAACAGCGCCACCACTGCTGGCGAGGATGTCCACCGGCCCGGCATCCAGCGCCGAGATCAGCCGGTGCAGGTCGTCCGCATGCTCATCGGGGGTGGACTCGGTGGCGTCGTCGGTACGTTCACTGCGCTCCACGCCGCGAGGGTCGTAGGTGACGACGGTGCGGTCGGTGAAGTATCCGGCCAGAGTGGTGAAACCGGCGGCGCCCATCGGAGACCCGATCAACAGCAGGACGGGCTCGGTGCTGGAGTCGTTGCTCCGGACGTCGTAGGTCAGGACGGCGCCGGGCACGTCCAGGATGTGGGTCTTCGGATCGGTCATGACGCCTGCTCCTCGAGGGTGGACGTGATGTCTCATCCTCTCCGACTCACCCAGAGGGGCAAAACTCATCGGTGCCCAGCCATCGCGCTCAGGAGGATTGACCCGGCGGGATGGTGACCCGGGTGCCCTCGCGAGACGAGCGGATGATCGCGTGCGCCAGTTGGAGAGCGCGGAGCCCGGCCGCTGCGGGGACGGGCGGCGGATCTCCCGCGACGAGGGCGGGGACGAGCGCGTCGAGATGCGCGTCGAACGTGGCCTCGAACGCGCGCTGACGGTCGGCGAAGTACCCGGCTTCCCAGACCTGGCGGGTCTCGTCGCCAGCACGGGAGAACTCGTAGCGCTTGACCGTGTCTGTCACCACGACCCGGCCCGCGTCACCGTTGAGCTCGAGCAGATGAGTGCTGGGATACGCGTACGAACTGTCGTAGCTGCCGACCAGCGACCCGACGGCGCCGCTGGCGAAATGCAGCGCGACGGCGACCGTACTGTGGCCCCGGCCAGCGAAGTCGGTCATCTCCGCGCTCACGGCGTCGATGGGCCCGGCGAGGTGTTCCAGCATGTCCAGACCGTGACACTGCGTCTCGATGAGATTACCGTGCGGCCCGCTGTCCGCGCCGCCCTCGCCGCCGAACCGCCAGGTCGCGAACGACAGCCTCCCGAGATCACCAGCCGCGACCGCATGCTTGGCGCGGCGTACGGGTTCGGCGTACCGATGATTGAAGTTGATCGCGAAGAACAGCTCCCGCTCGGCGGCCGCGTCGATCAGGCGCCGGCCTTCGTCGAGTTCGAAGACGAGTGGCTTCTCCACCAGCAGGGGAATGCCCCAGCCGATGAGGCGGAGCGTCGGCTCGAAGTGCTGCGTGTTCGGGAGGCACACGCTCACCAGGTCCGGCTGCTCCAGCTCAAGCATGCGGTCGAGGTCGTCATAGCCCCTGGCACCGGCGCCCTTCGCCCGCGCCTCCGCCTTTGACCGGTCACGCGAGAACACCGCGACCACCTCGGTGTCCTGCCGGGAGGAGAACACGCGGAAATGCTGCCGCCCCCAGCCGCCGGCGCCCACGATCGCAACGCGCAGTGGAGTGTGTGTCATGCCTGCGTCACCACGACCTTGCCGCTCTGGCCGCTCAGGAAGGTGCGGAACGCCTCGCCGACCTCCGCGACGTCGTACGTATGCGTGATCACGCGCGCGATGGTATCCCTGTGCTCGCGAAGGAGCGTGAGGTTGTGGGCGAGGTCCGCGAACGGGAAATACTCCGAACCCAGCACCGCGCGCTCGGTCGCGATCAGGTCCGGCGACACGTCCAGCCGCAGGTCCTGGCCGTGCCCCACGCAGATCAGCGCACCGCCCTTGGCGAGCCGCGCGACCGCGGCCTCGCGGGCGGAGGTCCTCCCCGAGGCGTCGATGGCAACGTCCACGAGCGGGATCGAGTCGACGCGGTCCGCGTGCACCGGTCGCGCGCCGAGTGACTCGGCGAACTCCAGCCGCCACGGTGAGACATCGCTGACGCGGATGGGTACGTCTGGACCGAACCGGATCCGGGCCATCACCAGAACGCCGATCCCAACGGGCCCGGCCCCGGCGACGTACAACGACTCGATGTCTGGACGGACCAGGCTCGCGCGGTCCATCGCATGCCCGCTCGTCCCCATGACGTCCAGAAGCATGGTCGCCAGCGGGAACGGGATGTCGTCGTCGACCGGGAAGAACACCCGCTCGTCTATCAGCGCGAACGGGCCCAGCCCGCCGTCGCGGTTGAATCCCAGGTCACCGGACTTGTCGAGACAGACGTTGGTGGCGCCCCTCTGGCAGTTGCGACAACGGCCGCAGTACGCCATCAGGAAGGCCACTCCGCGCGCGCCGATCGGCACCGTCGCCCCCGGCCCGACGGCGGCCACCTCACCGGCGACCTCGTGCCCGGCGATGGTGTCGGATCCTTGCGCGAAGATCTCCCGGTCGCTGCCGCAGACGGCATTGGCGCGGACACGGAGCAGGATCTGGCCCGGGGCGGGATCGGGGTAGGAGATCGGGACGAACGAAACCTGCTCGTTCCCGATCAGGCGAGGAGCTTCGGCAATCGGCATGGAGATAACCCCCGTCGTTAGGATCCGGCGATACCGGTGGTCGAGATGCTACGGATGATCTGGCGTTGAAAGAAAAGGAACACGATCACCAGCGGCAGGGCGGCAAGGACGGCTTGCGCCATTCGAAGCGCGAAGACCACGCCGTAGCCGGGGGTGACCGCCTGCAAACCCACGGGCAGGGTCATCAGGTTGGGATCGTTCGTGACGATGAACGGCCAGAGGAAGTTGTTCCAGGCTCCGATGAAGACGAAGATCGCGACGGCCGCGATGATCGGGCGAGACTGAGGCAGCACGATCTGCAGGAAAATGCGGAACCTACTTGCCCCGTCCACGAGTGCTGCGTCCTCGAGCTCCATCGGAATCTCGTCGAAGAACCTCTTGAGGACGAAGATCATCACCGGGTGAATCAACTGCGGCAGGATAATGCCCCAGTAGGTGTCGACCAACTTGAGCGCGAGCATCTGGTCGAACAACGGCACGATGAAGATCTGCGTCGGCACCATGATCGACGCGATGGTCAGGGCGTAGAGCACCCGCCGGCCGGGAAATTCCAGCCGGGAGAACGCGTACGCCGCCAGCGTCGACACGATCAACGTGAGGAGGGTGACGGCGATCGACACAACGGCGCTGTTGAACGCCCAGAGCGGGACGTCGCCGGTCTCGAAGATCCTGGCGTAGGCGCCCGTCGTGTATCCCTCGGCCGGAAGGACCGAGACCGGTAGCGCGGACGCGTCCGTCTCGGACTTGAACGACGTGTTGACCGCCCAGAGGAACGGCGTCAGCCAGATGAGGGACAGCACGGCGAGCGCGAGGTAAGCCGCGGACCGGCCGGGCTCGAACCAACGACGAGGACCGATTCCACGGACGGCTCCGCCAGACGCGACGTGGGACCCGTGCAGGGTGGCAGCGGTCATCGGTCGGCCTTTCGAGAGAAGAAGCGCACCTGCACCAGGGACAGGACGACCACGATCACGAAGAAGATGTACGAGATCGCCGACGCATAGCCGAGCCGGTAGTTGCTGAATCCGGTGTCGTAGACATACATGAGGATCGCCCGGGTCGAATTCGCCGGCCCACCACCGGTCATCTGGTAGATCTGGTCGAACACCTTGATCGAGGCGAGCACCTGGAGCGCGACCACGAGCAACACCGTCCGCCGGATGAGCGGCAGCGTGATCAGGAACACCTGACGCCAGGCACTTGCTCCATCAACGGACGCGGCCTCATAGATCTGCGCCGGAATGTTCTGCAGGGCGGCCAGGAAAAGAAGGAAGTTGAACCCGATGGTCCACCAGACCGTCGCGATCACGACGGCCGTCATGGCCGTCTTGGGATCCTGCAGCCAGGCGGGGCCCGTCATACCGATCGACCCCAGAGCCGCATTGATCAGGCCCAGGTCGGGATTGAAAAGCCAGGTGAAGATCTGGCTCACGACCGTCGAGGCGAGCAGGAACGGCATGAAGATCGCCAGCCGCCAGAACCACTGCCCGCGCAAGTTCAGGTTGACGAGCAGCGCCACGACCAGCGGGAGGATGACGAGCGGAATCGTCGTGAGGACGGTAAACCACACGGTGTTGCCCATCGAACGCCACACGACCTGGTCGGCGAACGCCTCGAGATAGTTGGCCAGTCCGACGAAGGAGGGGGCGGAGGCACCGGCGAGGTTGCGGTCGGTGAAGCTCAGGTAGAAACCGTAGATGGTCGGCCAGACAAGGAACATCGCGAACAGCACGGCGAACGGCGCCACGTAGAGCAGTCCGATCGGCTGCCGGTTGCGGTGCCATCGGCGTTGGCGGCCGCGGCGCGCGGCGAGACGTGAGGTGCGGTTGGGCCCGAGGGCTGCAGTCGTCATGTTCGTCGACCTCTTCAGTTCACTGCTTTGCGCACGAAGGTGTCGGTCATGGCCTTGAACGCGGCCATCGCCTCGGCAGGTCTTTCCGTGCCGAGCAACGCGGGTTGCACGGCCTGACCGAACTGCGCCTGCCAGTTGGAACCCGACCCGGCGAACGACAGAGCCGGGTCGTACTGCAGGTAGTCGGCGGTCTCCGCGTAATGCGCGTTCGGTAGAAGCTTGTCGAACGCGGGTTCGTCCACGATCGGCAGGTACGCCGGCGTGTGGCCGGCACTCGCCCACGTGAGCGAGTGTTTGAGAATGAGCGAGACGGCCTCGTAGGTCTTCTCGCGGCGCCGCACGTCAGGATTGTCCTGATGGGGAAGGACGAACGCATGCGAGTCGCCCCAGACCGCCTTCACGTCCGTGCCGAAGAGGTTCGGAATGGGCGACGCGTCAAGGGGAACTCCGGATTCCTGCAGACCGGGCACCTCCCACACGCCGGAGAGGAACATGCCGCTCTTGCCGCTGGTGAAGGTGGAGAACGCGAATCCGCCGTCCGCGCGCCGATTGGCGGCGTCGTTGGAAATGATCGCGATCATCGTCTCGAGCGCGCCGATGAAGGCGTCTTCCTCGAATCGGAACCGACCATTCTCGAGTGTCATGGTCGCTTCCTGCTGGGTGTAGAACGTCCAGAACAACCGCCACATGTGGTCGGGTGAACCCAACCAGCCATAGGTGATGCCGAGCTTGCCGGTCACCTTGCTCATGGCCAGTGCCTGTTCGACGAACTCCTCGACGGTGTTGGTCGGCAGCAGCCGACCGTCTGAGCCGAGCTGGCCGGCCTTGTCGGCTATTTCCGGGTTGAAGAAGCGTACGAACGCGTGCGAGTCGAGTGCGATGGCGAAAAGCGTGCCGTTGACGTTCATGCGTTTGAACGTGGGAACGGTGAAACTCTTCTCCGTCACCCCGTACGGCGCCAGGCGGTCGAGGTCCCAGGTGTCGAGCAGCCCACCTGGCGCGTATCCGCCGAGCCGGGAGAGATGCATGATGGCAAGGTCAGGCGCCCGACCGCCGGCCGAGGCCATGGCCAGCTTCGTGTAATACGGCGCTCCCCACGCGAGGACCGTCTGCTTGACGCTGGCTCCCCTGAGCTCATCGCGCATGTCGGCAAGGATCGTGTCCATCCGTACGCCGTCTCCGCCGCCCATCAGGTGCCAGAACGCCACCTGCGTCGCGCCGCCGCCGAGTGCCCCGCCGGCAGCCGGCGAGCACGCGGCGAGCGTGCCGAGGCCGAGGCCCGCTACCAGTCCCGACCACAGCAATCCTCGACGAGTGATCGTCGAACCGCGCCCGCCATCGGGCCGTGCCGTCATCTCGAACCACCTCCTCACGGCACTGGATGCTACGTAGCAAAGAATGAAGTGGGCGCTATGGAAACACGAATTTGCTACGTAGCACAAGATGGCCGCGCCAGAATTGGCCAAACCGTCGGAAGGGCGCGCGGCCTACGCGCGAGACTTGCGCGAAGGTGGAGTCGAGCTCTCCCGTACATGCAACTCGAAGGGCACGCGTCGCTGCTCGGGTTGCCGTTCCCCCTGGGAATCGGCCTGCACCTGCAGCAGGTCGAGTGCGGCGCGGGCGATGTCGGCGTAGGCGGGTCCGACCGAGGTGAGCGAGGGTACCGAGGAATGCGCCTCGTCGATGTTGTCGAAGCCGACGATCGCCACGTCCGCGGGGACCTTGAGCCCTGACCTCAGCACGGCCCGCATTGCTCCAAACGCGGCGGAGTCGTTCATCGCGAACACCGCGTCGAAGGGCGGGCTGTCCGACGCCAGGTGGCGGGCGATGGCGGCCTCTCCGCCCGCGCGCGTCCAGGTCGAGTCGATGAGGAGACGTTCGTCGACCGGCAGCTTGTAACGCGTGAGTGCGTCGGTGTAGCCACGACGTCTCAGATTGAACGTACGAGTCGGACCGTGCCCGACGCCGAGCAGGGCAATGCGGCGGCGACCGGTGTCCAGCAGGTGCAGGACCGCCTCCCGCGCGGCTCGACGGTTGTCGGCGCCGACGTGGTCGATCTGACTGCGCAGTTGACGGTCGCCAACGAGGACGAGTGGATAGTCAGGATGGCGGATCTTCTCGTCCTCGGCCGTGAGCGCGACGGCACTCATGATGACGCCGTCGGTCAGGAGATCGCCGCCGCGCAGAATGCGGAGTTCGACCTCGCGATCACCCTCGGTGGTTTCGACCAGCACCTTGAGTTCGCGCAGTCGAGCCTCCGCCACGACGGCGGCCGCGAGGTCGGCGAAGTAGCGTTCATGAAGGCTTGGTAGGGCGAGGGTGACGGTGGAGGTCCGCCCCCGCCGCAGCCGGCGGGCGATCGGATTGGGCCGGTAGTGCAGTGCTTCGATGCTCGCCTGCACCCGTGCACGGGTGGCCGGCGCGACGTGCGCGTAGCCGTTGACGACGTTGGAGACGGTGCGCTGCGAGACTCCAGCATGGCGTGCCACGTCGTGCATGCTCACCGCCATGCCACCTGCCTCCGTTCCGCGAGTCGCCGGCCACCAGTGTCCCCAGCGTACGTAGCGGGCGCTGGGCAGCCACGCGCGCGTGGCGGTGGGCAGCGGCAGGGTGCCCGCGTCGGTGGTGAGGTCGTCCAGGAGGGCGGGTGGCGTTAGGCAGTCAACCGGGCGGCGAGTCTCTTGGCGAGATCGTCCCGGGCTTCCGCGCTGACCTGCTCGTCGTCACTCACACCCAGGAAACTGAAAATGCCGGGTCCACGCATCGCGTCATCGAGGTCGCCAAGCCGCGGAACAACATGAAAATGCAGATGAAAGCCAGACACCTCACCGAACTCCGCGACGTACGTCTTGGAAGTCCCGAACTCCTCCCCCAACGCCCGCGCCAGTCGCACCTGCCACGCACCAAGCGTCGCAACTTCCGCGTCGTTCAACTCGGCCAGCTCCATCACGTGCCGCCGGGTCGTCAGGACGAGCCACCCCAACAGTCCACTGTTGAAGGCGTGCACCACACGCCAGTGCTCGTCAGAGGCGATCAACTCCCTGGGTGGCAGCCCATCGAAGTTGGCTTCTTGGTCGCAGCTGTGGCAGCCCGTCACCGTCATGCTTCAGACCCTATCCAACGCATTGGACCAGGGCCCCTGACCGGAGCTAGCGGCGTCGATCGTCGGAGCTACTAAAAGCTCCTCCATGACGAGGACCGCCTCCAGAATCTGGATCCCAACAACCCCGAGCTGTCATAGGTTTCTCGGCTAAGAGACCGAGAAACCTATGACAACTCGAGCAGACCAAAGGGCTTGTCTCATATCGCGAGAGCTGCGCCTGATTTTTCGGCATTCGAAACAATCAGGTGTACACCATGAAGCTTATTCAAAACCGCCGCGCCATCGAAGTTGATCAACGGTCCCGAATTTGGGCACCCACAGCGAAGAGTGCCCGATTTGCGGACCGTTGATCAACTTCGCCGAGGTGACTGCCGTGATCGTGAAGGATTTTCGTCGATATCTGACCAGAATCCTTCACGATCCTTGGTCGGGTTCGAGAGTTGCTCGCGAGGTTGCGGTGACGTGGCGGAGGAGTTTTGGCCCAAAGAGCCCGAGGCGCCTCCGCCACGTCAGCTTGCGCTCTAGGTCAGCGGCCGAGGCGCTGGAACTGGCGTACCGCCAGGGGCAGGAAGATCGCGGTGATGACCGCCGGCCAGATGACTGCGGCCGCGACCGCGTGCTGCTCGATCCAGTATCCGCTGGAGACGGCCGGGGACACGAACAACTCCCGGATCGCCCCGGCGGTGGAGGAGACCGGGTTCCACGCGGCGACCGCGCCCAGCCAGCCGGGCATCAGGTCCGGTGGCGCGAAGACCGAGGAGACCATCCCGAAGGGGAAGGCCACCGCGAACAGGTTTCCTGCCGCCTCGGTGTTCTTCACCATCAGCCCCAGCTGAATGCCGACGAAGATGAGGGCCAGCCGTAGCCAGAGCAGCAGCGCGAACGCGCTCAGCGTCGCGGCGATACCCCCGCCGGGGCGCCAGCCGAGGACCAGGGCGATCGCGACCAGGATCGCCAGGTCCACTGTGGCGTGGATGACGTCGGACAGGCCCCGCCCGGTGACCACCGCTGAGGAGGCCATCGGCATGGACCGGAAGCGGTCGATGAATCCCTTCTCCTTGATCATGGCCACTGCGAAGGCGGTGTTCATGAAGCCGAACGCCATGGTCATGGCGAAGAGCCCGGGCATGGCGAACTCCAGGTAGCCCTCTCCGGCGCCCTGCCCGGAGACGTCCATGGCGCTGCCGAAGACGTACACGAACATGAGCACCATGACGATCGGGAACCCGAGCTGCCAGGCGAAGGTGGAGGGTTGACGGACGAGGTGCGTCAACTCCTGGATCAGGATCGTCCAGCAGTCGGCCACCGCCCATCTGACCCGACTGCCGAGAGTGTCACTGGTGTCGGGTGCGAGACGGAGCATGCTCACTTGCTCACCTCCAGATCGTCGGTCGGGCGTTCTCCGGTGAGGTGTAGGAAGGCCTCGTCCAGGGTGGGCCGCCGCAGCCCCAGGTCGGCCACGGTGAGGTCCCGGTGGCGTAGTTCGGCCGCGACTTCGGTCAGCGCGGTGACGCCGTTGGACACCGCCACGCTCGCGGCGAGGGTGGTCTCATCAAGCGTTGGCGTACGCCCGTCGGCGGCCACCTTGCCGAGCAGCATCTCGATCGCGGGCAGGTCGCCCGGGTCGGCCGCGACGATCTCCAGCCGCTCGTTGCCGATCCGCCGCTTCAGCCCGCTCGGAGTGTCCTCGACGACGTTCCGGCCGCGGTCGATGACCCCGATGCGGTCGCAGAGCTTGTCCGCCTCATCCAGGTAGTGGGTGGTGAGCACCACCGTGGTGCCGTGGGCAGCAAGTTCCCCGACCGCCTGCCACACCTCCCGCCGCCCGGCCGGATCCAGGCCGGTGGTGGGTTCGTCCAGGAACAGCACCTCCGGCGCGAGGATCATGCTGGAGGCGAGATCGAGTCGGCGGCGCATCCCACCGGAGAACTTCTTCGGCGTCTTCTCGGCCGCGTCGGCCAGGCCGAACTGCGCCAGGAGTTCGTCGGCCCGTTGCCGGGCGGCCGCCTTGCCGATGTGGAACAAGCGGCCGAACATCACCAGGTTCTGCCGGGCGCTGATGTTGTCGTCGACCGCGGTGTTCTGTCCGGTCAGGCCGATCCGGCGGCGCACCAGGCGCGGTTGGGTCCGTACGTCGTGGCCGGCCACCTCGGCCCGGCCGCCGTCGGGCCGGACCAGCGTGGACAGGATGCGGACGGCGGTGGTCTTACCGGCGCCGTTGGGGCCCAGGAGGCCAAAGACCAGGCCGCGCGGTACGGCCAGATCCAGGCCGTCGAGCGCCTGAGTTTCGCGATATCGCTTCTGTAGGCCCTCGGTGAGGACCACGTAGTCGGACGTGGACAAGCGAGCCCTCCCTACATTTGGGTACGCCGTACGCAAATTAGCGTACGGCGTACCCAGATCACAAGCGGCTTTGTAGGATGGCGGCAACCATGACGACCGACCCCACCCCCGCGGAGCAGTTGCGACGCAGCATCGACCTGCTCTGGGGCCCCAGTGAGCGACCCGCCCGCGGACCCAAGCCGAGCTTGACCCTGGACAGGATCGTCGAGGCGGCGATCGCGGCCGCCGACCGGGACGGGATCGGCGCTCTCTCCATGCGGCGGGTCGCCGGCGAGCTGGGCGTCGGCGCGATGTCGCTGTACCGGTACGTCCCCGGCAAGGCGGAGCTACTCGCGTTGATGCTGGACCGGCTCATCCTGCCGGGCGAGGACGTGACCCAGGCCGCGGACAAGGGCTGGCGCGAGCTATTGGAAGCGGTCGCCCGCGACTCGTACCGGCTCTACCTGCGGCATCCCTGGCTCTTGCGGGTCAACTGGACCCGCCCGGTGATGGGTCCGAACAGCCTCGCCGGGGTCGAGATCGTCATCGCCGGCCTCGCCGGCCTCGGGCTGACCGACCAGGAGCAGATAGGAGTCGTGATCACGCTCGACGGCTTCGTCACCGGCTTCGTACGACAGCGGATCCTGTACGACGCCGCGGCCGAGGAGACCGGGGTGAGCGACGAGGAGTTCTGGAGCCAGCACCACCCGGTCCTGGTGCGGGCCATGGAGTCGGGCAACTACCCGGCGATGGCCGCGCTCAGCGCCGAGGCGTACGACGCCAGCTGGGACGAGAGCTTTGATTTCGGCCTGGATCGCCTACTCGACGGCTTCGCCGTCCTGTTCGCGGCCCGCCGCGGGATCCCGCCGCCCGGGCCGGGCGAAACTCGCGCGGAAGATCAGGGTGGTGCATGAGCGACAAGGACCATGTAGACGCCGTACGCGGCGGACGAGGTCGCTAGCAGGCTCAACACCGCGACGACAACCGGTGTCCGAGCTTTCGCCAATCCGGCGGCCACGGGTAACAGCAGACCGAATGCCGGCAGCAGAAGGCGTGGCCGGGAGCTGAAGTAGCCGGTGCCGGTCAGCGCGAATATCAGCAACACAACGGTAAGGGCCAGCAACGGTAGCGGCTGGCGCTGTCGCACACTCAGACCCAGCAGAAGCAGCGCTACGACAAGTGCGACGATGACCGCTACACCTGCGAGGGGTTCCGGGCCGGTCAGCAGTCGCTCGATCTGCTTCAGCAGCGCCTGACCGGCGTCCATCGACTTGATCCACTGCCGCTGGACCTCGACATAGCCGGTGAGGTGCCCGGTCCGCGTCCCCACCCACAGCAGGTAGCCGGCCAGTCCCAGCGGTGCGAGCAGCGCGGCGACCAGCGGGCGGCCGCACAGCGACTGCGGCCTGCGATCGCGGCGCCAGTCCCGCACGATCTCTACCGCCGCGCCGACCCAGATCGCCACCACCACCGCAGCGGCCGTCGGCCGGGTCAGGCCGGCGGCGAGGGTGAGCGTCCCGGCCACAATCCAGCGTTTGGTCAGTACGCAGTACACCGCCCATGCCGTGAGTGCCGTGAACAGCGACTCGGTGTACGCCATCGACTGGACCACCGCGGCCGGCGCCGCGCCCCAGACGATCGCGAGTACGGTGCCGGTACGCCGCCCGTACAGCAGATCACCGACCGCGAAGATCCCCCAGGCCGCCACCAGCGCGGCCAGCCAGCTGACCACCAGTCCGCTGGCCATGACGTCCAGCGGGCTTAGTTCGCACACGCCCCTTGCCAAAGCGGGGAACAGCGGAAAGAACGCCAGGTCGGAGCGGACCGGGCCGTGGCCTACCCAGACCGTGCGGCCATAGCCGTGCTCGCCGATGCTCGCGTACCACACCGCATCCCACCGGCCGGCCAGCAGACGGTACGGATTCTCGCCGGCCAGTAGCGCGCACCCGGCAAGAACAACAACGCCAAAAGCACGTACCCCGATATAACCCACCATCGCCGGTGCGGCATGCCGCAGGCAACGCCGGGTCCTGAGCACAAGCCGGCCCAGTCCAGGGCGGAGGCCCACCCGACCAGCCTTCTGGCCGGCACAAGGCCGGAGTAGGGCCGTCCGACCTCCATCCCGGGACTCTCGGCGCGGTCACGCACCAAATGCGGAGCTCGGGTTGTCGACCATGAGAATGCGGTGCCAGGAAGGATCGAGCGCGGGCAGTAGGTCGGTATAGATGCAGGCGTATCCCAGGAACTCGCCGCCGCCGGGCTCCCCCACGTGATACCACCCGCTGTCATTGGCAATCAGCGTGCGACCCAGCAGTCCGGCCGCCGCCATCCGCTCGACACAGGTGCGCTGCCAGTCCGTCTCACCTGACCGCAGTCCGTCGAACTCAACCCAGGCGCCGGCCCGCCCCACCTGTTCGTGGTACGCCGGGTCCTCCTCCGCGTGCGCGTGCACCCAGACGAACTGCCTCGCTGGTACCCCCACCTCGTCGAGGATGCCGAGTTGTTCCAGAGCGGCAGCGCCGCCAGTGGTGTGTGATGCGACGGTGAGGCCGGTCTCTCGGGCGGCGAGCGCTGCGGCCCGGACAAGTTTGCGGTCGAGTTCGTCGAGCGCTCCGTCCTGGACCGCCGTCTTGATGAACCTCGGTCGTACGCCGTCGATCCCGTCGGCGTGCTCGGAGACGAACCGGTCCGCCAACTGCTCGGCGGACAGGACCCGGGCATAATCCGGCACGCCGACGCGGCCGGCCGCGCCGTAGATGCCGGTGTTGGTCCAGATCTCGATCCCGGTCGCGTCGGCGAGGCGGGCCAGCAGCGCGGGATCCCGGCCGAGGTGGCGAGGCGTGCACTCGAGCAGTCGCCGGCAACCCAGCGCGTACGCCTGGTCCAGCTTCGGCCTTGCCAGCGCGAAAACCTCGTCTGCCTCATAAGCGCCAGGGCTGACCGTGCCACCGAAGTCGACCAGGACGTGCTCATGGGTGAGAACGCTGTTGGGGATGACAACAGGTGCGGCTTCGAAGTCCTCCGGAGCGGTCATGTGGTGCACGGTAGCGGAGCGCCCTCATGCGCTGCTATCCGTTGACTATGGCCGGGCGGCGCTCACGAGCGGATCTCCTTCGCTCAGCCGAGATCTCGTAGCGCGGCGTACTCCTTTGGTTCCAGAATGACGTCGAGCTCCCGCAACGTCGCCTCCCGTTCGTGCGGCGCGACGTGCGTCGTCTCAATCCGGCCGTCGGCAAACTCGACCGTGAGCTCGTCACCGACCAGGCGCCGGCCCACACCCTCGTCGAGACGTATGACGACCAGCTTCCCGGTGAATGGCGAATGCGGATGCGTCGAGACGTAATGGTGAGCGACCTCATAGTCGATGGGTCGCTGCGCGGACTCGTCAGATGCGTGAAGGGGTTCCCAGCCCTGCGCGGTCTGTTTCTCCAATGTCCACAACGAATTCGTACGACTCATGCGGTGCTTCCACCCGGCCTGGTCGACGATTGCGCCATCGTGAAGCGGCATCGGCCGCAGCACACCCGCGCCGAATCCCACGTCAGCAAGGAAGTCCGCCCCATCGACACGGACAGCGAGCATCATGTGAGTGCGTGGACCTGATCGGTGCGGTTGCACCCGCGCAATGCGACGCTCGACCTGGAAACCCAACTGTTCCAAAGCCGCGGCGAACAATAGGGCGTGCTCGTAGCAATACCCGCCACGCCCGCGGCGTACCAGCTTGTCGCTGATCACACCCAGCTCGATGCCGGGATGGGTGCCGAGAACGACATCGACGTTCTCAAACGGAATCGTCCGCACATGCGCTTCATGAAGTGACCGCAACGACTCACTCGAGGGCCGCACGCGCGGATGGTCAATACGTTCAAGATAAGCGCCGAGATCCAGCGCGGCGATCCCCCACCCGTCCGAGCTTTCCGACGTCATCGTCACCTGAATCTCCATCCCATCCGTTTCTCCACCGCCATGGTCCGCTCTGCCCACACTAGGCGCGGCGGCAGACCACTACCGCGGATCTCGTCTATCCATCGCCTCAGCGTTACCCAGCTACTCGCCAGGGACGCCCGTCACACCTCGTCGTGACCTCAGGATCAGCAGTCCTTCGCGCACCCGTCGAAGCAAGAAACGCGACAGGAAGCCCGCACCTGAACCGATTGCGATGCCCAGCACCCATCCAGCCAGGACATCGGTGAGCCAATGCACGCCGAGATACACCAGGAAGAACCCAATGAGCGTGGTGCCTGCGGCAAGCACGATCCCGCAGAGCAGTCGCCATCGGGACGCAGCGAAGCTCGTGGCCACCACGACGGCGGCGGCCGCGGCGGACGTAGCCGCCGCATGCGTCGAGGGCATCGCAAAGCCGCTGACGTGAACGAGCGCGAGGTCCGCGGGCGGCCGCGCCCGGTCGATGACCTGCTTGAGCCCCACAGTCGCAGCCGTCGAGGCGATCACGGCAAGTGGCACAGCAACGGCCGCAGGGTATGCCCGGCAAGCCACCACGACGCCAATGGCAAGCAGAGCGAGTACGGCGAGCGCGGTAGCGCTGGTCCCGATCTCCATCAGGGCCAGCGCACCACTGGTCACCCAGCTCGTCCGGTGCGCCGCGACGAACCGCAGTAGGTCCTCGTCCAGCCACCCGCTGACACCCATGGCGACAATCTAATGGCTCGCCAAGCAACGTAGGGCCGGGCGTGGAGGCGACGACGTGGATGGGCTCGGCCGGCCGCTCGCGCCTCAGCGGCGAACGCGGTAGCGGAGGTGCGTCGCCTCCGGGGTTTCGACCACGCGCCGGACCTCGAGCTCCACCCCAGCGGGAAGTTCGCCGAACAGCCGGCGCCCCTTACCGAGGAGCACCGGGATCTGGTGGATCTCCAACTCGTCGAGCACGCCGGCCTCGAGGGCCCGTTGCGCCGTGTACGCGCCGTGGACGAGGACGTCCCGCCCGCCGGCCGCCTCCTTCGCCTGCGCCATTGCGCTGGCGATGCCGTCGGTCACGTACGTCACGCGTGGGTACGCCGCCACCGCGTCGTTCGGCGGGCGGTGGCTGGGCACGAAGATGCGAACGCCGTTGTGGTGGTCGCCGCCCCAGTGGTCGACGATCTCGGCGGTACGCCTTCCGACGACAACCGCCCCGGTCGCGAAGAGCTCGTCGAGAATGTCGCCGCTCGGGCCGGACGGCCGCACCAGCTCCCCAGCGCTGTTGATGAGCCAGTCGTGTAGCCGTTCACCGCCGGTTCCCAGCCCGTTGTCGGGTCCGTCGTCGGGCCCGGTGATGAACCCGTCGAGCGACATCGACATGTAGAGAACCGTCGCGGACATGCGTACCTCCCGGAGATCGATCCAATGACCTTCTGGCAGTAGACCGGCTTCGCGCCGCGTTCTCATCGGTGGACGCGGCGCCCGGAAGGCGGGGTGTCGATAAGACTTGTGCAACCAGGTACAGGGGATTGAGTTCGCCGAGGTCAGCGGCGCGCTATTGATCGGTGGGGAGGCGTCCGACGGCGTCTTCGAGGTCGGCGTCTGTGGCGAGTTCGTCGATGAGTTGGTCGACGGCCCGCGTGGTGAGGCGGCCGCCGCGGCGGTTGAGGAGGAGGGCGGCGTCGGGGCGTTGATCGGGCCAAAGTCCCGGGGCCACGCTCAGGCCAAGTCCGTTCGGGGGTCTGCCGAGATACGACGGAAACCGGCAACCAGTGATCTTGAGTTGAACTTGCCGCAGGTGAGGTGCTGGGGCGGATCGGCGTCGGCTGCCCGACCAGGGACAGCGATGCGCAAACGCAGCCGGAGGCCCGATCTTGTGTCACCGTTCGCAGTGGACTTCTTCGCGTACCCGCTCAGATCGGTCAACGGCGCACCCGATAGCGCAGGTGAAGCACCCGGTTGCCCTGAATCACCACGTCAGGATCCTCCAACAGGTGCTGCGCGTGGACCGACCCGAAGTAGCGCTTGCCGGACCCGAACACGACGGGTACGACGTCCATGCGCACCTCGTCGATCAGGGCCGCGGCAAGCACCTGGCCACCGACGTCGCCAGCGGCGACCTCGACCATGCGGTCACCCGCAAGCTCCTGCGCCTTGGCCACGGCTGCCTCGACGCCGTCGACGAAGTGAAACGGCGCCTCGGGGTCCCAGCCCTCGGGCATCGGCCGGTGCGACACGACGACCACGTGGTCGATGCCGCCCGGCGGCTTCCCGCCCCAGCCGTCCGTCAGGTCGAAGACGTGGCGGCCGACGATCGTGACTCCGATCTGGTCCCAGTACGCCCGGGTGTAGTCGTAGGACGTCTGCGACACCTTCAGCACGCCGCTCTCGTCCAACGGGACGTCACCGCTGGTCAACCAGTCGAACAGCGGTCCGGGCTGGTCTTTCTCGTCCGCGATGAAGCCGTCCACCGACACCGAGCTGTACATGACCACCTTGCCCACGGGGCTCTCCTCTGCTTGGGTGCCCCAAATTAGCGTCTCGTGAGCTGTCGCTCTTGTAAGAAATCAATCGGCCGGCAGCGGCCAGCCGTCCAGCGCGTGGCCGGGATGTTCGCGCAGGAACCGCCGCCGGACTTCGACGTACCGGGTCGGCGTGAGCCCGGTGAACGCCCGGAACTCGTGGCCGAAGTGGGCCTGGTCGAAGTAGCCTGCGCCACCGGCGAGGTCGCCCCAGTCGATCGGTCCGGCGGGGTCGATCGCGAACACGGTGGCGACGAAGCGGTAGGTACGGGCCAGCCGCTTCGGAGTGACGCCGATGAGCTCCTTGAACCGCTGCGCCAGATGAGTGGTGCTGACACCGGCTGCCACGCTCAGGTCGCCGATCGCCACCGCTCCGCTGGTCGCCGCGATGACGCTGCTCGTGTGGCGGACCAGCCCCAAGCCGGCGGTCTCGCACAGCCGTCGCATGAGCTCCTCCTCGAGCAGCGTCAGCATCTCGTGCGGTCCGTCCGCCGTGGCCAGCCGGTCGCGCAGCTCAGCAATGGCGGGCCGGCCCCAAACCTGCTCTATCGTCACCGGCCGGTCACACAGCTCGGCCGCGGGCATCGGCAGGAACGGCGCCAGGCCCCACGGTTTGACGTGCACGCCGACGGACCGGGTCCGGAGTGGATAGCCGAACTCCAACGCGCGGGTGCGCATGGTGACCACGCAGCCGTCGGCGTACTCGGCCGTCTCGATGTCGGCGCCGGCGCGGATACGGAACGGCGCCCCGAGGTTGACGATGAGCAACGCCGACGGCGCCGGCGGCAGCGTCAGCCGGGCGTACGGCGGCGCACCCTCCAGGTAGTAAAGGTCGTCGATCAGCCCGTCCAGCGGCGGTCGCGGCACTCTGGACACGTACTCCACGCCCACAGCATCGCCGACGCACCGCCGGCATCGCGCGCCGGGATGGTTCCATCAGTAGCACCGCTGACCTGGGCGAACTCAATCCCCTGTACCTGGTTGCACGAGTCTTACCGACATCCCAAGGCGCGGTCGGAGGTACTGGCCGGTCGCGGCAGTCGAACCCCGACCCTCAGTGGAGCCAGCGGACCTTGTTGAGGTCGGTGGTGAGTTCGAGCGAGCTCCACTGGTCGAGACTGGCCGTTGGTGGGTACTCGGCCCATATCACCACGACGGTCGAGTCGACCACTCGTTCCAGGGAGCGCATTGATGGGTGCGGGTCACATGGCCGGTCGGGAGCCTCAACACCTTGCGTGCACAGCACGACCACTGCCGCATTCTTCGGTGCCCCCTCTCCGCTCGGGTGGAACCGTGTGCCCCGCCCGTAGGCGATGCCGTCCTCATTGACCGAGACCGAGTAGTCGTCGGGAGGCTCGTAGCCGGCGGGCAGCCGTACCGGGAGCGGCAGACGTATGCCCTCGTGCTGTGCGAGCTGCGCGGCCACATCCTTCCGGCTCGCGAGATCTGGATCGCCGCCCGCCAGAAACATCCACATCGCCGGACCGACAGCGGTCAAGACGATGAACATGGCCAAAAGCTGTCCGGGCACCCACGCCCTTCTCGAACTCACGGCAAGATCATGCCAGCTAGCGGAGGTGAGCGTGGGTACTCGTGATCTGTGGGCGGATTGGCTTTTGGCGCGGAGGTTCCCTGACGAGGATCGGCGTCCGGTACTGGCGTACCTCGGCAGGATCCGCGACAAGGTGCTCGACAACGCCGGCCTCCTTGGCGGGGAGACCTTGTTGGATGTTGGCTGCGGCGATGGCCTGATCGGTTTTGGCGCCATGGACCGCGGCGCTGGAAAGGTCGTGTTCTCTGACGTCTCCCAGGACCTGCTGGACACCTGCGAGTCCGCTGCGTCGGAGTTGGGTCTCGCTGACCGGTGCCGCTTCGCGCTCGCGTCGGCCGACGACCTGGCCGTGATCGAGAGCCGATCCGTCGACGTTGTGACGACACGGTCGGTCCTGATCTACGTGAAGGACAAGGAGCAGGCGTTCGCGGAGTTCTACCGCGTCCTGCGCCCCGGCGGGCGGGTTTCACTCTTCGAGCCGATCAACAGCTTCAGCAGGCCAGTCTCTCCTGGGTGGTTGTGGGCGTACGAACTCCCAGGCCTCGAGCCGCTCGTCGAGCGGGTCGGCTCGGTGTTCGAACGTAACCAGCCACCTGACAGCGACCCGATGCTCGACTTCGACGAGCGGGACCTCGTTCGGTTGGCAGAGCAGGCCGGGTTCGGCGAGATCCAGCTCCAGCTCACCATCGAGGTCAAATCTCCGGGCCCGCGCTCCTGGGAGTCTTTCCTACGCACGGTCCCGAACCCCAAAGTGCCAAGCCTCGGTGACGCGATTGAGGAGGCTCTGGAACCTCACGAACGCGAAGAGCTGATAGGCCGACTCCGTCCCCTGGTCGAGCAGGGACGAGGCCGCGTCCGATCAGCCGTTGCGTACCTGTCCGCGACAAGCGGCTAGACATATCTGCTGCCGACCGGCGCCACGGGATGAGCGCTAAACTCGCCGTCCGGCACTGGGCGGCGAGGATGGTCGGGGCGCGATGAGCGGCGATGAGCGGATCGAACGGGCCAGGACACTCTACGAACAAGCCGTGTTCGGCGGCGATGCCAGTGGGTTGACGCGCGCCGAACGGGACCTGGACGCGGTGGAGGCCGATACCGCACTCGCCCGTGGCCGGATCGTGCATGCGCGGTTCCTCAATGAGCGTGCCAGCGCCGGATCGTCGCCAGTCGAAGACCCCACCGAGCTGCCGCTGTTCCAGCGCGCGACCGAGCTGTATCGGGCGCTGGGCGATCTGCGCGGTGAGGCTGAGGCGCTGTTCTGGATCGGCTGCCTCTATCAGGTCATCCGGCGCGACAACGACACCGCCGTTCCGGTCTTGGAGCGGTCCTGCGAGCTGGCGGCGCAGGTCGGCGACAAGCAGACCCAGTCCGAGGCGCTGCGGCACCTCGGCATCGCAGCACAGATGGCCGGCCGACTGGACGAGGCACGTAAGCACTTGGAGGAGTCGACGCGCCTGCGCCAGGAGATCGGCGCCCTGCCGGGTGTCGCCGCCAACATGGTCGGGCTGGCCTACGTCGCCGCCGCCCAGGACCGCCGCGCGGACGCGCTCGCCACGCTCGACGAGGCGTACGCGATCGCCGAGGCGCAAGGCGCCCTGGCCATCGTCCGGCAGATTCAAGAGGCGCGGACAGAGATCTGACCGGGTCGCTGGGGCGTCGCCGAGGTCGATTCTCAACGATCAAATGGCCGGGGAATAGCTGCGGGCCCCAGCCTCGGTGTCACACGTGTGTCACAGCCTCGGAGCAGTTCACCCCTCAAGCGCCCGAAGCTGGTCAAGATACTCCCGCGCACCCAGTTCGTTGGGGTATCGCTGCTGGAGCGTCGAAGCCAACTCGGCGGAGCACATCAGGAGCGACGGCAGCGACCTCTTGGCGCCGTTGACTATTGCGAGACGGCCGTAGTCAACGGCCTGCTCCAACTCCCCGGCGCGGGCGGCGAGGCGTCCTTGTGATTACCTCCTGAGCCAACGTCGAGGCGGTCGAGTCCTCGCCCAGGATTCGGTAACAACCCATCGCCTTATAGTCGTATTTCGCCTGATCGACAACGAAGTGATGCGCGACATTCTCTGGGTGTGGCCGCGAATCAACCAGCTTTCGACCGCAGGCGAGAGCATCCTCGCATCGACGGCGATCACCGAGCATCGCCCAGGCTTTTGCTTTATGGGTCGCGAGCTGGACAGCGACGCAATGCTGGGACGCTACTTCGCCGCCAGCCGCCGCGGCGCTAATCACGCCGCGATAATCGCCAGTTGTCAGGGAAAAGTACGCGCGCATCTCGTGCGCCCAGCCTTGGATCTCGCCGTTTTCGGCTTCTCGACCGAGGCTGAGAGCAGCCCGGCGGGTGGCTTCGGCGCCGAGCTGGTCGCCACTGTCGTACTCCACGCATCCGACGAGCAGGGCGAGCCAACCGGCGAGGGTGAGTATCTCGCGGTGCTGGGTGAGGGTTAGCCGCCGGTGACGAAGGTCCGCGACACGGCCGAGCCACTCCCGACCATCGATGACAAGCTGCTCCGATGGGACATAGGCGTATTCCGAGCAAAGGCGGTCGACGGTGATCCGGAGCGCGTCGAGGGTCGCCTCGTCCACGTCAGAGGCCTGCACTCTGGCGAGGACTTCGAGCGTGTCCATGCCGGTGGCGGCCAGTAGTTCGGCGTTGCCGTCCCGATTCCCTTCAGCAGGGAACATGGCGGCGACCACGTCTGTCACGCGTTGTCGCTCAGGCGGATGGTCACAGTCGCGGCGTGCGCCGGAAAGCCTTCGTGGCCGGCCAGCTCCGTCACCACCGGGGCCAGCCGTCGAAACTCGCTCTCGTCAGTTGTGCGACCGCGGCCAGCACCTTCCAGCTATCAAAGCGTTCGTACCGACGACGATAGGTATGGAGTCGATTGGAGTGCGTGGCGCGGGTCCGGGCTCCGCCGTATCGAACAGGCGGATCACCCTCCGGTGGGACGCGGGGCGCGCAGGTGGGCCCGCTGTGCCAGTTCCTCCTCGTCGACGTACGTGAGCATCGGCTGACCCGACTCACACAGCATGAACACGACGAACTTGGTCGCCGCGTCCGACAAGGCGTTGCCGTCCTGGTAGTGGATCACGTCGCCGCCCGGCTCCCAGAATGTCTCACCGGCCTTGACCACGCGCTCCGGCTCACCCTCGAGTTCGAACCGGACCGCGCCCTCGATCACGTAGCCGAAAGCCGGCCCCGAGTGGCGGTGCGGAGCAGCGCCGGGGTGGCCGGGAGGCCACTCGACGAGGACGGTCATCCCCGAAGCACCCTCGGGAATGAAGGGCGGCTTGATGTCCGCCAGCATCTTGGGTCCGAACGCCGCCTGGCTCTCCTGCTCGGCGGTCCCGCCCATTGGGTCCTTCTTCGACACGGTACTAACCTCCGTAGGCCTACGCGAAACGGACGATCTGGCGTCGGCCACCCCTTTCTGGGCCGGTGTACCGACCTCTCGGTCGGCGGCGACCGTGTTCGTTAATTCCGAGCTCAGACAACTGGATTCGCAGGAGAGACAAAGTGCGGCTCGCATCTGTGACAGGCCGTGCCTTGTGCCTCGCGACGTCGCGCCTCTGGCGCATCAGCTGCAGAGCATGGCCTCCCGGCCTTAACCTGCCCGATCAAGCCGCATACGCGGCAGAACGACATGACTGCCCGAAGTGGGATGTGCGTACGGCGCCGCCGTTGGAGTAGCTGGTCACCTCCGCGGCGAAGAGCTCCTCCAGCACGGTCATGTCGCCGGAGCGGGCAGCGACGACGAAAGCCGTCAGTAGTCTGCGTTGTTCGACCCTGGTCACGGGCGTACGCCGCCCGCCGAGCACGTGTTTGCGGGCCCTGCTGACCAGCTGGCGTACGGCCGCCTCGTTGAGCCGGACGATGTCGGCGATCCGCCGGTAGGGGTAGTCGAACGCCTCCCGCAGCACGTACGCCGCGCGTTCGGTGGGTGAGAGGCGCTCCAGGAGCAGCAGAACGGCGAACTCCAGGGCCTCGCCGCGCTCGGCGCCGAGGTAGGGGTCCGCGCCGGGGTCGACGGGTTCGGGCAGCCATGGGCTGTAGGTCTCGCGGCGTACGCGTGCGGACTGGGCGGCGTTGATCGCCAGCCGCGTGGTCACCGTCGCCAGAAATCCGGGCGGGCTGTCCACCGTGGCGCGATCATAGGCCTGCCAACGCAGCCAGACGTCCTGCACCAGGTCCTCGGCTTCGGCTGCGCTGCCCAGCATCCGATAGGCGATACCGACCAGGCGTGGCCGCACACCGACGAACACCACCGCCGCCTGTTCGAGATCTTCCGGTCCACGGGATTCGCTCGCCGGCACGGTTTCCGTCACTGTCACCCCCTGCTCCAGCGTCCTCCTTCGTCGGTAATGCGAGCTTTGGAATCTTCCTGGACTGCTTACCTGCCGCCTACCCCTTGAGCAGCGGGGACATACCAGTGGCGAGCTGTGCGTACGTTCAGAGCGCAGATCTTGATCGCTGTCGACGGGCTTCACCACAGCCTGGAGGAAGAAACTTCGCGGCAGCTGTCACAAGCCCCGAGGCTGCCCTGTCTTAGCTGGCGACCGGTTGGCACATGGGGGTGCCTCGGTGGCCAGGAAAGGGGGGTTCGTCATGAAGGTCGTGGTGATCGGCGGGACTGGGCTGATCGGGTCGAAGCTGGTGGCGAAGTTGGGTGAGCATGGTCACGAGGCGGTGGCGGCGGCGCCGAGCACCGGCGTCAACACCCTCACCGGGGAAGGGCTGGCGGAGGTGCTGGCGGGTGCGCAGGTGGTGATCGACGTGTCGAACTCGCCGTCGTTCGAGCCCGCCGCAGTACTGAAGTTCTTCGAGACCTCCACGCGCAATCTGCTGGCCGCGGAGGCGCCGGCCGGGGTCGGTCACCATGTCGCGCTGTCGGTAGTGGGAACGGAGCGGATGCCAGAGAACGGCTACTTCCGGGCGAAAATCGCTCAGGAGCAGCTGATCGAGTCGTCGGGGATCCCGTTCTCGCTCGTGCACGCGACCCAGTTCTTCGAGTTCGTGCGCGGCATCGCGGACGAGTCCACGGACGGCAACACGGTGCGGATCGCGCCCGTGCTTTTCCAGCCCATCGCGGGCGAGGAGGTCGCCCAGGCGGTCGGCCGGGTTGCGGTTGGGCAGCCGCTGAACGGCCGGGTCGAGGTGGCTGGGCCCGAGCAGTCCCGGATGGATGAGTTCTTCCGCGACGCCCTGGCCGCCTGGGGCGACCCGCGCACGGTGGTCACCGACCCGCAGGCGCGCTACTACGGCAGCGTGCCGGGCGAGCGGACGCTGGTGCCGAGTGAGGGCGCCACCCTCGGCAAGATCCGCTACCGCGACTGGCTCGGCCAGACCGCCGCCAAGTAGCCGCGCATCGCCACTTCAGATAACGAAAAGTGGTTGTACGCCCGGGAACGTTCCAGCCACCTGAGATAGGTTTACTTGCGCCCTTCAGGGACATGAGGCACACGTCCGTGGCTTAACCTTCGCTTCGTGACCACGATCGAGCAGCTTGAACGGGACGTCTGGCCGGACCCAGGACCGGACTCGACTTTCCTGGTGCTCCGGTGTACAGAACTTCGACGCAAGCCTCTGTCCGAGTTCACGGTGGAGGACTTACGCATAATGCTCGGCCAGGAGATCGGCGTGCCCATCCTGTTACCTCGTGCCGTTAAAGTTCTTCTTCGCGAACCACTCGCCCAGGGCGACTTCTATCCGGGCGATCTCCTGGCGAGTGTCGTGAGGCTGCCGGAGTCGGCGTGGTCGAACCTACACGTCGAACGACAACGCCTCGCAGGCGTCCTAACGGATCTCGTAACGGAGTCTGAACTCGATGACCCCGCACTACTACGGGATCGGGTGCTCCAGTTCATTGGTGGCGCCCCCGGGTGACCCCTTGGGCCCTTCGGCGAATAGCACGCAGATAGCGCGGGCCCAAACAGGTACTCAGGCCGACTCCCCCCACCACGGTTCGCTGACCACTATGCAGATGCCGGACATCGAGTTTCGGATGCTCTCCAGTACTTCGCGACCCTCCTGCAGCCAGGAGGGATCACCAGGCCCATCATCGGGAGCCGCGCTTCCTCGTACCTGTTGTGCCAGTTGGGGATGCGCTCGATCAGTGCTCCCGGTAGGTCTAGCTCGTCGAGGTCGACCGGCCGACCTTCGTTATCCCAGAGTGGTCCCGATCCATAGTCCGGCCAGAACTCAAGTGTTCGCGCCACGACGCGCGAAGCCAGGCCGCGCCAGAGGATCTCCCCGGCATAGGTCATGCCGATTCGTTTCATGACCCGCCGTGAAGGGACGTTATGCCGCTCGGTAAAGGAGATGACTGCGGTGCCCCCAAGAACCTGCTCGGCGCACGTCAGGCCCTCCCGACCGATCTCGGCGGCATAACCCTGGCCGTGGAACTCGCTGAGGAGGGCCCAGCCGATCTCGAAACGATCGATCGACCAGGATCGCTTCACGAGGCGCTGAATCTGAGTTGTGGTTGAGGCACCTTCCGGAGTACGGGACAGGCCGCCCCGGCCCACCAGGGTGCCGTCGTGTAGATAAGCCATCCATTTGCCAACGCCGTCGTCATTCCAGAGTCGACGCGACTCGACGCCGAAAGCCTCGGCCTCTTCAAATGACCAAGCGCCTGCATACCAAGCTACGACCACTGGGTCCTGATGGAGGCGCCAAAGGTCATGAGCGTGCTCGGGGCCGATCGGCTCCAGGCGCAGCCGCCTTGTGGCTCGGACACCAAAGTTGAGGCTTCCTGTCGCCATGCACATCAGGGTCGCAGATACGGCTTTGCAGGCGTTGCCGGAGCATCGCCATTGCCAGGATCTGGTACGGACCGAGGCAAGGCCCTGGTCGGATCCGAACCTGGTGTTGACGACAAGGCTCGGAACGCCGATCTACCCGCGCAACGACTATCGGACGTTGCAGGCTCGTGAAGCATCTGGTCCGTAAGATCCGACTCAGACCACAACTGAGACCACAGCGGGTCGGGTCCGAATTGCATCTGACCGTCGACGTTCATGGCTCACTGGCCGACGCCTTGGCATGTCGACGCCGCGTCTCAGGCCGCTTGTATCAGCCCTGCGGGGTGCGTTCGATCGTGTCTGCGGTGAACGGTACCGGAACTCCACGGCTTCACGAGCGCCTTCCCAGCTCATGGCGACGTCTCGCTCAAGAAGCTGGCCGAGTTCGCGCATGAAGCCGTGGAGCGCTAGGACATGCTCATCCTCGGTCACCAGCCGCGGATCGAGGTCTACCTCCAGCTCGTCGTTCCAGAACCGGGCGTTCAGCTGGCCCGGAAGGTCACCACGGGCCAGGATCTGGTCGCCCCAGTCGACGATTGCGGGGTCAAAGTGCTCCGCCGTCTCGAGATCTATGCAGGGTGTCCACATGTCGGGGCGGTCTCTGAAGTACCTCAGCACGGTGCGCCAGTCCGCCGCGGTCATGCTCGCCACCCAAGACCATCCACAGGTTCCGAGCATTGCTCCCAGAAAGTCCTCGATAGAAATCCGGGAGACGGTGTCGGATCGGGGCCGATGTGTTCGTAGCAGGAGTGAGCGGCCGCCCACGAGGGGCACCCCACCGTAGAGGAGAGCATCGTGACCGCTACCTACACTTTCGACGTCTTTTCCAGCCTCGATGGCTTTGGCGCTCACAGCGGCAACTGGGGCGGTTACTGGGGCAAGCAAGGCCCCGAGCTGCTCGACCACCGCCTCGCCTTGTACGACCAGGAGCAGCGGATGGTCTTCGGGGCCAACACCTATCGTGCGCACGCGGCGATGTTGGCCTCGGGCACCGAGCCCGAATCGCTTGATCCGTGGGTCACGCGGATGAGGAACCTGCCGGCAATCGTGGTGTCGAGCACGCTGGAAGGACCCCTTGACTGGCCGGACGCGACCGTCGTAAGCGGTGACATCGTCGAGGTCGTCGCCCGGCTCAAGGAGGAGTCCGGGGTTCCGTTGCGCTCGCACGGCAGCCTGTCGTTGAACCGGGCGCTGATGGCCGCCGGCCTAGTCGACCGCGTGCAGGTGACGCTCTTCCCTGTCATCTGTGGACAGACCGGGGAAGACCCGATCTTCAAGGGTGCGGCCGACTTCGACCTGGAGCTGATCGAGAACCGGACGCTCGACGGCAACACCCAAGAGCTCATCTACCGACCCACGCGCCATTGACCAATTACGGATTCGGAGACGATCCGGTCAACACCAAGATCCGCGCCTTCATCAACGGTCGGAACGAGCGCGCCCACCCCTTCACCTGGACCAAGACCGCACACCAGATCCTGACCAAGTCAAACCGTAAGAAGATCTCAAACGCGGAGCACTAGACTCCCGAAACCGACTGACAGAAAGACATGGCGCCATGCGGAAACTGATCTACGGCATGAACCTGACCCTGGACGGCTACGTCGCCGCGCCCGGCGACGACATCGGCTGGGGCGGGCCGAGCGACGAGCTGTTTCAGTGGTGGCTCGACCAGGAGCTGGCGATCGGCCTGTTGATGTACGGGCGCAAGCTGTGGGAAACCATGAGTTCCTACTGGCCGACCGGCGACCAGCAGCCGGGCGCCACCCCGGCGCAGATCGAGTTTGCGCGGAACTGGCGGGATACGCCGAAGGTGGTGTTCTCCTCGACGGTCGACAGGGTCGACTGGAACACTCGCCTGGTCACCGGCGACGCGGTCGCGGAGATCACCCGGCTCAAGGCCGAGGACGGCGAGCCGATGAGGGTTGGTGGCGCAGCGCTCGCTGGGGCGGCCATGCGGGCCGGGCTGATCGACGAGTACGAGATCGTGACCCATCCGGTGCTGGTGGGCGGCGGCACACCGTTCTTCACCGCGCTGGACAGCTGGGTGAACCTGAACCTGGTGGAGACGCGGACGTTTCCCGGCGGCGTGGTCCTGACCAGGTACGAGACGAGGCGTTGAGCGTGATTCCTTTGCTGCTTGCCTGAGGGAGTGGCAGCATGCCCCGGAGCAAGGTCGAGCTGTTCGCTGCGACAAGGCAGGGCTCGCCATTCCTCCCCCTCACCCGATAGATGCCGAACGTAGCCGAGACGGCGGCGGGGTCCAGGGATCAGCGGCAAGATGTTTTCGGCTCCGGGAGTCCTCGCGCGAGTGGAACGGTCCGCCGGACAAGCGAGGTGGCGGCCGAAAAGATCTTGCTGCCCCTGGACGCCGACGGTGGCTCGGCGCACACTCCCTGGCATCGGGTGAGGGGTTCCACCGGTACATGCCGTGGTGCCGTGTCGTGTGGCCTGTGACTGGCGCTCGTGGCCGGCTGGGGAGCGTGGTTGCCGTGGCTCTCAGGATCGGGTAGCTAGCGAGTGCCCGCGCCGTCCGAGGACGGCGCCCCGCGCCGCCCGCAAGGACGTGCGCGGCGCGCGGCGCTCGCGCCGCGCCTTGATCTAAGAGAGGTCAACTCAGCAACGCAGGGCCATGCCGGGTGTGCTGTGCCACCTGATGCTTTGACAGTCGCGTGCCACCAGACGGTTGACAGTGGTTCGAGTCCTGTCGGTGCTACGTCACCGGTAGCGGCGGGTCCCCGCCCACGCCGAAACTCGCGGGCCAAAGGACGAGGATGCTGGTATGTGTTGAGCACTAGCTGACTGATGTCTGGGCGAGTCGGCTGGAGCTGTCCGGCTCCGGTCAGAACGGAGCGACGCGTATGGTGACGGCCGCGACCGAACACAAGCGTAAGCAGCTGCTGGACTTCATCGATCGAAAGCTGGCGCCACACTCCGCGATCCAGGCGGTGATCGGCGTTGGCAGCATTGCAACGGGGCAGGCCCGCCCCGGCTCCGACATCGATGCCTTCGTCTTCATGGATCCGCTCGACCTCTACCTGGTCCCCGCCGAATCAATCTGGCGGCCGAGAGACGACACCTTTCACAGCATCATGGGGGGCGAGGACGGACTGGACCGTGAGGGCATACAGCTCGACCTTCATCGCATCGACCTCCGCGTGTGGTGCGATGCCGCATACAGCTGGCCCGAACCCTCTCGCTACGAACTAGCCAACGGATGGATCGCGTTCGACCGAGACGGAGAAGTACGCCGCCTGATCGATGAACGAACGACCTACCCTGACGACGAACGCCAACGGATCCTCGACAACGCCATGCCGTTGATCTCGGACCACCTCGCCGAAGACGTCGTGTCCCGCTGCTGGGACACGTTGGGCCCCCTGGTGGCCGGTGACCGACTGCAGAGCGTGTACGAGTACCTGGTCCAAGCGCTCTTCGCGTACAACCGACAGTGGCGAGGCTGGCGCAACCGTGAGATGACGCCGCTGATGCGATTGCCGTGGCTACCTTCAGACTTCGACGACCACATCATGGTGGCAGCCCTGGGCGGAGCCGGCGACGACCGTAGCGCATACATCGGTCGGGCCAAGGCTCTTAAGCAGCTGTCGAACCAGCTCCTGGAACGCCTCGTAGCGGACGGCATCTACGGCGACTTCGAGCCCATTGACGAAGCCTTCATCCGTGCACATGACGAGCCAGGCCGCGCCTGGAATATGGATGATTGGAACGCTCGACACGCGACGCGGCACGTCTCATAGCGCCCAGCGATCTAGGTGTGTCAACGATGTCGTGGCACAGATCTGTCAAGCATCACTTGGCACACGACAAGAGCGGCAGGCGACGTAGAGTGCCGCCCCTCCCGCGGCTGCTTCATTCTTCGATGTCGGCGAAGTGGCGAGCGACGTCGTAGTTGGCAATTGAGCGCGCCAAGCTGAGCGGCGTCTGCCCAGAGTAGTTCCGTGCCAGAGGGCCGGCCCCGTACGCCCGCAGCAATTCGATGACGTCGCCGCGTCCTCGGGAGTTGAAGACCGCCGTGAACAGCGAGGTGTTCCCGAAACCGTTCCGGGCGTCAACGGATGCGCCGTTCACTAGCAGCTCCCGCAGAGCGTCCACGGCGTGTTCCTGCGCAGCGAAATGCAAAGGGGTGAACCCGTGAGCGCCGGCCGCGTTCGGGTCGAGGCCATCGTGAAGCTGGCGGCGTACTTCTTCGACATGGTTGTTCATGGCGCTGTAGTGCATCGATGTCCGCCCGGCCGAATCCATACGCGCCTCCCGCACTTTGCCACAATCGTCCAGGTGAGCCCAGCCTCAGGGTCAGTAAGGTCGCCATGTCAGGGGCTGACGTGTTCGCCGTCGTGGGTTCGGATGGCTGGGCGGCTTGACCGGCCCCGCTCCTTAAGGAATGACCTGGACTGATGGGTGGAGCCGCCTGTGGCAATCGAACCCACGACCTACGCATTACGAGTGGTTCTCGTGCGCAGGTCACCGCCTCGTCCCGCTGCCGCTGAGCGTGGATCGACGCTGGCGAGTGTTGATCGTTGACGGCTGGTGGGGGCCGTTCGGGGGCACGTCAGGGGCACGGTCCCCTAGACGACTTCAGCTTGGGAAACGTACGTCTACGGCGCTCAGAGCCCGATCTCCGGTGTGACCGACGGGCTGGAGCGGCCTGGAGTACCCCTCGTTGTCCTCGGCTAATGGCCCGTTAATGGCCCGGCTGCCCCTCTCGATGCGAACGATCGGCGCCGTGGTCGGTAGTGGTCGTTCAGGCGTACGTAAAGCCATCTCGGATCAACGCAGGCCGACCGTGGTGTCTGCGCATAATGACTCGATGATGCGAAGAGCAGGACCAAGCCTGTCGGAGCGTACGCTGAGCTACGAGCCTGTCGGCATGACGTTGGCGACTGGCAGGCGGCTCTGCCCGATGGCTTTCGCGGATTCGAGGATAGAGCGTGCCTGGGAACTCGTCGATCTGGACGTTCGCCTCGACGGAGCTCCTGCGATGGCGCGGCAAGCTCAACGGCTGCCAGACCAAACTCACCGCCCGCCAGCGGGCCGAGCTGGCGTGGCCCCACGCCAACGGCGAGTACACCGTCGCCGAGCTAATGGAGGTGTTCTCAATCGGACGTGCCCCTGTCTACCGCGTCCTCGATCGCGCTGCAGCCTCGACCCGTGAGAGTCCATGAGACGTCACCACGTTCAGCGCGCTGCAACCGAGATCGCCGACCGCAGGGCGGCCGCGATCCTTGCGGCCAGGGCGCTGGTGGAGATCCGCTATCTCGCCGGACCCGTCCGGCGCGTGGAGCGAGATGCCTCACCGGGCGATGATCTGGACCGTATCTGGTTCCTGGCCGATCTCTGCCACAACCTGCCCGAAGTCGCCCAGTCGCCCGCCTGGCAGCCGTCCCGCAAGAACGCGCCCATGAACAGCCGGGATCGGGCCATGGCGGAACGGCCGATGAGCTGGGTCTGGAACACCGCCGGCCCGCAAGGGCGCGCCTGGATTCTGGATCAGCTCTGCCAGGCCGGGCACGACTGGACGCCCCCGCCGCCGCTGCCGACCGCACAGGCGAGACCGCCATACTTGACGATGCGGCAACGGGCTGGCCTGCCTGGACGCTGGCCGGTACAAACGCCGGACGGGCGCATCCCTCTGCCTCGGCAAGCGCGCGTACTCAAGGGGCTGGACACTAATGGCATTTGCGCGCTCTACGAGGAAGCCGGTCGGCTTCGGCTCGGCCTCGGCAAGGGCGGGCCATGGCTCCGCGCGCATCTGGCTCCGGACGGCACGCATTTCGTGGTGCCCGACCCGGCCGACTACTACTGGCCCGACCCGAACGGGAAGATCCGCTGGTGGCAGTGCACGGCTCTGCTGCGGATGTCCGACGGTGAACAGGTCACCGGCATGGTCGCCGTACTCCCCGAGACCTTCACCGCCCTGCCGTCCGCCCTGGCCAGGAGGCGCCAACACCGGCTGGTCCACCTCGCCCGAGCCACCGAACGCGACACCTACCTGTGGGGCCGCGACCACAAGGCCGACTGCAGCCCACAACGCTGCGGCTACATCCCGGAGCCCAACGGCCCGGAGGCGGTCACTAGGTAGGAGACGGCACGTGGCCAGAGGAGTGCAGGGCGGCTACCGGGTCTGGGTCACCAAGGCACGCCGCTGGTGGGGAGATCTCTACGAACTATGCCCCGACGAGCTGCTGACCGAACTGAACGGCGACGCGGACTACGAGAAGATCACCGCTCTGCTCAAGAAGTATCGGGCTCTCAAGCGCTGACCTGACACCATGGCACACGATTTACCCCCCTTAGCGCACAGGGAGTGCACGCGTTGGCGTACGGGACACACGGTTTAGGAATGGGCTGGCGCTCCTGACCGTTTCTCGGCGCTGACCTGCATGTATGCGGGCTTCCTGTCCTCCACGTCCCGCGCCCATCCCACGCATTTCCCACGACTAATCGAGGGGCGATCGGTACAGCACCTCGACGAACACGATCTGTCCGTCAACCACATCGAGAATCAGGTAGCCGCCCCAATCCGGCCTAAGCACGACGTTCCGGTGGCCAGCACCGTATGCCCCTTTGGGCGGCGGGTCGGTGTAGAAGCTCTGGCAGAAGCGGTCGTGACACTGGCACATCTCATAGACCTGCAAAGCATCGACCTGTACCGCGAGCTCGTGCTCACCCTCACCGACTAATGCCTCTCGGAGTTGGCGTCCCAGCATCGGCCAGCGCTCGACGACACTCACCTTTCCCGACCCCACGACCCGCAGGCTAATGCACCATTGGTGAGGGCTTCTCTCCCGTCGGTCGGTCAGCTTGTCCGTACCCAGGTTCCGGGTAGCCGCTTGCGGTGGCCGTCCGATGGGAGAGGAGCCCGGCGCTTCCCTCCCGGAGAGAGGTCTGGGGGTTCGGGGGCGAAGCCACCGAGGTTTTCGATGAGTGCAGGTCCCCCTTCCGGGCGCCGGCCGTCCGAGGACGGCCCCCCAGGGCCGCCCGCAAGGGCGGACCGGCGCAGCGCCGCGCCAGCGGCGCCTTGATCCTATAGAGCCGAAATCAGCAACGCAGAGTCGCGCATCAGTGTCTTGTGCCAGGTGATCCGCGACACTCTCGCGCCAGGTGATGTGCGACAGTGGTCCGGCTCGCCCACTCTGTGGTCGACGTCTCCGCGGAGCTAGCCTCTTGCAGGCAGCTTCCCTTGCCCTCCGGGGGTTGTACCGTGCCACCTGACCCGTCACGCGAGGTTCAGCACCTGGAACCGGTGTGGAGGGACCGCAGTAACTTCATCATCGGTGCTGACATCTCCTCCCAGGTGACGACCGCGAGCCGGGAGCAGCTGTGGGCGCGCCAGGTCGACGAGAACCGTTTCGAGTTGTGCTGCATACCCTTCTTTCTCTACGACGTAGCGCTCGGCGATGTCGTAGAGACGGCGCCATCCGGCGGGCGCCGTTACATGCTGAGCCGGCTGGTCGTACCCTCCGGTCGGTATGTCTTCCGTGTGTGGTTCGGCGAGTCGTACCACCCGCGGGGTGAGATTGCGGAGGCCCTAGCCGGGATGGGTGCCCTGCTTGAGTGGTCGTCGGTGAACTTACTGGCCGTTGACGCCCGAGATCATGAGCATGCCAAGCAGATCGCCGACTTCCTTCAAGATCGCGAAAACTGCGGCGAGCTGATGTACGAAACCGGTAAATCGGCCTGAGGCTCTTCGACACTCGACATTCCTGGGTGATCAGACACGCCCGACTCACGTCAGCGGTTCTGAAGCCAGCCACAGGACTACGATCAAGAGCTCAAGGGACTGCTTGGGCGATGGTCGTTTCAACGGCTAGTTCTGGCAGCATCATCCGAGTGGACACTGCGTACTACGAGGACGTCGCCGGAAAGCTGCGTGGCCTCCTCATCCGTCTGAGCGACCGCCTCCAGAGGACGGATCAGATCCTGATTGCGGAGTTCATCGACGTCAACGAGCTGGGGCTCGCCCTCGAGCAGATGGCGGACGTGCTCTCGGAGGACGAGCAGCCTCTATCGGCCGAGGAGCGCTCCGACATGCTCGCTGTCGCGGAGCAAATGGACGTCGGGGACCGCGTTTCCCGCGCGCTCGCCTCCTGCCCGAACTAGGCACAGTCCTCGCTCGTCGGTAGACCTCGACGCGGATCCAGCTCCTCAGTGTCCTAGGCGCTCATGTCGACCGAGAGGCGGTGGTGCGGCGGCTAGGTTCGTGTCTGCGGCGTGAGGAGGTGGATGCCGTCGTGTGCGCGGATGCTCGGGTGGCTCGCCGCGACCGTGCGACCACCGCGCGGCCGTGCTCGCCGAGAGGGTCAGGCGCTGTCGCTGGCACAGGTTCGGGCGCTGGCTTCGGCATGCCGAGGCAGGTACGGCGATGTCGTCCTGGTCCTCGCGCTCGCCGGGCTCCGGTGGGGAGAACTGGCGGGGTTGCAGGTGCGCGACCTCGTATCCGTGCCGGGCCGAGGCCTTCGGGTTCAGCGGGCTGTGCTGGCCAGTCACGGCGGCGGCCGGCTGTATGTGGACACCCTGAAGAGTGGACGGGCCAGGACCGTCGCCCTGGTAGCCGAGCTGGTGCCAGTCGTCGACGAGTGGGTGGCGAGCAAGTCGCCGGACGCGTGGATCTTCGCCGCCCCCGAGGGTGGCCCACTGCGGGAGTCGAACTGGAAGCGCTCGGTTGGTTGGACCCGGGCAACCACCGAGGTCGGCGTCCGGACCACGACCTACGCCACACCGCCGCATCCATCTGGCTCGCCCAGGGCGCGGACCCGAAGGTGGTTCAGCGGGTGCTCCGCCATGCCACCGCATCCATGACGATGGACCTCTACGGGCACCTCCTGGACGCCAACCTGTGGGAGGCCGCCAAAAGGATCGGGGGCACCGCAGGGGCATTTCCCGCCCAGCTCACCGAAGATGACAAGGCCCCAGGTCAGTGATCATGGCCCTGGCCTGGGGCTTCGAGGAGAGCCGCCGGTGGGAATCGAACCCACGACCTACGCATTACGAGGCAGCGCGGAAGAGGTTTGGGTCTGGTCGGGTCGGCTCGTACAAGCGTTGATGGTGGTCTTCGGAGGGCTTCTGAACGGCCTGGTACGAGTGGGAATTGAGACCACAACTGAGACCACGGCCGGCGCATGGCAGCTGCGCCGGAGTCTCGCCCCGCATACGCTCTGCTCGTGGCGACTGATGAAGTGGAGGCACGGGCGTCGAGGCTGGCGAACCTCCTTGACGAAGCGGTTGGGCTCCTGGAAAAACATGGCGAGAGCCACTGGGCATCCTGGCTCGCGACGTCCAGGAGAAGAATCGCTGCAGGTGACACATACGGCCTCGACCACCTACTTAGCGCGTTCGGTGGCATGGGCAGCCTCAACGACCTGTTGGTGCTTCGCGTCAACGGCCACGAGATCAATGAGGCACAAGAAGGTGCCGTTAACACGCGCCTCG
>NZ_KB892777.1 GCF_000373925.1 Actinopolymorpha alba DSM 45243 | reverse complement strand
GCTCGGGGAAGAAGGGTGAGCCGGTCGACGATCGTCCGCACCTCAGAAAACTCCAACTCCCCGCGCTCCAGCGCCTGCCGGGTATTCGGCAGATCAGACAACGCCAACGCGATGAGCATGAACTGATCGGCACGGTAGTTCGTCCACCCCAACATCGGCGACAACAGTTCAGCCGCGCGTGGTTCGGGCTGAGACGACCGCTCCGCCTCATCATCTTTGAAACACGGCGGACAGTGCGCCAACGCATTCACAGCACCAAGACTCAGGTACTCAGCCCAGCGAGCGAGCTTCCGCGCGGCACGAACCAGCTCACCCAACTCAAAACCGTTACACGCCGACTGGTCAACAGCAGCGAACGCCACCACCAACTCCGGACCCGGCGCCATGTCGCCAAACCCGGGCGGGAGCGGAGAGAACCGCACACCATCGCCGTCGTCGCTCATACGTTCGATCTTACCCCGTAAAGATCGCTGTCGCAACTAGGGGGGACATCAGGAGGCCTTATTTACAAGGGTCTTGGCGCGACCACACGTCCGTCGACGGGCCGGACTTCGGGTAGTGTTGGCGACCTCACGTAGGCGTCGGTGGCCGCGCCGCCAACAGGTGCCGACCGCCGTGCGGCGGAAGTAGGTAGCCCACTGTCTCTGGACCTCTCCTCGCCATCGGCGAGTACGGCTCCCTGCCCGGTCCGCGCGCCGCCAGGTCGCCACCGACCCGCTGCAGGCGCGGTTCCCGTAGAGAGTGAAGGGGTAGAAGAGGGCGAGGGTAGCGCGTACGCCGGCTGCTGCCCGGCACGCCGGACCCCCGGATCTCACCCGCGCAAAGTCGGCGGCACCAGCCGTGGGCGCTTGGCTGGCGTGGAGGGGGTGACATGAGCGAGGAGATCCCCACCCTGCGAAGAAGTCCGCGCGGCTTGAAGCGGGTAGGAGGTGTCTGGGGAGAGTCATTCGCGGAGTTTCTTGGCACCTTCGTACTCATTCTCTTCGGCGATGGCTCCGTGGCGATGGCGGTGGCCGGCCTCCCAGGCTCCGGGCGTGCCGAAACTCCCACCTCGATCTTCCTGGCTGCCGGCGACTGGCTTCTGATCGCCTTTGGCTGGGCATTCGCCGTCATGCTGGGCGTCTATATCGCGGGTGGCATCAGTGGTGCGCATATCAATCCAGCAGTAACGGTCGCCTTTGCTGTACGCCGGCGGTTCCCCTGGAGGAAGGTCGGACCATATGTCGCTGCGCAGGTGCTGGGGGCATTCGCCGGAGCCGCCGTCATCTACGCGGTGTACCAGTCAGCGATCAACGCCTTCGACGTGGCCACGCAGATACCGAAGAGTTCGGGTGAAGCGTTAGCCACCTTCTCTATTTTCGCGACATTCCCTGCGGCATACTTTCACGGGAGTTGGGTCGGACCCTTCATAGACCAGGTGGTTGGTACGGCACTGCTCCTTATGGGCATCGCTGCGCTCATCGACCGGCGCAATGTCGCTCCGCTGTCCAACCTCGCGCCGCTGATCACGGGTCTGTTGGTCGGTGCGATCGGGATCTCCTTTGGTGCGAACGCCGGATACGCGATCAACCCCGCGCGCGACTTCGGCCCGCGGTTCTTCGCCTGGATCGCCGGCTGGGGCGAAGTCGCCCTTCCGGGAACGATTCCAGGCGCCTTCAGTTGGTACTTCTGGATACCAATCGTCGGTCCGCTGGTGGGTGGCGTGATCGGCGTCCTCGTCTATGACTTCTTCATCGGTGACGCGCTCGCCGCCCGCGCCGAGCCGCAGCCGCCGGGGCGGGCGGGTCCCGGGGCCGAGGAGCCGGTCGACGCGACCGGTGCGGACGTGTCCGCGGTCGATGCGCGTCGCGAGACGACAGGCAGCGAATCGCCGGGGGGCCGGGAATTATCTGGCGACGAAAGATAGGCCCGCCGCGACGAAGATTCGTAATGGAGTGAGTTTGTGTCAGGCGTTTGTTGAGGCGATCTCATTTCGCCGAAATCAGGAAGGAGTCGCTTTTCTCCGCCGCTGCCAGTCGACTCACCTAGGATGCTGAATCGGGAGCAATGGTGGCGGCTAGTTATGTGGATAACGAGCCTGATGTGCCAGGGGGGAACATGAGTAAAGGCGGTCGTGATCGCGGCACCTTCACCTGGAATGATCCGCGGGCGATGTTCGGCCTGATCGCGATCGTCGCGTTCGGTGCGTTCGTTCTCTATCTGTCGACCCAGGCGACGGCGTGGGGCGATTACCTCAGTCTCTATGCGGGCGTGGCGGCGCTGGCCACTGGCTGCCTTGGCGCACTGCTCGGATACGGGCTGACCGTGAGCCGGGTCCAGGATGCCAAGACCGAGATGAATCATGCCGTCATCGAACGCCAGGAAGCGCAGCGCAAACTCGAAGGTATCTTCGACACGCTGGCTGACGCGCGCGAGACGCTGGCAAAGGTCGAAGTCGTGCTCCGCGAGACCAGTAGCCTGCGCGATGCCCGTAAGAACGACGAGACCAAGTACGTCGAGCGGTTGGGATTCGACTCCTCCCTGCTGCGCCAGGCGGTGGGGCCGTTCAAGGACAAGCTCCCACCCGAGGCCGAGATGGTGGATTCCAGCCGCATACAGGAGGTCGATCCGCACCTCGAGACCCTGGCCCTGAGCGCCGACGAGTTGCTCGACGAGGTGCGGGCACGGCGTCGATACCTCCGCCGGCCGGACTGATCTCCAGGGCCCTTTGTCGCGAAATCCTTTGTGGCAAAGGGTCCTGACCTAAGGGGCCATGACCGTCCTGTCAAGCGGTCCTGGCGCGGGCGACGCACGTGTAGATGTGGTTGGTCCCTTCCAGTCGGTCAGCGCCCAGCCCGGCGAGAGCCGCGCGTACGTCACTCGCCAGTTGCTGCCGCCCGGTTTCGTCAAGCGCCGCGTTGTGTCCGTACGACGTGAGGAACGCGATGTACGTGTCGACGTCGAAGCTGAGCGGCTCCGTCATCCACCAGTGCCGCGCCGCCTCGAAGCAGCCACAGCCCGCGAGTTCCTCCCGGCCCGCGGCCGTTACGCCGTTGATGTAGTCCTCGTACGTGTCGGGATCCCAGGCGGAGTTGGGGTTGTTCGCCAGGGCGGTCTCGTTGAGACGCAGTTGGAGATCGCGAGTGAGGATGGGATACGCCCAGATCAGCACCAGATGTCCGGCCGGCTCCATCAATTCCGCAGCCTTGCGGTAGGAGACCGCGGGATCAACCCAGTGGAAGGCGTTCGCCGACCAGACGGCTCCGAAGGATCCCTCAGCCCCGGCGTACTCCTCGAAGAAGTCAGGCAGGATGTCGATGCCGTCGTCGGCGCCGAACCGCTCGGCCAGGCGGTGCCGAAGATGCTGGCCGGGTTCGAGGGCGACCACCCGCATGCGGGCGGCCCGGAGCGCGCGCGTCAGCTGCCCTGTGGCCGCGCCGACCTCCAGCACCCGCGAGCCCGCGGGCAGTGCGATCGAGCGGACGATGTCAGCAACGAGCGGCGCGGGCAGGTCGGGACGCCCGGTGTCGTAGTCGTCGACCACCCGGTCGAAGGTGAGCCGCCCGCTGCGGTTGGTGTTCGCCTTCACGGTCCGCGTCCCCTTTCGTAACGGCTCGTGGCTGATACTTGCCGGTGAACGGGCAACGCGACGCCCGACAGGAACGAGAAGGAGCATTCCACAACCGTGTATGTGACGTACGCGACCGAACCAGGTGATCCGGCGATCGACAACGAGGATTTCGTGGCGGCATCGCCGGAGTTGGCCGTTGTCCTGGACGGCGTCACGCCGATGGACCGTACGGACACCGGCTGCAGGCACGGTGTGGCGTGGTACGCACGGACGCTCGGAACGCAGGTCGCCCGGCTCGCCGCCGCGGGTACGGGGACCAGCGGCGCGGACGCCAGGCCGCTCGCCGACTGCCTGGCCGAAGGGATCGTGCAGACCCGCGATGCCCATGCGGATACCTGCGACCCGGCCCATCCGGACAGTCCCGCGGCGACCGTCGCGGCGGTCAGGATCCGTGACCAGCAGCTGGAGTACCTCGTACTCGCCGACTCCGCCGTGGTGATCGACCTCGGCTCCGACGTGCGTACCGTGACCGACCGCCGGGCCAGCCAGGTGGGCCGGCGCCTTCGTTCTGTCCTCGGTGCGCGCCCGTCGGCGGTGGAGGTGCGGTCCCACCGCAACCGCGAGGCGGGCTACTACGTCGCGGCGGAGCGACCCGAGGTGGCGTACGAAGCGTTCACGGGCGTTGTTGAGGTGGCGCCGATCCGCCGAGTGATGGTCGCCAGCGACGGAGCGACCCGACTGATCGACACGTTCAGGGTGTTCGACTGGCGGTCGGCGCTGGACGCCCTGCAGGGTGGCGGCCCAGAGGCGTGGATCGCCCGGACCCGCGAGGTTGAGCGGGAGCACGCCGAACAGTCAGAGGGTTCGACTGGTGCCAAGGTGCACGACGACGCGACGGTCGTTTTCCTGGCGGCCAGCTCGGTGTAGAACCGGTCGAACACGCCGGCACGAAGCCGCAGCGAAAGTCGTGGGGTCAAAGGCGGTTCGACGCGAACCGGCTCGTCAGAGCGCGCTCATGGCGTTGCGGAGGAACAACCCCAACAGGAAACTCAACGCGGCGAGGCTGATCAACCCAGCCGCGAACCGCCGCCGGTGTGCGGCGTAGGCCACGGCGGCCGCGACGATCTCCACCGCCCCGACGAACAGGGGCCCGCGGGTCGGGGAGACGAAGGTCGAAAGCCACAGTACGCCGATGAGGGACAGCAGGACGCCGGCGCCCGGGAGCCTGGGCGGCGGCGCGATGCCTGGGCGTGGGCGTGGCCGCGGAACCTGATCACCCATGCGTGGACCCTCCATCCGGGCCGCCGTTCGAGGTACGGCGACCCGGCAGTGTACGACGCGGTGGCAGAGCGTCGCTGCTCCGCCACCGTGTGGACGAGCCCCGCCCACGGTCGCCTACTGGTGGTTCAGGGGTTCAGTCCTCCGCGGCGGTCGCTCGGAGGCGAGCCTGCCCCTGGACGGGATGCTCGTCGGACGGATCGCCAGTGGTGTCGCCAGGCGCGCCACCAGGAGCGGCCGGCTCGGGCGCGACGCTCCCGCGCAGTGGCACCGCCTTGATCACCCACGCGAGCACGAACGCCACCAGCGCGAACGGCGCCGCCCAGAGGAAGACGCCCTGCATAGCGTCCACGATCGCGGCCAGGATCGGCTCGCGAGCCGCGGCCGGAACCGACCGGAGGGCGGACGGGTCGATGTTCGCCCCGCCGGTGGCCAGGTTGTCGGCGCCCGGTATGCCGGCCAGCGCGTTCTGCAGGCGGCTGGAGAAGATCGCGCCGAACAACGAGACACCGAACGACCCGCCGATGGACCGGAAGAACGTCGACGTACTACTGGCCACGCCCATGTCCCGTGGGCCGACGCTGTTCTGGGCGACGAGCATGGTGACCTGCATGAGCAGGCCCATGCCGACGCCGAGGACGACCATGAACAGCGCGGAGGTGACCTTCGTGGTGGTGACTCCGAGCGTCGACAGCGCGAACATGCCGACGGTCATGGTGGCGCCACCGAGGATGGGGAAGATGCGGTACTTCCCGGTACGCGTGATGAGGCTGCCGACGACCAGGGAGATGACCAGCGACGCGGCCATCATCGGCATGAGCAGCAGGCCGCTGTTCGTGGCGGAGGCGCCCTGCACCGTCTGCTGGTAGAGCGGAAGGAACGTCACCGCCCCGAACATCGCGAACCCCACGAGGAAGCCCATCGCCGTCGAGGCCGCGAAGTTGCGGTCCCGGAAGAGCCGGAGTGGGAGGACGGGCTCCACTGCGCGCCGTTCCACCAGGATGAACGCGACCACCGCGACGATCCCCACCAGGCCGAGCCCGATGATCTGTGGTGAGGTCCAGTCGTACTCCGTCCCACCCCAGGTGGTGAGCAGGACGAGCGAAGTCGCCCCCACGGTGAGGAGAGCCGCGCCGAGGTAGTCGATGCGGTGGCTCACCCGGTGGCGCGGGAGATGCAGCGTCGCCGCGACGAGCGCGAGCGCGACCGCGCCGAGGGGCAGGTTGACGTAGAACACCCAACGCCATGACAGGTGGTCGGTGAGGAATCCGCCGAGCAGCGGGCCGGCGATGGTGGCCGCGGCCATCACGGCCGCCATGTATCCCTGGTAGCGCCCGCGCTCCCGCGGCGGGATCAGGTCGCCGATGATCGCCATCACGCCGACGATCAGGCCACCCGCGCCCAGTCCCTGCAGCGCGCGGAACCCGATGAGCTGCACCATGGACTGCGACAACCCGGACAACGCGGACCCGACCAGGAAGATCACGATCGCGGCGAGGAAGAGCCGCTTGCGCCCGTAGAGGTCGCCCAGCTTGCCGTACAGCGGCGTCGAGACAGTTGAGGTGAGGACGTACGCCGTCACCACCCAGGACAGGTGATCGAGCCCGCCGAGCTCGCCGACGATGCGGGGCATCGCGGTGCCGACGATCATCTGGTCGAGCATCGCGAGCAGCATCGCGACGAGGAGGCCCGGCAGGACGACGAGGACCTCTCGTCGGGCCGGGGCCACTTCGGTGGTGGACACGGGTGGTCTCCCGAGACTGATGTGGGGCTGGCTTGCTTGCCGGCCGGCTAGTAGATTTACTTGCCGTACGGTAAGTAGGTCCCTTGCCGGCCGTCAAGTCAGTTTGACTGGTCGTCAAGTAAGTTTGTGGTAAAGGATGATCAGCTGGACCTTGAGGCGATTGGACCTTGAGGCGATTGGCCCTTGCGGCGATTGGCCCTTGCGGTGATCGGTCCTTGAAGGGGTTTGGCGCTTGAGACGGTTTGGATGGCGGAGGTGGCGATGACAGCGCGGGAAAGTGCGCGGGAGCGCGGGGAGAGGAACGGCCGTGCCCGTCCCGTGGCGGGCGTCGACACGCGGACCCGCATCCAGGAGGTCGCGCTCGAACTCTTTACCCAGCAGGGATACGAGAAGACCTCCCTTCGCGAGATCGCCGACCGGTTGGGTGTGACGAAGGCGGCGCTCTACTACCACTTCAAGTCGAAGGAGGAGATCGTCTCCTCGACGGTGGAGGATTTCCTTACCGACATTGACGAACTCGTGGCGTGGGCTACGGAGCAACCCCGTACGACGGAGACCAGGCACGAGCTTCTCCGGCGCTACTCTGACCTGGTTGACCGGAGATTCCCGGCGATGCGGTTCTTCCAGCAGAACCCCACGGGTACGCACAAGACGCAGCTCGGTGAGGAGTTCAAGGAACGCATGCAGGCGATGCATGGGTTGCTGTACGACGACGGGCCGCCCGCGCAGCGGATCCGAGCGCTGCTTGCCATCGTGGGCATGCACATGGGCACCGTCATCTTCGAGAACGACGACTATGGCACGCCTGAGGAACTCAAACAGGCCACGCTGGACGTGGCGTTCGAGCTCGTCGACCGCGCCTGACGGGCGGTCCCGCGCGGGTCCGCTCTAGCTGGGGAGACGGCGAGGCATCGCGACGTACAGGCTCTCCGGACGGTCGTCTCCGTCGAGCGTGTCGCGGCCGGTGAGCAGGGCCGGCCGGACCCCCTCGTTGAACGCCAGGTGTGCGTACGGCGCGTCGAGCCCGTCAAGACCGTCAAGGAGATAGCTGGCATTGAACGCCACGGTGGCCACGTCGCCGGTGAGCCGGGCCGGGAGGCGCTCCCGCCCACGGGTGTCGACATCCCCGGCCGCGCCGACGATGACCTCGCCGGAGGTGATGGTGAGCGCCACCGCGGAGTAGCGGTCGGCCACGATGCACACCCGGCGCAGGGCCGCGCGCAGGTCTTCGGAGCCGAGGGTGACGCTCCCCACGAAGTCGCGCGGGACCTTGCTCCGCAGCGGCGGGTAGGTGTCGTCGAGCAGCCGCATGGTGGTGAGCCGTTGGTCGGTGCCGAGACTCAGCAGGAACTCCCCGCTGTCTCCGCTGACACCCACCGTGAGCATCTCGGTGGAGCCGAGGCTCTTGGCTGCGTCGGCGAGCAGCCGGGCCGGAATCACCGCGCGGGCGGGGAGACCGGAGCCGGTGGCCTTCCATGGCAGCTCACGGATCGCGACCCGGAACCGGTCGGACGCCGTCAGGGTCACCGTCTCTTCGCCGAACTCCATCAGCGTGCCGGACAGCACCGGCACGATGTGTTCGCGTAGGGCGATCCGCGACATCTGCGCGACCGCCTTCGCGAAGGGCTCGGCATCCAGGACACCAATCGAATCCGGCGGCACAGGCAGCTCGGGATAGTCGGCCAGCGGCAGCGTCGGCAGGGTGAACTCGATCGAGCCGGCCGCGATCTCGACCACGCCTTCGCGGGTGGTGACCTCGACCGGACCACCAGGCAACGCGTGCACGATTTCGGCGAACACCCGTCCGGGAAGCAGCAGCTCTCCCGGCTCGCTCACCTCCGCGGCGAGCACGACGGTCGAGCTGGCTTCGTAGTCGTAGCCGGTCAGGCGTACGGCGTCGTCGGCCGCGGAGATCCGGAGTCCGCTCAGCGCTGGAATCGGAGCGGCGTTGCCCGCGGTGTGCCGAGCCGCGAACGCCGCGGCCCGGCCGAGCTGCTCACTGTCGCTGGCGAACCTCATGCCGGCTCCTCTCGTCCGTCGTGGGACGCAGAGCCTAGGTGAGCCCACCGACAACGCTCGGGCAGTCGTGCGAAGGGGGCGGGAGCGCGGCTCACACCGCCGCGATGATCCAGCTGGCCTCGTGCTGCTCGCCCGGCGCCAGGATGACCAGGTCAGTGCCGGAGTTGAACGCGTCAGGCGGGCAGGTCATGGGTTCGAGGGCGAGACCCGAGCGGTTGTACGCCGGCTCTGGCCGGTCGGCGGTGTGCACCTGCACCCAGGGACACCGGGTGTCCCACCGCATCTCGACCCCTCTGCCGTCGGCGGCGAGCACGCGCGCGTGGATGTCACCGGCTGGCTCGGGAGTCAGGTCAGTGAAAGCGTGGTCGATGAACGTCGTACCAATTGGCCGGGCCGTCCTGAAGTCGTAGGGCGTACCCGCGACGTCGGCGAGCCCGACCGGCAACAGGCGGTCGGGGGTCACCTCGAGGTAGCGGCTGGCCGGCAGCTCCAGCGACCAGTCGTCGACCCGGCCGGGACCGGCGACGAGATAGGGGTGCGGCGCGCAGCCGTAGGGCGCGGGAACGTCGCCGGCGTTGACGGCGGTGAGGACGCAGTGCAGCCCGTCCTCGCTCAGCTCGTACGACAGGGTGAGATCGAGGCGGAACGGATATCCGTCCTGGGGAAACAGCCGGTGGCCGAGGACGACCCCCGTGGTCGCCGTCTCGACCAGCGTCCAGTTGACCCACGCCACCAGGCCGTGCAGGGCGTTGTGCCGGGCCGGCTCGTTGAGTGGCAGCTGGTGGCGTGCGCCGGCGAACTCGTAGGCTCCGTCGGCGACCCGGTTGGGCCAGGGGGCGAGGACCGCGCCGCGGTAGAAGGGGCGCATGCGTTCCGCGGGGAACCCAGCGATCAGGTCGCGCCCGGCGTACTGAAGCTCCCGCAGGGTCGCGCCCACCTCGGTGACGACCGCCGTATAGCCCGATCCCACAAGGGCGTACTGCTCACCGCTGGCCTGCACCGCGTCATACCTCCAGATCCGGCAACGAACCTCTGACGCAGGACACTAGTGCCCAATGCGGTGCGGGGCATCCGAGGGCGCGGGCAGGGACGGGCTGGTGTGGGTACGTTGGCCGAAGACGCCCGGTCGGAGCGGGGAGGCTTGGATGGCGGCGCTGGACGGCAAGGCGGCGGTGGTGACCGGGGGGTCGCGGGGGATCGGCCGCGCCATTGTCGAACGCCTGGCTCGGGACGGCGCCCGGGTGGTGTTCAGCTTCATTCGCGACGAGGTGTCCGCCAATGAGGTCGTCCAGGCCGTGCGGGTGGCCGGCGGCGAGGCGTACGCCGTGCGCGTCGACCTCGGCAGTGTCGCGGACGTACGCCGGCTCTTCGACGACACCGACGAGCTTCTCGGTGGCCTCGACATCCTCGTCAACAACGCGGCCATGAGCCGGCTGCGGCCGCTCGCCGAGGCGACCGAGGACGACTACGACACCGTGATGGGGGCCAACGCGCGCGGCACCTTCGTCGCCCTGCAGGAGGCCGCGCGGCGGATGCGGGACGGCGGGCGGATCGTCACGATCTCCACCCTCAACACCATGATTCCCGCGCCCAACAACGGTCTCTACCAGGGCAGTAAGGCGGCCGTCGAACTCTTCACGCGGACTGCCGCCAAGGAGCTGGCGGTTCGCGGCATCACCGCCAACATCGTCTCGCCGGGCGCCACCGACACCGACCTGCTCCGCGCCACCAACGCGCCGGAGATGCTGGCGCTCATCCCGTCCATGACACCGCTCGGGCGGCTCGGCCAGCCGTCCGACATCGCGGACGTCGTGGCCTTCCTCGCCGGACCCGACAGCGCCTGGGTGACGGGCCAGAACCTCAACGCCACCGGGGGATTCCCGTGAGCGGGCCGGCGGCTGACGAGCGGCCACCGGCGACGATGCGGGCGGCGTACGTCGAACGCCTCGGGGCCGCCGACGAGATCCGGATCGGCGACCTGCCCGTGCCGCGCCCGGCAGCCGACGAGGTGCTCGTCCGGGTCGAGGCGGTGGCGGTCAACCCGGTGGATGTCCTCATCCGATCCGGTCGATTCCCCACGCCGCTTCCGTCGTTCCCGTTCATCGTCGGCCGGGATCTCGTGGGTGTGGTGGTGGGCGCGGGCGCGGCGGCGGGTGGCCGCTTCATACCGGGGCAGCGGGTGTGGACGAACAGCCTGGGGTACGACGGGCGGCAGGGAGCGACCGCGGAGTACGCCGTGGTCCCGATGGATCGGCTCTATCCTCTGCCGGCCGGGATCGATCCCGTGGAGGCGGTCGCGATCTTCCATCCGGCCGCGACGGCGTACCTCGGTCTGATCCGGCACGCCGGCGGCGTCGGGCCGGGTGACACGGTGGTCGTGGGTGGTGCGGCCGGGAACGTCGGGAGCTGCGTCTCCCAGCTTGCGGCCGCGCACGGCGCCCGGGTTATCGCGCTGGCGCGCGCGGAAGACTCCGCCTGGTGTCACGAGCACGGAGCTGACGCGCTCGTCGACTACCAGCTCGCGGACCTGCGGGGTGCGCTGGCCGGGGAGGCGCCCGGCGGCGTGACGGTGTGGTTCGACACCTCAGGCCGGATCGACCTCGAGTTGACGGTCGACCTGATGGCCGAACGGGGTGCGATCGTGCTCGTCGCGGCCAGCCCGGCGCCGGCGGCGTTCCCGATCACGTCGTTCTACCGGAAGTCGCTACGGATGGCCGGCTTCATCATCACGGCCGCGAGCGTGGCCGAGCTCGGTGCCGCGGCCCGGACCATCGAGGCGTTGCTGGCCGCCGGGCGGCTGGAGGTCCGGATCGGGCACGTCCTCCCGCTCGAGGAAACCGCGGAGGCGCACCGTCTGGTCGAGCAGGGGGTACGCGGCCGGGTGGTGCTGCTCCCGCCGGCCTGAACGCCGCGAAGCCGGGAAATGATCATGTTTACGTGGCAAATCCCCACCAGGCAAGGCAAATTTACCGCGTTTCGTGGGGAATGATCACGCAAACGTGATCATTCCCCACGGCGACGCGGGGCGGGGAAGGCAGCCTTACACCACGGCGCCGGTGCCGGAGCGCTGGGCCCGCCGTCGCGCGCTGGCTTCGGGTGCGCGCGAGCGGGTGCGTGGCGGCCCGCTCTTGCTCTTCCTCTGCAGCTCGATCGCGAGCGGCGTCGCGGTGAACGACGAGGAGTACGTACCGACGAAGAGGCCGACCAGCAGTGCGATGGCGAAGTCGGTCAGCGAGTCGCCGCCGAGGATCGCCAGCGCCGCCAGGATGAACATCGCACCCAGGCCGGTGTTGACCGTACGCGGCACAGTTTGCAGGATCGCGGTGTTGGCGTTCTGGGCGAACGGCGCCTTGGGGTGGGCTGCCCACAGCTCACGCACCCGGTCGAACACCACCACCGTGTCGTTGACCGAGAGCCCGACGACCGTGAGCGCCGCGGCGAGGAAAACCCCGTCGATCGGCTTGCCCAGCCAGGCGAACAGCCCGGTGACCACGACGATGTCGTGGAACATCGCGAGTACGGCGGCGACGCCGAACGTCCAGCGGAACCGGATCGCGAGATACGCCATCTGGACGAGGAGCGCGACGACGAGCGCGATGAGGGCGTTGGTCCGGAGTTCGCTACCCAGGCTTGGCCCGATCAGCTCGTCGCGTTCCTTGGTGACCTTGCCGCCCACCTCGGCGAGCGCGCGCTCGATGGTCACGGCCTCGTCGGTGGTGAGCTCGCTGGTCCGCACCGAGAGGTTGTCATCCCCCGAGCGTTGGACGACGGCCCGCGGGAAGCCGGCATCCGCGACCGCTTCCCGAGCTGTGTCGACGTCGACGGTCTTGCTGGTGGAGTACTCGATCAGCCGGCCACCGGTGAACTCCACGCCCCAGTTGAGGCCGCGGGTGACGATGCCGGCCATCGCCACGACGACCACCAAGGCGGTGATGGCCAGCCACAGCCGGCCGCGCTTCATCAGGTCGGGGTTGCGTTCGACGAGCCACGACCGGACCCGCCCGATCGAGCCGAGCCCGGTGAGGCCGGGACGCTTGCGGACGAAGGTCCGGCGTACCGCCCAGTCGGTGAAGAGCCGCGCCACGATCAACGCCGAAACCATGGAGGCGAGGACACCGATCGACAGCGTGACACCGAACCCTCGGACCGGCCCGGACGCGAGGAAGAACAGCAGCCCGGCCGCGAGCAGGGTCGTCACGTTGGAGTCGAGGATGGCCGACCAGGCTCCGGAGTAGCCGCGGGTCAGAGCGGGCGAGAGGCCCTTCTTCTGGGCCGCGGCGTACTCCTCCCGGGCGCGTTCGAAGACCAGCACGTTCGCGTCGATCGCCATACCGATGGCGAGGACGAAGCCGGCGAGGCCGGGCAGGGTGAGCGTCGCTCCGAGCGCGACGAGGATGGCGTACGAGATCAGCGCGTAGCACGCGAGCGCGATCGTCGCGAGCGCGCCCATCAGGCGATAGACGACGATGATGAAGAGCCCGGTGAGGATGAGGCCGATGAGTCCGGCCTTCACGCTCGCCTCGATCGCGTCGGCGCCGAGGGTCGGGCCGACCGTCCGCTGCTCGATCACCTCGACCGGCACCGGAAGCGCGCCGCCCTTGATCAGCACCGCGAGTTCCTGGGCCGACTCCTGGGTGAAGTCGCCGGTGATCGTGGTGGTGCCACCGCTGATCCCGACGTTGCAGGCGACGCTCGGGTCGACCTGTGGTGACGAGATCGCCTTGCCGTCGAGGACGATGGCGATCCGCCTGGTCGGGTCACCCGGCTGCGCGCAGGCGGCTTTGCCGGTCAGTTGGGCCCAGGCACTGCCGCCCGCGCGGTTGAAGTCGACGTTGACGAACCAGCCGAGCCCCTGCTGCGGGTCGGTCATCCCGGCGGCGTCGGAGACGCCTTCGCCGGTCAGCGCGGAGGGCCCGAGGCGGAGTGGCTGCCCGCTCTCGTCGGGGATGATCTGCTGGCCCTTCTCCGGCTTGTCGTTCGGCTGGGCGATTCCGACGACCGGGTGGAAGGCCAGTTGCGCGGTCCGGCCGATCACCTCCTCGGCCTCGCGCGGGTCCTGGACGCCGGGTAGTTCGACGATGATCCGGCGTTCACCTGAGCGGGTGAGGCTGGGCTCGGAGACGCCCAGGGCGTCGACCCGGCGGCTGAGGACCTCCTTGGCGCGGTCGGTGGACTCAGCGGTGGCCTTGGTGGTGGGGCTGTCCTTGGTCTCCAGGACGATCTGCGTGCCGCCACGAAGGTCGAGTCCGAGGCGGGCGGGCGTACTTATCGCGAAATAGAGGGCGGCGGCGAGGATGCCGAACGTTATGACGGCGCGGACGACGGGCGCGCGGGACACGATGCCTCCGGCGAGGTCTCGAGGAAAGAGGACAGGGCTCTCGGCCTGGACCCTGCCGGGTGGGCGGGGCGGTCAGGCCTGAAGAGCGACCGGAGGAGCGCGGACGGCGGGGACGCCGGTGGGGACCGACTCGGTGCCGCGGGTGTCAGTGTGCGGAAGGGGCGGGCCGCCAGCGGCCGCCCGGGTCGGCGACGGTGCGTGGACGAGCACCCCCACAGCAGGGCCCGGGTGGGAGGGGACGGTCCGCCGGATCGCCGTGGGCGTACGACCGGAATCGGGGGCGGCGGTCGGAGCCTCCGGTAGCGGAGTGGTGGCCGCCGTGACCCGTGGTTGCCGGCGCGGAAGCGCCGTCGCGACCCGCCCGGGCGCGTTCGTCGTACGCAGACGTGACTCATGCCCACCGGACGCCGAGAACTGCGCGCTCGCGGCGACCGCGACCCGGAAGCCGCTGGAAAGCAGGGGGGCCGCCGCACCGGGCTGGACAAGGCCGACCACGACACCGAGCAGGACCCCGACGACGGCTACGGCAGGTCGGCGGAGGAGGTCCCGCGGTGCGCGGGTGGCTACCACGGCGGGTCCTCCCGGGCTCGCGTCGGCAAAAGTCCGCTCAGTGTAACGCCGGTCGTCCGGCGCTGCCGGGCGTCGCATCCGCCGTCCATTCGCGCCATCGTGGAAGGAGGGCCGGTCGCGGCGCCGCGGCCGGGCCCGGAGGATGCAGGAGAGAAGGCGATCGTATGGCACAGGCACATATGGTGAGGTTTCGCCGGGTCTATGAGGAATCGTCCAACCGGGACGGCACGCGGGTTCTCGTGGATCGGATCTGGCCGCGCGGGCTCACGAAGGAGGCCGCCGCGCTCGACACGTGGGAGAAGGACGTCGCACCGTCGACGGAGCTACGCAAGTGGTACGGCCATCAGCCGGAGAAGTTCGAGGAGTTCCGGCGCCGCTACACCGACGAGTTGGGCGCGCCCGAACGCGTCGCCGCCCTGGACCGGCTGCGTACCCTCGCGGCGAAGGCCCCGGTGACGCTGCTGACCGCGACCAAGGACGTCGAGCACAGCGAGGCGGCGGTACTCGCGGAGCGCCTGAGCCACCAGCGAAGGTCGTGAACCGGCGCCGCACCCGCGAGGCTGCTAGGTCCGCCGCGGCTGACGGCGGTTGTTGGACGACCGCCAGGACGGGTATGAGGCTGGGCACCGCGCGACGATCCGCTGGCACCGGATCGGTGCGAGGTACTGAGTGCGAGGTACTGACGGGAAACCGGTCGGTCGGCGTGGCCGCGAGGGACGGCAGGTGCTGGTGTGCGGACCCTCCATCCGAGCTACTTCGCGTTGGTGATGGCGACCTGCATCATCTCGGTGAACCTGCACCAGCTTGGCCTGCTACCGCTGTCTCTCCTCCTGCTGTGGATCGCGGCGGCGTCGTACGTCGTTCTCATCGTGCTCAGCCTCTGGCGCCTGGTCAGTTACCCCGCGGTGATGGCGGAGGATCTGCGCGACCCCCAGCGTGGGTTCGGGTTCTTCACCTTCGTCGCTGGCACCAACGTGCTGGGCACGCGGCTCCTGCTGGACGGCCACGAACTGGCGGCGATCGCCCTTCTCGTCCTCGGCGGGCTCGCGTGGATCGGGCTCGGCTACGGCGTACCCGCGGCCGTCCTCGCCGGCCACCGCGACAAACCGGCGGTTGAGGGGGCGAACGGCACGTGGTTCATCGGGGTGGTGGCCGCCCAGTCCGTCGCCGTCCTCGCAGCCACACTCGAACCCTTGGCACCGTCCTGGATGGACGGGCTCGCCCTGCTGGCCGTCTTCGCCTGGTCAGTCGGCGGGTGCCTCTATGCCGCCATGGCGAGCATTGTGGTCATCCGGCTGATGATCCACCCGCCGCGCCCAGAGGAGGTCGCCCCGCCGTACTGGGTGGCCATGGGCGCCACCGCCATCACGGTTGTCGGGGGAACGCGGATCGTCGAAATGACCGGATCGCCAGGCGCCGGCGAGCTCGTGGGCACCCGGATTGCCGGTTTCGTGGTGGGCGTCGCCGTCGTTTTCTGGGCCTTCGGGACCTGCCTCATCCCCGCCCTGCTCGTGGCCGGCTGGTGGCGGCACGTGACCCGCCGGGTCCCGCTCCGCTACGAACCCGGGTGGTGGAGCATCGTCTTCCCGCTCGGCATGTACGCCGCCTCGGCCCACGACCTCGGCCTGGTCACGGGGTTTCCGTTCCTGTCGGCCATCGCGACCGTCGTGACCTGGCCGGCGTTCCTCGTCTGGGTGGTGGTGTTCGTCGCGATGCTCGTTCGGCTGGGCCGCGGGTTCCGTCCGCCGCGACGTACCAGCGAGCCCGCGTAAGCCCACGCGCCGGCCGGCCATAGGACCACCGGACCACGGGACCCGATCGACCGGCGCCGCCGTGCCGGGTGGCACGATCGAGGGGCGTCAGCGAGACCCGCTGGCCGGTTGACCAGGAGGGCTTCGCGGACATGGAGACCGATGCGGGACGGGTGTCGGAGCTGTTCGACCCGGCATCCTGGAAGCCGGTGGACGGGTTCGAGTTCACCGACATCACCTACCACCGCGCGGTCGACCAGGGGACGGCGCGGATCGCGTTCAACCGTCCCGAGGTACGCAACGCCTTCCGCCCCCACACCGTTGACGAGCTCTACCGCGCGCTCGACCACGCGCGGATGACGCCGGATGTCGGGTGCGTACTCCTGACCGGCAACGGCCCGTCGCCCAAGGACGGCGGCTGGGCGTTCTGTTCGGGCGGCGACCAGCGCATCCGCGGCCGGGCCGGATATCAGTACGCCGAGGGCGAGACGGCGGAAAGCGTCGACGCGGCGAAACTGGCTCGCCTGCACATTCTCGAATGCCAGCGGCTGATCCGGTTCATGCCGAAGGTCGTCATCTGTGTCGTGCCCGGGTGGGCGGCCGGTGGTGGGCACAGCCTCCACGTGGTCTCTGACCTGACGCTCGCGAGCCGGGAGCACGCGCGCTTCAAGCAGACCGACGCTGACGTGGCGAGTTTCGACGGCGGATTCGGCTCGGCCTATCTCGCCCGCCAGGTCGGGCAGAAGTTCGCCCGCGAGATCTTCTTCCTGGGGCGGGAGTACTCCGCGGACGAGGCGCACCAGATGGGCATGGTGAATGCGGTGGTTCCGCACGCCGAACTCGAACGCGTCGCGCTGCAGTGGGCGCGGGAGATCAACGGCAAGAGCCCGACCGCCCTGCGGATGTTGAAGTACGCGTTCAACCTCATCGACGACGGACTGGTCGGGCAGCAGATGTTCGCGGGCGAGGCGACCAGACTGGCCTACATGACCGATGAGGCAGCGGAGGGGCGTGACTCGTTCCTCGAGAAGCGCGATCCCGACTGGTCGCGTTTCCCCTTCTACTACTGACTTCTCGGTGCCCGGGGGTCGCACGAATACGAGCCTCGCCATTGAGCAACTCTCGATCCAGATCAAGATCATTGTGGAGAAGTGGCCCACGTTCTGCGCGAAGCATGGGTCACTTCTCCGAAAATGATCTTACTGCGGCGGCAGGTTGCCTCACGGGTTGAACTGTTGGCGGCCTGCTTCATGATCAACTTGCAGAAAACGCCTAGAACTCGCGTGGAGCGTGGGCGATTCCTGCAAGTTGATCATGGTCCGGTTCTAATCCCGAGTTGTCATAGGAATGTCGGCTAAGAGACCGAGAAACCTATGACAACTGGGCAAGCTAAGGCGCGCCGCTGCGGCCACGCGGCCCCCTGCGGTTCAAGCGCGCGGAATCGCGGGGAGCTGACGGCCCGTCCTGGTTACGCTGAACGGCAGGAGGTTGGGGGAGCGCCGCGGCATGATCCGGGGCGTGACCTCCTGCGGTAGGGGGTCGCCGCGTGCCAGAAACCGCCGGTGTCCTGGAACGCTCGGGTTCTGCCATTCATTACTGGTTCGCGGGGCCGCGGCGCGGGCCGCTGCTCGCCTTCACTCACGGCACCTGCATGGATCACCGGATGTTCGAGCCGCAGCTGCGGCCGGTCTGGGGGGCGGGTTATCGCACGGTGCGCTGGGATGTCCGCGGCCACGGGCGTTCCAAACCGATCGGCAAGCTTCCCTTGACAGTTGGCGACATCGCTGACGATCTGCTTGCGTTGTTGGACAATCTCGTCGCCGGCAGCCAGTTTTTCCTGGTGGGACAGTCATTGGGCGGGCACGTCGCGCAGGAACTCACCTTCCGGCACCCAGAACGCGTCGCCGGCCTGGCCCTGATCGGCTGCACCTGCCGCACACTTCAAGCCGCGCCGTGGCGGGCATGGGCGAGGAAGCTGCCGCCACGTGTCGCCCGCCTGCGATCGACCAGCCACCTTCGTCACCGGGTGGCAAGGTCGGCCGCGATCGTCCCCGACGTGCAGACGTACGCCTTCGAGGCGGCGGAGCGGCTCAGCAGGTCGGAGCTACTCGCCGTGCGGCGTGCCGCGGCCGGCGCCGCCCACCCCAAGCCCGGTTATCGGATCGAGCAGCCGCTCCTGCTCACGCACGGGGAGTACGACCGGACTCCTGGGGTCGCCAAGGAGGCTCCGGCTTGGGCGGACCGGGATCCGCGTTGTAGATACGAAGTGATCCCGCGCGCGGGTCACCTCGCCCACCAGGACAACCCGACGGCGTTCAACCGCGTTCTGCTGGAGTTCCTCACCGAGCACTACCGGCTTCCGCGCCCTGTCCGCTGAAGAGATCGCGCGGACCGGGGCGCAGCGGGCGAGCGACCGTCAACGGCGGTGCGAGCGTGCCCAGACCCGCAGGGCGTTCTGGCCGGTGAGTACGGCGGTCTCGGCCGGACCTGTCGTGGCATCGGCGCTGGACGCGCTTCTGGCGACGGAGTCCTTCCGCCGGGGCATCCGCAGCCGCGCCCGCACCTCGTGCACGCCGTCGGCGTACCTGATCATCGTGGCGAGCCCCGCTCGGGCGAACACGCGTTCCGTGCCGGCCTGCTGGCTGAGGCTCACCGCGACGATCTCGTCGACGCCCTCGGTCCGCCCGCGGTTGACCAGGGTGCGGAGGAGAAGCGTGCCCACCCCGCGGCGCTGCCAGCCGTCCTCGACGAGCAGGCCGATCTCGGAACGGGACCCCTTCGCCCGGCCGGCATCCCTCGAACCCTCCTGGTCGTACGGCAGGCACTGCGCCATCCCGATGAGCTCACCGGAGTCGGCAAAGGCCAGGACTGAGAAACCCGTGCTGGGTGCGGCCAGTCGGCGAAGCCACTCGGCGGGCAGGCGTTCCTCCGTCGACATGAACCGCAGCTGGCGGGTGTCGGCGCTGCAGCGTTCGAGGAGGTCCGCGACGTGCCCGACGTCGGAGTCGCGGCCGGCGCGGATGCGGAGCTCGGTGCCGTCGGGCAGGATCGCCCGGCTGTCGGCGAAGGCTCGGCGGCGTTCCATGGTCGCGATGACCGCGACGAACCGGGCGACGCGGGCCCGCTCGATCAGCGTGAACGGCGCCCAGGCCCGCCGGATCACCACGAACCCGCCATGTCCCGGCGCGGGTACGACCAACTGGTGGGGAGTCTCGTCAGGGCAGTGGCCGCAGAACTCGGCGCTGTCACCGCCCAGCAGCTGGCAGAGCAGGGAGGGCAGCGCGGAGGGGTCCGCCACGAGCTGGGCGGCAAGCCGCAGGGCGTGACTCGGACCGTCCACAAGCTCCTGCGCTCGGGCGCGGCGGACGCGTACCTCGTCGTCGCTGGCGCTGGTGTCGACCGCCTCGGCGAGGGCCGCGCGGAGTTCGTCGCTGGTGAGCGTGGCCGGCACGTCGACGAAGAGGTCGTCGTGCACATGCGCGGTGTCGCAGCCGTGGACGTCGATGCCGACGACGTTGCCGCCGACCCGGCTGAGTCTGGTCGCAAGCTGGGCGAGCGTTCCTGGAATGTCGCGGACCCGGGTCCGGACCTGCCACAGCGTCATCGATGATCCCCCCTGATGCTGGAACGGCGTGTCGCGGCGCCGGCCGGAACGCCTGTGCGTACTCCAGTCCCGACGCTGCCTCACGACCGTCTCCTGCCGGTGTTTCGGTGCGGCAAGGTCGGTGTTGCGGCGATGAAAAACCCGCACTCCCACAACTCCCACGCGCCTTGCGGGCCAGGACGGGAGGGCGGTCAACCCCGGCCGGGTCTGGCCGGGGGCTGGTGCGAGGAGGTCGCCTTCGCCAGGCTGGGGCGGTGATCGAGACGGCAGGCAATCCGACGGCGATCAGCGAGGTCGACGCCTGGGAAGTCCTGGACTCACGTGGCCGGCCGACCGTCGCCTGCGCGGTCCGGCTCCAGGGCGGCGCCTGCGGTGTCGCCGCGGTCCCGTCCGGCGCCTCGGTGGGTGCGGGTGAGGCGGTCGAGCTTCGCGACGGAGGACCGCGGTACGCCGGCCGCGGCGTACTCCGCGCCGTCGAGAACGCCCGGACCGTCCTGGCCTCCGCCGTCAGGGGTATCCCAGCCGAGGAGCAAGCTCAGGTTGACGCGGCGCTGCGGGCAGCCGATAGTACGCGGGACCTGTCCCGGCTCGGGGCGAACGCCGTCCTCGCCATCTCCGTGGCCGCGGCACTCGCTGCCGCCGACGCCACCGGCGTACCCCTCCACGTCCACGCGGCGCAGCGGTCACCCAGCCCTCCACTCCTGCCGCTGCCCATGGTCAACATCGTGTCGGGCGGCGCACACGCCGGCGGCGCGATCGACATCCAGGACGTCCTGGTCGTGCCGCTCTCGGCGCAGAGCTTCGCCGGCGCGCTGGAGCTGGCTGTCCGGGTGCGCGCGGCGACCGTCGAGGTAGCGGAAGCGGACGGCCGGTCCGCGACGCTGGTGGCCGACGAGGGCGGCCTCGGACTGGCGCTGCCGACCAACCGGTCCACCCTGGAGCTGGTGTGCCGCGGTATGGAGCGCGCCGGCCTGCGTCCCGGCGAGGACGCGGCGCTCGCGATCGACGTGGCGGCGACGCAGATCTACAAGGACGGGAGGTACGCCCTGGCGGCGGAAGGCCGCGAGCTGGACGCGGACGAATGGGTTGGCGAGCTGGCCGACTGGGCGCGGGACCTCCCGCTGGTGTCGATCGAGGACCCCTGCGCCGAGAACGACTGGGCTGGCTGGGCCCGCGCGAGCACCGCCCTCAGCGGCGTTCAGCTCCTCGGCGACGACCTTTTCGTCACCTCCCCGGATCTGCTCGCGGAAGGCATCGCCCGCGGTGTCGGGAACGCGATCCTCGTCAAGCCCAACCAGAACGGCACCCTGACGGGTGCGCGCGACGTCGTCCACCGGGCCCAGGCCGCGGGGTACGCGAGCGTCGTGTCAGCGCGTTCGGGTGAGACGGAAGACTCCTGGCTGGCAGACCTCGCCGTCGGCTGGCGGGCAGGGCAGATCAAGGTGGGCTCGACGATGCGGTCAGAGCGGACCGCGAAGTGGAACCGCCTGTTGCGGATCGAGCGGGAGCTCGCTGGGCAGGCGGAGTACGCCGGTCGCTCGGCGCTGGCCGGGCGTACCCCCGGACTCGTGGATGGCCCGGTCGCCGGGCGGGGAGAGGGCTGATGCGGGCAGCGCGGATGTACGGGCGGCGGGACCTTCGGGTCGTGGACCTTCCCGAACTGGGAACCCCGCCGCCGGGATGGGTACGCCTGCGCGTCGACGCGTGCGGGATCTGCGGCACTGACCTCGAGGTCTACCTCAACGCGCCCGAATCCGCGGAGCCGCCGCTCGCCGGCGACCGCGGTCCGCTCACCATGGGGCACGAAGCGGTGGGCGTCGTCGTCGAAGCTGGCGACGGAGTGGACCTCGCGGTGGGACAGCGGGTCGCGGTGGAAGGGCATCTGTTCTGCGGCGAATGCTTCTGGTGCCGGCGCGGCGACTATGCGCTGTGCGTGTCTCTGCGTTCGACCGGGCAGGGAGCCGACGGCGGGCTCGCCGAGGAGATGCTGGCGCCGGCCCGGATCTGTCTGCCGTACGCCGACTCGCTGGCGGCGGACGTGGCGGCGCTCGCCGAGCCGACCTCGGTGGCGGTGCGCGCGGTGCGGCGGGCCCGACTCGACGGTGCTGGAGGAAAAGAGCGCGGTGCGACCGTCGCCGTCGTGGGTGGCGGCACGATCGGCCTGCTCGTCGCGCAGGTCGCCCGGCTCGCGGGCGCGGCCCGGATCGCGGTCGTCGAGCCGGTGCCTGCCAGGCGGGCGTTGGCCGAGCGGCTCGGTGCCGACCTCGCGGTGGCGCCTGACCAGGCGCGGGAGGCGCTGGCCGACTTCTCCGGAGGGGTCGGGGCTGATGTGGTCTTCGAGGCTGGCGGCAAACCCGCGGCGGTGCGCGGTGCCGTCGAGTGGACGCGGAAGGGCGGGCGTACGGTCCTCCTCGGCGTCACCGGCGGAGTGCTGGAGCTGGAGTTGCTGTCGTTCCTGCTCAGCGAGAAGGAACTGGTGGCGTCGCTGTCACACACGTACGACGTGGACTTCCCGCGCGCGCTTCGGCTGCTCGAGACGGGCCAGGTCGACGGGCGCGCCCTCATCACCGACCGGATCGAGCTGGACCAGGTGGTGACCCACGGGTTCGACGCGCTGCTCGCCGAGCCCGCCGCGCACCTCAAGGTGCTGGTCCTGCCCAACGGCACGCCCCCAGCAGCTGGCTAGGCCGTGTTGCTAAAGGCGCTGTGAGCCAGTGGAGGGTGGTGGCGAAGCAGAGGCCGGCGTGGTAGTTGCGGGCGATTTTGTCTGAACGCATGGCGATGCCGCGCCATTGCTTGAGCTTGTTGAAGCAGCGTTCGACGACGTTGCGGCGATCGGCCGGTCCCGCGGCGGGCTGACGACCAAGAACCATCTGGTCTGCGACGGGTTTATCGGTCGGTTTCTCAACAAGGCCAAGGCTCCGCCCTGTCAGTCAGCCTGGGCGGATCGTGTTATTCCAGAAGGGACGATGCAGTCGTTGCATGGGGCGCAGCGCTGTTCATGTCAGTGGGTGCGATGTCGTCGGGTCGAGCGCGGTACCGCCATGGCGGCGGAGGTAGGCCAGGACGGCGCGGACGCGGCGGTGGCCGCTGTCGCCGGCCGACAGGCCGAGTTTGAGGAAGACATTGCCGATGTGCTTGTGGACCGCGTTGTCTGTGACGACGAGCCGTTGGGCGATGGCCGCGTTGTCGTGGCCCTCGGCCATCAGCGCGAGGACCTCGCGCTCCCGTGCGGTCAGGGCATCGACGGGATCGCCGCGTGCGGCGAGGAGTTGGGTGATGACCTCGGGATCCATGGCGGTGCCGCCGCCGGCCACACGGCGCAGTGCGTCGGTGAACTCTGCGACGCGGCTCACCCGGTCTTTGAGTAAATATCCGATGCCGCCCCGGGCATCGGCGAGGAGGCGGCCCGCATATTCCTGCTCCACGTACTGCGACAGGACCAGGACGGGAAGTCCGGGATGGTCGCGGCGGGCCTGAACTGCGGCTCGGATGCCCTCGTCACGGAAGGTCGGGGGCAGCCGCACGTCCACGATGGTGACGTCCGGCCGGAGGGTCTCGACGGCGGTGAGGAATCCGGGGGCGTCGACAGCGGTCGCGACGACCTCGAAGCCCCGGGAGTTGAGCAGGAGCTCGAGCCCGGATGACAGCAGGACGTTGTCCTCGGTGATCACTACTCGCACGGCAGCTCCACGGTGATGACGGTCGGCCCGCCCGGCGGGCTGCTGATCTTCATGGTGCCGTCCAGAGCGGCGGCGCGGCGGCGCATTCCGTCCAGGCCGGACCCTCGGGCGGCATCCGCTCCGCCGGTCCCGTTGTCGGCGATCTCCGCGCGGAGCAGTGCGCCGTTGCGGGTGACGCGAACCGAAGCATTGGTGGCCCGGCTGTGTCGGGCGATGTTCGCCAGTGCCTCGGTGACGGCGAAGTAGGCGACCGCTTCAACCGCTGCGGGGATCTCACCGAGCGGGCCGATGTCGATGCGGGTCGGCACCCCGGCCCTGGTGGCCAGGGCGCTGAGCGCGCCGGAGAGGCCCTGGTCAGCCAGCACCGGGGGATAGATAGTGCGGATGACGGAGCGCAACTCGGTCATCGCGTCCTCGGTCTCGGCGTGGGCCTGCCGTACCAGAACGGCGGCCGCGTCGGGGTCGTCGGAGAGGCTTTCGCCGGCCACGGCGAGCCGCACCGCGATGGCCACGAGCCGGGCCTGGGTGCCGTCGTGCAGGTCTCGTTCAATCCGGCGGAGTTCCGCACCGTGCGCCTGCAAGACGTCTGTACGTGTCCGGGTGAGTTCGGTGACGCGTTCGACCAGTTGCTCCGCGGGCGATGTCGCCAGGACCGCGAGGCAGCACCGGGCGTGCGCTCGGGCGAGCAGCGGGAGGGTGATGGCGGCCAGTGCCGCCAGGGACACGAGATTCACCAGGCCGAGCGACAACGCGGTGCCCCAGTCGGTGATGCGAACGCTGATCACTGGCAGCCACGGCGCCGTGGGAAAGGCCCACCAGAACACCGTGATGACGGGAGTGAGAAACAGGCTGCCCAGGAAAAGCAGGGCAAGGGCGCCCGCCGGCAGACCGGTGACCACCTGCGTCACGAGCCACGCAAGGTTGCGGAGGGCGGCGCGCGGACGCGGCTCGATCGGCCGTCCCAGCAGCGCTCCGGCGCGCTGGCGATGCTGCTCCGCCCAGGGCTGCGCCAGCGACGGAATGCACAGCAGGGGCGCCGCGACGAGCGTTACGGTCGCGGCCACCAGGGTGCCCAGCAGGTAACGCCCGCTGCGCCACGTCTTGAGCCCCCATGCGCGGGCCGCGCCGAGTACGCCGAGCACTTGCTTCGCTTTCCCTCTGTCGTACAGGAGAATTGTGGGAGGCCCACTGATTCACCTTAGGTACCAGGCAGACCCTGCGGCACTACAGGTAGCTGTACCCTTCGTTCGGGAGCCTGAGGTAGCGACCCGCAATATTGCGCTTACCTAGCGTGGGGGCATGAGATCCACCACCCCGGCCTCCGCGCCGCACCACCCGAACACCCCCCTATCCGGCCGGCCCGCACAACGGCAGCACCGCCGCATCGTCAAACGGTGGCTGGCCACCGCTGCGGCCGCCCTCGTCACTGCCGGCGCGGCCGTTGCCATCCCGTTGACAGCCGATGCGCACGACGCGACCACGCCCGGATACGGGCAAGACGACCTGCGCCGGGACATCGACGCCATCCAGGCGCTGGGGGTTACTGGCGTTCAGGCACGGGTCACCACCGGCACCGGCCGGGACCTGGTCGCCACCAGCGGCGTCGCCGAGGCGGGCACGGACCGTCCGGTGCCCCGCAACGGCTACTTCCGGATAGCGAGCACCGGCAAGGCGCTTGTGGCCACCGTGGTCCTGCAGCTGGTCGACGAGGGCAAGCTGGCGCTCGACGACACAGTGGACCGCTGGCTGCCCGGCTTGGTGGACGGCAACGGCAACGATGGACGCCGCATCACCATCCGCCAACTCCTCCAGCACACCAGCGGCATCCACGACGACGATCTCCCCGGCTACACCACCCCGCAGGAGTACTACGAGCGCCGGTACGACACCTACACACCCCAGCAGATCGTCGCACGGGCGATGAGGCACCACCCGGACTTCCCACCCGGCACGGGGTGGGGCTACTCCAACACCGGCTACGTCCTCCTCGACATGATCATCGAGAAGATCACAGATCGCCCATGGCACCGGGAGGTCGAGGATCGGATCCTGAAACCGCTCGGCATGGACCACACCTACCTGCCGGGCAGCACCCCCACACTCCGCCGTCCACACGCCAAGGGCTACCAGGTCTTCCCCTCCGGCGAACGGGTCGACGTCACCAAGGTGATCCTCCCCGACCCCGGCAGCTACGTCTCCACCACTGCGGATGTCAACCGCTTCTTCCAGGCCCTGCTCGGCGGCGAGCTGCTGCCCGAGGCACGGCTGGCCGAGATGCAGGAGACCGTCCCGGTCAACGAGGAGACCCAGGTGTTCTGGCCACACGGACGCTACGGCCTCGGCCTGGCCAAGCGGCCCCTGTCCTGCGGCGGCAGCTACTGGAGCCACGAAGGAGGCGATGGCGGCTACATCACCCTGAACGGCGCCACCGACGACGGCAGCCGCACCGTCACCGTCTCCATGTCCACCGCCCTAAACGACTCGCCCGACAACGCGCTCCGACAAGAGCAAGCCGCCAGTAACCTCGTCGACCACGCGCTATGCGACACCCCCGGCAACGGGCAGGACACGTAACGGCCTTTCCCAGCATTCGGGCATGGCCGACGGCAGACGGTGTCGTCGGCGAGTGGAACGAGGCGAAGGTCACCGGCGAGGTCCGCAGCCGCTCCAGCTCCGAGACCCCCTTACCGTCCGGCACCAGCAGCAACCCCGTCAGTGCCCCGCGCATCCCGTCCGGGACGGCTTAGGTGTTGCGGGCAGGGACGAGCTCTGGCAGAGCGCGGTCGAGCAAGCTCAGGTAGTGGCTGAGCTGAGTGGCCGCGTCGAGCATGGCAAGACCCTGCGCGGTGAGCTTTCGTTGCCAATCATCCAGGGCACTGGACAGCGTGTCGGTGCCGCCAGCCGTTCGGATCTGTTGGACCACGGTGGATATGTGGTCGAGCGGGTAGCCCCCGCGTCTGAGCAGGTGAGCGAGCTCAGCGTCGCGGACATCGCTTGCGTGGAAGATGCGGTATCCGGTGGCGGGGTCTCGTGCGGGGGCGAGGATGCCGGCACTCTCCCAGTTGCGCAGGGTCGCAGGAGTAACCCGGAGTTGGTGTGCGAGTTCGCCGATGGTTCGGGTCTCGGTGTCTTCCGGCAGGTCAGAGGTGGCGTCAGACTCCGCCGTCAGGTGATCTACCGCTTTCCTCACCGCATCGAGGGTGTCCCGGTCGCGGAGCAGCTGGCTGTGGCCACGGTCGATGACCATCAGGGCGTCGTCGAGTCGGCCGTCGTGGAGTGCGTTCATGATCTGGCCGCCGGCTGAGTGCCGGTAGGCCGCGATGAGCGCGAGATAGGCGCGGAGCGCTGCCGCGTGCACCTCGGTGTAGATCCGGTAACCGCTCTGTGTGCGCACGGCGGGTGGGATGCATCCATCCCGCTCGTAGTTGCGGACCGCCTGGGTCGAGATGCCGTGCTCGCGGGCGAGGTCAGCTGGTCGGGAGGTTGCCACCGCTTTGAGACCTTACCCCATGGCTGAGCGAGTCAGAGCCGACAAAGTCTCAACCGATCTTTCAACGTTACGATTGAGNGACATGACCCAGGACATTCGAGACTTCGTAACCCCGTCATGTGACCTGTTGGCGCTCGGTGAGCCGACACACCTGGAACCAGCCTTCGCGCGGGTCCGCAACGAACTGTTCGTTCAGCTGGTTGACCACGGCTTCCGGTCGATCGCCCTCGAGACCGATCGCGTGGCCGCGCTGACAGTGAACGACTTCGTCCAGGAGGGAGTGGGCAGCCTCGACTCGGCGATGAGTGAAGGCTTCTCGCACGGCTTCGGAGACCTGGACGCCAACCGGTACCTGATTGCCTGGATGCGCGACTACAACGAGAGCCGCCCTCCAGAAGACCGTTTGGCGTTCCACGGCTTCGACGCGTCCACGGAGACGATGAGCGCACCCAGCCCGCGGCGCTACCTCGAACGCGCCCGCGACTACCTGGGGCTCGATCTCGACCTCGCGAGCCTCGTCGGCGATGACGAACGGTGGAGCCGCACGGAAGCGGTCATGGACCCAGCCATGTCGCCCGGTGCCACGCCGCAGGCCGAGCGACTGCGATCGATCGCCGACGACATGCTCACCGTGCTCCACACGCGCGCACCGGAACTGATCGCGACGACCTCACGCGCCGAGTGGTTCCGAGCCAAGACACACCTCACCGCCGGCCTTGGTCTGCTGCGCTACCACAAGCAGTCGGCACAGCACCTCGAACAAAACGCACGGTGGACCCGCATGTGTGCCACCAGGGATGCGCTCATGGCCCAGAACCTCCTCGACATCCGAGATGTCGAAGCCCAACGGGGGCCGACACTGGTCTTCGCCCACAACGTCCACCTACAACGGAATCAGAGCCACATGCGCATGGGGGACATGGACCTCACCTGGTTCTCCGCCGGCGCCATCGTGGCTTCCCTGGTCGGCAAGCGGTACACCTTCGTCGCCAGCAGCCTGGGCCGAAGCGAAACTATCGGGCTTCGAGAGCCCGAAGCGGATACCTACGAGGGCTTCCTGCAGCGCCGCACCACCACCTGGGGCCTGACGACGGGCACCACGGTCACGTCAGCCCGCACGCGCACAGACGCCACCCCACAGCAGGGCTACTTCCCTCTCGACCACGCGACCCTCGACGCCGCTGATGCGATCCTGCACATCAGCGACGGCAGGGCTACCGTCGGGCCCTCCTACGGCTAGGAACCCAGGTAGGCCAGCACAGCCATCACCCGGCGGTGGTCTGACTCCGACGGGGCCAGCCCGAGCTTGGCGAAGATGTTGCCCACGTGCTTCTCGACCGCGCCCTCGCTCACCACGAGGCGTTGGGAGATCGCGGTGTTGGTACGCCCCTCCGCCATCAGCCCCAGCACCTCCCGCTCTCGTGGGGTCAGCGCGCCGAGCGGATCCCGCCGGTTGACCAGGAGCTGCGAGACAACCTCGGAGTCGAGCACGGTGCCGCCCCCGGCGACCCGGTTGAGGCCGTCCAGGAACTCCTCGACGTCCACCACCCGGTCCTTCAGCAGGTAGCCGACCGCGCCGGTCTTGTCGGCGAGCAGGTCGCTTGCGTACGACCCCTCGACGTACTGCGACAGCACCAGCACGGGCGCCCCCGGCACCCGCCGGCGGGCCTCGATCGCGGCGCGGAGTCCCTCGTCGGTGTGCGTCGGCGGCATGCGGACGTCCACGATGGAGACGTCCGGCCGGTGGGTGGAGACGGCCTCCACGAGCGACGGACCGTCGCCCACGGCGGCCACGACCGTGTGGCCGGCCTCGTCCAGCAGCCGCGCGAGCCCCTCCCGCAGGAGAACCGAGTCCTCGGCGATCACGATCCGCATGGCGTTACCTTTCGCTGAGGACCCGCGGGGGTTTCGGGGGTCGTCCCCCGGGTGGGCATAGCGGGGGTTCCGGGCGTCGTCCCCAGGGCCAACACTGCGGCGATCACGATCCGCATGGCAGCTCCGCCATCAGGATGGTCGGCCCGCCGACCGGACTCGAGACCGCGAACTGCCCACCGGTCGCGCGTACCCGATCCGCCAACCCGGCCAGGCCGTGCCCCTTGGCGGTGTGGGCGCCGCCGATGCCGTTGTCGCTGACGATCACCCGCGCCAGGGTCTGCTCGCCTCGGGTCTCCTGGCTGACGTCCACCGAACACTGGGTCGCACCGCTGTGCTTGGCGACGTTCGTGAGTGCCTCGGCGACGAGGAAGTATGCCGCGTTCTCGACCACGGCCGGGAAGCGTACGCCGTCCGCGATGTCGACGTTCAGATCGACCGGGACCATGGACCGTCCGGCGACCGCCGCGAGCGCGGCTCGCAGGCCCCGGTCGGCAAGGATGGGCGGCGCGATACCCCGGGAGAGGGCGCGGAGTTCGTCGAGGGTCTCGCGGGTCTGCGCGATCGCCTCGGCCAGCATGGGTTGGACGGCATTGGGGTCCTTCGTCAGCCGGCGCTGGGCGGAGGACAGATCCATCGCGAGGCGTACCAACCGCTGCTGTGGTCCGTCATGGATGTCCCGCTCCAGCCGGCGCAGCGCGGAGGCCTCCGCCGAGACCGCAGCGTCCCGGCTCTCGGTCAGGTCCGACACCTGGCCGTGCAGCTCAGTGACCCGGTCGCTGGTGAGCATGAACCGCGCGAGGCTGGTGTTGAGGCCGGCGGTGGCCTTCACCACGGCGGGGAGGGTGAGGGCGAAGACCGCCCCAACCGCTGTCTGGACGATTAGCTCCGCCTGGTAGCTGTCACCGAGGCCGAGGAGTCCTGCCAGTTGCTGGTCGCCGGGGTCGCGGGGTATCGCCCACAGCCAGGTGAACGTCAGTAGCCCGCCGAGGGCCGCGGCCCACCAGGTCACCGTGAAGACGAAACCGACCAGCGCGGGAATGAACCCGAGTACGCCGTGCCCCCAGTCCGCCCAGCACTGGCCCTGCCGGATGGGTGCGATGGCCCGGCCGAACCACGTCTTGCCCGGCCGGCCGCGATACACCGGTCGTCGGGCCGGCCAGCCCTGCGCGTTCGACAGCCGGATCCGGTCGATGTAGGCAAATCCTCTGGCGACCCGCAGCGCCGTCGCGAGGATGGGGAGTCCGATCACCGTCACGGCGGTCGCGATGCCGAGCAGGAACATCGGGAGCAGGACGACAAAGCGGGCGATGGCGATGGGCAGCTCCGTCAGCACGTACCCCGAACGGGCCCCGAGGCGGCCGAAGAAGCCCCGCCTGGCGGCTGCGGCGGTGGCGACGGTACTCGTCATGTCAGGGACAGTACGGGCGGGAGGACTCCGGCTTCCATCCGGCGGCCTCCTGGTTCGGGGGTGGGGATTCCCCCACCCTGCCGTCCGGCCCAGGCCGCGGGCCCTGCTTCGACGCCGGCCCGCGCGCTCGGGCCGGGATCGGCGGGTCGCATCGTGAGACTCACAGAGACGTCAGTTGTCGACCACCTGCGCCGGCGCGGAGTGGCCGGATCGGCCGACGACGTGCGCGCCCGCGTGTTGGCGGGCGGCGTGAGCGGTACGACGTTCCTGGTCACCGTGGGGGAGGAGAGGTACGTCGTCAAGCAGCCCCTGCCGTACCTCAAGGTCGCCGACGAATGGCCGGCCCGCCTCGAACGCGCGACGGTCGAGGCCGAGGCGCTCGCCGTCCTCAACCACCTCACACCGGATTTCCTCCCGCGGCTGGTCGACTACGACCCCGAGGCGTTCGTCCTCACCATGGTGGCGGCACCGGACGCGTGGAACGAGTGGCGTGCCGTCCTGCTGCGCGCCACGGTGGACGTGGCTGCCGGCGAGGCACTGGGACGGGTGCTTGCCACCTGGCACGCGAAGACGGCGGGCGACGCGGAGTTGCTGTCCGGGTGGGGCGACCTCGAGATGTTCGTGGAGCTGCGCGGGGATCCCTACCACCGCACGCTGGCGGCCCGGCGTCCCGACCTCGCCGAACCCGTGCTCGCCTGCCTCGACGAGTTGCTGACCCGCCAGGTGTGCCTGGTCCACGGAGACTTCTCGCCGAAGAATGTGCTCGTGTCCGGCGCCGGTGCTGCCGGTGGGTTGTGGGTGCTGGACTTCGAGGTCGCGCACCTGGGGAACCCGGTGTTCGATGTGGCGTTCCTGCTCCATCACCTGGTGATGAAGGCCGTCCACGTGGTCGGGGCCGGTCCGCGGCTGCAGGCGTGCGGGGCGGCGTTCCTCTCCGCGTACGCCACGGCTGGTGGGCTGGTGACCGACCCGGGTCTGGTCGTACGCCACACCGGGGCGCTGCTGCTGGCACGGGTCCACGGGAAGTCTCCGGCGGCGTACCTCACCCGGACCCAGGCGGAGCGGGTTTCGGTGCTTGGAGCGGCGGCGGTTCGGGGCGACTACGCCGGGCCGGGCGACCTCTGGGCCGCGGCGACGGCCTGACCCACCATGCAAGCTCCTCCAACCGGCGGAAGACGCGGGGGAGGATCTGGGTCTTGAATGTCCTCCATGGACAGCATGCGGCGGACCATCGACTGGGACGGCGACGCGATCGTGATCGTCGACCAGTGCGCGTTGCCCGACACGCTCCAGACCCTTCGCCTGCACATCCTCGACGAGTTGATCGGGGCGATCCAGCGGCTGGCCGTGCGGGGCGCGCCGGCGCTTGGAGCGGCGGGCGCCCTCGGGGTCGCGCTGGCTGCCCGGGCCCACCCGGACGACCCCGACACCGTGCGTGCCGAGGCGGAGCGGCTCGCTGCCGCGCGACCTACCGCCGTCAACCTGGGTTGGGGTGTACGCCAGGCGCTGGCCAGCCTCCCCGACGGTCCAGACGCCGTCCTCGCGTCCGCGCAAGCTCTCCTTGACGACGACGAACGCGTCAACCGGCAGGCGTCCGCCCGGGCGGGCGAGCTGATCCTCGATCTTTGTGAACGCCGGCCGCTGCGGTTCCTGACCCACTGCAACACCGGCCGCCTGGCCACCGTCGCGTGGGGTACGGCGCTCGGGGCAGTCAAACATCTCGCGCTCGCGGGACACGTCGAGTCCGTGCTCGTGGACGAGACTAGGCCGCTGTTGCAGGGGGCGCGGTTGACCGCGTTCGAGTTGGCGGAGGCGGGCATTCCCTACCGCCTGTGCCCAGACTCGGCGGCGGCGACCGCACTCGCCCGGGGCCTGGTCGACTGCGTGGTCGTCGGCGCGGACCGCATCGCCCGCAATGGCGACGTCGCCAACAAGGTGGGCACCTTTCCGCTGGCACTCGCTGCCCACCACGCTCGGGTGCCGTTCGTGGTCGTGGCACCGGAGTCCACCCTCGATCCGGACGTGCCGGCCGGCGACGCGATCGTCGTCGAGGAGCGCGCCGCCGATGAGGTGACCCACCTCGCGGGACGCGCGATCGCACCGGACGGCGCGGCCGCGTACAACCCGGCGTTCGACATCACACCGGCCGAGTTCGTGACGGCGATCGTCACCGAGGAACACGTCTTCGCTCAGGGCGTTTGGCGGGCGTCGTAGGCCGCGCCGGAGATCTTTGGTCCTAAGAGGCCGGGCGGGTCAGGACGCCTCGGGCGCGGCGAGCCAGGCGCGGGCTTCCGAGGACCAGGCGAGGCCTACGGCACCTCCGTCGATGACGGGATCGGCGAACGCGGCCACCTCGTGGAGTACATCTACGAGCGCTTCGGGCAGCTCGTCCTCTCGCGCAACGCGGGTGCGCCATGCCGTCCACTTACTCTGCGTATTTTCGGGCATCTCCGCCAGTCGCGCCCGAAGCGGCACGAGCGTGACGTCACGATGGTCCGCGACGACGTTGATGGCCTTGGAAAGGGCGTCGGCCTCGACCTGGTGCAGCCGAATGATCGAGCGGACATCCGCAAAGTCTCGCCAACGAGTGTTCGTCGCGCCGCGATCGATGGCCGTCACGATCTTCTCGGCGAGCACCATGATCAGCGGGTATCCGAGGATTGTCAGCGGCTTCAACCCGATGTCAACGATGCGCGGCACCTCGATTGGTTCAGGTGCCGGCCAGATCGGGTCGCCGAAGTTCACATCGATACCGACATGGAGACGCGACGTTCCCAGCTGGCCGATCAGCTTGACGCGTACCCCCGGGTACTCACCGTCGTCGCGGATTGTCGACGCACTGATGCAGTCAGGATCGAAGACGGCGCCGTCGTCGATGTGGAGCTGGGCAATGTGGCGGAAGCGCTCCTCGACTTCGGCGACGTCGTTTGTCAGGCGCGTAGCGTGTAGGTCTGCGTCACGGGTTGGGCGGCGCAGTGAGAATGCCGCCAGGAGCACTCCGCCCTTCAGCGCGAAGTCCTCACGGTAGGCAGAGATCGAGATGCGTGACAGCAAGGCCTCGAGCACATAGAGCGTCTGGAGGTCTTGCACGCTCTGCCCGGCGCGGCGGGCGAGGTTCTTCAGCGCGATCGTCGCATCTCCCGCAGGCGTGCCCCGCCGTGGATTCGGGCTCACAGGAGTACCTCCAGTGCGTTCTGCAGCGCGGGGCGCGCTGCGGGAAAGCTCGCTGCCAGGTTCATGAGCGCACCCGGGCTGCTCCCACGCCTGCGCACCCACCGCTTCAGTGCCTCGATGGCCAGATCGCTGCCCCAGGCGTGGCGCAAGCGGAAGACGTCGATAATCGTCCGCTCCGCGGTGTACAGGCCGATCTGCACGCCGCCAGGGAGCGAGCGTTCCTCTCGCCCGATGCTGAACGTCTCCCGATCGAAGAAGTGCCACTCGACCGACTCCCACCTGACAGCGAGCTTGTGCGCGCCACGGGGCAGTGCGATGTGGCTGGCAGTTGGGATCTCGTCAGTGAGGTCATGGATGCTCAGCGCACTGAGCAGGCACAGCGTCGCATCCGGACGCCGAAGCGCGATCGACGCCTGTGCGGCGGTCGTGTCATCGATCGCGTCCGCCCGGGCGTACACACCGGGCGCGATCTTCTCGTAGACCCCGTCAGCTACCAGCGCAGCGAGGCGTCGCCGCGACACGACGGATCGGTCGTCACCGCGCAGCACGTCAGGAAGATCGCCGGACACGGTAGCCTCCCCCTTGCGGGACGAAATCCGCTACACCCAAACCCTACCTGTAGCGGTTTTCGTACGCGAGCACCGCTCTCTGGGAGGAGGTCGGCCACCAGCACGACACCCCGAGAGGCCCGAGGCCGTCGGCGAAAGGTCCAGCTTTGGGGAGACGGTCAGAGGCTTTATGCGGAGCTGATCTCTCGTGATTCACGGCAACCCCGGCGGCCGAGGTCGCCAGCCAAAATGATGAAGGATTTTCGTCGCTATGTGACCAAAATCCTTCACAATCGTCGAATGCCCAGCCCCATACCCCCGCATCGACAGGTCACGGCCTGGTGAAGGGAGCGGGAGCCGGCTTGGTGGAGGTGTCTCGGTGAGGAAGTCGACGTACCTGCGCCATGGCCGTGGCGTCCCGGGGGGTCTCACATCCGCCGCACTTCAGCAAGACCGTGGAAGCTCCAGGGGGTTATAGCACCCCGGAATTTCCACGATCCTGAGATGGCCCGCCCCAGATCTAAGTTGTCATAGGTTTCTCGGCTAAGAGACCGAGAAACCTATGACAACTCGGCGAGCCTCGACCAACGCCTCACCCTCCGGATCCTGAGACGCCGCAGCATGAGGTCGTTCAGTGCGCCCGGGCCAGAGCCCCCATCGGATCCCAGGCAGGCAACACGATCGGCTCCGCGTCGAGCGCGCTCCGCAACTCCTCGGGCAGGAGGTCGCGCCGCACCGCGATCTCGAAGACGTACTCGTCGAACCACGAGTCGTTCATGGTGTAGAAGCCCTGGTCGGCGTCCTTGTCGCCCCAGCTGTTCTCCACCCGCCACCGGCGCGGCTGCCCGTCCATCACGTCGACGCCGGTGAAGAGCATCGCGTGCGTCATCGCGGTGTCGTGGTAGGTCAGGCGATCGGCCTTGTCGAGGTCGAACGGCACGCCGTAGATCGGCTCGAGGTCATACAGTTTCGCGTCCCAGATACCGATGTCGCGGCGCATCATCTTGCCGACGTCGCAGCCGAACCACACCGCCTCGCCCGCCACGATCGTTTCCATGGCAAGCCGCTTCATCAGGGGAACATCCACATTGAGGTAGACAACGGGCGCGCCGCCCACGACGTTGCCCAGCCGGTCAACGGTGAACGTCCGCCCCGCCAGGCTACTTGGCCGGGGATCGTGCACCAGGCAGACGTAGTCGTCGAGTGGAATCGTGACGTATTTCTCCGCGAACTCCAGCGGGGTGAGTTCGCCGTCGCGGTGAAACTCCCGATCTTTGTCGGTCCACTGCCATACGAACGTCTCTGGTGGCGTCCCGAGGTGGATGCAGAGAATTCTGTACGCGATCTCCAGGATCTCCTGCTTGCGTTGACGTTGTGCCTCGGTCCCCGCGGACGCGAGCGCACGCAGGTCGCGGGCGCCCTGGCGAAGGGCCCGGCGCAATACATCGTTCATCCGCCCAGTAGAGGACGAACTCTGCGTTTCCGGCATGGCCGCCTTGGGCACCAGCCCGTGCTTCTTGACCAGTGCGGCGAACATGTTCCACTGGCCGCCGTCGTTCGCGACTCCTTCGAGGAGGAAGGCGACGGTACGGTCGTCGCCGTCCCGGTCGGCGGTGTCGATGATGGCTTCGAGGAAGTAGTTGGCGCGTTCGAACTTGTCCCAGAACATCAGGTGGTTCTGGGAGAACTCGAATGCCTTGAGGTTCATCGCCTTCATCGCGCCCACGCGGAGCAGGTTGAGGCCCGCGAACAACCAACACCGTCCGCTGTTCTTCTGGTTGGTGGCCTTCCAGTCGTCCAGAAGATGTGAGACGGAGTGGTCGGTGCGGACGACGATCTCCCGATCAAGGGCGAGATCGTCGATCGAGGTCTGCGTGACGGCGTTCTGGACAAGGCGATGGACCGGGTTTTCGGTGAACCCTTTACGCAGAAGGTCGAGATCTGAGGAAGTGATCTCAGAATTCATGTGGGTGGAACCCCCCTGGGGTGAGAAGGTGCCGGCTGCGCTGCCGCTCTCGGAAACCAGTGATCAGGACTCTAACCTCGCGTTCCGCCGAAGGGCAGGTGGTCGACGGAGCGTGAACAACCGCACCAAAGGCGAATGCGAGGATGGACGGCGTGACACCAGAGACCGGCAAGTCGGACAGGACGGGCGATACGGATACGACGGGCGTCACCGGATCGCAGGGCAAGACCGGCCCTGGTGAGGCTCCCACCAGCGCACGCGAACCCGACTACCGCTTCACTCTGGCCAACGAACGCACCTTCCTCGCCTACCTGCGTACCGCCCTTGCCCTCGGAGCGGCGGGCGTGGCGGCCATGCAGTTCCTCACCGCCGTTCACCATGAGTGGGTACGCCGCCTGATCGGCGTCGTTCTCGCCGTCGCCGGCATCGCGGCGTCAGCGGGCGCGTACGCACGGTGGCGGGCAAACGTCAAAGCGATGCGCCGGGAGGCGCCGCTCCCGCCGACCCTGATGCCGCTCGGCCTGGCGGCGGCGGTGCTGGTGGTGTCGCTCGTCGCGGTCTACCTCGTGGTGTTCGGGTAGGACCAGATGGCTGGCTGGCCGGGTCGGAAACGCGGCACCTCGGCAGGACGGGGCGACCAGGGCGAACGTATGCACGACGAAGCGGCGCAACTCGAGCGCACGGCCCTGGCCTGGAGTCGTACCGCCCTCGCCCTCGCCGTCAACGGCGCCTTGCTCGTTCGGTCCGCGGAGGCGTCGGGAGAGTGGGCCGCGGTGGCCGGAATTGGCCTCCTTGCGGTCACGCTTCCTGTTTGGATAGTTACCAGTCGTGCATACCAGAGGCTTAAGGGAGGGCCCGCCGCCGCGTTGCTCGCACGTGGAGGGTTCACTGTCGGTGCCGCCGCGCTGGCCGTGGTGGTCGGGGTACTCGACCTGGCGGCGGTGGTCACCCACCGCTGAGCAGGGTTGGCGTGACCTGCGTCGTTCGGCACGAGAGTGGGATCCGGCCCCCACGGGCTTCGCCTGTCGGGTCCACCCCACCACGTGCCAGCGGAGCTGTTGACCCCCTAGCATTGCTCTGGCCTGTTCACCGACAGGAAGATTTCGACAGGAGTTCGCCGTGCGCTTCCGAATCACCCCGGTAGACACGACGTTCTACGATCTGTTCGCCAAGTCCGCAAGCATCCTTGTGGACGGCGCACGGTTGCTCGCGGAGTTGCTGGCAGACGACAACGACCGGGTCGAGACGGCCCGGTTGATGAAGGACGCCGAGCACCGCGCCGACGAGGCGACCCACGAGATCATTCGTCGCGTCAACAGCACCTTCGTCACACCATTCGACCGCGAGGACATCTACCGCCTCGCCGCCGGCCTCGATGACGTCATGGACTACATGGAGGCCGCAGTCGACTCCATCAGCCTCTATGGCCTCGAACAGCTGCCGGAAGGCGTCGAGGAGCAGGTCGAAGTGCTCCAGCGGGCGGCGGAGCTGACCGCCGACGCCATGCCGCGCCTTCGCACGATGCGCGACCTCGAGGAGTACTGGATCGAGATCAACCGACTCGAGAACCTCGGCGACCAGATCCATCGGCAGATGGTCGCCAAGCTCTTCAGCGGCGCCTACGACACGCTGACCGTCGTCAAGCTCAAAGACGTGATCGAGCAGCTCGAACTCGCCGTCGACGCGTTCGAGAAGGTCGCCAACATCGTCGAGCAGATCGCGGTCAAGGAGTCGTGAGTACGCCGGTCACCGCGGGCTCCGGCTCAGCAGCGTAGGGGACTAGATGGAGCTCGCACTCGTAGGCGCGGTCGTCGTGATCGCCCTGGTCTTCGACTACACCAACGGCTTCCACGACGCGGCGAACGCCATCGCCACCTCGGTGTCGACCCGCGCACTCACGCCGCGCACCGCGCTCCTTCTCGCCGCCGTGATGAACCTCGCCGGTGCCCTCATCTCCGAGGGTGTCGCGAGCACGATCGGGAGCGGCATCATCACGCCGACCGAGGACGCGCACGGCATGACCGTCGTACTCTCGGGTCTGATCGGCGCGATCAGCTGGAACCTGATCACCTGGTGGCTGGGTCTGCCGTCGTCGTCCTCGCATGCCCTCATCGGTGGCCTCATCGGCGCCGGTCTGGCCGCGTCGGTCTCGGTGCACTGGTCGACGATCCTCGAGAAGGTCGTCGTTCCGATGATCCTCTCGCCGTTGCTCGGGTTCTGTCTGGCGTATCTCGTGATGGTCGCGCTGCTCTGGATCTTCCGGAAGGTGAGCCCCAGCAAGGCCAACCGTGGCTTCCGGGCCGGCCAGTCCGTCTCGGCCGCCGCGATGGCGTTCGGTCACGGTCTGCAGGACGCCCAGAAGACCATGGGTGTCATCGTGCTCGCGCTGGTCACCGCCGGCCTCCACACCGGGTCGGACGTACCCCTGTGGGTCAAGCTCGCGGCGGCGGGTGCGATCGCGCTCGGCACCTACTCCGGTGGCTGGCGGATCATGCGGACACTCGGCCGCCGGGTCATCAAGCTCGACCCCGCGCGCGGCGTCGCGGCGGAGATCACCGCGTCCGGTGTGCTCTACGTGATGGCGATCGGCCTGCACGCGCCGGTGTCGACGACCCACACCATCAGCTCGGCGATCATGGGCGTCGGCGCGACCCAACGGCTGTCGGCGGTGCGGTGGGGCGTCGCGGGCAACATCCTGACCGCCTGGCTCCTCACCATCCCGATGGCGGCCATGGTGGCCGCGGGCGTCTACACCGGAGCCCGGCTCTTCCTTCCGTAGGCCTGGCCGTCCCGTTGACCCCGCGGCGTTTGGCGGCGGGGTACGGCAGCTCTCGTGCTGGCGCTCTTGCCTTGCGGGGAGACGACTTGCCGCGCGGGGTCCCGGCTGTCTCACATCGCGTACACCCAACCGGCCCGGATCTTTGAGATGAGCGGCGGCGATCACCCGGCGAACGAGCTGCCCGCGCTACGGCGAAGCTCGATCGGATACCCCGAGTCGGGCCCCGCTCCAGCGCGGGTCAGCGATCAGCCGAAGCGGCCGGTGATGTAGGCCTCGGTTGCCTTCTCCGAGGGGTTGGAGAAGATCCTCTGGGTGCTGTCCATCTCGATCAGCTTCCCGGGCTTGCCCTGACCCGCGAGGTTGAAGAACGCGGTGTTGTCGGAGACCCGGGCCGCCTGCTGCATGTTGTGGGTGACGATGACGATCGTGTACTTCTCCTTGAGCTGCGCCACCAGATCCTCGATCGCGAGGGTCGAGATCGGGTCGAGCGCGGAGCACGGCTCGTCCATCAAAAGCACCTGCGGCTCCACGGCGATCGCGCGGGCGATGCAGAGGCGCTGCTGCTGACCACCCGACAGCGAGCCGCCGGGCCGGTTGAGGCGGTCCTGGACTTCCTTCCAGAGGTTCGCGCCCTTGAGTGAGCGTTCGACCGCGGCGTCCAGGGTGGCCTTGTTGCGTACGCCGTTCAGCTTGAGCCCCGAGGCCACGTTGTCGTAGATCGACATGGTCGGGAACGGGTTGGGCCGCTGGAAGACCATGCCGACCACCCGGCGCACCGCCACCGGGTCGACGTCCGGTCCGTAGAGATCCTGGTCGTCAAGCAGGACCTTGCCCTCGACCCGGGCGCCCGGCACGACCTCGTGCATGCGGTTGAGAGTCCGCAGCATCGTGGACTTGCCGCAGCCGGAGGGTCCGATGAACGCCGTGACGCTGCGCGGCTCCACGGTCATGTTGACGCCTTCGACCGCCTTGAACGCCCCGTAGTAGATGTCGAGGTCGGAGACGTCGATGCGTTTGGCCATGAGGCTGATTCCCCCTGCTTCCTTGCCTTATCGATCCCGCACCGCGCTGAACCGGGCGATGGCCCGGGCCACGATGTTGAGGAGGAGTACCAGCAGCACGAGCGTGAGGGCGGCCGCCCAGGTGCGATCCACGGCCGGCTGCAGAGACTCCGTACGGTCCTGGTTGATCATGGTCGGCAGGGCCGCCATGTTGCCGCTGAACGGGTTGAAGTTGATGCTCTTGGTGTAGGGCCCCAGGATGAGCAGGGGCGCCGTCTCGCCCATGATCCGGGCCAGGCCCAGCATGACACCGGTGACGATGCCGCTGAACGCGGTCGGGATCACGATCTTCAGGATGGTCTTCCACCGCGGCACGCCGAGTGCGTACGACGCTTCGCGAAGCTCGTTCGGGACGAGCCGCAGGACCTCCTCGGTGACCCGGAGGACCGCCGGCACCATGAGCAGGACCAGCGAGAGCGAGACCGCGAACGCGACCCGCTCGAACCCGAAGATCGTCACCCACAGCGCGTAGACGAACAACGCGGCGACGATGGACGGGATACCGGTCATGATGTCGACCATGAAGCTCACGGCCCGGGCGAGCCGCCCCTTGCGGCCGTACTCCACCAGGTAGACCGCGCCCAGGACGCCGATCGGCACCGAGATCGCGGCGCACGCCAGGGCGGTGATGAGGGAACCGACGAGCGCGTGGTAGGCGCCACCACCGTCAGTGCGGGAGGTGATGCCGCGCTGGGACTGTTGCCACCAGTTGATGTCGAGTAGCAGGTGGAGGCCCTTGGACGCCACCGTCCAGAGGATCCAGGCGAGCGGGATGAGGGCGATCGCGAAGCAGGCGGACACCAGCACGGCGGCGAGGATGTTCTTGGCGCCGCGCGCCTTCGACCGCCCACCCGTCAGGTCGGCGTCGAAGGAGGTGCCCGGCGTCGCCAGGCTACTCTCGCTCATGCCCGTCCTCGCTTCGCTCCGGGCGCGCATGAGGCACATTTGGCGCTGCGTTGAATTGTTCGCTCGCTGCGCTCGCTCATGCCCGTCCTCGCTTCGCTCCGGGCGCGCATGAGGCATTTACGGCGCTGCGTTTGATGGTTCGCTCGCTGCGCTCGCTCACGCGTGCTTCCTTTCGCTGTGCTGGAGGATGAGGCGGGCGATCGCGTTCACGACGAAGGTGAGGACGAACAACACCAGGCCGGCCGCGATGTAGGCACCCGTCTTGGTGGGCGAGTCGAACTCCGCGGCGTTGTTGGCGATCTTGCTGGCGAAGGTCTCGCCCCCAGCGAACAGACTCGGGTTGAACGGCGAATCAGGGCTCGGCTTCGACAGGATGATCATGATCGCGATCGTTTCGCCGAGCGCCCGGCCGAGGCCCAGCATCGCGGCGCTCACCATTCCGGACCGGCCGTACGGCAGGACCGTGAGGCGGATCATCTCCCACTTCGTGGCGCCCAGCGCCAGGGCGGCCTCCTTGTGCTCCCTCGGAGCCTGCGCGAAGACCTCCCGGGTGAACGCCGTGACGATCGGCAGGATCATGATCGCGAGGACCACCCCGGCGACGAAGACCGTGCCGTTGTCGGCGATCCCCGGCCGGAGCAGGGGGAAGCCACCGAGGTTTCCGGAGAGGAAGGACGACAGCGGGGCCAGCTTGGGAGCGAGCTCCTTGATGCCCCAGATGCCGAAGATGATCGAGGGTACGGCGGCCAGCAGGTCGACGACGTACGTCACCGGCCCCGCCACCCGGCGGGGCGCGTAGTGCGTCAGGAACAACGCGACGCCGACGGCGACCGGAACCGCGAGAAGCAGCGCGAACCCCGACACCAGGACCGTGGTCCACAGCAGGTCGACGATCCCGAACCGCGGCGGCTGGATGCCCGGCATCCACTCGCGGGAGAAGAGGAAGCTTGCCTGGTTGGCCCTTAGGGCGGGTACGGCGAGCCAGAGGAGAAACCCGCCGACGAAGACGACGAGGGCGATGACAGCAATGCCCGACCCTTTGGCGAGGCCGCCAAAGAGCCGGTCACCACCCCGGCCCGTCGGCCCCAGGTCGAGACCTTGGGGCCGACGGTCAAGGAGCTGTTGACGTTCGTTGGTCACAGCCATCGGCGGATGTTAGCTGATCGCCTTGATCGCGGCGTCGACCTTGGTGCGAACCTCCTCAGGCAGCGGCGCGTAGCCGATCTGCTCGAGCGAGGACTGGCTCTCAGAGCTCGCGAAGCTGGTGAGGAAGCTCTTCACGAGTTCGGTCTTGGCCGGGTCGAGACCCTTGGAGCAGACGATCTCGTAGGTGACGAGGATGATCGGGTAGGCGCCCGGTTCCTTGGTGGTGTAGTCGAGCTTGAGGCGCAGGTCGTTGCCCGTGCCGTCCGCCTTCGCCGCGGCGACCGCCTTGCCGGCGGACTCACCGGTCAGCTCGACGGGCGTACCCGAGCCGGTGTCGATCTTCGCGATGGCGAGGTTGTTGTCACGGGCGTACGACCACTCGACGTAGGTGATCGAGTTGGCGGTCGCCTTCACACCCTCGGCGACACCGGCGGACTTCTCCTTGCCGGAGCCGGTGCCGGTCCAGGTCTTGGCGGGCTCCTTCTTCCACGCGCCACCGGAGGCGGCCTGGAGGTACTTCGTGAAGTTCTCCGTCGTACCCGACTCGTCAGACCGGTAGAAGACCGCGATCTTGCTGCTCGGGAGCTTCACGCCCGGGTTGAGCTTGGCGATCTCGGGGGCGTTCCAAGTCTTGATCGTGCCGTTGAAGATGTTGGCGGCGACCTGGGCGTTCAGGACCAGCCCGTCCACGCCGGCGACGTTGTAGGAGACGGCGATCGGGCCCACCACCATGGGGATGTCCCACGCGGGGTTGTTGGCGCAGCGGGTCTTGGCCGCGTCGGCCTCGATCACGCCGTCCTTGGGCTCGGTCTTGAGCGCCGAGTCGGAGCCGGCGAAGTCGACCTGTCCCGCGTTGAACTGCTTGATCCCCGCACCCGAACCAGTCGGGTTGTAGTTGATGGTGACGTCGGGGCACTGCTCCTGGTAGGCGGTGATCGCCTCTTCGATCGCGTTCTTCTGCGCCGAGGAGCCTTCCGCGTTGAGGGTGCCGGACGGGCAGGCCGCACCACTCTTCGTGGGCTCCGCCGAGGACGTTCCCTTGTCGGGGCCACCTGGAGTGGGATCGCTCCCACAGCTGGCGAGCATCAGCGCACCGCCCAGAGCGGCCACCGCGATCGCAGCGAACCGGTTGTGGTTCACGTTCTTGTCCTTGCCCTTCGGGTCCATGGATGTGAGGTCACTTCGGAAGGTAAGCAGGACAAGTGACGCGGCGTACGGGCTCGCATGAACGAAGGGTGAACGTCATTCGGCGAAACTAGAAAGGGCGCGCAACGCCGTGGCGGACGTCACGTTAACAGGGGCGTTCTGTCACGATTCGTGGTGCGGTCACCGCAGTATGTCATCACAGAGAGCGACATGTCCGGCGCGTAGACACCCGGATCGGAGCGGGACGCCACCGGTCCGCCGGAATGATCACGTATACGTGGCGAGTACCCGCCTCACATGGCATCGGCACCATGCAAGGCATGCAATGACCACGTATACGTGATCATTCCGAGCAACCTAGGGCGTGTCGCCCGACCCCGCCTCGCCGCTTGGCTGCCGTTCCACCGCGACGGGCACTCGGTCGCTCAGGTGGAGGACGACCAACTCACCCGGCCGGAGGGTCACCGGCGTGACGCTCAACGCCTCGAAGATGGCCGGAAGCGTCGGGCGGTGCGTACACAACACGGTCGCCTCCGCCGAATCCAGCAGGTGCCTGGTGTGCTCGCGGACCACCACCGGATCGGCCTCCTCCTCGAAGGCTGGTTCGGTCTCGATGTCGAGACCCTGGGAGGCGGCGTAGGGCCGGACGGTGTCGACGCCGCGCCGCGCTGGCGACGAGACCACCCGGCGGATGGCGTACGCCGCGAGCGTGTCGCCCAGGCGTTCGGACTGGAGGACGCCGGCGTCGTCGAGCGGCCGGGCGGCGTCCGGCTCCTGCCAGTCAGTCCGCGCGACCGCGCTGGCGTGCCGGAGCAGGATGAACGCCCTCGTGGATCCGGGCACCAGCCGGGTGAGCAGCGAGCGGTCCCGCGGATGGGTCAGGTAGCGCACCGCCTCGCCCAACCGGAACCACCCGCACTGGTCGACCTCGTGGTTGGGCGTGAAAGCGAACTCGGCGTCGGGGTCCGCCGGGACCGCCGACCAGTACCTCACGACCTTGTCCGCACCACCCGTGAGGGGATACCGCACGGCTGGGAGGGGCGGACACAGACGGATGCGTACCCCCGTCTCCTCCTCCACCTCCCGGACAGCCGCGGCGGGAGCCTGCTCACCCGGCAGGAGCTTGCCCTTGGGGAACGACCAGTCGTCGTACTTCGGCCGGTGGACCAACAGCACCTCGGCCTGGTCGTGCGTGGACGTTCTCCAGACCACCGCGCCCGCGGCCTCGACCACGCGGCGGGGTGCGGTCGACGACGCCGGCTGGGCCATGCGCTCAGGTTCCTTTCGTGAGCCAGCGCCGGAGGTCCGGTCGCCGGACGTCGTGCCAGACCGTCGCGAAGGTGGCGCGGGCCGTGGCGGCGGCGGTCCGCTCCTGTTCGTGCAGCATGCCCAGCCAGTACGCCGTTGTCGCAGGGACGCCCTCCGCGGTGGCCAACCGGGTCAGGGTGGCCGCGGCCACCATGGCGTCCTGGTGTTCACCGAGGACGTCGGTCACCCGGGAGAGCTCCTTCGCGAACCTCTTGGCCGGCTTGCCCAGTGCGGGTGCGCAGGCATCCGCGGTGTAGCGGGCGCGCTTCGCCGTGATCCGGGCCTGATGCCAGGCGGGATCGGACACCCCGGGATCGAGGCCCACAACGGCCTGGTCGAGGCGGCGCCAGGCCCGCCGCGCGAGTGGGGGAAGGGCCTTCCGGCAGGGACGATCAGCGGCCTCGGTCGTCGCGGGATCGCAGGCCGCGGCGAGGAGCCGGTCGAGCAGGGCGCGGTAGCGGTCGCTGTCGAGAACCCCCACCCCGGCGGCGCGGGCTTCGACAAGCTCACCCCCGAGCGTGGCGTCCAGCAGGGCACGCACCCGCGCGGTCGCCCCTTCCTCCTCTTCCTCGGGTAGGTGGTCGGCGCGGGCGAGCAGACGTTCGAGGAGGACCTCGGTGTCCCGGGCGGGCGCGAAGCTTCGGGCCAGCCAGCCCAGCTCAGAGCGCAGCTGGTCAGCCCAGGCGCGTTCGAGCAGCGGCCGGAAGGTGCGGAGACCGCTGCGGAGCCGCCGCGCCGCGACCCTGAACTGGTGTACGGAATCCTCCGCGTCGATCCGCACCCGCGGCTCCTGCCGCCGCAGCGCCTCCACCTGGGTCAGGAGATGAGCCTGGATCGCCAGTCGGGCCGGCGCCTTCGGGCTGAGCGGGGGCGGCGATGGGAGGGCGCTGTGCTTGATGATTCGCTCGCTGCGCTCGCTCATGCGCGTCCTCCGGACCGGGGACTAACGGCGCCGGAGCTTGGTCGCGATGAGGTACTCCTGCAGGTCCCGCAGCGACTCTCCGTCGGGATCGAGATGGTGGCGGGTCCAGGTCGCGGAGGCATCGAGGTGCCAGACCGCCGTACCCTCGTCAAACGCCAGGTCGAGGAGGTTCGTCAGCTCCTCGATGTGGTCCTTCTGCACGATCCTGGCCAGGGCCTCGACCCGGCGGTCGAGGTTGCGGTGCATGAGGTCAGCGGAGCCGGTCCAGAGTTCGGGCTCCCCGCCACCGGCGAACCAGAAGATCCGCGAGTGCTCCAGGAAGCGACCCAGGATGCTGCGGACCCGGATCGTCTCCGAAAGGCCCGGCACCCCAGGCTTGAGCGCGCAGATTCCCCGGATCCACAGGTCGATCGGGACGCCCGCCCGCGACGCGTTGTAGAGCGCGTCGACGACCGCCTCGTCGACCAGCGAGTTGACCTTGAACCTGATCCGCGCCGGCCGCCCGGCGCGATGGTGCTCGACCTCGCGCCTGATGCGTTCGATGAGCCCCGCCCGGACCGAGCGTGGCGCGACCAGGAGTCGGTCGTACTCCGTGGTCCGTGCGTATCCCGACAGCGTGTTGAACAACGCGCTCAGGTCGGCGGCCAGCACCGGGTCGGAGCTCAGCAGGCCCAGGTCTTCGTACAACCGGGCCGTCTTGGGGTTGTAGTTGCCGGTGCCGATGTGGGCGTAGCGACGCAGGCCGTCCGCCTCGTCGCGGACGACGAGGGCGAGCTTGCAGTGGGTCTTCAGGCCGATGATGCCGTACACGACGTGGCAGCCGGACTGCTCCAGTTTGCGCGCCCAGCGGATGTTGGCCTCTTCGTCGAAGCGCGCCTTGATCTCGACGACGACCAGCACCTGCTTGCCGGCCTCGGCGGCGTCGATGAGCGCATCGACGATCGGCGACTCCTCGTTCGTGCGGTAGAGGGTCTGCTTGATCGCGAGCACCTGCGGATCGGCGGCGGCCTGCTCGATGAACCGCTGCACGCTGGTGGAGAACGAGTCGTACGGATGGTGGAGCAGGACCTCGTGCTGCCGGATGGCCGCGAAGACGTCCGGCGGATGGGCGCTCTCCACCTCGGCAAGGTCGCGGTGGGTGGCGGGGACGAAGGCGGGGTACTTCAGGTCGGCCCGGTCGAGGTCGGCGATCGCGGACAGTCCCGACAGGTCCAGTGGTCCGGTGAGCCGGCACACCTCCTCCTCGCTGACCCCGAGTTCGGAGATCAGCAGGTCCAAAACATGCGGGTCGATGGACGCCTCGACCTCCAGGCGTACCGGCGGGCCGAACCGCCGCCGCATCAGCTCACGTTCGATTGCCTGCAGGAGGTTCTCGGCGTCGTCCTCCTCGACCTCGAGATCCTCGTTGCGGGTGACCCGGAACGTGTGGTGCTGGAGGATCTCCATGCCGGGGAACAGCTGGTCGAGGTGGGCGGCGATCACGTCCTCGAGGGGGACGAACCGCTGCTCGTCGACCGGCACGAACCTCGGCAGGATCTGCGGCACCTTCACCCTCGCGAAGTGCTCGCCCGTCGTCTGCGGATTGCGGACGACCACCGCGAGGTTGAGGGAGAGCCCGGAGATGTACGGGAACGGGTGCGCCGGGTCGACCGCGAGCGGGGTGAGGACCGGGAAGACACGGCTGCTAAACAGGTCGTGCATCCGGCCCTGTGCGTCCGGGCTCAGGTCGGCCCACCGCAGGATCTCGATGTTCTCCTTGGCGAGCCTTGGGTGCACCAGGTTGTGGAAGCAGTCGGCGTGCCGGGTCATGAGCTCGCGGGTACGCGCCCAGATCGCCTCGAGCTGCTCACGGGGGAGCATTCCGGACGCCGCCCGGACCGCCACACCGGCCGCCATCCGGCGCTTCAGGCCAGCGACCCGCACCATGAAGAACTCATCAAGGTTGTTGGCGAAGATCGCGAGGAACCGCACGCGTTCGAGCAGCGGGATATTGGGATCCTCGGCGAGTTCGAGGACGCGGGTGTTGAAGCTGAGCCAGGACAGCTCGCGGTCGAGGAACCTGTCGTCGGGAAGGTCCCCCTCTGTCACGTCGTACGGGGGTTCGACGTCGTACTCGGTGATCTCGTCTTGTCCCAGCTGCATGCTCACACAGCCATCGTGACACCGCGACGTTAACGTGCGGTACCACCTGATGGCCCTCTGGACGGGATCGGGCATCTGAACGTCAGACGGATCGCTGGCCGGACCCGGCGGACGTGATCATTGAGGGCGCTGGCCTCCACCGGCAAAGCGTGATTTACGGGACACGCCCGTGGCGACCGGGTCAGGTGGTGCCGGGATGGCGGTACATCACGTCGCTGGCCGCGTGCGCGAACCCCAGCTTCTCGTACAACCTGACCGCGGCACCGTTGTCAGCTTCGACGTACAGCATCACCGCGTCGAGTCCACGGTCACGCAGATATCGCAGGCCCGCTACCGCGAGCGCCTTCGCCAGCCCGCCACCCTGGGCCGACGGGACGACGCCGAGGACGTAGATCTCGCCGACCGGGCCACGGCCGCCTCCGCGTACCTCACCCTCATGCACCTTCGTCCAGTGGAACCCGACCAACTCACCGGCGCGGTCGGCGACGAAGAACCCCGCCGGATCGAACCACCGCGCGGCCAGCCGCTGGTCGAGATCGGCCCTGGTCCAGCGGCCCTGCTCGGGGTGCGACGCGAACGCCGCCGCGTTGGCGGAAAGCCAGGCGTCCTCGTCGCGGCCGGGCTGGAAGGTACGGATCGAGGTGCCCTCGGGCGCCGCGACGTCGGGTAGGGGTGTGGCGTCCGGGCCGGTCAGCGAACGCCGCATCCACCAAAGCTCGCGCACCGGCACGAAGCCGGTCGCCGCGGCGAGTCGGGCGGCCGCCGGATGCGGGCCGTGTGCCCAGACCCGGACCGGATCCGCCCCAGGGTGCGCGCCAGTGCCAGCGGTGGCGCCGGCTTCGAGGAGAAGGCGGTCGACGAGGGCGCGACCCACGCCGTGACCGCGATGGTCGGGATGGACCACCACGTCGCCCGAACCGTCCTCGGCTCCGGAGCCGCTGCCGCTGGCCGGGTCCAGTCGCGCGTACCCCACGATGCCCCCAGCCCCAGCCCCAGCCCCAGCCCCAGCCCCAGCCCCAGCCCCAGCCCCAGCCCCAGCCCCAACCGGCGGCCCGGCCGGCTCGGCCAGCAGATGGCGCGCGGGACCTGGTGAGCGCAGTCGCAGGGTTGCCTGCTCATCCAGCGCGCGTACGCCGTCGATCGTGGCCGCCGCCGCGACGAGGCGCTCGACGGCGGTCCGCTCCTCCGAGGAGAGCTCATCTGTGACCCGGACGGAATCCCGCGCGCTGCTCACACCAGTACCGTACGGGGGGTTTCACCCGAACCCGGTGTGACGGTCGCTCCCGTCCCACCTGCGTCCGGCTACGTGAGACCACGAATCACCTCACTCATCAAGGAGCATGCATGTCGCGGAGGGGATCGTCGAACGGCCGTCAGGCCCGACAGCGACGAACACCGCAGCCATCCGGGCTGCGCAAGGGGCTTGCGATCGTGGCCGCGGCGGCGGCCGGAGCCGGCTTCGTCGGGCTGGGCTCGACATCCGCCGGTGCCTCCACCAGCGCGGACCAAAGGGTCGACTTCACCCTCACGGTCCTCCACACGAACGACGACGAGTCGCAGCTGCTCGGAGTCGACGGTGACACCAACGGCAACGGCACCATCGAGCCTGACGAGGTGAAGGCATACGGCGGCGCGGCGCGCTACGCGGCCCTGTGGGACCGGCTGCGGTTCCAGGCCCTCGTGGGTCGCCCCTCGCCGTCGACGAAGGGGACCGCGGTGACCGACGGGTCCACCTTCTGGGGCGGCAAGCGCGGCGTACTCTCGCTCTCCGGCGGTGACAACTACCTGGCCGGTCCGGAGTTCTCGGCGAGCCTCGAGCGTGGCATTCCCTTCTACGACGCGCTCGCCATCAAGCGGTTGGGTCTGGACGCCTCCGGGATCGGCAACCACGAGTTCGACTTCGGCCCGGACGTCTACGCCGACTTCATCGCGGGCTTCGGCGGCTCCCTGCCGTTCGTCTCCGCCAACCTCGACGTGAGTGGCGAGCCCAAGCTCAAGGCGTACGCCGACAAGAAGATCATCCGCTCGTCGACCGTGGTGTCGGAGACGGGCGAGCAGATCGGCGTCATCGGTCTCACCACTCCCGAACTCCCCACCGTTTCCAGCCCGCGCGGCGTCAAGGTGCTCGACGACCTCGCCGGCATCGCCAACGCTGAGGCGGCCCAGCTCACCAAGAAGGGCATCAACAAGATCATCCTGGTGAGCCACCTGCAGGACATCGACAACGAGTTGGCGCTCGTCCCGCGCCTGCGCAACGTCGACGCGGTCCTGGGCGCCGGTGGCGGTGAGATCCTCGCCGACCCGGGGGTTCCGTTGGTTCCGGGTGACAAGGCCGAGCGCGGTTACCCCCTCTGGGCCACGGACGCCGACGGGCAGAAGGTCCCGGTGGCCACGACGACGGGCAACTACAAGTACGTCGGCCAGCTGGTGCTCCGCTTCGATCGGCGGGGCCGCCTGCTGAGCGCGGACGACGAGCAGAGCAAGCCGGTCCGCGTTTCCGGTGCGGGCGCCGACGCGGTGACCAAGGACTCGTGGACGCGTAAGAACGTCGAGGAGCCGGTCGCGGCGCACGTCGCGTCGCTCGCCGGAGCGGTGGTCGCCCAGAGCGAAGTCAGTCTGGACGGCGTTCGTGGCAACGTGCGTTCCCGCGAGACGAACCTCGGCAACCTCCTCGCGGACGCGCTGCGCTGGGCCGGTGCTCAGAAGGCGGCGGAGTACGGCGTGCCCGCACCGGTCGTCGGGATCCAGAACGGCGGCGGCATCCGCAACGACGCGGTCATCCCGGCGGGCAAGGTGACGGTGCTCGACACCTATGACGTGGCACCGTTCTCCAACTTCGTCGTCGTCGTGCCACAGGTCCCGCGTGAGACGCTGCGCCAACTCCTCGAACGCGGAATCGCTGCGACGCCCTCCGCCGCGGGCGCGTTCACGCAGGTGTCCGGCCTGTCGTTCACGTACGACGTGACCAAGCAGGCGCAGGTCGTCAACGAGACCACCGGCGAGATCATCACGCCGGGCGCCCGGGTACAGAACATCGTCCTCGACGACGGCACGGTGGTGGTCGAGAACGGCCAGGTGGTCGACGGTCCCGCGATCTCGGTGGCGACGAACGACTTCTCGGCCCGGGGCGGAGACGCTTACCCGTTGAAGGGGTTGGACTTCACGCCGGTCGGTACGACGTACCAGAAGGCACTGGAGGACTACCTCACCGAAGGGCTCTCCGGGAAGGTGATCGCCGCGGACTACCCCGAGGGCGGCGAGGGCCGGATCAAGTCGATCAGCTGAGGCTGAGCCGCTGGCGGCTCACGAGACACGCAGAGTAAGAATCTGGGCGGTGAGGGGAAGGATCTCCCTCACCGCCCAGATCTATGTCACAGAATTCTGTCCGAATCCGGTCACTTCTCCGAGGAGTCGGAGGTGAGGAGCCGCGCGTCGTCGGGGACGCGCGGGGTCGTCGTGCCGTGCTCGTCCGCGACCTCCGACACCTCGGCCGGGGTGTGCTGGGCCACGAAGCGGTAGCCGACGTTGCGGACGGTCCCGATCAGCGATTCGTACTCCGGGCCGAGCTTGGCGCGCAGGCGGCGGACATGCACGTCCACGGTGCGGGTGCCACCGAAGTAGTCGTACCCCCACACCTCCTGCAGCAGTTGCTGGCGGGTGAACACCCGGCCCGGGTGCTGCGCCAGGAACTTCAGTAGTTCGAACTCCTTGAACGTGAGGTCGAGAGTCCGACCGCCGAGCCGCGAGGTGTAGGTGTCCTCGTCGATGACCAGGTCGCCGCGCCGGATGACGTGCGGCCGGTCTTCTTCGGCGGACTTCAACGCCAGCCGCCCGATCGCGACCCGAAGGCGCGCGTCGACCTCGGCGGGCCCCGCGGTGTGGACGATCACGTCGTCCATGCCCCAGTCGGCGTTGACGGCGGCGAGCCCGCCCTCGGTGACGACGATAAGGAGTGGAGCGTCGATACCGGTCGTGCGGATTACCCGGGTGAGGCTGCGGGCCTGCACCAGGTCGGAGCGGGCATCTACGAGCACCGCGTCAGCCGGACCCACGTCGAGGAGCGCACTCGCTTCGGCCGGGGCGACCCGGACGTGGTGCGCCAGGAGACCAAGAGCTGGAACGATCTCGGCCGACGGCTGAAGGGCGTTCGTGAGCAATAGGAGTGTGCTCACCGGACGTCTCCCTGGGTCGTTGGGGACCTGGATCCCGATGACGACATTGTCGCCCAGGTCCGCCGGTTGCAGGCAGGATAGCCCACGTGTCCCGCTCTGTAATCGTCACACTCCGCTATTGGGCCGCTGCCAAGGAGGCTGCCGGCCTGGCCGAGGAGCAGCTGTCCGCCGGCACGCTCGCCGACGCCCTGAACGCCGCCCGGGCTCGGCACGCCGAGCGCCCGAGCTTCGCGCAGGTGCTCGGACGGTGTTCGTACCTCATCGACGGTGATCCGGTCGGTGCCCGCGACCACGCCTCGATCCGGCTCGATGAGGGTGCCCGGATCGAGGTGCTTCCGCCCTTTGCCGGGGGCTGAGTCAGGCTTCGTGGCTCCAACGCCAGGTCTGAACGGTGGACTGGGCCTAGAACTCGCGTTCGTTCTCATACCGGGTCAGGGCAAGATCCTCTAAGGTCGGGGCGTGCCGCTTGAACCCCACGGCCCTGCCGACCGTGAGGAGAGTGTGGGGTCTGCTGGGTCGCGCAGGGCGACCGCTGACGAGGAGCTGGTCAGAGCGTTGTACGCCGAGCACGCGGGCGCGTTGTTCGGGTACGTTCTCCGGCTCGTTCGTGGCGACCGTCAACGCGCCGAAGACGTCGTACAGGAGACGTTGTTCCGTGCCTGGCGGCACCCTGAGTCGCTCGATCCCGAACGCGGCTCGCTCCGGACCTGGCTTGCGACGGTCGCCCGGCACATCGTGGTCGACGGCGAACGCGCCCGCCGCTCCCGCCCACCCGAGGTCGGCGAGGACGCGCTCGGCTCGCTCCCCGTCGGCGAGGAGGAGCTCGACCGGGCGATGCTGGCATGGGAGGTCATGGACGTGCTGGCGGAGCTCTCGCCGCACCATCGGCAGGTCCTGGTGGAGGTCTACTACCGCGGCCATTCGGTCGCCGAAGCCGCCGCCAACCTCGGGGTTCCTCCAGGGACCGTCAAAAGTCGGACATATTACGCATTGCGACAGCTCAAGCTCCTCCTGGAGGAACGCGGAGTAACACCGGAGGTGGCGCTATGACCTGCGCGGAGGTTCGCGCGGCGCTGGGCGCCTACGTCCTGAGGGCGCTGGAGGAGTCCGAAGCGGCGGATGTTCGCGATCACCTCGCCGGCTGCGCCGGATGCCGGGCGGCGTACGACGACATCGCCGGCGTACCCGCGCTGCTTTCCGCCCTCAACCCGGACGAGGTCTCGCACGGCCTCCCGAGCCCGAGCGAGACCGGACTCCATCACCTGCTGGCGAGGGTCCGGCAGGAGCGCGCCCGGGAACGCCGCCGGCACTGGCGAAACGCCCTGGTCGCGGCGGCCCTGGTGGCGGTAGCCGTCGGGGGCACGGGCTGGGCCGCCGGCCGCTGGCTCCCTCCGCGCGAGCCGGTCGTGCAGGCCACCCCCGCCCCCACACCCCGGCTGACGGGCGTGCCGGTGCAGTGGTCGGTCGTCGACCCGGCGACGAAGGTGAACGCGACCGTGATCATGAGTCCGCTCGCCTGGGGCACCAAGGTCGACATCGTCGTGCGCGGCGTGAAGCAGGGCGACGTGTGTTCCCTCGTGGTCTACGACCGGTCCGGGCGCAGGTGGGACGGCGGGAGTTGGCGGGTGGCGTACGCCCGGGGTGTGCGCTGGAGCGGCGGTGTGGCGGTGGCCACCGACCAGGTGGCGAGGGTGGAGATCTTCGCGCCCGGAGAGAAACCGCTGGTGCGGCTTGAGGGCTCCTGAGAGGTCCGAGGATTCCTGCTGCGGGCCGCTGAGCTTGCCAGGTTGTCATAGGTATCTCGGCTAAGAGACCGAGATACCTATGACAACTCGGGGTTGGCGCCAGCCTGGTGGTGGGTTCGCCAGGCGTAGGAGTCTGGTGAACCCTCCGGCAGCCTCGTGATGGCCAGGCCATCTCGGATTGTGAAGACTTTGGGGTGCTATGGAGCCTGTCGCGGAACTGGGGGTTGCGGGCTGTCAAGGATGTTGGGCCGGCGTGTTCCGTCGGCTTGTCGGCCGGGAGCTGCGGTCGGAGGACGATTGACGGCGGTGTCTTGGGTTCGCCGATTGGGGTGCGGAAGCATTTCCTGGTTCGGGTTTCGCGGGTTTCTTTCGTCCGATCCTGATTTACTTCGGGTTGATCTTCGGGCATAGTCTGTTTATGGTTTTTGTGGACGTTGACCACAGTGATGGGGAATTGTTTTCGATCTCCTCGGACATGCGGGAATGGCTGCCCGATGACCATGTGGCGTGGGAGATTGTGTCGCTGGTCGGCGAGGCGGACCTGTCGTCTTTCTATGAGGCGTATCGCGCGGACGGT
>NZ_KB892776.1 GCF_000373925.1 Actinopolymorpha alba DSM 45243 | reverse complement strand
TCTTCGCGGGCCTTCTTGTGGCGTTCTTTGGCTGCGTCGGGGTTGATCTTGATGATTTCGGCTTCGATGTAGAGCCGTAGCAGCCCGCCCCGCAGTTTCAGCACCTCGGGGAAGATCGCCTCATCCACTGCTGTGCGGTCAGCTGGGGGTAGGAGGGTGAGCCGGTCGACGATCGTCCTAACCTCGGAGAACTCAAGCTCGCCGCGTTCCAACGCGCCACGGGTGTTCGGCAAGTCAGACAGGGCGAGCGCGATCAGCATGAACTGATCACTGCGGTAGTTGGTCCACCCCAACATCGGCGCCATTAGCTCAGCCGCACGCGGCTCCGGCACAGACGACCGCTCCGCCTCACCATCCTTGAAGCAGGGCAGGCAGTGCGCCAACACAGCAGTCACAGCAAGACTCAAAGACTCGCCCCAACAGGCGATCTTCCGCGCGGCCTGAAGCAGGACCCCAAGCTCGAACCCATTACACGCCGACCGATCGACGCCCGCGAACGCCACCACCAACTCCGGCCCGGGAAGCATCTCAGCAAACCCGGGCGGGAGTGGTGAGATCCGCTCACCATCGCCGTCGCTCATACGTTCGAGTCTAATCGATCACGATCATGCTCGCAACCTGAGGAGACCGCTAAGGCCCTTATTTACAAGGAACGTTGCGATCCGAGAGTGTGGAGTACTGTGTCGCCGGCGTGACCGCGACGTTGGTGTGGGGCCTCGCCGGGGGTGAGCGAGGCCCCACGGAGGAGAGATCGACCGGGGAACGGTGCTGGGATACCGTGCGGCGCCTCTACGCCTCTACGCCTCTACGCCTTTCCGCGTACGGCGTTATGACATCCGATTGAGCCAGCCGCGCTGGCGGTCGGCGGGGTTGCGCAACGGCTCGGAGACGACCTTGCCGTTCGGGATGATGTTGGTGTCTGGATCGCAGTCGCCTGACGTGGATCCGTTGCCGGGTGTGCGGTCAGTCATCGCGTCGGAGTCCTTTCTGCTGCGTCGGGTACGCCGGTGTCGGGTACGTACGCGGCCCATGTCTGGGTCCGGGTAGCGCCGCCGCGTTCGTCCGGCGGCGGGGGCACTTTTCGTATTCCGAGTGTGGAGTCCCACGCCGTGACCGGACTAGGACCCGGCGCGGTCATCGAACGGACACCGTCCGGACTCACCACAGCCCCGAGCCACCGCCTGCTCGGGATTCAGATGTCGGTGACCGAGCAGCCCGCGGCGTCGATCGCCGTACGGACGAGGTCCTCGCTCACCGGACCGTCGGTGAGGATGCTGACCTTCCCGGTGGCGGGCTCGACCTCCACGCCGACGATGCCGGGCACCTGAATGAGTTCGGTCCTGATGGCGGTCAGGCAGTGGTCGCAGGTCGCGGGGGACAGGTCGGTGACGTGGTAGGTGACAAGGCTGTAGGCAACCGTGATCATGACGCTCCTAACTGGCTTCGTGACGGTGGGTCTGGCGTCGACTCCGCCGTCGTGGAAAGCCTGCCCCAGGCCGGAGTGGATATGGCCGTGCGCGAACCTTCCGATGCACGCAATGGCGGGAATCAGACACCCCAGGCGGCGCCTGGAGCCGGGGCGCGGATCGAGGCATGCGATCGTTGTGGGTAGCGAGGGGTAGCGAGGGGTAGCGAGGGGTAGCGAGCGGTCGTCGAGGGAGGAAGGCACGGTAGTCCGGTGATCAACCCAGCTCAGAGGGGGGACGATCAGCTGGCGCGGCGGCTCTACGCGCGGATGCACGAGCGCGGGGAGTCGCTCGACGAGGCGGCCGCCGGCCTCCAGGTGACCGCGACCGAGGCGAACGAAGCACGCGATCAACTGCTTCGGCTCGGGCTGCTGAACCCCTCGACGCAGACCACGGTCGATGCGGGAGCCGCGCTGGCGCGGAGCCTGCGCGAGACCCATCGGGTGGTTGACCACCTGGTGGAGCAGCAGGTACGAGCGGCATCCCTCGCGCGCGACTACCTGAGCATCGCCCGCCAGGGGCACAGCGACGTGCGGGTCGAGTACTTCGACCACGGTGACTCCCGCCCCATGCTCCAGCAGCGCATCGACGAACTGGCGGACCTGGCCAGGCACGAGACTCTGGCGATGCATCCGGTGGCCAATTGGACCCGAGAGTCCCTGGAAATTGGCACCGCACGAAACAAGCGGGTCATCACCAGGGGCGTGCGGGTACGCACGTTGCACGCGCAGACCATGATGTCCGACCCGTTGCTCCGGGAGTACCTCCGGGCCCGCGCGGAGGACGGCGGCGAGGTCCGGGTGGCGCCGGTCATCCCCACTCGCATGCTCGTGTACGACCGGCAGATCGCGATCGTCCAGGCCGATCCCGACGATCTACAGGCCGGTGCCGTGCTGATCCACGGCCAGAGCCTCGCCAGGTCGCTGGCGGCGATCTTCGACTACTGCTGGATGACGGCGTCGGAGCTTCGCGACGTACCCCGGTCGGCCGATGGCGCGTTACGAACCGAGCAGCAGCGGGCCGTGCTTCGTGCGTTGGCCACCGGAGCGAAGGACGACGCGATCGCCCGCAGCCTGGGTGTGTCGACGCGGACCGTGACCCGGCTGGTCGGCGAACTCACCGCGATGCTGGGGGCGGAGAGCCGCTTCCAGGCCGGCGTACGCGCGGCGAAACTCGGCTGGCTCGACTGATCCGTGGCGTACTCCCTCCCCTAGCGGCGTCCACAGGACGCTAGCGACGTACGCCCTCACCTCTGGTCGGTGAGCTGGCGGGCGTCTGCCGACAGACCTCCATCTATAACCCCCTAGGGGTATGTTATGGTCTGGACTCGCTCATACCCCTACCTGGTATTACGTGGATCAAGGGACTCCATACACGAAAGCTGCCGGACAGGCTCCACAACGCAAACGGTGGGCGTGCATTGGCCTGCACGCCCACCTGTGGGGTCGGTTCGATTTCGACATCTCACCGTTCGACATCTCACCCAACCCTCGATCGCATTCTCCACCGACGAGAGTGCGAGGAAGTAGGAGGACGGCATGAACGCCGCTGATCCACGCCGGTGGTGGGCCCTGATAGTGCTCGCCGCCGCGCAGTTCATGGTCATCATGGACACCTCCATCATTGGTGTCGCGCTGCCAGACATGCAGCGTGACCTCGGCTTTTCGCAAGGCAGCCTGCAGTGGGTGTTCAACGCGTACGTCATCGCGTTCGGCGGCCTGCTGCTGCTTGGCGGTCGCTTGTCTGACCTGCTCGGAGCACGGCGGGTCTTCACCGCCGGCTGGGTCATCCTGATCGCCGGCTCGGTGGTGGCCGCGGCGGCCGGGAACGCGTGGGTCGAGATTCTCGGCCGCGGGATCCAGGGCGTCGGCGGTGCGTTGATCGCACCCGCCTCGATGACCCTGCTCATGATGCTCTTCGGGCAGAATCCCCGTGAGCTGGGCAAGGCGATGGCGTTGTACGGTGCGGCCGCACCAGCCGGCGGGACCGCCGGTGTTTTCCTGGGCGGCGTGATCACGGAGTACCTCAGCTGGCCCTGGGTGTTCATCGTCTACATCCCGATCGGACTGGCCACGCTCGTCGCGGTGCCGCGTCTGTTGCCTGCGACCCAGGGAAGGCGGGGCTCCGTCGACATTCTGGGCGCGATCGCGGTCACCGCGGGCATCGCCCTGGCCGTCTACGCCATCGCCCGCGCACCCGAACAGGGTTGGGGTACGACGGTCTGGCAGGCGGGTCTGGCGCTGGCACTCCTGGTGGGGTTCCTGCTCATCCAGCGTGCGGTCCGTGAACCTCTGATGCCGCTCGGTATCTGGAAGACGCCGGGGCTCGCGACCGGCAACATCGCGATGGCTCTGCTGGGCGCGGCCTGGATCCCGATGTGGTACATCCTGAACCTCTACCTGCAGCAGGTGCTCGGCTACGGCGCCTTCGCCAGCGGCGCCGCCCTGGTGCCGATGACCATCGCGATCATGATCTTCATGATTGGCATCACGGCTCGACTGCTGGGCCGGTTCGGGGCAAAGCCGCTCATCGTCCTCGGACTCCTCGTGCTGGCCGCCGGTGTCCTGAGCCTGTCCCTCGTACGCGCGGACGGCTCCTTCGCCACCGACGTACTCCCGGCGTCACTGGTCGCCGCGGTTGGAATGTCACTGGCCTACATCCCGGCGATGATGTCGGCCATTGGCGGTGCGCGTCCGGAGGAGAGCGGGCTGGCGTCCGGCATCGTCAACACCACCTACCAGGTGGGTTCGGCGCTGGGACTCGCCGTCATGACGGCGATCGCAACCTCGCGGGGAGCCGCCGAACTCGGGAACATCCCGCGGCTCACCGAGGGCTTCCAGGCCGCGTTCGTCGGAGCGGGCGTGGTCGCCGCCCTCGGCGGCGTCCTCACCCTCGTCCTCATGCGCCGACCGAAGCCCGTCACTGGTGAGGGCGGCCAGCGGAAGAGGGAGTCGCTCGCGGCCTGAGCAGCGTCACGGATGTGGGGGCCGGAGCGCGCCCCCACATCCGTTTCGTACGGCGTGCTGGCTTTACCTCACAGGAATGCCGTCCGCCACTCCGGCGTACTGATCATGTCGAGCGCCCACTCGAATGCCGGCCCGCGCTGGTGCAGCCGATCCGCCTGGTCTGGTACCCCAGCATCATCGGCGAGTTGGGCGATGAAGCAGAGAGGGGTACGCGCGATGGCGTACGGAAGTGCCTGGCGTTCGGTGATTGACAACGGCACGTCCAGAGAGGCGTCGTAACCGTCGACGAGCGTGCGGAGTTGGGCGAATCGGCTCGGTGACGTGTCCTGGCGGCCGAGGCGTTCGTTGGTATAGAAGAGAGTCAACGCAAGATCGTCAATACGGGGACGCCAGCCCATGAAATCAAGGTCTGTCACCAACACAACGCGGTCGCCGGAAAACCGCACATTGTCGTCCCAGTAGTCGCCGTGGACGAGTTGACGCGGCAGAAGCTTTGCGAAGGGGCTCTCGACCTCCTCCAGGCGCCTCGCCAGCGCCTCCGCCTGAGCGGCGTACCTCGTCTCCGCACCTGCCAACGTCCGTTGCCGTACTACCGCAAGACCTGCGGCGACGGCACCAACCAGGTGCATCGCCTCGACATGGTTGGCGTGTGGCGGCGTGGCGGCGGCTGGGCTTGCCGGCGCCCTTCGTAGCTCGCTGTGGATCCGCCCGAGGAGGGCAAGTCCGATCCGGATGTGTTCCGCGGTGTCCATATAGGTGTCGGAGCCCACGAACTCCTCCGCCTCGACAAGGTGTCCAGCGGCTTCGCACCACGGACGGCCGTCGACGGTGGGGCAGGTCCGCGCGAACGGCAAGCCACGTTCATGCAGGAAACGCCGGATGTGTTGCACCGCTTCCAGCCGGGCGACCGTCATCCATTGCCGATACACCCGGACCACGAGGTCGCGCTTGCCGTTCCGTACAAGGACGTTGAGATTGAACGACTCGCCGAGTTCGCGCGGAGCGGAGTCCGGCGTCAGCCCGTAATGCGTTCTGGCGGCATCGAGGAACTCCCGCGAGATCGTCGCGCGCGGCGGGGTGGCGGTCATATCCGCAGACTATGGCGGAGCGGCTCCGACGATGGGCATGATGCAGAGGATGAAGAGAATGAGCCACGTCGACGAGCCGATCGAGGTCGTTCCCTCACAAGACGACTGGTTGTCCCACGGGCAGAGGTTGCGCGCGGAGGTCTGTGCGCTGCTGGGGCTGGCATCTGGCACTGTCGAGCACATCGGGTCGACCGCGGTGCCTGGCCTGGCGGCAAAGCCGGTCATCGACCTGATGGTTGGCTGTCCCGAGAGCGAACGCAGCGAAGTCGCGCATCGACTCAGCGAAGTCGCAGGGTACGAGTATCTTCGCGAGCACAGCCCTCCGGGACGGGAGTACCTACGGCGGCGTACGTCACCGCCTTGGTCCAACGTCCATGTCGTTGAGTTGAACGCCGTCCTCTGGCGGGACAACCTGGTGTTCCGCGATTTCCTCCGGGCGGATCCCAGTGCCGCCCTCGAATATGCGAACGCCAAGCGGTCCGCGGTCGAGCAGACGGGCTGCCTGCGCGCCTACTCCGCGGCGAAGGCGGACACGGTCCAGCGAGTGTTGGAACGCGCGAGGTCCTGGGCCGGCACTCGCCCCTGATGCGCCCGTCCCGTCGCGCTGGCAAGGGCCGGGCAAGGGTACAGCGAGATGGCGTACGATATGGCCGACTTGACTAGTCATATTGTCCTGAAGGGCCGTGTCCACGGGATCCGCTTGCGCGCTGAAGGGAACGCCGTGCCCGATCGCTCATGCATATCGACCACCGCTGATTCCGCCACCTTGGCTGGTCTGGTCGCCGATGCTTTCGACCTCGGCCGTCCGATCGGGCCGATGGTTCCCGTCCGGCACGTGAGTCAGGAGACCTGGCGACTGGACACAACCTCGGGGTCCGTACTCGTGAAGCGATTCTGGAAGGGGCCCGGCGTTCCCTGGCAGCCGGCGCTCGAGTGCGCGATGGCGCTGGAGCAACGGGCCCTTGACGCCGGCATCGATTCTCCGCGACCGGTGACACCGCGGTCCCCTCAGTTTGGAGCGGCGACACACATCGATGGCCACGGCGTCTTCCGGGCTTACCCGTACCTCGACCACCGGCCACTCGAGCCCGAGGATGACCTCAGCGAATGGCTGGGCGACACGCTCGCACGCATCCATCAACTCGAGCCGCCGCTGTCGGAGGCGCCCGAACCCCCTTGGTGGTACAACCAGTCGCCGCCCGTCTCGCTCGCGCAGTGGTCCGAGTGGCTCGACCGAGGCCGGGATGGAGGCCTGATCTGGGCACCTGCTCTCGACCGCCAGCTTGAAGTCGTCCGCTCGCTCTCCCGCCAGGTGGTCGAGGTGTTCCGGGACACCGGGCCACATGTGCGGACCCACCGCGACGTCGAGCCATGGAACGTCCTGATGACGCCGTCGGGTCGAGGGCGATGGCGTCCCGTTCTCATTGACTGGGATGTCGCCGGACCCGACAGTGCACCGCTGGAGGCGGCGCACGTGTTCGCCAGCTTCGCCATGCTGGGCCGCAAGGCGCCAGACCCTACGCTCGTACGCCGGGCCGCCGGCGCCTATGGCCAGGCTGGCGGGCACCAGGTGCGGCCCGTCGAAGGGCTACTCGCGAGGTACGCCGGTATGCGGCTGGCCAAGATCTCGCAACGCATTCGGGTTTCACTCGGAGACGCTCGCCCGGCAAGCGTCGATCCAGGCACGGCGGACGCACGCGCGATGGCTGACATCGAGGCGCTTCCGCGGCTTGTCGCAGACGTACGGGTGTGGCGACAGTACTTCCCCTGAGTGGCCGCGGCCGGGCTCATGTCGGGAGAGTGATCGGTTGGCCACGCTATGATCACGGCCGTGGTGAAGCGCCGGGTGCTCGCGATCGTTCGGCTGCTGGTCGCGCTTCTGGTGCTGGTCGCGATCGGCGTCCAGCTGGTCACCAACCTCGACAACGGTACGTTCGACCCGACGAGGTACTTCGCGTTCTTCACGATCCTCAGCAACTTGTTCGGGGCGGGGCTCCTGCTCGTCCTCGCCCTCAGCCCGCGAGCGCGAACCACCCGCTCAGCGACCCTCGACCTCCTCCGCGGCGCCGCGGTGGTCTATCTGGCGGTCACGTTCGTGGTCGTGATGGTGCTCCTGTCCAGCGCTGAGCTGCAGGTTGCCCTCCCGTGGGTCGACACGGTCGTCCACAAGATCCTGCCCGTCTACCTACTCATCGACTGGCTGGTCGACCCGCCCACCCGCCGCCTCACCTTCCGGCTGGGGCTCCGCTGGCTGATCGGCCCGCTGATCTGGGCGCTGTTCACCCTCGTCCGAGGCGAGGTCGACGGGTGGTACCCCTACCCGTTCCTCGACCCAGCCAACGGCGGCTACCCCAGCGTGGCGATCCATCTTGTCGCCATCCTGATCGGCTTCGTGGTGTTCTCCTGGGTCACGGTCGCACTCGCGAACCTCGCGCGGAGGCGGTCACACCGGCGCGGTTCGCCAGGGTGAGTGCCCCACGCCAAGAATGGTGTGAGGATGGCGGGTGTGACGGAGCTACGCACAATGCATACCGCCGACCTGGACGATGCCACCCGTAAGGCGGCTCGCGCTCTCCTCGCCGAGGTCTTCGAGGGCGACCTGACCGACGATGACTGGGATCACTCCCTCGGCGGAATCCACGCGCTGGCGTGGGAGGGCGAGGAGCTGGTCGGGCACGCGTCGGTGGTCCAGCGCCAGCTGCTGCACAACGGCCGCACGCTGCGTACCGGCTACGTCGAGGGGGTCGGCGTACGCGCTGACCAGCGCGGTCGCGGACACGGCTGGGCCATGATGGCGGAGCTGGAACGCGTGATCCGGGGCGCCTACGACCTGGGTGGGCTCGGCGCCACGGACGAGGCCGCGAGGTTGTACGCCGCTCGGGGCTGGAAGCTCTGGACAGGGCCGACGTACGCGCTGACACCGACCGGCATCACGCGCACTCAGGAGGAGGACGGGTCCATCTACGTCCTTCCCGGCTCGGTCCCGCTCGACCTCGCCGGCGACCTGACCTGCGACTGGCGCGCGGGCGACCTCTGGTAGCGCCGAGGACCGACTCCGCCCGAGGGCCGCAGAACCCCTCAACCCTGCGGGGAGGGCCCGCGGGCAGCGGCGATGACCCGGTCGAGGGTCTGCAGCGATGCCGTCAACGCCGTGATCTGCGCGACGATCCGTTCCCGTACCGGAAGCAGCCCGTCGACGAGGTACGGCGCCGGCGTGGTGAACTCGTCCGTACCACTGCCACACATGCAGGGCAGCAGGTCAGCGATGCAGCGGCTGTTGAGGCCCGAGGCGAACAGCAGCTGGATCTGGGCGACCCGCTCGACATCGCTCTCGGAGAAGCTGCGGTAGCCGTTCGGATGGCGCTCTGGCCGCAGGAGTGACTGCTCCTCGTAGTAGCGCAGCGACCGCACACTGACGCCCGTTAGCCGGGCCAGCTCGCCTATCCGCATGCGCCGAAGTGTAGGCCCGACCATCACATAGGTGTCAGGATCCAGCGTCCTTCAGCTGTCGAACCCGACCACGCTCACGCCGCTCCCCAGCGCGGTACGACGCGCCGCCAGCCCTCGCCGCACAGGCCGACGGACGCTGGTTGTGGCCCAGACTTGTGACACCCATACCGGGTCGATAATGTACCGATTGTTTGTTGTCGATCTCGTCATACTCCGATCGCAGTGGACGGAGGTCCCGCCAGGTCATCGCACGTCGAAGTCGGGGGATACGGCTTCCTGAAGCCCGGTGACATCTCAGCTTCCGTCTCGATGCGCATGTATTGGTCCTGCGCGTCATGCTCGTTCTGTCCAAAACTACGGTCGTTTGCCAGGAGACGCGGTGTTCGAAACAGAGAAGGCACCTGCTGACAACAGTCGCACGATGAGCGTCGCGCGTATCTACGACTATCTCCTTGGTGGGAGTAACCACCGCGAGATCGACCGGCAGGCAGCCGAGCAGATCAAGCTCCTGTTCCCTGAGCTGGAAGACTGGGCGTGGTGCAACCGCGGGTTTCACCAGCGTGCGGCACGGTGGCTGACCTCTGAGCTTGGCATCTCGCAGTTCCTTGACATCGGCTCGGGCCTGCCCACCCAGAACAACACCCACGAGGTGGTTCAGGCCATCAACCCAGCCGCGCGAGTGGTGTACGTCGACAACGACCCCATGGTCGCGGAGCAAGCCACGAAGCTCCTGCAGGGCGTGGACGGCACTGTCTTCATTCCCGGTGACCTTCGCGACTCCGACAGCGTTTTCAGCAACCCTGAGTTGCGCCAGCTGATCGACTTCTCCGAACCCGTGGGCCTCCTCATGACGGCCGTCGTCCATTTCGTTTCTGACAAGTCCGACCCGTGGCGACTGGTCGCCCGGTGCCTCGACAAGCTCTCGTCGGGAAGCTACCTGGTGCTGTCACAGGGTACGTACGACAAGCAGACGCCCGAGGTGGTGGACCGGGCGACAACCCTTTACCAGAACGCCAACGAGCAGCTCTACCCGCGAGGGAAAGCGGAGGTGGAGCGCTTCTTCGAGGGCCTGGAGTTGTTGCCGCCCTACGAGGGTGCGAAGCCAGGGGTCACGTTCGGCGGTCTGTGGGGTGCCGAAGACCCCGAACTCGCGGATGACGACGCGTCGCGGGCGCTCTACGCCGGGGTCGCGCGCAAGCCCTAGGTACGGGCTCTTATCTACTAGGCAAGAGCCCCTGGGAACAGGGCTCTTGCCTACCAGGCCACGGGCAGCTCAGAGACGCCGTACACCGTCGTCAGCGTGCGGAACGAGAGCTCCTCGAACGGCGCGGCGAGCCGCAAGGACGGGAAACGTCGAAGCAGGGCTGGGAACGCGGCCTGCATCTCCATGCGGGCAAGGGGCGCGCCGATGCAGTGGTGGATGCCGTGGCCGAACGCCACGTGGGACTGGGGTTTGCGGGTGACGTCGAACCGCTGTGGGTCGTCGTAGAGCTCGTCGTCGCGGTTGGCTGACTGCAGCGAGACCATGACGTAGTCGCCGGTCTGGACGGGCTGGTCGCCGATCTGCAGGTCTTCGGTGGCGGTGCGGATCACCGCGCTCTGGGCGATCGTGAGGTAGCGCAGGAGTTCTTCGATCGCCGGAGCTGTCAGGTCGGGGTTGTCACGAAGCCTGGCCGCCTGCTCGGAATGCCTCAGCAGCAGGGCGGTGCCCAGTGCGAGCATGCTGGCCGTGGTCTCGTGCCCCGCGAAGAGAAGGAGCCGGCCGATCCCCGCGATCTCGGCGTCGGAAATCTCGTCGCCGTACTCCCGGATGAGCATTCCGAGCATCCCGTCGTCGGGCTGCTGGCGTTGACGGGCGATGAGGGTGGCGAGATAGACGTGCAGCTCCTTGAACGCAAGGCGGAGCTGGTCACGGGGTTGGGTCAGGTCGAGGATGAGATTGCTGAGCCGGCGGAACTCACTTCGGTCTTCGTACGGCACGCCGAGCAACTCGCAGATCACCAGCGCGGGTATCGGAAACGCGAACGCCGACACCAGATCAACCGGCGGGCCAGTCTGCTCCATCGCGTCAAGATGCTCGGACACGATGGCTTCGACTCGGGGGCGGAGCTGGCTGATCCGCTTCACCGTGAACTCACCGGCAAGCATCCGCCGGAACTTCGTGTGTTCGGGTGGATCGAAACCAATGAAGCTTCCGGGCTCGGTCGCCGCCGCTTCGTCGCTGCCCTTGACAGTCGGCAGCCGGAGCAACCATGGCGGCGTGGCCGCATTGCTGAAACGTGTGTCGCCCAGAACCTGGCGGGCGTCGGCGTACCGAGTCACCAGCCAGACGCAAACCCCGCTTGGCAGCTCAACCCGGCTCACGGGTAGCTCGACGCGCAGCTGGTTGAGCTCCGGTGCGGGGTCGAACGGGCAAACGCGGTCTCGCCGATACGGCAGGGGTATGGCTGGTTCCTCAGTCATGCTGTGGTTCCTCAGTCATAAAGGTCCCCGGAACTCGCGGCAAAAGGAAGTTGGCGCGTGAGGGTCGAAACCAAGCTGATCGGCCCTTCCATTCCGGGCCCACTATATCCGCGAGTTGATCAACTGTCACCGCCGTGCCGGGCCGGTCCGGGACGACTGGTGGGTGTCGAGAGGGCGCTGGTCCGGCGTCGGCCGGGGCCTGGATGAGTCGCACATATGAGACCTTCCGGTGATAGGCCGCATGCGTAGCGTAAGGTTCGTCCATGATCCTGCGCTCCGCGATCCGGACAGCCGTGGTTGGCCTGCTCGCAGCCGGCTTGTCCATGCCGACACTGGCCAGCGCGGACACTGCTGACGCTGAGCGGGCGGGCGCGTCCTGCCACGCCGTCCAGCGCAAGGTCGCGATCGCCCCCGGACGATCCGCGACCGTGAAGATCTCGGGCACCCTGTGCGTGCCGACCCGGTGGTCGCCGGGTAAAAGCGCGGTTGATGTGCTGGTCCACGGCGGAAGCTACAACAGCAGCTACTGGGACTGGGCGCAGTACGCGCGCAAGTATTCCTACGTGAGGCGGGCGACGGCTGACGGGCGTGCGACCTTCGCGTTCGACCGGCCGGGCACCGGCGCGAGTGACCGTCCCCTGAGCACGGGCGTGACCGTCTCCTCCGACGCCTATGTGCTGCACCAACTCATCAGCTGGCTCAGGTCTCGTGACTATCAGACTGTCAACCTCGTCTCGCATTCCATCGGTGGTCTGGTCGCCATCGAGGAGGCGGCGAGGTACGACGACATCGACCGGCTCGTGGTCACCGGCATGTTGCACGGCACTGGCGTGGGCCTTGGTGGAGCCGGCACGTTCGTCGACTTCTATCCGGCACTCCTCGACTCGAAGTTCGCCGGCACGACGCTCGACCCCGGGTGGATGACGACCCTGCCGGGGACGCGCGCGTTCATGTTCTACTCCGCCAAGAACGCCGACCCGGCAGTGATCAGGTACGACGAAGCGCACAAGGATGTCACCACCGAACTCACGCTGCTCACCTCGGCGTTGGCGAACAAACTGCCACCTCCGCTCAACAGCACCAACCGCGTACGCGTGCCCGTGTTGGTGACGGTGGGCCAGGAAGACGCGTTGTTCTGTGGGCTGTTGTTGAACTGCGCCAGTGACCGTGCGGTCTATCGGAACGAAGCGCCCTACTACTCCAGCGCCGAGTCGCTGACGGTCAAGACGTTTCCACGTACCGGCCACAACATGATGCTGCACCCGTCCGTTGACGCGTCGTACGCACTGATCAGCGACTGGCTCGAGCGCACCAGCTAGGCACCTCGAGCCACCCTAGGAGAGTTCGCCGTTCAGCTTGGCGATCGCGTCCTCCCAGCGGTCGAGTGCGCGTTCGACGGTGCCGCGGGAGCCGGACGGAAGCCAGTGGTTCGCCCGCCTCACTCCGGCGTCCCGCATGCGTTCGAGGGCGGCCGGATCGGCTGGCGCCGAGAGCAGCTGCACTCCGACCGGGCGTTCCGCACGGGCGCGGAGTTCCCGGATTCGGTCGAAGATCGCCGGATCGCCGAGATAGTTGGGAATCCATTCGTCGCCGAAGGCGATCACCCGGTCCAGCACGGTTGGTCCGTCGCCGCCGACGAGGATGGGCGGATGGGGTTGCTGTGCCGGTTTGGGATAGGACCAGATGCGTTCGAAGGAGACGTGGGTGCCGGTATAGCTGGCCTCGACCTGGGTCCAGATCGCCTTCATGGCTTCGACGCGTTCCCGGAGCAGCGCCATCCGCGTGCGTGGATCGGTGCCGTGGTTGCGCATCTCCTCGCGGTTCCAGCCGGCACCGACGCCGAACTCCAACCGCCCGCCCGACAGATGGTCAATGCTGGCGACCTCGTGTGCGGTGATGATCGGGTCGCGCTGGATGACGAGACAGACGCCGCTGCCCACCCGCAGCTTCGACGTCGCGGCAGCGGCGGCCGTCAACGCGACGAACAGGTCGTAGCAGTGCCAGTACTTCGCCGGAAGATCGCCACCCGGATAAGGCGTTTCCCGACTTGCCGGGATGTGGGTGTGCTCGGCGAAGAGCACGGCGTTCTGCCCACGTTCCTCCAGCATCCGGGCGAGCGCACCAGGATCCATACCGTCGTGTGTAGGGAAGTAGCCCACTCCGAATTCCATCACCTCTCCATACCCACCACGTGGTGGCGAAATCCGCGACGTTCACGTCAGGGGCTAGTGGATCGGCGCCGGTGCGCTCCGGCGCCGGTCCAGCTCAGAGGAGGATGGGTGGCGCCTGCGCGCCGGCGAGTTCGGCGAACTGCGGATAGGCGGGGCGTTTGTGGGTCGAAAGGCCGCGGATCTCCGGTGACCAGGCGAGTTCGATGCCGAGCCGTTCGGTCAGCAGCCGCTGATAGGTGGTACGCCGTTCAGCGTCCGCACGCACCTCGCGTGGCCGATGCTGACCATCGAGGCAGAACGCCACGAGCGCGCCCACCGCTTCACCGATTGCCCATTCGACCGGGTGCAGGCGGTAACAGCCGTTGGTGATGTGCGTCGTTCCGATGTTCTTGTTGGCGGGCAGGAGGTTCTCGACCCGGGCCGGAATGAGCGCGCCGAGTGGGATCTGGAACGGATAGGAGTCGATGTCGACGTAGGTCCGGCCGGCCGTGCTCGGGTGAAGGTCGATGCGGTAGTTGCCGAGCCCGACGGAATCGTCGAACTGCACGGGACCGTTGTCGCCCGCGGCTTCCACGCCGACGTGGAGTTCGGTCACGGTGAACTCCGCCTTGATCCGGCGGGCTTCGCGAATGTAGGGGCGCATCGCGAGACCGTCGGGAGTTCCGGTGATGTCAGGTCGCAGCCGTAGGCCGGGATATCCGGCGCCGCCGTCGGGCCGTGGCGCCTCGGTCTGCATCCAGTGCAGGAGTGAGAGCGCGAGTTCCCGGCTCTGCCGGAGGGCGTGGTCGCGTATGGTCTCGTCGACGCCGAGGAGAGGGGCTTCCCAGTAGTCGTTCTGGGGCCAGTTCACCAGCGTCACGTCGTGTTCCACGGTGCCGGGACGGTAGTGAGCCTTGGCGACGATCCGCCGGTAACGCCAGAAGTCCTGGGTGTTCTCCTCATCCGGCTCGCCGAGGAAGATCGGCCGGTGCCGGGTCGCGAGCGTCACCGGGTCGACATCGGTCCAGGCAAGCTGAGGGCCGGGCCAGAACGGCGCGACGTGGTGCCGCCAGTGGTCGTAGCTTGGCGGGCGTTCGACCGTGTGGTCCTCGCCGGGCCGGTGCTCGATCGCGAAGCACCACGTGATCGCCTGCTGGTCAAGGGGATTCGCGACCTCCGGGGCATGCGGCTCGCCCGTATCGTCCTGGCCTTCCGCGCCGATCACGTGCTCGACGCCACCGAGTTCGAGGAGGTCGCCGAGTTCAGTCGCGTCGACGACGTACGACGCGGTGATGGTGATGTCGTCGCCGCCACGACGCCGGACCGTGGCACCCTCGAGGTGGTCACCCGTGCGGTGGACGGCCACCGGCTCGTGCTGAAGTAGCAGGGTGAGTTGGCCCGCGGCGAGATACGGCGCGAGGAGTTCGTGAATGGCGGCGACGGCGACGGCCGGCTCGTGGCAGAGCGGGCTGACGAAGCCACGACCAGGGTTCAGCAATGGAGCCGCGGCCGCGTCCGCTGTCAACGGAAGGTTGCGGCGGTAGAAGTCCCGGATCCGTTGGCGTAATGCGCGATAGCTTGGTGAGGCGTAGCGACTCTCGACCCACGGGTGCTCATCCGGTGGCACCGCCTGGCTGGTCAGCTGTCCGCCCAGCCATTCGCTTTCTTCGGTGAGTACGACTCGCCGGCCCAGCCGCAGCGCGGTGAGTGCCGCGGCGACACCGCCCAGGCCGCCGCCGACCACGAGTAGATCCGCCTGGAGTTCGCGCATGGTCACCTTCTGATCCTTCCCAGTTGGTCGTCGCTGTGGGATGTCAGGCTCTTACGTCCTTGCGGGTGTGGCGATGGTGTGCGGTGCTGGTGCGCTGCTCGGCAGCACCAGCTGAACAGGCGCCTTGGTTGGTTGGTCCAGGCGGGAGAGCAGCAGGCGTACGGCCGCTCTGCCCATCTCGGTGCGGGGAATACGTAACGTGCTCCAAGCCGCGAACTCGTTAGTACCTGAAGGTGGTGAGTCGAGGACGACAACAGACAGGTCGTCTGGAATCGCCACGCCGGCCGCGGCCGTGAGGGCCTGCCGGGCGTGTGGAAGCCCTTCGAGAAGGACGGCGGTGTAGCCGTCGTTGATCAGTCGCTTGAGCCAGTCGGCCGTCACGGCATCCGGCGGTAGCTGGACGAGGCGGCCGGTCCGGACCTTGTGCGCGGCCAGGGCGGCCCGAAATCCCTTCCTACGATCGTGCTGCGGCTCGATGGGAACCTCCGACCCGGCGTAGAGAATCCGGCGATGGCCGAGCCGGAGGAGGTTGTCGACCACCTGCTCGACCGCCCGCGCATAGTCAGTGGTGACGAACGGAATGGTCGCACCCGGAATATCCCGCCGGCCAATATGGACGAAGGGATAGCCGTCCTTGACCAGACGGAGGAGTTCGTCCCGATCGGAGTGAACGCCCAGCAGGATGCTGCCGTCGGCAATAGTGAGTCGCTTGACACCGTCGCGGTAGATCCGGCGGCGGCGATCCGGCTCACCGCCAGCGGAGGTGAAAAGCACCAGATCGTAGCCAGCGCTCTCGGCTTCCTCCTCGATTCCCAGGAGAAACTCGTAGTAGTAGTCCCGGCGGTCGAGCGGAAACACCGCCTCGAAGCTGTGAACGCCGAGCAGGTTGGTGCGTTTGCCGCGTAGGTTGCGGGCGACGGGATTGGGGACGTAACCGAGACTCCGGCTCGCCTCGAGGACGCGGCGCTGCGTCTCCGCTGGGATGCCGGCCGCGTCACCGCGGCCATTGATCACCATCGAGACCGTGGCCTGAGACACGCCGGCACGACGCGCGATGTCAGCTTGACGTACCCGCACAGCAGTCCGGCTCCTTGACTGAATCCTCTTTACTAATACGGATCAGTGCTGCTTGCAGCCAGACATTACAAGGAAGCGTCCGGTTGTCAAGAGGCTGACCTCGGGGCGACGCCTACCGCTACACGGCAGGACGGTGGGAGTATCTATGGGCCAAGGTGCTGGCCGGGCTCATGCCGACTAGGAGATAGCTTGCGAGATTCCGGGGTGCTGTGACCCCCGGATTCTTCACGGTTTTGGCGAGGTACGGCGGATGGGGGACCAGTTCGGGTCTTCGTGCGCTGACTCGTCGACAGGCAAGGCGAATTGAGCGTGCTTCGTCGGGAGATACGGCGAGGCTTATTCAAACCCCTTTACGCCGACAGGTCGCGGCATCGTGAAAGCAGCGGGAGGCGACTTGGTGGAGGCGCGACCAAGATCGTTTCGGGGAAGTGGCCCACGCTCCGCGCGGAGCGTGGGCCACTTCCCCGAAACGATCTTGATCTGCTGCGGGTCGTCTCGCAGGCCGGACCGCTGGCGGCCTAGTTGATCATGGTTCGGTTCCGGCTCAATCAGATCCAGCAACTTCTCCGGCGCCAGAGGTTTTGAATAAGCCTCCGTGAGGCCGCGGCTGTCTCGAATGGCGTACACCTGAACGTCTCGTCTATTGAGAAACCGGGCTCCTGTCTCACATTGTGTACACCCTTTGGCGGACCTCACGCGGCAATTCCCCGCCTCACTAGGCGAATTTGCCTTGCCTGGTGGGGATATGCCCTGCCTCGCACCCGAGAAGGTGTACACAATGTGAGACGGCGCCCGCCTAGTCTCACATCGCGGGCAGATCTGACGAGGTCGGGCGTCGAACCTTGAGTAGATGCCCACTTCCCGCGCGAAAGTGGGCATCTACTCAAGGTTCGGCGTGCACTGGTTGCCAGGGCCGCCACATCGTCGCCGGGTTAGGTCCGGGTTGTCAGAGGTTTCTCGGTCTCTTAGCCGAGAAACCTCTGACAGCTCGGCAAGTTCGGCAGGCTCGGCGAGCACAGGTACTTCAGCCGGCATGCCAAAGTGGACCCATGACGACGCTCGCCCAGCTTCGCAAGACCGCGCTTTCCCTCCCCGAGACCGCCGAGCAGGACACCGGCTTCGGCACCGCCGCATTCACTGTGGGCGACAAGCGATTCGCCTCGAAGGACAAGGAAGACTATGTGCAGCTTCATCTCCCCGCGGCGGAGGCGGACGAGGTCCTGGCAAGGCACAAAACCGCTGAGCGGCTGACCCGTGGCGCGACGCCAATCGGCGTACGTATCCCGCTCGGGGACATCAACGGTCAGGAGCTCAACCACTGGGTACGCCGCGCCTGGCTTTCGCGCGCACCGAAGCGGCTCGCAACGCAGGCAGCAGCCGCGGAGTCCGCGGCCGCTGGCGAGGTCGGTGACCTGCCCAAGGCCATCGGCAGACCCGCCACGCAGGCGCTTGCAAGTGCCGGCATCACCACTCTCGCCCAGGTCGCCGAACTGACCGAAGCTGACCTGCTGGCGATGCACGGAGTCGGCCCGAAGGCTGTACGTATTATCGGCGAGACCCTTGGCGCAACTGGACGTCCGCTCAAGGGCTGACTCAAGGATTCCGGCGGTTTGCCAAGGTGACAGGAGGGTTTCTGTGAAGGACGGCTCCAGCGGTCGACGTCGACACCCTGAGCTACTGCGGATTCTCGGTCAGCATCGGCCGGCCGCGGTCCACCGCGAGGCATGGGGGCCGGGTGGGAGCATCCCGTTGGAGTTCTCGTCGTACCTCACAACCGTGCGGGTGCCCGACGAACTCGTCAGCTCCGTGCGCTGCATCGTCGCGACCCCAGGTGGCGTCGTGGTCTGCGAGAACCGCCACGAGCGGCATGTCTGGCCTGGCGGCCGTCCGGAGCCGGGCGAAACGATGACCGAGGCCGTCGTACGCGAGGTGGCCGAGGAGACGGGGTGGCAGGTCGATCGCGCGACCCTGACCTACCTCGGCTTCGTTCATCTGGCTCATCTGGGGCCACGGCCCGACGGCTATGCGTACCCCTACCCCGACAGTGTGCAGCTGGTGTTCGGCGGCACCGCGACGGGCCGCCTCGTCGACGCCAACGCGAACTGGACCGACACGGACGGGTGGGAGCTCGCCAGCCGGGTCGCTCCGCCGGCGGAGCTGGGGATGGTTCCGCTCTCGCCCCTGCAGGGGCCGTTTCTACAGGCGTACCTCGGCGCGGCGCCGGCGGTAGTACGCGACCGTGACGGCGGCGAGCATGGGTCCCCAGGCCAGTAGGGGTACGTAGCACGCGATCAGCAGCCCCTGCTGGATCGGTGTGCCGAGGGGTTCCCGGATGGTGAGGTTGTACGTCGCGAAGATGCTCAGCGCGACCAGCGCCACCGAGCCCAGGCTGGCCGGAATGACGGCGGCCAGCGGCGGGATCCGCCGCCCACCCAGCAGCGGAACCCAACGTGGCATGACCTCACCCCACGGCTGGACCAGGCCGAGCGTCAGAACGGCGAGGATCTCCGCGACCAAGGAGAGCGACACGATGTAAAGCCGTTCCCGGACCGGGACCAGGCTCGTGTCGTACTTCGTGAGCGGGAGGCCGACGACTAGCGCGATCCGCCACAGTCCCGAAGGAATGGTGAGGCAGGCGGTGATGTGGGCCGCGACGGTGGCCCACCGAGGGACGGTCAGGGGACGTGCGAGGGCGCTCGCGCGAGGGGCGTACGTCGTCATGGCATCCACCCTGCGGGTACCCCGGCCGGACCACCATCCGGCGAACGGGGTATACCCGGTATGCCCCGGGAGCGGCGCTGCACCAGCGCCAACGCGGCTCACGCCTGGTTCACGCCTGGTTCACGCCCGGTAAGGTCACCTGGTGGTTGAGCGATCTGAATTCAAAACCGAACGGTTGATCCTCCGTCGTTGGCGCGACAGCGACCTGGAGCCGTTCGCCGCCCTGAACTCCGATCCCGACGTGATGGAGCATTTCCCCGCTCTCATGACCCGCGAAGAGAGCGACGACCTGGTGGCCCGGATCGAGTCGGCGTTCCCCGAGCGCGGATTCGGCCTCTGGGCGCTCGAGGTCCAAGGCGCCGGAGAGTTCATCGGGTTCACCGGCCTTTCGGTGCCGTCCTTCGATGCACACTTCACCCCAGCGGTCGAGGTGGGTTGGCGCCTGGCCCGATCAGCCTGGGGCAGGGGGTACGCATCCGAAGCGGCCCGGGCGGCGCTCGCGTTCGGCTTCGACCCGGCGGGTCTCACCGAGATCGTGTCGTTCACGGCCACCACCAACCTGCGCTCACAGGCGGTCATGCGTCGCATCGGCATGACCCATGACGCGGCCGACGACTTCGATCATCCGCGGCTCCCGGCGGGCCATCGCCTCTCCCGACACGTGCTCTGGCGGATCACCGCCGATCAGTGGCGGGCGTCGCGCTGCTGAGTTCGTGAAGACCGGCGATGAGCATGTCCATCAGGTGCTCGAAGGTGGTGTCCAGGTCCTCCGGCAGCCCGAATCCGCCGGCCGCCTCCAAGGATGCGAAACCGTGCCCCGCTGACCGCAAACACCGGGTGGCATGGATGGCCGCCGCGCCCTCGAGCCCGTACCCCCGCAGGACAGCGAGGATGATCTCGAGCTGTCGCCCGCTGGGCTCCGCGAGGGCCGGGTCAGACAGCGGGTTTGACGGGATGGCGGCGTACCTCCCGGGGTACTCCTTCACGTACTCCCGCCAAGCCCGCATGAGCGCGGCCACCGCGTCGTCGCCGCTGCGGCCCATCACCGCGACGCCGAGGCGGTGGCTGAACTCATCCATCACGCGGGTGGCGACGAGCCGGCGGAGTTCGGCGAGATTGCGTACGTGTTTGTAGAGCGAGGGTGCGGCGACGCCGGTCCGGCCCGCCACGGCGGCCAGAGTCAGGCCGTCCGCGCCGTGCTCGTCGACGTGGAGCAGCGCGGCCTCCACCACGGCCGCGGTCGAAAGTCCCGCCCTAGGCACGCGTCGCCTCATCCACCTTGGTGCCCGCCTTCCTGCCGTTCACGTTCGTGCTGCCGGCGGTTTGCTGCCGGCGTTCAATCGGTCGCCACCCGTTCGCGGCGGAGGAAGTCCCGGATCGCGTCGCGCGGGCCGTCGGTGATCTGCGGGCCGTGGGTGAACGCCGCCACCTCGTAGTCGAGTTCGGCCAACCGGGTCGCGGTCTTCTTGGTGAGCTGGAAGTTCGTGCAGAAGAACGCCGGTGACCAGCGCAGCCCGCGGACGTTGAAGATCGAGTCGCCGGTGATCAGGATGCCGCTCCTGTGGTGGAGGAGGGCCACGTGCCCGGGGCTGTGGCCCGGCGTGTGGACCACCTCCAGGCCACCACCGACGTCGAGCACCTGACCGTCGACGAACTCCTCGGCCACCTCGGTCGGGGTGAAGCCGCCGCCGGGCAGGCGTTCGAGCAACCGACCGCCGAAGGACGACAGGTCGCGGGCCGGCGTACGTCCACTGCGCAGGCTCGGCGCGTCGGCCTCGTGGGCCACGACGTCCGCGCCGGTCTCGTTGGCGAGGGTGTTGAGCCCACCGGCGTGGTCGGGGTGCGCGTGAGTCAGGACGATCCGGGTGACCTGGGAGGGCGCGCTCCCGATCCAGGAGAGGGCCGCACTGATCTTCTTCGGTGCCGCCTTGGTGCCGGTGTCGACGAGCGTGACTTGGCCGTCGTCATCGACGAACGCGTAGGAGTTGACCAGGTCCCACGGCGCGGTGGGGATGCGGTAGACGCCGGGACGGATTTCTGTTGCTGGAGCCTTCGCCATGAATAACCCCTTTGCCTCGACCCTGGCTATTGGCATTAGCCAGAAAGCTAGACGACAAAGCAGCGGTCGTCAAGGCTTTCCGGTGGAGGCCAGCCCTCTAGTGCCCGGCCACGCGGTGCGCCAGCTGCAGCGCGAGCCGGGTGTCGGGGTCGTCGAGACGTACGCCGAGCAGTTGCTCGATCCGGCGGATTCGCTGCATCACCGTGTTGCGGTGAACACCGAGCGCCCGGGCGGTGTCGGCCACCACGCACGCATGGTCGAGGTAGCTCACCAGCGTGGCGAGCAGCAGGGGTTCGCTGTGCAGCGGAGCCAGCAGCGTGGCGGCCTCCCCGAACCCCAGCCCCGCGGCGTACTTGCTCAGCAGCACCTGCGCCGGTCCGAGGTCGCCGCTGGACAGGACGGTGCCCGGCCGACCGCTCGACCGGGCGAGCAGGGCGGCGGTGAGGGTGGCGACGAGACCGGAGAAACCCGCGGACACCGAGCCGATCCCCGCCACTAGGCCGCGCGCTCCGGCCCGGTCGTGGACCAGGCGCAAGGCCCGCTCGATCCGGTCGGTGAGTTCGTCGCGGGGCGGTAGCGCCCGGCTCCCACGCCGACAGCCACGTCCACGCGCCACCCGCGTGGTGGGCGAACGCCGGGACAGGCAGGCCTGCCGTACCCAGCACCTCGGTGAGGGTCGACATGATCAACGGATGCAGGCTCTCAACCTCGTGGGCGAGGATGTGGAGGCCGACATGCCAGCGCCAACCTGCCCGGGTCGCGCGGGCGACGAGCGTCTCCGGCAACGGCTCCCGCGCCTCCAACAACTCCGCGAGCAGGGCCGTGCGGGCGCGGGTCCCACCTCGGGGGACTTCCTCGCCACCGAACTCTTCCTGGCCGGGCTCGGCGCCTGCATGCTGGCAACGCTCGTCGACTATGGACAACCCAGGGACTGAACGTCGACGGCGCGACAGTCGACGTCTCCGCGACCTCGGCCAGCCGGCCGCTGCGGATGTCGGAGATCGAGGTCGTCTACCACCTGCCGAAAGGCCTGACACAGCAGCAGATCGGCGCGCTGGTTCGTGCCGGCGACCGGTGCAAGGTGCACCACACGATCGAGAAGGTGCCAACGATCAGCGTCAGCGTTCAGGAGCTGTAACGGCCCTGACGCCGGAGCCGCGTTCGCGTGTGCGCGGCGTAGGTGCTCGGCTGGAACCCCCGCGGCGGCGGGTTGTCTCACGGGCTGGACGGCTTGGGGGCCGGTTCATGATCAACTTGCAGAAATCGCCCACCGCGGGCGCGAAGCGTGGGCCCTTTTCGCAAGTTGATCATGGTTGGCCGCGAAAGCCTTCTCTGACGTGGTGGGCGATCTCGGGTCATTCCCCAGGCCGCCCGGCCCGTGAGACAACTGGTCCGCCGGCCGCGTGTTCGGATACTGAGAAGGCAGGGGACCGCAACTACTGCTTGACGGCGCCGGCGAGGCCGTTGACGAAGAACCGCTGCAGGAGAAGGAAGAGCGCGATGATCGGCGCCAGGGTGATCACCGATCCCGCACACAGCAGCGTCCACTGCGTGGAGTTCTCGCCGATGAAGGAGTACATCCCGACCGCGAGCGTGCGGAGTTCGGGCCTGGCCAGCGTGAAGACCAGCGGGATGAAGAAGCTGTTCCACGCACTGATCGCGGTGAAGAGCCCGACGGTGGCGATCATCGGCCCGGAGAGCGGCAGCATGATCTGCCAGAACGTCTGGTGAAAACTCGCACCGTCCATGCGGGCGGCGTCTTCGAGTTCCCGGTCGATGGACATGAAGTAGCCCATGAAGAGGAACGTGCCGAAAACAACGCCGCCCGCCGCCTGAACGAGAATGACCGACCACAGGCTGTTGAGGAGTCCGATCCGGTCCACGAGGTCGAAGATCGGGATGATCGTGTACCCATGCGGCAGGAACAACGTCGCCGAGATCAACACCAGGCAGAGCTTCTTGCCCGGAAACCTGGTCCGCCCCAACACGTAGCCAGCCATCGACGTGATGAGGAGCGTGCCGACCGTGGTGCCTACCGTGATGAGGAGGGTGTTGACGAAATACCGCCCGAACGACGCCTGCTGCCACGCCTCCAGGTAGTTGGACCAGAGGAAGCGTTCGGGCATCGGATTGAGTCCGCGGTTGAAGAATTCGTCGGTGTCCTTGAACGAACTCCCGAGCGTCCAGATGAACGGATACATCCAGGCGAGGCCACCAATGAGGAGTGCGGCGTGGGTCAGCGCGCGCACGCCGCGTGGAGGTCGCGACCGGCGGGCGGCCGGCCCGCGAGTCCGACCCGCGGGCACGGTGATCGATGCCATCGTTGCGACCTCCTACTGTCCGGCCCGGCGGCGCGCGAGCGAACGGATGACGACCACCTGAACCGCGGAGAATCCAATGAGCAGAAGCCCGTAGAAGAAGGACGCCGCGGAGGCGAGTCCGACGTTCGGCTGGACGGCGCTCGCGCCGAAGCCGCCGAACGCGAGGTGGTAGATGTACGTGTTCACCACCTCGGTGGCGAAGTATGGTCCGCCGTTGGTGAGTACCTGCACCAGATCAAAGACCTGGAACCCCCCGATGAGGGCGAGCAGCACGATCACGACGCCGACGGAGCGTAGCATCGGGACGGTGATGTAGCAGAACTGCGCGATCCGGCCGGCGCCGTCGATTCTCGCCGCCTCGTACAACTCCTCAGGAATGGTCTGCAGGCCGGCGAGGAAATAGACGAGGTTGTACCCGAGCGTGTGCCAGATCCCAACTACGATGATGATGCCCATCGCGACGTTCGGGTCGCCAAGCCAGTCGATGTTCTCGTTGGTGATCCGGAATCCTGTCAAGATATCGTTGACGGATTGGCCGAAGTTGGAGAACATCAGCTGGAACACCACGCCGATGACCGCGGCCGAGGTGACCACCGGCAGGAAGAACAACGTGCGATAGAACGTCGCGAAGCGCAGCCGCCGGTTGTTGAGCACCAGTGCGAGGGCGAGCGCCAGCACCAGCTGGACCGGCGTGACGATCGCGACGTAGGTAAAGGTGTGGCGGACCGCTCCCCAGAAGATCGAATCGTTGACCACCTGGGCGAAATTGGCGAACCCCACGAAGTCCGTCGGATCACCGATGCCATTCCACTGGTAGAACGTGTAGCCGAGCGACGCGCCAATGGGATAGATCACGAACCCCACCAGCAACACCATCATCGGCGCGACGTAGAGATACGACCAGCGTGCCGACCAGATGGCGCTCCACCGACCTCGCCGTCGGCGCCGCGGCGTACCACCCGGCGTCCCGCCCGCCGGTGGGTTGGCCGCGGTCACGCCGTCCGCGAAAGTTCCGGAGACGGCCATCGTCACCTCCTGAAGGGGGTCCCGCCGAGGTCGGACGGGTTTGACGACCTCGGCGGGTAGGTGGGCGTTCAGGCGGGCTTGTGGACGTAGGGCTTCGCGGGATCCCAGTCCTTGAAGACGTAATCGTCCGCGCTCACCTTCGCGCCCTTGGCCTGGGCCGCCTTGACCGCGTCGTCCTGCGCGGTGTTGAGGCGGTCCTGGAGTTCGGACAGCGCCTTGGCGACGTCCTTGAGCTGGCCGGTGTAGAGACCCGCGCCAACATCGTTGATGTCGGGCTTGACGGCGTTGACGGTGACCTTGGCGACCTCCGGATTCCGGACGGTCGGGGTGGGTCCGATGAACGCGGTATTGGCCATCGCGACGTACTCCGCGAACGGCTCGAACTTCACCAGCGATGGATCGTTGTTGTCCGGATACACCGAAAGCCCAAGCCCCTGCTCGACCCAGCGTTTCCCGGCTTCCTTGCTGTACAACCAGTCCAGCCAGGCCCAGGCCCGCTCCGGATCGCTGGCCTTGGCGGAGATGGCGACGAAGGATCCGCCCGGCGGGCCGTAGAAGAACGCTTTGGGCGTCCCGTCGGGTGCGGGCAACGTAACCAGGCTGTATTCCGTGAACTTGTTCTCGGTCCAGGTGGGTTGGTTCCAGACTCCGCCGACTGTCATGCCGAACTTGCCCTGGGAAAAGAACGCCCTGGCCTGCTCGTCGGAAATGCTCATCGAGCTCGGATAGATGAACCCCCGCTTCTTCCAGTCGAGCAGCAGGGTGAGGAAGTCGGCATAGTTACGGTCGCTGGCGAAGGTCCAACGTCCCACCCGGTAGTCCATGGTGGCGGTGCCACCGGGCGAGCCGGCCCCGCGGGTGAAGAGATCGATCCACCACGCGAGCGCGAAGTTCTGGGCATTGCCGAAGCCGAGCCCGTAGGCCTTGCCCCCGCTCTTGCTGGTGATCGCCTCCGCGGCCCGGGTGACGTCGTCCCAGGTCTTGGGCAGTTTGATGGTGCCGTCCGCGTTGGTCAGGCCGGCGTCCTTGAACGCACCGTGGTGGCAGTAGAGCTGCAGCGAGGGCGCGGGAGCCGCGAACGGCGCCGTGTAGACCTTGCCACCAAAGACGTTCACGCCCTCGACGAACTGGTTCGCGGGGAACCTCGACTGCCACTGCGAGGTGGCCCACTTGTCGAGTGGGAGCAGCCAGCCTTTGTCAACCTGTTCCTGCAGGGCCGGCAGCTTCGGGATCATGAAGACGTCGGGCGTGTTCTTGCTGCGGACCGAGAGGGCCAGCAGGTCGGCGTACCTGTCGGTGACCTGCGTGGTCCTCTTGATCGAGGGGCCTGGATGTGCCTTGTCGAACAGCTTGAGCTCGTTGTCGACCCACCCGGCCTGGCTCACATACCAGTCCCAGTACGTCAACGAGGTCGACGGTGTGGTGCGGTTGCCTTCCTCGGAGGAGCAGGCGGCCAGGCCGCCACTGAGGACGCTCGCGCCGGCCGCCGCGACCGCGGCCCGCAGCAAGTCACGTCGTTTCATGGTCAGTTCTCCTTGGTGATGCTCTTATCAGGGGGTGCAGCGTGGGGAGCTTGCGGTAGCGGTCTGCGAGGTGCCGTTCACCTGCCAGGTCACGTTGCTGCTGGAGCTGACGGGTACGCCCGCCCGCTTGGGGCGCTGGAACGGCAGGAAACTGACGGGCTGGCCGCGATCTCCCGGCGAAGGGGTCATGAGATTGCCGGTGCCGACCGGGATCGGAACGCCGAAGGCGTTCGGGTTGTCGTAGCCGAAGTAGGCGGTATAGGTGCCGTTGTAGTTGCTGACCACGCAGGGCGCGGTCGGCACCACCGCGCCGAGGGCCGTTTGATCTTCACCTGCCGGTTGGAGCGCCGCGTCGTCGACGTAGAAGTCGTCCGCGCCGCTGGTCGTACTCACCCACCATTCGGCCTTGGCGAGCGTCCCGGTCCACGACACGGTGACGTTGTTAGCGTGCACCTGCGTCCAGCCGGCGGCGTTCACCGGCGCCGAGGCGAGCGGGACGGTCTCGGAGGTACCATCCGTCTTTGTCAACTTGATCTTGACGAGGGCGGTGGTGTCGGCTGCGCCGCTCGCCAGGCGTACCCACGCCGACGTCTTGTACTTCGCGCCGTTGGTGACCTCGACGCCCTCGGCAGGTCCGGCCCACTCATACGTTCGCCCGGTGGCCTTGAGGGCACCCGCACCACTGTGGACCGGTGAGCTGACGGCGCTCGCGACGCACGGAGAGAAGCAGTACCAGTTGTTCTTGCCGTTCTCCACGTCACCGTTGAGGAGGAAGTCCATTCCGGCAGGTGGTGCGGAGCGGACTGAGAAGCTCGCGTCGTCGATGAGCAGATCCGGCGCGGTCGTGCTACCTCTCGTACTGATCCACCACTCGGCCTGCTGGAACGAGCCGGAGAAGGAGATCGGCACGTTGTTCGCCGCGATCTGGGTCCACCCGGTGTCGGTGACCGTCGCCGAGCCGAGCGGGATCGTGGTGGTTCCGGTCGAACTCACGACCTTGAGTGCGACCTGCGCCGTGTCGGTGCCGGGGTTCTTCAGGCGTACCCAGGCGGAGGAGTTGTAGACGCCCCCGTTGCCGACTGACACACCCTGGGCGGCGCCGGCCCAGGTCTCACCGCGCGCCGTGGCCGCGAGCGCGCCGGACCCGCCGTGGGTCGGGCTGCCGGTCAACGAGAGCGTGCAGGGGCCGAGGCAGTACCACCCGGTCGTGCTGCCCCGCTCGACGTCGCCGTTGAGCAGCATGCTCGCGTTGCCCGGCAGCTTGGGGGTGATGAACGGCGGTGCTGGCGAAGGCGGCGCGGTCCCGACCGTCTCGGTGAGTGTCACGTCGTCGACGGTGCAGACCGGGTTACCGGGTACGCCGCCGTTGTGCCAGACGAACGCCTGCGTCCACGTGGTGTCGGCGGGCAGGCTGAACGCCGCGAGCTTCTGGGTGTACTTCGTTTCGTCGCTGAAGTTGAGGGTGTGCTGAAAGCTCGCCTGCCCGGGTGCGGGTCCACCCCGGACACCGATGTAGCACTGGTTGCCGGTGCCGCTCGACTTCGCCCAACCGCTGAGCGTGTAGCTGGTGCCTGGCTTTATGTCAAGGACAGGTTGCGCCACACCGCTGGCGCCGCCGCTGGTCCGAAGGGAACGCTTGCCGGAGTAGGGATCGGTGACGGACGCCGAGCCGGCGGCGAGAGTTGTCCACCCGGCCGTGCCGTCCTCGAAGCCCGGGTTGCGGATCAGGCTCTTGATCGGGTCGCGGTCGAGCGTCTGGATGCCGTCCGCGATAACGGTGACCGCCTTGCCAGTGTTGGTGGGCATCGAGACCCGCTGCTGTTTGGAGACTCCGTTGACTGTCACGGTCACGAGGTAGTCGCCGAGGAAGCCACGGGTGGTGTACTTCCCGTCCGCGCCCGTCTGGCCCTGTGCGTTGGTCCACCACTGGCGGTAGATGAGGTCCTTCCACACCAGGGCGTTGGGCTTCGCCGACCAGTCGGCGCGAAAGAACGCCGCGAGGGGATTCCAGATGTTCGACTCCCAGAAGCCGAACGTGCTGAGCGCCTCGATCTTGGGATAGCTGAACATCATGGTGAGGAAGTCGCGGGTGTAGTCGGCCTGGAGTTGCTCGTCATCAGTCGCGATGTCGAACTCCGTGATCTCCAGCGGCAGGCCGAGGTCCGCGTACCGGTCGAGGATCGGTAATAGGTCCTCCGGCGGCGTGGGCTGCAGCCCGGTGAAGTGTCCCTGGATCCCCAGCGCGTCGATGGGTGCGCCGCTGGACTTGAGTGACGCGAGCAGGTTGTAGATGTAGTCCTGCTTGCGTTTGGTCCAGCCGTTCTTCTCCAGCAGGTCGTACTCGTTGAGGAGTAGGCGGGCGTCAGGATCGCCTTGCCTGGCGAGGGTGAACCATCGGGCGATCTCGTCCTGGCCGAGGATGTCGGTCAGGTTGTGCTCGGAGTACGGCTCGTTGACGACATCCCAGGCCGGCACGATGCCCTTGAGGGTGGAGGTTTCGTCGGTGATGTGGCCGTCCACCCGGGCGCGCAGCGCGGCCGGGTCGTTGGCAAGGGGGCTCACGTCCGGAGGCATGTATCCCCAGGACCCCCACACCAGAGTGTGCCCGTGGACGAAGATGTCCTTGGACCGCAGCCATTCCAGGGCCGGCAGGGTGTACTGCTCGCGGTGTGCTTCGTTCTCCCAGTACGTCCACTTGAGATCGTTGCCCAACGCGGTCTGGTTGAAGTTCTCCGCCACCGTGCTGCGGTATTTCCGCCCGTCGGTGGTGTCGTTGTTGAGCCAGCGGGCGTCCGCGGCGGTCCCGAAGTTGAAGGCGTGCTGGAGCATGCTCACCTTCACAGCGGCGTCCGGCACGGGGTTGCCCGCGGGGTCCACCACGGTCACCCGCAGGTCACCCTTGCGGTATTGACTGATGCGGTCGTTGGCGGCCGTCCGCCAGGCGGCGTTCGCCTCGCGACCCTTGTAGGTCACGGAGGGAAAGCCGGCCGGGTCGCCCTGGCCGTAGTCGCGGACGGACACGCCGGCGATCTGGAAGACCTGGGGGCCGTAGCCCAACCAGAGCGAGATGTGGGCGCCGCCCGCGGCGTAGCTCTCCACCATCCGGAACGGAAACTCGAACTTCTGCCATTCCGAGGTGAACCTCAGTGCGGCATTGGCGGACTTCTTGTAGTTGCCGCCATCGCGTTCGAAGGTGAAAGTCGCGTAGCCGGCGTCGCCGGTGGGCTCGATCGACCGCGCCCAGAAGCTCGCCACCATCGCGTCCCCCTCGGTGACAGCGGCGGCGGTGCCCGCACCCAGGGCGATTTCGTACTCGCCGTCGAGACCGGCACTCGCCGGCGAACCCGTCACGCTGACTTGAAGTGCCCGGTCGAAGTTCGGGTTTCCGGTGACCTGGACTATCTCCGTCTGCGGTGCCGGACTGCCTTTCAGCTGGTCGAACGCCGCGAGCGAGTCGGCCGGCATCACTTCGAAGGGCTCCGCCGCACTGGCTGCCGACGGAAATACCTGTACCGCGGCTGCGACTGCGAGAGTGAAAGCAACTACCAGGCCAGATGTTCGTGTCAAGGCGGAGGGTCGCCTCATTGCCCCACTCCTCTCAGGTTCGGGGTGACACACGTGGTGGGGGTGGGCCCGGACGGGCGAAGCCCGAGCGGGGCCGGTACAACACTGAATGAGGGACGCAGGTGTTCGAGCGGAAAAGGGCAGGCTCGACTACCGCGTCGTATCTGGCGCTGCGAGTTTCGGTGATCCAGGAGGATGCTGCTTTTACCGGTGCTTTTATCGCGGTCGGGCGAAACGCAAGCCCGCGGGCGAATTTCAGGCGCTCGTCGTGCAGCTGTCTCGGATGATCAGGCTCGTGGAAAGGCTGATGCGTGCTGGCTCGTCGGCTGTGTTCGCCCCGGGTTTGTCGCCTGGAGCCGGATCGATGGTGCTGAGCAGAAGCCGGGCCGCCTGCTGACCCATTTCCTCGAATGGCTGGCGAATCGTGGTGAGGGCTGGGCGGACATGCTCGGAAGAAACCAGGTCGTCGAACCCGACGATGGAGATGTCATCGGGCACCTTGAGTCCGGCGTCCTCGACTGCCTCCATGACGGCGTAGGCAGTGATGTCGCTGTGGGCGAAGATCGCTGTCGGCCGCCGGCGTTTGGGGAGGTCGAGAAGTGCGCGGGTGCTCGCGGCTACGGTGTCGGCCGCGAACTCGCCCTTTGTCACCAGCTCGGGGCGCACCGCGATGCCCGCCTCCCGCAGCGCGTCGGTGTAGCCGCGCGTGCGGTCCAGGCAGCATTGGTATTCCATCGGGCCTTCGATGCAAGCGATTCGCCGGTGGCCGAGTTCGACGAGGTGGCGTACCGCGGCATGTGCGCCGCCATAGTTGTCGGCGACGACGGAGGGCAGGGAACTCTGTGCGCCCAGGGTGTCGACGAGGACGACCGGCAGCCCGCCGCGCTGGAGTTCCTCCAGGGGTTCGAGTGGTTGGTTGTGGGTGACAACGAGCAGACCGGTCGAGAGCTTGGAAGCGAGGATCCGCTCGATGACCCGGCCGTAGTCGCGGTCGTTGGTGCTCGTGTAGAGGATGATCTCGTAGTCGCTGTCCTCGACAACAGAGGCCACGCCGTAATTGATCGCGGCCACGAGTCGCCAGGTCAGGCCGGGCACGATCATGCCGATCAGGCGGGTGTTTCCACGGGCGAGTGCGGTCGCGGCGAAGTTGGGGACGTAGTTGTGGCTACGCATGACTTCCAGGACGCGCTCGCGGGTTGCCGGATCGACCCGCGGACTGTTGTTGAGCACCAGGGACACAGTGGATTTGGACAGCCCTGACAGCCTGGCGATATCGCGGATTGTCAATTTCGTCATGGCCGCGACACCTCAAAGCCTCGAAGGATGAAATCGGGGGCTGAATGCGCCCTCACCGGAGCGGGAGCGGCACTCGTGGTGGATTTCGCCGGTCGCGTTGGACCAGTCCAACGTCTGAGCGGGACCGTAGCACTGGACCGGTCCAACGACAATACCCCGCCGCAAACTTCGAGTAACTTGGCCGCAATCATTGCGGGCACGATCCCCGTGGTGGCAGCATCCCCGGCACGAGCAGCGGTCGCGGGCCCGCCGGTCCCCGCTGATCCCACCTCGCCTTTTCCCACAGGGGCCGGCCGCGGTGACAGAGCAAGCGTGGACAGAGGGAGCACGGATGGCTTCGCGCTACACGTTGGACGATTTCGCCTTCGACCTCCGGCAGGGCGTGGTGCAGCAGGCCTGGGTTACCAGTGGCTGGTCGACGGTCGCCCTCGCGCCTGGCACCGTCTGCGGGGTCGCCGGTTGTTTCGCCCCGCCGTACGCCGCACCAGACTCCTCGCTCCGGATCGAACTCGAGGTGGCCGGCCACCGGATCCCCGACGGCGCCCGGCCCGGTGTCAACGGCCGCGGCCTCCTCTACGCCGGCGGCACCTGGCGTCCCCACCAGGTCGTACGGCGCGGGACCTACCACCAGTTCCACGACGGTGCCCTCCGGTCACTCGACGTACGAAGCACCCTCACGCCGCTCTACGGGCGTGCTGGCTACGCCGTCCAGGTCGCCATCCGCAACCGCGCGGCCGAGGCGGTCACGATCACCCTCCACCCCGAGCTCCACCCCGGCGGGCCGCGCCGGATCCCTTTGGGGGAATGGGGTTGGGTCCCGCCGGAGCCCGGGCCGGCGCCGACCCAGCTGGGACACGGACGTTGGCAGGCTGGCGAGGTGACGATTGACCTGCTCCACGAGGAGGTGGGGGTGGGCCCGGACGGGCGAAGCCCGACCGGGGCCGATTCCACACTGCTCACCCAGGTGGTGCCAGCGGGCGCCGAGGTGACGTTCACCCTCGCGGTCCAGATCGGCGCCGCGCACACCACAGCACCCCGCCCGTTGAGCACCTGGGTGGACGAGGCCGTAGACCGCTGCGAACGCCGGGCCGCCGCGGTGCTGGCGCGGGTCCCGTGGCTGGGGACCGACGTACCCGGGCTCGACGCGTACTGGCGCCGGAGTCTGGCCAGCGGCCTGGTCTGCCTGTGGGACAACCCGAGCTTCGTCACGAATCCGTTCGTGGCGACCTCCGGCATTGATGGCGGGGCCCTGTGCGCCTATGCGTGGGACACCGGGGGATACGCGCCGCACCTGCTCACCCTCATGCTGGGTGATACGGCGGTCGACGTACTCAACGCTTTGATGGCGGCCGATCTCGGCAACAACTACGCGATCGCTCCAGACGGCACGGGCCTTGGTGTCGCGTACGCCTACAGCGGTTGGTCATTGGTGACGTTCGCCGCAGCGGTCGCGGCGCAAGGTGGCATTGACGCCGGGCAGGTCGAACGGTTGTACGCCACGATGGCGGCGATCGACGCGCACTTCACGCCCGCTGGTGAGTTGTACGACTACGGCACTCAGCACAACCTGCTGGAGATGCGGACCGCCGGCTGGGAACACGTGGTCGCGAGCCCGAATACCGAGCGAGCGTGGTCCCTCGACACGCTTGCCAGCTTGGCTGAGGTGTCCGGTGCGGACCTTCCGACAGCCGCCATGCGGCAACGCGCCGAGCGGATCCGGAAGGCTGTGGCCGATGACCTTTGGGACCCCGACAAGCGATGGTTTCGCTGCCGGTATCCCGACGGCCACACCGAGATCGTCCATTCGGTCCAGGCGTTCGACGCGCTCCGCAACGGCGCCTGCTCGCCGAGCATGGCGGCCGATCTCCTCAGCCACCTTCGCCCGGGCGCGTTCCTCGGCAGTTACGGCGTCAGCAGCGTGTCGGCCGAGGACGAACGTCATTACGAACTCGGCGACGTCGACTGGTCGGGCGGCGGCGCCTACACCGGCGAGGCGCCCCAGCTTGCCCTCACGCTCTGGGAGCGCGGTGAGTCCGAACGTGCCTGGCAGGTGCTGAGCCGGCTGTTCTGGATGGGGGAGCATCTTCCGTATTTCCCGCAGGAGCATTATTCCGACCGGCCGGGCACGCCTCCGGTTGGCCGGCGGGCGAACATCATCGCCGGTCTCACCGGAGCCGAGGCGATCCTCACCGGGCTGGCCGGCGTACGCCCCCAGCCGGATGGCCGGCTCCTGATCGACCCGAGTCCCTTCGCGGCGGGGAATGTAACCCTGCGGGGCTTGGAGTTTCGGGGGCACACCGTCGACATTTCAGTCTCGCCGTCCGGTCATGCGATCACCGTGGACGGCCGCCCGATCACCGGTGAATCAGGTGACTCGGGCGAGCGGGGTGGTCCGGTGGTCGCCGTGCCGACCCACCCCTCCGCCTGATCCCGACTTCATGATCGTGATCATGAAGCCGGAGAGGGCTATGCGTACGGAAACCCTTCATGATCACGATCCTGATCACCGGAGCATGGGCGTGTGGTCCTCCGCGAAGATGGTGCGGCATTCGGCACAGCAGAAGGCGTAGGTCGTTCCCGCGTACTCCAGCGTGATGGCCTTCTCGGTCAACGGCACGGTCATCCCGCACGTCGGGTCGATCGCCGTGCCGGGCTCGGGCTCGACCACGGGAATGCTGCCTTCAGGAGCCTCGCGGTACGGCTTGGTGATGAGGCGGGTGATGTCGTTGGTGCCCATCACTTGGCCAAAGATGCCGAGGCCTCCTTCGGGGATGCCGATGACCTGGACCCAGGCGATCGGTTCGTCGTACACCCGGCGCGGGTCCTGGTCGAGGCCCGCGAGCACCTTGGTGATCCGGGAGATGGCGTACGGCCCCATGCCCTTGCGCCAGGTCTGGGGGACACTCACGCGGACGAGGTAGCGCGGCGGGTCTGACGGCTCGACCGTCTGGCTACCTACGGTCCAGGTATCGGGTTCGTGGACGATGACCTGGGTGAGGTTGCGGCCGGACTCGATCACGACCTCGGGGGCGCCCTGATCGGACATCAGCTCGGCGACGATGCGCGGGCCGATCGCGCGCCGCTGCTCGGGGGCCAGTGTGCCTTTGGGGACGAACAGCTCGACGAAGATCACGGTTGCCGCTCCTTTGGGTGTACGCAATGGCCCTTCGGGCGCTCGGGTTCGCACTGGCCTCTCGATGGTGTCCGCGAGGGCGGCGTACGGGCATCGTGCGGGAGAGGGCTGTTTCGGCTACATCGTGGGATGCAGGTGCGTGCCCGCGTACCCCTGCGGAAGTAGTGGGTGGTTTCGCCGATCGGCGGACGCGCTCGGCGTCGAGACCGGTCTACGCTGCCGGCATGACCATCGACAGTCGGCGAGCCTACGCGCAGGACGGGCTTATCGCGGTTGGCGTGGCCGGGCTGCTCCTGCTTGATGCGCTGCTCGCCGGCAGTGTCAGCGGGTTCGGCGTGGCGTCGCTGCTGTTCCTGCTGGTCGCGTCCCTCGCGCTGGTCGTACGCCGGCGTAGCCCTCGGCTGTTGCTCGTCTTCACCACCCTGTGCGTTCTTGGTTCCAGCGTGCAGACCCCACCCGACGCGATCGCGGTCCTTCCGGTGCTGGTTGCCCTCTACACTGCCGTCCGGGCGGGCCATCGGGTGTTCGCGATCGCTGTGGTCGCACCCTTAATCGTTCGAGTGCTCGTCGGCAACGCGTTCGGCGAGAGCTCGCAGTCGCCCGCGGAAGCACTCCAGGCCGGGTTCCTGCCTGTGGGGTGGTTCGTCGCCGCGGCAGTGACCGCCGAGGTCTCCCGGCAGCGCGCCGCCTACCTCGAGCAGGTGGAGCAGCGCGCCGTCGACGCCGAACGCACCCGCGAGGAGGTGGCCCGCCGCCGCGCCGGGGAAGAGCGGCTGCGGATCGCGCGGGAGTTGCACGACTCGCTCACCCACTCCATCTCGGTGATCAAGGTCCAGGCCGGGGTGGCGATCCACCTGACCCGCAAGCGCGGTGAGGAGGTGCCGTCGGCGCTGCTCGCCATCCAGGAGGCGGGTGGTGACGCGATCCGGGAGCTGCGGGCCACCCTCGAGGTGCTGCGTGATCCGGGCGATGCCGAGGAGTCGGCGGGTAGTGGACTTGCTCGGCTCTCCCAGCTGCTGGAGCGGGCGCGTTCGACCGGCCTGCCGATCACGTTGACGGTCACTGGGCGCGAGCGCGCCCTCCCCGGCAACGTCGACCGGACCGCCTACCGCGTCATCCAGGAGGCGCTCACCAATGTCAGCCGGCACGCCGGTCGGGCGAGTGCGTCGGTCCGGTTGGAGTACGCCGCGAACGAGCTGGTCGTGCAGGTCGACGATGACGGGCAAGCCCAGGTTGACACGGCAGAGGTGCCCGGCGTCGGCCTGATCGGTATGCGGGAACGCGTCACCGCCGTGGGCGGGCGGTTGTGGGCTGGGCCGCGTGCCGACGGCGGATTCAGAGTGCGGGCCGAGCTCCCGCTCGAAGGCGCCGCGGCGGAAGGCACTGAGCTGGCGAGCGTGGAGGCGGCGGGCCAAGGGGCAGCGGGCGCAGAGGTGGACGCTCCCGTGCCTGAGGGTGTGAACGCCGTCGCCGCTGCCGGGGGCGTCCCCGACGCCTCGGGCACTGCCGCGGGCAGCCGTGAGGCGGGCCCGTGATCCGCGTCCTCCTTGCCGACGACCAGGCGCTCATCCGGGCCGGGTTCCGCGCGCTGCTGGACGCCGAGGACGGCATCGAGGTGGTGGCCGAGGCCGCGGACGGGCGGCAGACGATCGACCTCGCTGTCCAACACCGGCCCGACGTCGCGCTCGTCGACGTCCAGATGCCGGTGCTGGACGGCATCGAGGCGACCCGGCAGATCAGCGCCGACCCACGGCTCGCCGGCGTTCACATCCTGATCCTCACCAACTACGGGCTGGACGAGTACGTCTTCAACGCCCTGCGCGCCGGCGCGAGCGGCTTCCTCGTCAAGGACACCGAACCCGCCGAACTCCTGCAGGGAATCCAGGTGGTCGCGCGCGGCGACGCCCTCCTCTCGCCGTCGATCACCCGCAAGCTGATCAGCGAGTTCGTCGCCCGCGCGCCCGAGGGGGCCGAGCGGTTGGACGACGACCTGGCCGCTCTCACCAACCGCGAGCGCGAGGTCGTGGCGCTCGTCGCGCGTGGCCTCACGAACGACGAGATCGCCGCCCGGATGGTGATCAGCCCGGCCACCGCCAAGACCCACGTCAGCCGGGCCATGACAAAGCTCGGTGCCCGCGACCGTGCCCAGCTCGTGGTCTTCGCCTACGAGTCCGGCCTCGTCTCTGCGCGTACCGGCCCATAGGAGCCTGTTCCTGAACGACCTTTTAGCCGTCTCCGCAGACGAAGTCGTCCCGGGCCCCAATCGGGGGACCCGGGACGACCACGACCATGACTCGGGCCGCAGGCCCTCGTCGTCTCAGCTCGTGCGGCTGGATGTCACTCGCCGCAGGTGTAGCCGAGCTCTTCCTTCTGGGTGGGGGTGAGGGCGTTCCACTCCTCGATGGTCATCCCCGCAGGCAGGGCGACCTCGGCGCCGGTGGCGTCCTTGGCGAAGTCGAGGATGCTGTACGGAACGCCGATCCACGCGCCGCTCACCATCTGGCCAGCACCCTGGCCGAGCTTGCCGGCACCCTCGTCCCAGTTCTTCCAGGCGTCCTGGGTGGGCTCGGACAGACGCTCGCCACCCTTGAGCAGGTCCAGCGCGCTGTACGGAGCGCCGATCCACGCGCCGCTCACCATCTGGCCAGCACCCTCGCCGACCAGGCAGGCGCCCTCGTCCCAGTTGTTCCAGGCGTCCTGGGTCGTCTCGGACAGGCCGTCGGAGTCGGCGGAAGCCGGCCCCATGCTCATGGCGAGAGCCGCGCCGGTCGTGGCGAGCACGAGCATCAGCCTGCGAGCGCTCTTCTGCATGCTTGGCACACTTGTCCCTTCGTTGGTTGGGCCCCGACGCGGAAAGCGTGGGTCCTTCTGCGGTTCAGGAGGCCGGGCGGCCGGAGGTCCCCGCCCGACCCGTCGTCAGCGACAGCGCCGACCGCCGAGTAGCAGACCGTAGTAGTGGAACTACAACCTGTCAAAACCTTTTGTACCACATGTCCGAATAACGGCCCGCGCCCTGGTTCCACCCCACTTGCCCGACCGGCAGCGGTCTCGCTCGCCCGACCCGCGGCAACCCAGGTGTCCGGTGAGTTGCCGCACGGCGGGTGGGTGGAACGGCCCCCGTTCACCGAGGCCTCCGTGTGCCGTCGCCGATGAGGGCTGGCACCTCAGAGTGCCTTATGCGAACATGTGTTCGTGCGGACTGAGGCGACGATCCTCCACGCCGATCTCGACGCCTTCTACGCGTCGGTCGAGCAGCGCGACGATCCACGCCTGCGCGGGCGCCCGGTGATCGTGGGGGCCGGGGTGGTGCTCGCGGCAAGCTACGAGGCCAAGGCATTCGGCGTGCGCACCGCGATGGGTGGAGCGCAGGCACGCTGGTTGTGTCCGCAGGCAATCGTGGTGGGCCCCCGGATGAAGGCGTACTCCGAGGCGAGCAAGGCGGTGTTCGAGGTGTTCCGGCGAACGACGCCGCTGGTCGAGGGCCTCTCGATCGACGAGGCTTTCCTCGACGTCGCGGGGCTGTGGCGGATCGCCGGATCGCCCGTCGACATCGCGAAGCAGCTACGGCGCGACGTCCTCGAGCAGGTTGGCCTCCCCATCACCGTCGGGGTGGCCAGGACGAAGTTCCTCGCCAAGGTCGCGAGTGGGGTGGGCAAGCCGGACGGACTCCTGGTGGTCCCTCCAGACGGCGAACTCGACTTCCTCCACCCGCTGCCGGTCGAACGCCTCTGGGGTGTCGGGCGGGTCACGTCCGGCAAGCTCCGCGACCGGGGGATCACCACCGTTGGCGACGTCGCCAAACTGGCCGAGCCCACGCTGATCTCCTGGCTTGGTCGGGCCGCCGGCCGCCACCTCCACGCCCTCGCCCACAACCAGGACCCCCGGCCGGTGCGGGTCGGTCAGCGCCGGCGGTCGATCGGGGCGCAGCGGGCGCTCGGCCGGTCCCGCCGTACGCCTGAGGAACTCGACGCCATCGTCATCGCACTGGTCGACCGGGTGACGCGCCGGATGCGGGCGGCCGGCCGGGCTGGGCGCACCGTCGTACTCCGCCTGCGCTTCGATGATTTTTCGCGGGCTACCCGGTCTCATACGTTGACCCGGGCGACCGGGCAGACCGAGGAGATCCTGGCCGCGGTGCGCGCGTTGCTGGCGACGGCGGCGCCGCTGATCGAGCGCCAGGGTCTCACCCTGATCGGGGTGGCGGTCGGCAACTTCGACGACGGAGGTGCGGTCCAGCTGGAGCTGCCGTTCGATCGGCGGAGCGGTGGTGCGCTCGACTCCGTGCTCGACGACGTGCGGGAGCGGTTCGGGTCAGGAGCGGTGACCCGGGCGGTGCTCCTCGGTCGCGATCCGGGGTTGTCGGTGCCACTGCTGCCCGACTGACGCGGTGGTACGCCAGCCGCCCACTCATCGGCGTGGTCAGCCGCGGAACCCTCGGCAGGCGTGCCGAAGCTAGGCGTGAGGGAGTTACGTGCGTGATGAACGAGAAGATGGTGCGGGCCAATGGTGTCGACCTGTGTGTCGAGACCTTCGGTGATCCCAGCGACCCCGGGATCCTCCTCATCGGCGGGGCGGCCAGCTCGATGGACTGGTGGGAGGAGGAGTTCTGCGAGCGGCTCGCGGCCGGGCCACGGTTCGTCATCCGGTACGACCTTCGCGACACAGGCCGCTCGGTCAGCTATCCGCCAGGCGCGCCTGGATACACCCAACCCGACCTGGTGGCCGATGCGCTCGGTCTCCTCGACGTTCTCGGCCTGGCCCGCGCCCACCTGGTCGGCATCTCGATGGGCGGCGGGATGGCGCAGCGCATCGGGGTCGAGCATCCCGAGAGAGCCGCCTCACTGACACTGATCTCGACCAGCCCCGGCGGCCCGGGCGGGCCGAGCAACCCCGATCTGCCGCCCATATCGGAGAAGCTCCTGGCGGTGTTCTCCGAACCCTCGCCGGACCCCGACTGGTCAGATCGGGAGCAGGTGATCGAGTACGTCGTGGACGGGCAGCGTCCCTTCGCGGCGACCTCGGCGGCGTTTGACGAGGAGCGGATGCGCAGGATCGCCACCCAGGTTGTCGACCGGAGCAGCAACATCGAGTCCAGCATGAAGAACCACTGGATCCTCAAGGGCGGTGAGCCGGTCAGGTCGCGGCTGGGTTCGGTCACCGCGCCGACGCTGGTGCTGCACGGCACCGAGGACCCGCTCTTTCCCTACGGCCACGCCGTCGCGCTCGCCAACGAGATCCCTGGTGCTCGGCTGATCCCGCTGGAGCAGACGGGTCACGAGATGCCGCCACCCGCGGTCTGGGATGTCGTCGTACCCGCGATCCTTGCGCACACGGAAGCCCGTTGATGAAGACGTACAGACGTACGTGATCACGCCTTCATGGCCTCCGTCGGCGTGCGGGCTGTCGTATCGTCGCCGGCGAAGGCCGCCCACAGGCGGGCGTAGGGGCCCTCTGATCTGAGGAGCGAATCGTGGGTGCCGGTCTCGACGATGCGGCCGGCGTCGACGACCACGATCCGGTCCGCCCGCGCGGCGGTGGTGAGCCGGTGGGCGATGACGAGGGTGGTACGCCGGGCCGCCAGTCGTTCGGTGGCCTGGATGACGGCGGCCTCGGTCGCGAGGTCGAGGGCCGCGGTGGCCTCGTCGAGCAGGAGGATGTCGGGATCGACGAGTTCGGCCCGGGCGAGGGCCAGCAGCTGGCGTTGCCCGGCGGAGAGCCCGTGCCCGCGCTCACCGACCGGATGGAGATAGCCGTACCTCAACGTCGCGATCATCTCGTGCGCGCCGACTGCCCGGGCGGCGCGTTCGACCTCGGAGTCGGTGGCGTCGGGACGGCCGTAGGCGATCGCGTCGCGAACGCTGCCCGAGAAGAGGTAGGCCTCCTGGGGCACCACGCCGAGCCGCTGGCGGTAGCCCGCCAGGTCGAGGGTGCGCAGGTCTGCTCCGTCAGCGCGGACCGCTCCGGCGGTGGGATCATAGAACCTCGCCACCAGTTTCATCATGGTCGACTTGCCGGCACCAGTTTCGCCGACCACGGCGACAGTCTCACCGGGCTGGATCCGCAGGTCGACCCCGCGAAGCGCCTCCTCCTCCCCGGCCGCATAGCTGAACCGCACCTCCTCGAACGCGACCTCGCCGGAAAGCGTCCGGACTGCCGCCGGTGAGTTGGCCGCCGGTGTCGAGGTCGGTGTCTGGAGGAGTTCGGTGATCCGGCGCAGGCCGACCTTGGCCCGCTGGTAGCCGTCGAACACCTGTGACATCTGCTGGAGCGGCCCGAACAGCATGGTCACATACAGCGTGAACGCGACGATCCCACCGGCGGTGAGGCTGCCGCCGGCGACCAGTCCGGCTCCCACGCCGAGGACGATGGCAACGGCAAGCTCGTTCGCGAGCTCAACGACGGAAAGGAAAACCGCCAGGAGCACCTGCGCCCGCATCCGCGCCGAGCGGTAGTCGGCGCTGAGGGTGCTGAACACCTGAAGGTTGTGGGCTTCCCGGCCGTACGCCTGGGCGACGCGGATACCGGCGACGTTCTCCTGGAAGTTCGCGTTCACCTCGCTGAGGCGTTCCCGGGCCGCGTCGTACGCCCTCGTGGAGTACCTGCGGTAGAGGAGGGCGGCCACGAGGAAGGGCGGGACCATCGGGAGCACTGCGGCTGTGAGCCCCACGTCGAGCGCGGCCATCACACCAAGGACACCGAAGAAGGAGATGCCCGCGACTACCGCCTGCCCAAGACCCGACTGGACGAACGACGTCAACGCGTCGATGTCGCTCGTCATCCGCGTCATCACATGCCCGCCGCGCTCGCGCTCGTAATAGTCGAGCCCGAGCCGATGCAGCTGGGCGTACATCTTCGTCCGCAGCCAGAACACCATGCTCTCGCCGGCCCGGCCGACCGCGAGTTGTTGGACGCCGCGCACGAGCCAGGCCAGCAGGACAATGCAGAGGGCTACCGCGGAGAACGTGAACAGCGCCCGCGCGTCGTCCTGGTTGACCCCGTGGTCGATACCGGCCCGGGTGAGCCATGGAATGGCCAGCTGGGCCGCCGCGTCGAGGATCAGCAAGGCGAGCACGAGGGAGAGAGCGGAGCGGAATGGCTTGAACAACTGCCCGAGGGTGAAGGCTGGCGCGGGTGCACGGGCAGCCGTGATCTCGATCGAGGGTACGTCGTCAGCAGGTGGCAGTGCGGCGACCTTCGCGGCCTGGTCCGCTGGTAGGCCGGAGCCTCCACCGAAGATCCCCATGCCCTCTTCGGGAGGTGGGGTGTTCCACAGCTTCGGGGACACCCCGGCGTCGGACGGCCGCGGGTCGGTGGTCGCGGCCAGGTCGTCAGGCTCTTCTACTCCGTCGATCTCGCTGTCATGGCCCGACAGCAGAAGCTGGTAGCGCGGGCACCGGGCGAGGAGTTCGTCGTGCGTACCCACATCGACGACCTGCCCTCTGTGCAGGACGGCGATCCGATCGGCGAGCCTCAGTGTGCTTCGTCGATGCGCGATCAGAAGCGTGGTGCGTCCCCGCATCACCCGGCGCAGCGTGGCATGGATCTCGGCCTCCACGCCGGCGTCGACGGCGGAGGTGGCGTCGTCGAGGACGAGCACCTTCGGATCCGCGAGGATGGCCCGGGCGAGCGCGACCCGTTGGCGCTGGCCTCCCGACAGGGTGAGGCCGCGTTCGCCGACGACCGTGTCGTAGCCCTCGGGCAGGGCACGGATGAAGGTGTCGGCCTCGGCTGCCTGGGCCGCCGCCACCACGTCGTCGTCGGTGGCGTCCGGCCGGCCGAAGGCGATGTTGGAGCGAACGGTGTCGGAGAAGAGGAAGCTCTCCTCGAACACCATTCCCAACCGCGAACGCAACGAGGACGTCCGGAACTCCCGGAGGTCTCGCCCACCCAACCGGACCGTGCCGCTCAGCGGGTCGTAGAAACGGGCCAGCAACAGCGCGACGGTGGACTTGCCTGAACCCGCGCCGCCTACCAGGGCAAGGGTTTCGCCCGGCTCGATCCGTAGCGAGACGTCGCGGAGCACCGGATGGTCGGGGTCGTAGCCGAACGTCACGTTGTCCAGATCGATCCGCGTCGCGTCCACGGGAACGTCAGTCGCGTCGGGGCGGTCGGTGATGGACGATTGGGCGTCGATGATGTCGTACAGCCGGATCAGTCCGGCCTTCGCCGTCTGCCACCAGGCGAAGTTGCCGACGAACATCATGACCGGGCCGATCATCGAAGCCAGGTAGGTGGCGAACGCGAGGAACGTCCCGAGCGTGATGTCGGCGCGCAGGGCCAGCCAGCCACCAAGGGCAAGGACGCCGACCTGACCGAGAGCCGGGATCGCGTTGAAAGTCGGAAAGAACCTGCTCGCCAGGCGGGTACGCCGCAGGCCGGCGGCGTACAGCTGTCCCAGCGAGGACTCGAGCTTCTCCTGCTCCCGTTGCTCCTGCCCGAAACCCTTCACCACGCGGACGCCGGTGACCGCGGCCTCGACCACGCCGGCCACGTCCCCGGAACGCTGGGAGTAGTCCCAGAACGCCGGGAAGAGGACCCGCGCGCCCCGCCGTGCCACCAACGCGAGTGCCGGAACCATCACCAGCGCGACGATTGTGAGAAGGGGCGAGAGAACGAGCATGATGCCGAGTGACATCAGGAACAGCACGAGGTTGGACGCGAGGAGCGGGGCATTCTCCAGCAGGCGTTCGACCATCGCGACGTCGGAGATCGCCCGGCTGACCACCTGGCCGGTCCGCAGTCGGTCCTGCTGGCGTCCATCCAGGCGCTGAAGGGACGCGAAGAGATCCCTGCGTAACTCGTATTCGACGCCGTACGCCAGTTTGTTCGCCTGGATCCGACGCAGGATGCTGAGCAGCAGGCGGAGCATGCCGGCGGCGACAAGGAGAGCCAGCCACGGCGTGAGGGGTGCGCGGTGGGCGACGATGACGTTGTCGACGACCTCGCGAACGATCAACGGGGTGATCGCCGCCAGCGCGCTCGCGCCCAAGGAACCAACGAATCCGAGCACGATCGCGCGGCGATAACGTCCGCAGTAACCCATGAGTCGACGTAGCCAGAGCCGTTCGAAGTTCGCCACTGGACCGACCTCCCCGTCGCCGGGGGCACAGCCTAGGTCCTACGGGGTGTCGTGACGACCACCTTTCGCTTAATGCGGAAAGCCCTTGCCGGATACGAGGCGGCGTGGGTAACGTTGACGCTGAACCCCATAACTTCCCGCCGCGGATCGCGCCGTGCGCGCTCGAATGGCCACCTGGATTTCTCAAGCTCTGAGGAAGTGGCCGATCCTGTCGACGATCGCGGGATGGTCCTCACTGAACCAGATGAGATGGCTGTCCGCCTGGCTCACCACGAGTTCGGCCCGGTCGATGCCGGCGACCAGGGCTTCGGCGTGAGCGAAGTCCACCGCCCCGTCGTTCCGACTCGCGATGACAAGGGTGGGTTGACAGACGTCCGAGGTCAGGTCGGGCGCTGCGTGGAGGTCGTTCAGGAAGCCTTGTCCTGAACGCATCTGGGAGAACAATCCGACGAGTGCGGCGCGCTGGTCCGGGCTCAGAGCGGCGACCACGCGGTCCGCCGGTTTTGTGGAGAGGTCGCCCAGGAGCAGGTGAAGTCCACGCGTCGGGTTGGCCCGCAGGAGTGCGCGCACCATGGCCCAGGTCGCCCGCTCGGTCACGCCGTTGAACGCCACCCGCGCCGCTATGCGGGTCCGCCGGTCGGGCCAGGGGTGAAAGCTGAGGGCGCTCTCCAGGATGAGGCGTTCCACGAACGCCGGGTGTCGAGCCGCCAGCGTGACCGCGGTACGGCCACCGGCGGAGACACCCATCACCGCGGTTACCCGGTCGATGTCGAGCCGCCCGCACAACTCGCGAACGGCGTCGGCGAAGCCGGCTGGTGTCCGGCCGGTGCGCAGTGGGGTGCGGCCGTAGCCGGGGCGGGACGGCGCGAGGACCGTGTAGCCGTGCTCGGCGAAGACCTCCTCGCCGAGCGCGAGGCCGGCACGATTGTGCCCACCGTGCAGGACCACGACGGAAGCCTCGCCGCGGGGTTCGAGACGGTACTCGACCGGACCGGCGTCGAGGTGAGCGATGGACGTCGGCCGCTCGCTACCGTTCATCGCCATCGTGTTCTCCCAGCGTTCTCGCGGCCCGGGTAGCGGCGGCCTCTATTGGCCGATCCACCGGATGCAACCGATCATGCCCGTCGGCGCTCATCAAGGCGAGCGTCAGGCCCTGGACCTGAGGCCGTGAGGTGGGGCTGGAACCACCTAGTTGGGTGGGCCCAGACGGGCGAAGCCCGGGTGGGGCCGGAACCACATATCTGTAGTGGGAGGGAATCGCTGTGCTGCTGAGGAGAGTCGCGGCGGTGCTGGCCGCCTGCGCGTTGGGGTTCGCCGGCTTGGCCGGAAGCGCCGTCGCCTCGGAGGAAGAGGAATGGCCGATCGAGGGTGTCTGCGAGGGGGAGCAGCCCGTCATCGACGTTCTGTACGACGGGCCGTGGCAGATCGTCACCATTCCGGGGGGCGAGACGGTCGAGTCGGGGACCGGACCGGAGCTTGGTATCGAGGTCAGCCGTGGGCAGGCCTACGAGTTCGTGACGGAGCCGCAGGGCGAGTACGAGCGGTGGCCGTTCGAGGTGCCCGAGGATGCCTGCGAGGAGGGTGAGCCTCCGACAGCCCCGCCGGCCGGTGGTGGCGAGCAGCCGCCGACGCGGACCACGCCGGATGTGAAGCTGCCCACCCGCATCGACACCGGTGGTGGCGGCACCGCTGCCTGATGTGCCCGTCGGGCGAGGCGGGTGGTCGACGCCTCGCCCGGATCTTCGATGCTGGAAAGGCCTTCTCGAACATGACCCGCCGGTTCCGCTGGCTCATCGTCGTACTTTCCGCCGTTCTCGTGGCCGGCTGTGGTGGCTCCACGGCAACGACGACCAAAACGCCAGCGCCACGGCAGGAGGCGACCAGCTCACCATCAGCGTCGCCCTCCGCGACCAAGGTCGCGCGCCCCACGCCGAACGCCGCCAAGGTCGCCGATCCAGCCAAGCTCTCGATCCCCGCGATCGGTGTGAAGGCCGATCTCATCGAGCTTGGTCTGAAGCCTGACGGAGCGATGGAGGTGCCGGAGTACGACCGCAACCTGGCGGGCTGGTACACCGAAGGCCCTCGACCGGGTGAGCCCGGCCCGGCGGTCGTCGCCGCGCATGTCGACTCCAAGCATGGGCCCGATGTGTTCTGGCGACTGAAGGAGCTGTCCGCCGGCGACAAGGTCACGATCATCGACCGGGCTGGAGCCGAGCACACGTTCGTGGTCGAACGACTCGCACAGCACGACAAGGATTCCTTGCCCTATAAGGAGATCTGGGGACGTACGCGTGGCCCGGCGCTCCGGTTGATCACCTGCAGCGGTCCGTACGTCCGTTCCAACGGCGGCTACCAGCAGAACCTCATCGTGTACGCGCACGCTGCCTAGACCGAGAGCGCGTCTGCCGGGCAAAGCCGGGTGGGCATCGGACCCCGACAGTTCCAGAGGCAACCTCGTCCAATCCCTTGTGCGTATGTAGTACAGGACTCGGACGGAGAAGACCCATGCCTCGACGCCCTGGCCGCTTGCGGCGCTCGGTTTCAGTTGTCCTTATGACGGCGGTGTTCGTTGTGCTCGGCGCCTGCGGAGGTGCCGGGCCGGGATCGGACAGCACCCGGGGAGGCACCACCTCGGCGACTCCTGCGGGGACGCCCACCACGCCCGCCACGCCCGCGTCCAGGACTCCGGCGGCCGCCGATCCGGCCAACCTCGACTGCCGGCCCCGCAGCACCCCCGAAAGCCCGCCGCCTCGCCAAGGCTCACCGAAGATCGTCAGCGCGAACGCCGTCGACTGCGAGATCACCCCGGGCGGAGGAGCCGCGAGGTTCCAGTTGGTGGTCGCGAACCCTTCCGGGCGAAGCTTCCGTGATGGGCGGCTCGCCTTTTCCTACGCCTGGGGAGGTAAGCCCGAGGACCTGAGGCTCGAATACCTCGATGGTTCGACCTGGAAGCGGCTCGCGATGAGCTGGAACGACCCGGAAGAACCCGAGTTGCTCGAGAGCGCAGCTATTCCGGTCGCCTTCGCGCCCCGGCAGACCAGGACGTTCGACCTGCGGGTCAGCCTGCCGGCGGACTTCGCAACCAGCGCGGGCGAGGTGAGCTTCGGAGGCGGGGCCAGCCTGCGGGTGCCGGGCGGGAAGGGGCGGGAGTTCCTCAGCGTCGCGCGCGGACTCGAGTTCGCACTCAACCCGTCCAAGGGAACGCCTGTCAACCTCCGGTTGCCTCACCGGGTGACACCTGGCCAGGCGCCGGTGGAGTTCCCGGCGTACGTCGACAACACCACCGGTCGGGCGTACATCCACAACCGGCTCGACCTCACGATCGACGGCGTGTACGCCAAGGAAACAAGGCTTGAGGTCTTCCGCGATGGCGCGTGGCATCCGGTGACGCTGGTGGAAACCGGCACCGACGGCGAGGTCGCGGGGTCGATCACGAGTGGCTTCAATATGCCGTACAATTTCTCACGCGAATATCGGCTGCGGATCCGGCTGGGCTTTGGCGCCACGCGCTGGGGAGCCAATCCCCTTATGTCCCTGGCTCTTGTGAATCTCGACGCTCGCGGCCGGGACGCCAACCTCGGGCAGGTGCGCCGACTGCTCCACGTCAATCTCCCGGCGATCCAGCTGCGGGTGCCGGACGGGATGAGAGCGCCGGGTTCGGTGGAGATCCCGGTGAGTTTCGAGAACTCCACCAGCGCTGACTATCCGCCGTTGCACGTGGAGCTCACCATTACGAACCCGCCGCGTGCGGACTGGCTCCGGGTGCGGTACCGCGAGGTTGGTACGCGGACGTGGAACGCCCTGACTCCGCGTCGGGTTGAAGATCAGTTCAACGCCTGGGCGGTGGACCTGCCGCCGCCGCGCGCGGCCGGCACGCCCAGCGGGTTCCACGTCGCGTACGACGTTCAGGTGGGCCTCACGCGATGGGATCCCGAAGTGGGCAATCTGATCCATGTCGCGGCGGTTCTCAAGCTGGCCGATGGTTCGGTCGCATCACCTTCTACTCTTGGGGCCACCAACGGCTACATCGGCGTCGAGGCTGGCAGGGAGGCAGGCCCGCGCCGCTAGGAGGAGGAGCCGATGCCGTCATCCGTACGTACGTTGGTGATCCTGCTGTCGGGTCCGTCATCCTCGGGCAAGACAACGCTGGCCCGGGCGCTGCTGGACAGGTGTGCGGTCCCAGTGATGCATGTTGAGGCGGACCGCGCGTTTCCGGCGATGCCCGCACAGACAGGCAGTTGGGATCGCCTTGGCCTGACGCGGGCGGACGCGGTGCTGGCGTTCCATCGGTCGATCGCGGTGTGGGCGCAGGCGGGCTTTCCGCTGATCGTGGACGGGTCGCTGCCGTACGAAGATCGCGAGCTGCGGGACGCCTGCCTGCAGGTGTTCGGTCCGTTCGACCTACGTCTGGTCGGGGTCCGTGCGTCCCTCGCAGCCCTGAACCACCGGGAGGTTGCCCGTCCTGAGGTCCGTCCGGCGGGTTGGGCGGCCCGGCAGGCGCAGGACATCCACGACGGAATGGAGTACGCCGCGACCGTCGACACCTCGAACGCGACGCCGGACGAATGCGCCGACCGCGTTCTCGCGCTGCTCGGTCTCGCTGGCCGACCAGCATGAACCACATCTCGCACCGCGCTGTCGGTGCGCGGGAGTAGCCTCGCCGGCCATGACGATTCGGTACGAGCAGGTCCTCGGCAGCCTTCGTACGGCCTACGACGGCGGCGCCGCGGCGCGGGACCAGTGGGAAAAGTCGCCGTGGAAGGTCAGGGAGCGCGCGACCTTTCTCGACCGACTTCGAGCAGAGAAATGCGGTCGGCTGCTGGAGGTCGGCGCTGGCACTGGCCAGGACAGCCTCTTCTTTCAGGAGAACGGGCTCGAGGTGGTCGCGACTGACCTCTCGCCGTCGATGGTCGAGCGCTGCCGGGAGAAGGGCCTCGACGCCAGGGTGGTCGACTTCTTGAGCCTGGACTTTCCTCCGGGTTCCTTCGACGCTGCGTATGCGCTGAACTGCCTGCTCCACGTACCGAACGCCGATCTCCCAGCGGTCCTGCGGGCGATCCGGGAAGTGCTGCGGCCGGGCGGATTGTTCTTCCTTGGTGTCTACGGCGGACAGGAAGGGGAGGGGCGGGTCGAGGTCGATCAGCACAATCCGCCGCGGTTCTTCTCCTGGCGCACCGACGAGCAGATTCAGCAGTACGCCCGCCAGGCTTTCGAGATCGTGGACTTCCAGGTCGTGGAGGAGGACGGGATTCGCTTCCAGTCGCTGACACTTCGTCGCCCGGCAGCGGGAGATACGGACTGACACTCGTTCCAGCCCTCGCTGGCCAGAAGATTGTGGAGATTCCGGGGTGCTCTGGGCCCCCGCAGTTTTCACAATCTCGGGCCGGCGTACGCCCGGGACTGCAGCTGATACATCCGGGCGTAGCGGCCGTCGAGCGCCATGAGCTCCTCGTGACTACCGTGCTCCACCAGCCGGCCTTCGTGGAGAACGAGGATCCGGTCGGCTGAGCGTACGGTCGAGAAGCGGTGGGAGATGAGGACGACGGTGCGGCCGGTACGCAGACCCTGGATCGTGTCGAACAACGCGGCTTCGGCCTCGGCGTCCAGAGCGGCTGTGGGTTCGTCCAGCACGATGAACGACGCAGCACGGAACAACACGCGTGCGATCGCCACCCGCTGCCACTGGCCGCCGGACAGATCGGTGCCGCCCTCGACCTCGACGCCAAGCGGGGTGTCGAACCCATCCGGCAGCCGCCGCAGAAAGTCCGCCGCACCCGCCCGGTGCGCCGCGTCCTCGATCGCCTTCCGGTCGGCGATCCGGTCCACGTCGCCGACGCCGATGTTGTCGGCCGCGGAGAACCAATAGCGTCCGAAGTCCTGGAACACCGGCCCGACCTGCGAGAGGCCACCGTCGCTGGTCAGATCGGAGACCGGCTCGCCGTCCCAGCGCACGCTGCCATCGGTGGGTTCGTACAACCCACACAGCAGTTTGGCGAGGGTGGTCTTGCCGGAACCGTTGTGGCCGACGATCGCGATCACCTCGCCGGCACGGATCTTGAAGCTGATCTGGTCAAGAGCCTTGGTCGGCTGGGAGGCGTACGTAAAGGAGACGTTGACAACCGACAACGTGCTGAACGGTTTCACCTCGACCGTGCGGTGGGGCCGTGCCTGCTCGGCCGCGGCGCGGAGTCCAACGAACTCCTCCAGGTAGAGCCCATGCTCCATGGTCTGCGCGAGGCTCGTGGCGGCCTGCTGAGAGCGGTTGGCGAGGAGGAGGACAGCGACACAGCCGGTGGCCGCGGATCCGAGCGTGAGGTCGCCACGGCGTACGAAGAAATACACCAGGAACAGCACCACGCCAAGGACAAGCGCTCCGACCAGACTGCCTATGAGAGAACGGCGAACGAACCTCCGGATCAGTGCGCGGATACCGTCGATCCGCTCGTCGTACAGCGTCGACCAGCGGTTGAGGAGGTACGACGCGAGCCGGAACGCGCGGACCTCGGGCGCGGACTGGCGGCCATGCACGATCCGCTCCAGGTGCGCGCGGGCGCGATCGCCCGGTGTGTTGCCGAAGCTGAAGGAGTACATCTCCTCGCTGTTGGCCCGTCCGATCAGCCACAGGGGAATGCTGGCCACCAGGGTGATCGGCACCAGCCACGGGCTCACCACCGCAAGACCCATGGCGATGCCCGCGCCGCCGACGATCGCGCCGAGGAGTTGCGGTACGGCCATGGCCACCATCAACGGACTGTGGGTGCCGTTGCGCGTAGCGCGCTCGAGGCGGTCATGGAAGTCGGGGGAGTCGAACTCCCGTAGCGGCACGTGCGCCGCGAGCCGTAGGACGATCTCGCTGCAGTGGCGTACGGTCCGCTCGGCGAGCAGTCGGTGCATGCCCGCACCCGCCGCGCTGGCGAACGACACGATGCCGGCAATGCCGATCGCCGCCGCGACCAGCCAGCCGAGCCGAGGTGTCAATGCCGCCTTGTCGCCTTGGGCGATGAGTTCCTGCAGGAGTGCGTTGCCGATCACCAGCAACCCGGCAGTGCCCACCCCGGTGATCGCGAACAGGCCAATCACTCCAAGGAACGCTCCACGGCCGGCTTCGGCGACCAGCGGAATGGCGCGCAGGAACGCGAGGCTGTGCGCCGACCGGCGAATCTTCGCGGGGTCCTTCTGTGGGCTGATCATCGTGGACGCCGGGGAGCGCGCGTCCGATCGGCGTCGCGACCGCGATCGCGAGCACCACCGCTACCGTGAGGGGCGCCACGACCTCGGTCGGCGCTCTGATCGCGACGGTCGGGCGGGTCGCTCGGGAATCCCCACGTGGCGATCGTGACCCGCTTCGCACCTTTGGGGGCTTCGCCCGCCGGCCGGCGGTACGGCGCGAGGACGGCCATGATCTGCTCACTCACCTCGGCGAGTTCGTCAGCGGTCATCCGAGTCTGGAACTCCATTTCGAAGCCGGCGCTCCGCCACTTCTTCGTGTAACTGGCGGATTCGGCCACCCAGCGTTCGATCCGGCGGAACACCAGGTTCCTCAGGCCGGCGCTCACCACCTGCGCCGCGCGACGCGCCTCGCCGTCCAGATCCTCCTCGTGGATCGCGAGTCCGCCGGAGATGCTGCGCCAGGGTCTGGACCGTCCCTTGCCGCCTTCGGCTTCCTCGATGAAGCCGTACTTCGCCAACGTACGCAGGTGGAACGACGTGTTCGCCGGGCTCTCACCGATCCGCTCGCCGAGCTCGGTCGCGGTCAGACTCCCTTCCTGGCGCAGGATCTCCAGCAGCTGGAGGCGTACTGGATGGGCCATCGCTCGCATCGCTCTCGGGTCGCGGAGTATCCGGTCTCCTGACTGGGCATCGTCGAAAGGCATGTTTCGAAAGTAGTGTTGCGACGGTCTGATCGTCAAGGGCCCTCTGATTGGCCATCCGGATCGGGCCGGGCTCAGCGCGGTGCGGGGAGCTGGAGGAGCCGGGCGGCCCAGGCCAGCGCGGCGGCGCCCCGGCGCCTGCGTTGGGTGAACAACTCGGGCTTGGAATCGCGAGCTGGTGCGAGCAGCGCCTGCTGACCAGCGAGCAGTGCGGCGTGACTCGCGGCGTCGGGGCCCTGCAGGCCTTCGGGTGTGGGGCCGCCTTCGGCGTGCAGCGCGACCAGCCACGCGTGATGGTCGAACCACGGATTGCCGGCCGAGGCCGCGGCCCAGTCAGCGATGACCGTGCGGCCGCCGTGGTGCCAGATATTGCCGGCATGCACATCGAGATGAACCAGACGATCACCCTCGAGGGGTGCGGTGGCCGCCGCCGAACGAAGAACCGCAAGGTGGTCCTGGAGCCAGTCGTCCTGGCAGAGCTGGAGTCGCAGGAGTCGGGTGGGGTCGGAAGCGAGGACGTCCCAGGGGTTCAGATCTGCTGGGGGATCCTGCAAGCGGGGAAGGCGCGCGGGCGCTTGCCGGTCATGGATCTCGTTCAGGAGGTCTCGGACGATGGCGATGAGGTCGCGAGTCCAGGTTCGGATCCAGCCTTGCTCGGTTAGGTGCTCCAAGACCAGCAGGGGCATCGGCTCACGACAGCTCCCGACAACCCTTGGAAGGAACGGCGTTCCATCCAGGGCGTCGTACGCGTCAAGCTCGGCTTGCAGCTGGCGATGGCCACCGGGACCGGCTGTTTTGACGAAGACAGGAGCCGCATCGTCCAGATAAGCGAGGCGTCGAATTGCATTGGTGTGGCCGCCGGAATCCCGGGGGAGTTCGACCAGGCGGGCCACGGGCCGCTCGAGGACGCTGGAGACGTGCTCGGCGAGATCGTCGTCGTTCAGGTACGCGGTGGGGAGGGGACTACCGGACAGACGGGAGAGCAGTAGTTCTACGACGGGTTCGTTGGCGGTGCGTACGGCGCGCAGGGACGCCGGATCGGAGCGCCGCAGAGATTCGGTGACGAGCCGATAGATCAGCGCGCGGATGAGCAGTTGGTCCAGGTGTTGGTCATCCGTGAGCTGATCGAGAATGGTCGGCGCGGCGCCAGACCACACCAGGAGGTCTACTGCCGCGATCGCGAGTGCATAGCCGGCCGGACGCCAGTACGGCGAGAAATCGATCAGCGCGGGTGGCTGGCGATCGGCGAACAGCACATTGCCAGCGAGATCGCCGTGTATCAGTTGGCTGGGAAGATCGATCGGCTGCAGGGCTGCGGTGAGTGAGTCGAAGAGCCGCTGGAGTTCGGGCGCGATCTCCACGCTCGCCTCTCCCCAGGCGACGCGGTCAGCGATGGTCCACGCGTTCGGATCGCTGATCGTATCCAACCACTCAGGGCGAGGGACCGAAGTGAGCTGAGCGTGAAAGGCGCGGCTGGCAGCGACGAGGGCTGGCCATTGGCGTACTGGATCGGCTTCGCCTTCGACGAAGGCCCATGCTTCCCAGCCCTCCACGATCCATGAACCGTCTGTGGCTGCTTGTGGTCGAGGCACGCGGAACGCGGGATTGCTCAGTGCTGAGAGCTGGGTGAAGAGCTGGGCAATCCAGGGACCTGAACGGGAGTCGGCACCCGGTTTCAGGATCAGATCTCCGACCTGCCAGGTCTGACCGCTGCCGCCGGGCAGAAGGCGCGCAGGTCCGGATGCGCCGAACGCCGCGCACACAACTGGTGGGGGTCCGAGGTGGCGGCGGTCCATGCGGCGAGCCTAACGAGGAATGGGCGCGGCAGGACAGCGGATATCCGCGGAGCACTCGCTGGTCAAGTCCCGTGGGTGGGGTATTGGTCCTGCGCGCGTTGGCAGGGCCGGTACTGGTCTTCGCGGTACACCACTCTGTTCGACCAGTTCGGCGCTCGCTTCCAGCCCAGCCCGAGTTTTGACCCGTTCCATACCCTCAGGGTTCACAGGCGGCGGATCGCCGATCGGATCGTGTTCGACAAGCTGCTGATGGTGCTGCGGCTGGGCTGCTCTTATGAGGCGGTCGCGGACACCACCTGCTCGGCTTCAACGATCCGCAACCGCCGCGATGAGTGGATCAAGCTCGGCGTCTTCGGAAAGCTCAAACAACTGGCCTTGGCTGCCTACGACCGCGTGGTCGGGCTGAGGCTGAGCGATCTGGCCGTCGACGGATGCACCACCAAGAAACCTGGAGGCGGACAATGCTCAGACCGCTCAGCGGTCGACCGAGGCAAGCAAGGCATGAAACGCTCAAGCAAGGCATGAAACGCTCAAGCCTGGTTGATGGTTACGGCATGCCCCTCGGCCGCGTGCTCGCCGCGGCGAACCGTCGCGACTCCCCGCTGATGGCCGACGCCCTCGACAACCCGCCCGCAAGGTGGTTAGCCGAACGCGGGATGACCGGCCACCAAAACGCCGATGGCCCCAGCACTATTTGCGGACCTCTTAATCGGTCGGGCAGGCGTGCCACCTGCTCCAGATCTGGTCGGAACGCGCATGCCGGCAGGCTCGATCCCCTTCTCTGTAGGGGTTCTCGAGCCTGTCGACGTGTTTGTTTGTCCCGCGTCTTCCCGCGCTGGTTAGAACGGTGGGGGATCTGGATCGTTGTCGACGATCACGTAATTCCCCAGGTGTGAGGGTGTGACGATCACGTAATTCCCCACCGCGATCACGTATTTCCCCATGGGGACGGGGTGCGTGTCGTGAGGGATCTGGCCATCACGAACAGGAACTGTCTCCCCTTGACTGCATGCGGCAGAGACGGGGAGCCGATGGCAAGGAGAAGTTTCGACGTGGTTGACATCACTGAGATCCTCGTGCACTGGCACGCGGGTCGGTCGCAGAACGAGATCGCGGCCAGCCTGGGCGTGGATCGTAAGACGATCCGCAAGTACGTGGCCCCGGCGCAGGCCGCG
>NZ_KB892775.1 GCF_000373925.1 Actinopolymorpha alba DSM 45243 | reverse complement strand
GATCGACAGCAGCGAACGCCGCCACCAACTCCGGACCGGGAAGCATCTCAGCAAACCCAGGCGGGAGCGGTGAGATCCGCACACCATCGCCGTCGCTCATACGTTCGAGTCTAGTCGATCACGATCATGATGTGCAACCAGCGATTGCCATCGGAACGCCTTATTTTCATGGCGTTCCGATGGCAGCAGGGCCGAATCAAGGCAGCCCCGTAAGACCGTGGAAACTCCGGGGTGTTATAGCACCCCGGAGTCTCCACAATCTTCTCCGCGGGCTCAGACCGGCAGGCCGCCACCACACACCGTGAGCGGGACGATGGCACCCGCACACAGGTATCCACCCAACCAGGGGGCACGCCGCACCAGTCTGAGCAAACATCAGATGATGTACCGGTGACCCAACCGGCAACCTCCCCTCGGCACGCCGCCTCCACCCACTCCCGCCACGTCGCGCTCGGTCTTGGCGCCGCGTTCTTCATCGGTCTCCTGCTCGCCTGCCAGTCCCGCATCAACGGCGAACTCGGGCACCGGCTCGGCGACGGCGTACTGGCGGCGCTGTGGTCATTCGGCTCCGGACTCGTCGTACTCCTCGCGGCCCTGGCAGTGGTGCCCGGAGTACGTCACGGACTCCGGCGCGTGATCCGCGCGGTCCGGCCGGCCGGCGGGTTCGCCGAAGGAGGGGACCCGTCTGGCAGCGAATCCCCGGATCCCGCGGCGCCGACGCCGACCAGTGCGACGGCCACCGCGGGTATCGGTACCACCATCGCGGCCTCGCTCCGGCCGTGGCAGGTGCTCGGCGGGCTCTGCGGGGCGTTCCTCGTGGTGACCCAGTCGCTTACCGTCGGGCTCGTGGGTGTCGCGGCGTTCACCGTGGCGGTGGTCGCAGGTCAGGCAACCAGCAGCCTGGTCGTGGACCGGCTCGGACTCGGCCCGGGCGGCCGGCATCCGATCACCCCGACCAGGATTCTCGGAGCCACCCTCACTCTCGGCGCGGTACTGCTCAGTGTGTCGGATGAGCTGGGTACGGCGTCGACCCTCGTCCTGGCCCTGCTGCCGGCGCTCGCGGGGATCGGCACCGCGTGGCAACAGGCCGTGAACGGCTGGGTGGGAGCGGTAGCCTCCGCGAGTCCAGTACGCGCGAACGCCAGCGATCCGGCGCCCGCCACACGCACGCCCACGCCCGTCCCGGCCACGCCAACGCCTGCGCCCACGCCCACGCCCACGCCCGCGACCACGACCACGACGGGACCGGACCACACACACCCAGAGCCCGCACGCGGCACCACACTGGCAACCGCGCCGCGTCCCGCCACCAACCAACTCGCCGGCGCCCTGGTCGCCGCATTGGTCAACTTCAGCGTCGGGACGGCGGGGCTTCTGCTCGCCGCGACGGTCGACATCGCCGCCAGGGGTCTCCCCGGAGGATGGCCGTCCGAGCCGGTGCTCTACCTGGGCGGGTTGTTCGGGATCGCGTTCATCAGCCTCGCGGCGGCCGTCGTCCGAATCACCGGCGTCCTCCTGCTGGGCCTGGGGACGGTCGCGGGACAGCTGGTGGGCGCGCTCGTGCTCGACGGCATGGTTCCCACCGGAACCGCCCACCTCACCACGACCACCGTCATCGGGACGTTGCTGACACTCGTCGCGGTCACCGTCGCCGCCCTCCCCCGGAACCTCCCGCGCCGCCGGGTCCAGCGCGCCTGAGCGCGCAACCGGAACCGATCGTGGGGCCACCGGCCGACCAGCCGACCGGTTCCGGCATGGCGTTTACCTGAACGGGGTTGCCTCAGTCCGCCCCCAGCTACCAGGCTGACGTAATGGAGTACACCCACCTCGGACGGACCGGCGTCCTGGTCAGCAGACTCTGCCTCGGCACGATGAACTTCGGCCCGGTGACTCCCGAACCCGAAGCCCACGCCATCCTCGACGCCGCCCTGGACGCGGGCCTCAACTTCACCGACACGGCCAACGTCTACGGCTGGGAGAACAAGGGCCTCACCGAAGAAATCCTCGGCCGATGGTTCGCCGGTGATCCGAGCCGGCGCGACCGGACCGTCCTTGCCACCAAGGTCTACGGCGCGATGGACGATGAGCCCGGCTCCAAGGGCGTTTCGGCTCGCAACATCATCCGCAACTGCGAGGCCTCGCTGCGGCGACTCCAGACCGACCGCATCGACCTCTACCAGATGCACCACATCGACCGGGACACTCCGTGGGACGAGGTCTGGCAGGCGTTCGAGACGCTTGTCGGGCAAGGGAAAGTGCTCTATGTCGGCAGCAGCAACTTCGCCGGCTGGCACATCGCGCAGGCGCAGGAGACCGCCGTACGCCGCAACTTCCTCGGTCTGGTCTCCGAGCAGTCGCTCTACAACCTGGCCGAGCGAAGCGTTGAACTCGAGGTGCTGCCCGCGGCGCGGGCGTACGGCCTCGGCGTCATCCCGTGGAGTCCCCTCCATGGTGGCGTGCTCGGCGGAATCCTCGCCAAGTCTGACCGCAACCGCTCGCAGGGCGGCCGCGCCTCGACGTACGTCGAGGCACATCGCGACACGATCCAGGCGTTCGAGAACCTCGCCGCCGAGCTACGAGCCGAACCCGCGAACCTCGCGCTCGCCTGGCTTCTCCATCAACCCGGGGTGACGGCGCCGATCATCGGGCCGCGAACGATGGACCAGCTCACCGGCGCCCTCGCGGCAGTCGACCTCACCCTCGACGAGAAGGTTCTCGAACGTCTCGACGAGTTGTTCCCGGGCCCGGGTGGCCCAGCCCCTGAGGCGTACGCCTGGTGACGCGGCTCCTGGTCGCCGCACTCAACGGCGGGCACTCCAATGTCGTGTACGCCAGTGTGCCCGTCACCCCGGCCGAGCTGGCCGGAGAGACCGCGCGGGTGGTCGCCGCAGGTGCCACTGAGGTGCACGTCCACCCGCGGCGCGGCGACGGCGAGGAGTCCCTCGAACCCGCCGACGTCGCCGCTGCCATCGAGGCGATTCGGGCGTCGGTGCCCGGCGCTCCGATCAGCGTCACGACCGGTGCGTGGATCGAGCCGGACCCGCACCGGCGGGCCGTCACCATCTCCCGCTGGCGGGTACTCCCCAACTCCGCCTCGGTGAACGCCCACGAGGACGGCGCGCTCGACGTGGCCCGCGTGCTGCGGGATCGCGGCGTCGCCGTCGAGGTCGGGTTGTTCACCATCACAGCGGCGGAGGAGTTCGTCCGCGGACCACTGCGAACGCTGGCCGCCCGCATCCTCATCGAACCCATCGACCGGCCGAGCATGCTCGCGTTGTACGACGCCCGCAGCATCCTCGAACTCCTCGACCGCCACGGTGTCGACCAGCCGCGCCTGCTGCACGGCGACGGTGCCAACACCTGGCCGGTCCTACGCCGGGCCCGCCAGTTGGGTATCTCCTGCCGGGTGGGGTTCGAGGACACCTTCCACCTCCCCGACGGCACGCCCGCGCCGCACAACGCGGCCCTCATCCAGGCCGCCCAGTCGGCGTCCTGACAACCAGGGCGCCTCGACAGGCCAGGCTCGCGCTTCGCCGCGATCAGCTGGCGACTTCTTCCCTTCTGCATCGGGCGTCGACCACGCTGCGACCGCCTTGTCGAGATGCACGGCGTATTCCTCCGCCCATCCCGCCGTGGCGGTGAAGTCGAAGGAGAGTAGGGATTCGCCTGTCAAGGAGCAACCAGTCAGCTGGTACGCCGTAAAGCAGCGGGTACAGCACTGGCGGCCGCGCCGACATCGGCTCCGGCGTCGGCGCCCACGTCCGGCCGGCCCTCGACGTCGTCGGCGACGATCCGGCACAGCTCGGAGACCGGGAGCCCGACGGCGTCGGCCAGCGCCACGACGGTGAAGAACGCCGGGGTCGGCACCCGACCGCGTTCGATCTTGCGGACGGTCTCGACCGAGATCCCGGCCCGCGCGGCGACCTCAACCATGCTGCGCCGACCGCGCGCGTCCCGTAGCGCGGCGCCCAGCCTGAGGCCACGCTGCCGGTCGGCCGGCCCCAAGGGTTGTCGGACCATGACCGTGATACTAATACCGGTATAACTATTGGCGCAGCGGCCGCGCGACGACGCGGGCTTCCGCCCGCAGGGAAACCAAGGGCCCGAACGCCACCGACCCATCCAGAACAAACTGAACCAGAACCCACCAGAACCGACGAGGAGTGCCGGCATGGTCGAGCTCAAGACGGCCAACGAGATCATGGCCATGCGGGAGGCCGGACGCATCGTCGCCCAGGCTCTCGACGCCTGCGCGAAGCATGCTCGCATCGGCACCTCGCTGCGTGAGCTGGACGAACTGGCGCACACGATCATCAGGGACGCCGGGGCGCGGTCGTCGTTCCTCCACTACCACCCGCGGTTCGCTCCGACGCCGTTCCCAGCGGTGATCTGCGCGTCGGTCAACGACGTCGTCGTCCACGGGATCCCTGACGACTACCGGCTCCAGGACGGCGACCTGCTCAGCATCGACTGCGGCGCGCAGATCGGCGGCTTCCACGGTGATTCGGCGATCAGCCTGATCGTCGGCACACCCGATCCCGCCGACGAACAGCTGATCAGCATCACCCAGGAGGCGCTCGACGCGGGCATCGCCGCCGCTCGACCAGGCGGCCGGCTCAGCGACATCTCCCACGCCGTCGGCGCGATCGGTCGGCGCGCCGGCTACGGCATACCGGCCGACTTCGGCGGTCACGGAATCGGGCGGAAGATGCACGAGGATCCCTCCGTTCCCAACACCGGCAAGCCGGGTCGGGGGTTCCCGTTGAAGCCGGGACTGGTGATCGCGATCGAGCCGATGTTCATGGCCGGCGGGCGGGACAAGTATGTCGTCGCCGACGATGGCTGGGCGCTCCGCACCAGCGACGGCAGCCGCGCCGCCCACGTCGAACACAGTGTCGCCATCACTGAGGGCGGCCCGCTGGTGCTCACCGCGCTCTGATCTTGACCTGCGTCGAGAGTTGCTCGCTCTGCGAGATCGCCTCCCGAAGTTGCGATGAAGTGGCGGAGAAGTTTCGGCAAAGAAGCCGCGACACCTCCACCAACGCGGCTCCCGCTCCCCTTCACGATGCCGCGATCTGTCGGCGTGAGGGGTTTCGAATAGGCCTCATCCCGCCCCGTACCCCGTCCCCCGACCGGGCGCTCGGCGCTGCGCGGCGTACGCCAGACTGGCGACGGCACCCGCAGTCTGGCAGGAGGAGGACAGGGCATGAGCGAGCGAGCGGTTCTTGTCACCGGCGCGTCACGGGGCATCGGGGCAGCGGTAGCGGCGGCGTTCGCGGCGGCGGGTGACCGGGTGGCGCTCCACTACCGCGGCTCAACGGAACTCGCCGAGAAGGTCCGCGCCGCGCTGCCCGGCGACGGTCACCTGACTGTGCAGGGCGACCTCGCCGACCCGACGGCCGTCGCGTCGATCATCGAGACGGTGGTGAAGGAGTTCGGGCGGATCGACGTCCTCGTCAACAACGCCGGCATCTACGTCGAGCACCGGATCGAGGACGTGTCGTACGACGAGTGGCAGGAGAGTTGGCAGCGGACGCTCGCGGTCAACCTGCTCGGCCCGGCCAACCTGGCCTGGTGCGCGGTGCGGCACATGCCGCGCGGCGGGCGGATCGTCAACGTGTCGTCGCGGGGCGCCTTCCGCGGTGAGCCACGCCAACCGGCGTACGGCGCCAGCAAGGCGGGCCTCAACTCCCTCGGACAGTCGCTGGCCCGAGCGCTCGGCCCGCGCGGCATCGCGGTCTCGACGGTGGCACCTGGATACGTCGAGACCGACATGGCCGCCGACGTCCTGGCCGGGCCGCAGGGAGACACGATCCGCGCCCAGAGTCCGCTCGGCCGGGTCGCCACACCCGCGGATGTGGCCGCGGCGGTGCTCTATCTCGCGTCCGCCCAGGCCGAACTCGCCAGCGGCACCATCATCGACCTCAACGGCGCCTCCCACCTGCGCTGACCTGCCGTACGCCCCCTCGGCGGCGCCGCCGGAAGGCGCGAACCCCGGCCGCACGGGTCAGCCGATCGACTAGCTGACCTGGACGTCGATGGTGTGCCAGCCGGTGGCGCCGTTGGGTACGGGGTCCGCCAGCCGGCCGGTCTGGGTCACCCCGGTCCCGTCGGTCGCGCGTACCTGCAACTCGTGAGCGCCCGGCGTCGCGTCCCACGTCCACACCCACTGCCGCCAGGAGTCCTTGGTGGGCTCACCACCGAGCCGCGCGACCTGCCAGGGTCCGCGGTCGACCCGCACCTCCACCCGGGTGATGCCGCGATGCTGCGCCCACGCGACCCCCGCGACCGCGACCCGACCTGTACGCACCGTCGCACCAGTCAGGGGTACGTCGATCCGCGAGGCGGTCTTGACCGGCGCCTTTTCGGCCCAGCCGCGGGTCGTCCAGTACGCCGTGAAGCGGTCGAACCGGGTCACCTCGATGTCGACGACCCACTTGGTCGCCGAGACGTAGCCGTAGAGCCCGGGAACCACCATCCGGACCGGGAAGCCGTGCTCGAACGGCAGCGGCGCGCCGTTCATCCCGAACGCCAGCAACGACGGCCGGCCGTCGGTGAGCGCCGACAGCGGCGTGCCGCAGGTCCAGCCGTCGTCGGACGTCGACTGCACCGCGTCCGCGTCGCGGTGGACACCCGCCTCGGCCAGGATGTCCGCGATCGGGACCCCGGTCCACAGGGCGTTCCCGGCGAGGTCGCCACCAACCACGTTGCTCACGCAGGTCAGCGTCACCCACCGGTAGACGATCCGGCGGCGTAGCAGGTCGCCGAACGTCAGCTCCAGCGGCCGGTCCACCATCCCGTGGACGCGCAGCCGCCACTCCGCCGGATCAATCATCGGCACCGAGAGCGCGGTGTCGATCCGATAGAAGACGTCGTTCGGTGTCTGCCATGGAGTGATGCCCGGGATGGGGAGGTTCGCGCGGGCGGGTGGCGCGGTCGTGGGTGGCTCAGGTATCCGGAGGGCCGAGCGCGCCTGCTCCGCCGCGAGCCGGCGACCGGCGAAGGCCCGGCCGACACCCACGGCGAGGAGCGAGCCGACCACGACGAGCCCGCCGGTCCACAGCAGGTTCCGCCGCGTGACCCGGCGCTCCGCCTCCGCCTCGCGCCCGGCCCCCACGGCGTACATCCGCAGGAGCCACAGAAGGACGCAGACGGCGACCAGCCACGCCACCACGGACGGGATCGCCGCGCCCGGTCCAGCGCCCGGCCGGGTGACGGCCGCGACCACCCCGACCAGGGCCAGTACGCCGAGGAGCGCGACTCCCACACCGCGTACGCGGGCCGCCACCATCCCGACCAGAGCGCCGAACGCGGCGAGAACCACCAGGATGCCGGTGATCAGGACCGGCTTGTCGGCCGTGCCGAGGAGCGTGATCCCGAACTCCCGCAGCCCCGACGGGATGACGTCGATGAACGCCGCGCCGACCGTGACCACTGGGGACTGCGCACCACCGACCACTCCGGCGACCAACTCCGCGGCCGCGAGTCCGGCACCCGTCGCGAGCACGCCCGCGAGCGCGGCCCGCGAACGGGAGATCGAGGTAGGCACCTCTGCATCTTCGCCCCATTCAACGGACATTGGTATCGGTCGAGCCCGACCGTCACAGATCCGTCATCGGCTGCTTTGTAAGGGCGTGCTGGTCGGGGCGTGCTGGTCGGCGCGTACTGGTCAGGGCGTGCCGGTCAGGGCCGCAGGAGCGCCGCAACGACGACGATCAGCAGCAGGAGTCCGAGAACGCCGGGAATGACGAGCCGGCGGTACCTGGGATTCACGTCCAGGAGGCTACCCGGCCGGCGAACCTTCGGTGGTCGAGCCTTCGGCGGTCTGCCCGTCCGGCCGAGCCGACTGGCCGAAGATGACGTCGAGTTGCGCGTCGAGGACCGCCAGAGCGGCGTCCGGGGAGTGGTATCCCACCAGGACCTGCATGGAGAGCCCCTCGACGAGCGCGAGCAGCCCCGTCGCCGCGTGGTCGGGGTCAATGCGGTCCGTGTCGTCGACCGTCGCCCGCGCGACGCGCACCTGGTCGGCGATGAATGCCCGCATCAGCCGGGAGTTCGCCCGCAGGTCCGCCGCGATCGCCGGCTTGACGGCGGAGTAGGCGTGAAAGGCCAGCGCCACGTGTCCCTCGAGCAGGCGGGGCTCGTCCAGCGGCAACAACTGGACGACCAGCGCGCGAACGACGGCCCGCGGTGCCCGCTCCTCCGGTAGGCCGGCCGCGTCGGCTTCGAGCCGGGCCTGGACCTTGTCGCTCACCGCGTCCAGGGCGAAGGTCATCATCTGATCCTTCGTGTGGAAGTAGTGCTGCACCATGCCGGTCGACACCCCGGCCTCAGCGGCGACATGGCGCAGGCTGACCGCCTGGAGCCCGTGGGTGGCGGCGACCCTCATCAGAGCGTCGGCGATCTGCGTACGCCGCGCGTGATGGTCGACCTTCTTGGGCACCGCGTCATCCTTGCACAGTGCGGCGTTTTTACAATGCGGCCGTATTGCCAGGCCAGCGGCCTAGGTCTCGCTGGTCGCGACGAGGCGCCACTGACCCACCTCGCGATAGTCCGAGTCGTAGATGGCCGAACCATCACCGGACTTGAAGGGGTAGTGGCCAAGATTCCCACCCCAATAGCGCAGGATCCGGCCCAGCTCGCGGGTGGCGTCCTCTGCCGTCCACCCATCGTCGACGTTGACCTCGAGAAGGAACTTCACGTTCGCCGCCTCCCAGTTTCAGCTTTCAGTGGTGCCGGCACCACGGCTCGGCATCAATACATCAATTGTTTCATTCAATTGCTATGGGAGACTTTCTTCGCCTCGGAGGCTAAGCAGGTCGGCGATATGCCCTAAAAGTCTCAATCACCATGAAAGGGCTACGGTGGGTGCGGCCGGCACACGACGGATGGGGAGGCGATGTGAACGACCGACTGCGGGCGATCGACCTCGCACGGGCGGCCGGCGTTTCGGTGCAGCAGGTCCGCAACTACGTGGAGGCAGGGCTGCTCCCGCCGGTCGAACGCACGGCCAGCGGCTACCGCATCTTCACCAGCGCACACGCCGAGGCCTTGGCGACAGCACGAGAGGTAGCCGCCGGCCACGGCTGGCCGACCGCCCGCGTCGTCATGCCTGCCGTCCACGCCGGCGACCTCGAGGCCGCACTGGCGGCGCTCGACGCGAGCCATGCCCGGCTGGACCGGGAACGCCGTGAGCTGGCCGCCGTACACGAGGCGCTCGGCACCATCCTGGCGGCGCACACCACCCTGTCGGCGCCCACGGCCTCGCCAGCCAACGCACCTCAGGGCACGCGCATCGGCCAGGTCGCCCGCTCCGTGGGCGTACGACCACCGGTACTCCGGCTATGGGAGACCCATGGCCTCCTGAAGCCAGACCGCGAACCCAGCACGGGATATCGCAACTACAGCCGCGCAGAGCTGGACACGGCGCGGGTCATCGCGCTTCTACGCCGGGGCAACCACCCGCTCGCGACGATCAACGCGGTCGTGAACGAACTGCGCTCGACGAGCAACCCCGACCGCGTCCTTGACGAGCTCACCAACCGCGCACGGGAACTCCACCGCAGTAGCCTGCGGCGACTGAAGGCCTCGGCCGTCCTCCACGCCTACCTGCGGTATCTCGGACAGGCCGCGTGACCGGTCTAATCGCCTGAACGCCCGAACGGCCAGGCCCGGATTGTTTCGTACTGCGACCGGCGTCCCTCGGCCTGCCCCAGGTGAGACTGGACGAGTTCGAGTCGGCGCGCGACCCAGGCCGGACCGGCGTAGCTTGCCATCCACTCCACGAGCCGTCGTACGTCAGAGGGCTCTCGCAGCCGCGCGAGCGTCAGATGGGCGCGGAACCTGCCTTCTGGTACGTCGAGGCCGGACCGCCGGCACGCGGCCCCGACCGACCGGGCCAGCTGCCGCAGCGGCTCGACGTCCCCGTCGATCCCGGTCCAGAGCACCCGCGCCCGCCGGGCTGACCCGAACCCGCCACCGCCCCGCACCAGCAACCGCAGCGGGTCAGAGCCTTCGGCGGCGCGGGCCAGCCGGCGTTCGAGCTCCGGCAGCACCTCCTCGGAAACGTCACCGAGGAACGCCAGCGTGAGGTGCCACTGGGCCGGCAGCGTCCAGCGGAACCGCTCGTCGACCCCCGGCAGCGCGCGCAGCCGCTCCACCATCTCCGCCACGTCATCGAGGACCCGGGCGGGGGGTACGACGGCGACGAACAACCGCATCCTGGCACCGACCGCGACTACCGCGAGGCACGCGCCGGTCGGCACCAGGACCCGGCCACCGGGGTCAGGACGTCTTCGACGGCCCAGCCTCCGTGCGACGGGATCGGCGCGTCGCGGCCCTTCGCCGCCACGCCAACGTGTCGTGCGGCGTCGGCCGCGCGCAGCGAGCGGTAGCGGGTGAGTTCCATGACGACACCTTCTCACCGGCCGCCGACACCGCGTCCCGCTTCGGTGCAACGCCGACCTCAGACGGAGCGCCGTCGGCCCGGCTGGTCACCGCGACCGGCTCACCTGCCGGATCCAGCTCCCCGTCGGAGTCCGGCCCCAGCGACCGAGCGTCCGTCGTACCAGCGCCCGCCCGCGCTGGCCGCCGCTCGGACTCGAGTTCGGACAGGTCCACACCGGGCGGGCTGTCCGGCCGGGGCACTTCGGCCACCTCCGCCGTCGCGGCCTCGCTCTCCAACTCGAGGACCACGTCCGCTTCCGTCGCCCTGGACGGCGCGGGCTCGACGAAGTCCTTGGCAGACCACACGTGCATGTGCGGGCGTGGCCGGAGATGGGCCCGGAGCACCAGTCCCTGGCGACGCAGCAGGATCGAACCGACCACGATCGTGCCGATCAGGCTCACCAGGCCGCCACCGATCAACGTCCACCGGGCGCCGAAGACCTGACCGATCCAGCCGATGATCGGCGAGCCGAGCGGAGTGCTCCCGATGAACACCATGCTGTAGAGGGAGATCACCCGGCCGCGCATGTCGGGGACCACCGTCAACTGCATCATCGCGTTGGCCGCGGTAATCATGGTGAGCTGAGCGAATCCGAGCAGCGGGAGCATCGCGGCGTACGAACTGTACGTCGGCATCAACCCGACGAAGATCTCCAGGATCCCGAAGATCACCGCCGCCCCAACCACCGTGCGCAGCCGCGGCACACCGCGCCGCGCGGCACCCAACGCCCCAACCACCGCGCCGACCGCCATGATCGAGCTGAGCATGCCGAACTCCCCGGCCCCCTTACCGAAGACCTGGGTGGCCATGAGCGCACTGGTCATCTGGAAGTTGAGGCCGAAACAGCCGACGAAGAAGACGACCCAGAGCACCAGCATCAGGTCGGGTCGCCCCCGCACGTAGCGCAGACCGTCCCGGACCATGCCGGGCTTACGCGGAACGGGTTCGGTGGTGTGGAGTTCTGACGGGCGCATCTTGGCGATCGCCCAGATCGTCGCGGCGTACGTCACCGCGTTGATGAGAATGACCCAACCGGTGCCTACAAAGACGATGAGGAACCCGGCCACCGCGGGCCCGATCACCCGCGCGCCGTTGAAGGACGCGGAATTGAGGCCGACCGCATTCGGTAGGTCGTCCCTGCCCACCATTTCGACGACGAACGACTGCCGGGCGGGATTGTCAATGGCGCTTGCCATCCCGAAGAGGAACGCCAGCAGATAGACGTGCCACACCTGCACGACGCCGGTCAGGTCGAGCACCGCCAGCGCCGCCGCGGTGATCCCCATGCTGACCTGCGTGCACTGCAGCACTCTGCGCTTGGAGAACCGGTCGGCGATCACGCCGCCGAACGGCGCGATGAGAAGGAACGGCAGGAACTGCAACCCGGTGGTGATTCCGAGCGCGATGCCACTGCCAGCGGTGAGTTGCAGGATCAGCCAGTCCTGGGCAACCCGCTGAAGCCACGTTCCGATATTCGAAACGGCTGAGCCAGCGGCGAAGAGACGGTAGTTGCGGTTCCGGAGTGATCGGAACATCGTGCTCACGCCGCGGCCAACCTCTCCAAGATCGGCGCCGCCGAGCGCAGAATCTCTTTCTCTGTAGGGGAAAGTTCGTGAAGGCGCTGCGCGAGCCAGGCGTCGCGACGCTTGCGGTCCTCGGCGAGGATCCGGCGCCCGGTCTCGGCCAACCGGACGACAACCTGGCGGCGATCGGTCGGGTGCGCTTCGCGCACGACCAGACCGAGATCTTCAAGAGAGGTGACCGTCCGGGTGGTCGATGGCGGCCGCACCTTTTCGAAGGCGGCGATTTCGCCGATCGTCAACGACCCGTGACTGTGAAGCGTCGACATGACGCCGAGTTGGTTGGCTGAGAGTTGGTGATCGGCGGCCCGCTGGCTGCGAAGGCGGCGGGCCAACCGCATGACGGAGATCCGAAGCGTACTCGCGAGGCCCGCGTCAGACCTCGCGGGCATAGTTGATGATGGCATGTCGTTAGCGTACCTCATTACCTTTGCTAACGATCTGGCGCCGCTCATATTCCGGAAAACGCTCGCCGGTTCTGGTCGCTCGGTCGTGGCCGGCCTGCTGCTTGTACGCGGGGAAATGCGTTCAACGGTGTCGAACTCGAGCCGCCTTCGCGGCAGATGCCCGAATCGCGAACCATTGATCAACCTCGCGGCGATCCGCGTACCAGGCGCCCGGATTGTGAGACCGTTCCCACCTCATCCGGAAAGCAACACCCCGGGCGTCCCGCCTCTCGGCCCCAGGTCAAGATCGCTCACTATGCGAGACCGCGCCGGCGTCACCCTGACGTGGCGGAGGAGTCTCGCCAAAGAAGCCGACGCATCCCCGCCATGCGTTCGACGCGCGGGCTTCTTCAGATCTGTCCGCGCTATGAGACAGGGTCCCGGAGGCTGCCGGGTTGTCATAGGTATCTCGGCTAAGAGACCGAGAAACCTATGACAACTCGGGGTTGGCGCCTGGCTTCTCAGCATCCGAAACCGTTGGGTGTACGCGATGTGAGACGGGCCCGACCGCGCGACCGCCGCTAGAAGACCGAGAAGCCGCCGTCGACGAAGATCAGCTGACCGGTGACGTACGCCGAGGCGTCACTGGCAAGGAAGATCGCAACGCCCATGAAATCCGCGGGCTGGCCGTTGCGACCCGCCATCGTGCGGGCGGCGAGCGCCTCCTCCCGAGCCGGGTCGGTGAAGACCGCTTCGGTGAGCGGCGTCCGCACGAAGCCGGGCGCGATCGCGTTGCAGCACACGCCACGAGCCGACCACGCCTCCGCCTGCGAACGCGCCAGCGCGGCCACCGCCGCTTTGGATACGCCGTACGCCCCGCTGTTGCCAAACGCCCGGATCGACTGCTGCGAACCGATCGTGATGATCCGTCCCCAGCCGCGTTCGGCCATGCCGGGGCCGAAGCGTTGCCCGAGCAGGAACGCCGCGTCCAGGTTGAGAGCCATGGTCAGGTCCCAGTCCTGGACGGTCAGGTCGGCCAGCGGCGGGCGGAGGTTGATCCCGGCCGCGTGGACGAGGATGTCCGGCTCGCCGAACACCGCGGCCGCCTCGTCGCCCGCCCGCTCCACCTCCGCCCGCTCGCCAAGGTCAGCACTCACGAAGGCGGCACGGTGACCGCCGGCGCGAATCCCGTCGACGGTTTCCCGAAGCGCCGCCTCGCCGCGGGCGACCACCACGACGTCGGCGCCGGCCTGCGCCAGCGACTCGGCGATCGCCCGCCCGATCCCAGAACTCCCGCCGGTGACGATGGCGACCCGCCCGTTGAGCGCGAAGAGGCCGTCCAGGAAGGCCGAGCCGTGGATCGCCCGCCCCGAGTCCGTCTCGTCCATCGAGCCTCCTCTCACGAAATGTTGAGGAGCTGTTTGATCGGGTCGATCGCGAAGTAGACGACGAACAACGCTGCCACCACCCAGAGCAGCGGGTGGACCTCGCGCGCCTTGCCGCGGGCGGCCCGCAGCACGACGTACGTCACGAATCCCGCGCCGATACCAACACTGATCGAATAGGTGAACGGCATCAGGACAATGGTGAGGAACGCCGGCAGCGCGACATCCAGCTTGTCCCAGGAAATCTCGGTGACCTGCGTCATCATGAGGAAGCCGACGATGATCAGCGCGGGGGTCGCGGCCTCGTAGGGAATGATCTCGACGATCGGGGCGAAGACGGTCGCCAGGAGGAAACAGATTCCGGTGACGACGCTGGCGAGACCGGTCCGGGCGCCCTCGCCAATACCCGCCGCGGATTCGATGTACGACGTGTTCGAGGAGACCGAGGCGGCTCCACCGGCGGCGGCCGCGATCGAGTCGACCACGAGAATCCGCTGCGTGTGCGGCGGTTTGCCGGTGCTGTCGAGCAGACCGGCCTCCGAGCCCAGAGCGGTCATCGTGCCCATCGTGTCGAAGAAGTCGGCGAGCATCAGGGTGAAGATCAGCAGGGCCGCGGCGACCAGGCCGATGCGTTCGAAGGAGCCGAACAGGTTGAACTTCCCCAGCAGCGAAAAGTCGGGAACGCCAATCCAACTCTCCGGCATCCGCGGGACGTTGAGGCCCCATCCCTTGGGGTTCTCAGGTCCGCCCACGCCCACCTTCGCGATCGCCTCCACGATCACGGCGAGAACGGTCGCGCCGAGAATGCCGTAGAGAATCGCGCCCTTGACCTTCCGCAACAGCATGACCGCGATGGCAATGAGTCCGACGACGAACACCACGACCGGCCATCCGGAGAGGAAACCGTTGACGCCGAGCTGGACCGGCACCGGTGGATTGTCTGTACGGCGTACGAATCCGGCGTCGACGAACCCGATCAGTGTGATGAAAAGACCGATACCGACGCTGATCGCGGTCTTGAGCTCGCGGGGTACGGCATGGAAGACGGCGGTGCGGAATCCGGTGAGGACCAGCAGCAGAATGATGAGGCCCTCGAGCACGATGAGCCCCATCGCGTCAGCCCACGTCATCTGGGTCGCCACACCGAATGCCACGAAGGCGTTCAGGCCCAGACCGGTCGCCAGCGCCAGCGGGAAGTTGGCGACGACCCCCATGAGGATCGTGACGACACCGGCGACCAGGGCCGTCGCCGCCGCGATCATGGCGATGTTGGGTTCGCCTCCGCCACCGAGAAACTGCCCGTTGACGTCCTTGGCGGTGCCGAGGATCAGCGGGTTGAGCGCAATGATGTAGGCCATCGCGAAGAAGGTCACGAAACCGCCGCGGATCTCCCGGCCGATCGTCGAGCCCCGCTCGGTGATCTTGAAATACCTGTCGAGCCTGTTGATGGAACTCTTAACCGCCACGGAACCTGTCGCCGAGCCGGCCATCACGGATCCTTTCGCCTTGTCGAAGAAACCCACACTGTCGCGCCCGGTTGACGTGCCGCCGTCGACAGTCCCGGCGGCAGGATGCCAGAGCCGGTGCGCAGCCACGAAATCGCCTGCACCGCCAGTCCCCGTGGTCGCCTCATATCAGGACGGCACGCCGAGATGATGGCGTACTCGCGCAACGGGCGCGTTACGCTCGACAACGTGAGCCGGGACGACAGACCTCATCCGCGCCTCCTCGAGCAGGCCCATATCGAGCCGGCCGACGTCGACGGCGTACGCGCCGTCACGGTCGGGACGATCGCGTGGGCGGTGGCCTTCCTCGCGCTGCTGCCGTTCGCGGGACGCCTGCGCGACGCGGGGGCCGACTGGTGGCTGTGGACCTGCCTCACCGGCGCCGGGCTCGGGGTGATCGGCAGCATCTACTGCCGCCGTCGCCGTGCCCGACTGCGCCGCCCGGACGCGGACTGAGGTCCGGTCGCGGGGCCGCGCGACCTCTTACTCCACGTCGTCGTAGCGCAGCGTGTCGAGCACGTGGGTGTGCTCCACCGTGGCACCTGGTGCTTGCCCCTCGGCCGGCGCCGCCGGGACCGCCGGGACCGCCTCAGAGTGCGCGCCGCAGCCGTGGTCGAACGCGACCACGTGCCCATCGCTCGGGGAGAACTCGTTGGCGCAGACTCCGAACGCAGTGCCCAGCCCACCGGCCATCCTGACCAGGAAGGCGCAGGTCGAGCACCGCGCAGGCGCGGCCTGAGCGATCGGGTCGTCGGGACCCGCGGGTCCGGCGTACCAACGTTCGGCCGCTTCGTCGCGCCCCTCCACCGAGAGCACCCGCACCCGGCCGAGACCCAATTCGTCTGAGAGGGAACGGAACGCCACGGCATCGGGTGCTTCGTCCGCGCCGGTATAGCCCGGGACGAGCCGCCGGTCGTCGGGTGGCGTGGGCAGCAGATCACCTGGGCCGAGGTCTCCGGCGCGTACCCGCTCAGACCACGGCACCCACCGCGGAGCCAGGATCGCGTCAGGGCCGGGCAGGAGGGCAACCTCGTCCACCGTCACCGCCCGCGAACGCGACGCCCTCGTCACCGTGACAGACCACCGCCAGCCGACATAGCCGGGGTTGGTACAGGCGAAGGAATGCGTGACCACGCGTTCGTCGTCGGCGACAGCACCGAGGTGGGCACCCAGATCGTCGGCACCCGCCACCTCCAGGGCAGCGGCGCGCGCGGCCTCGACCGCGTCGGCGCACACAGCGTCGATCCGCACTGCTCGGGACGATCGCCGGGTGATGGTACTCACGAAGGCTGATTCTCGCATGGCGCCGGCACGCACCGGGGAGGAGCGCCCCTCGAACCCTCCGGGCACGAGCCGAGCCGGGGACTGCCACACCTGAATGATCACGTATACGTGGTCATTGCCTGCCTCACATGGCGTCGACACCACGTGAATCCGGTAGTGACCACGTATACGTGATCATTCAGGCCACCCTGGTCGGGCGGGCACTACGGGACCTGGTCGGAGAGTTCCAGGGGAGAAGGAGACGGCAGGACCGGACACAGGCAGGATGAAGCGGTGGAGCCACACGACCCCGGACAGCGACCGCCGGCCGCCAGCGCCGGCGAATCCCGCCCGCAGCGGCGGCCGCTTGGCCCTCCGGGGCGCCGGGCGGCCGCTCGTCATGCTGCTGACGACGTTCCCACGATCGCCCATCCGACGAACCCCCGCCCGGAGCCACCGGCCCTCGCCCGCACCCGCCCCCTCGAACCCACCTCAGACCGCGCGACTCCCCCGCCGGCTCCGCCCGCACCATCGGTCGCCGATTCCGAACCACCGAAACCCGTGCCCGCTCCACCGAATGCCGTGCCCGCGCCTCCAGCGGCCGGTTCCCCAGCACCCGAAGGTCGGCTCGCTCGCACGGGCCAGGCGCTCAGAGCCGGCGGCTCTGGCGCGGGACGGGCGACGTCTCGCGCCACGACCGCTGTCGTACGCCGGATCCGCCGGCTCACCCACGCCCAGGGCATGGGTGAGTCCGGGCTCGCCAAGTTGATCGAACTCAACGCCTTCCACGTCGGCGGCGACGCGGCGATGGCGATCGGGCTCGCCGGCACGCTCTTCTTCGCCGTACCCTCCGGCGAGGCGCGCGGCCGGGTGGCGCTCTACCTCCTGATCACGATGGCGCCGTTCGTGGTGGTGGCGCCGCTGATCGGGCCGTTCCTCGACCGGTTCCGCCGTGGCCGCCGGTGGGCGATCGGCTCGACGATGGCGATGCGCGCGTTCTTCTGCTGGGTGATGGCGGGCGGCGTGGCGACCGGCGAGCTGTGGCTCTATCCGCTGGTGTTCGGGTGCCTCATCGCGTCCAAGGCGCACAACGTCACCCGGGCGGCGGCGGTCCCACGGCTGCTGCCCGACAACGTCGCGCTCGTCACCGCCAACTCCCGCATCTCCCTGGCGGGCAGTATCGGCGCCGGGATCGCCGCGGCGGGCGCGGCCGGAATGGCGTACTTCGGGCCAGGCTGGGCGTTGCGGTTCGCCTTCGTGATCTTCACGGCGGGGACGATCCTGGCCATCCTGCTCCCGAGCCGCGTCGACTCCTCCGAGGGCGAGGAGGACGTCCGTATCGGCGATATCGGAGCGAGCCTGCGGGGCGTGCCCACCCGCATTGCGCTGGCGCTCCGCGCGAACGCCGCGTTCCGGGCGCTGTCCGGCTTCCTGCTGATGTTCATGGCGTTCCTTCTACGCGAGGTGCCCTTCACGGGGTACTCCACGAGCCTGCAGGTCGGCATCGTGGTCGGCGCGGCCGGCGCGGGGAACCTGGTGGGTACGGCGCTCGGCGCGCTCGCTCGGGCCCGTCGACCCGAAGTGGTCATCCAGGTACTGATCGCCAGCGCCGCGATCCTCGCGGCGGTGGCCGCGCTCTTCTACGGGTTGGTCACGGTGGCGGCGCTGGCCTTCGCCGCGGGCTTCGCGCAGCAGGCAGGCAAGCTCTCGCTCGACGCACTGATCCAGCACGAGGTCCGCGAGGACGTACGTACGAGTGTCTTTGCCCGCTCCGAGACCCTGCTGCAGCTGGCCTGGGTGATCGGCGGCGGAATCGGGATCGTGCTCCCGCTGATCCCGCAACTCGGCCTCGGCCTCTGCGCGGCGGGCATGGCCGCGGGGTTCGTCGTCGTCCTACGCGCCCGGACCCGCGCCGGTGGGACCCGGCCGGCGCCGGTGCCCACCGGAGCCGTGGACGGGGGTACGCACTGATCGCCCCGGCATCACCCGTACGCCGGGAATTTCCCCGAGCCCTGGCTGGCTTCGCGATCCGCGCGGCCTCTAGACGCCGCGCAGCCCGCGACTTCCCTGTCCGCGCGGCCGCTCAGAGCTCCAGCTCGTCGGCCAGGGCGCGAAGGACCGTCGACACCTGCTTGGAGGTGCGGGGGTCGGGGTGTCGTTCGCGGCGATAAGTGCCCTCGAGCCCGTCGAGGAGCTTGATGAGGTCCTCGACGATGACGACCATCTCGTCGGGCTTCTTGCGCATCGCCTTCGACACGCTGGGCGGCGGCTCCAGCAGGCGCACCGACAGTGCCTGGTCGCCCTTCCGTCCCGCGACAATGCCGAACTCCACCCGCTGCCCGGCCTTGAGTGAGGTCACGCCCGAGGGCAGCGCGGACGCCCGGACGTAGACGTCGCCTCCGTCATCCTTGGTGAGGAAGCCGAAGCCCTTCTCCGCGTCGTACCACTTCACCTTGCCTGCCGGCACATCGACCTCGCTCGCGTGAACACGTGTTTGTCGTTGGGGTCGGCGGGAGCGGCGCCCCCGCGTCTCATGACACAGCCCCCGACTCAACGGGGGCCGATCCCAGGGTAGACGCCCGGACCTGCGGCGTTCTACTCCTTAGTGCACTGCACTGCCTCCGAACAGACGGTCAGCGGTAGCGCTCGGGATCGCGAAGGAGCTCGTTCATCGCACCCGACCGGAATCCACGCGGATCGACCTCGGCCACCTCGAACCCCGCCGCGAGGACCGCCTCGACCACCTCTTCCAGCTCGGCTACGGCGGCCGCGATGTCTGAGTCGACCTCGATGCGTGCGGTGTCGCCAAGGTCGCGTACCCGCAGGTTGCGGACCACCATGCCGGCCTCGGTGAGCACCGCGCGCAGCGCGACCTCCGCGTGCTCGACCCGTGCCAGCCGGGCCGGGGTGACGGTGATGCCGTACGCGATCCGGCTGGACAGGCACGCCGCGGCCGGCTTGTCCCAGGTCGGGAGCCCCCAGCGTCGCGACACCTCGCGGATCTGCTCCTTGGTGAACCCCGCGTCCTTCAGCGGCGTCACCGCTCCCCGCTCCGAGGCCGCGCGGATGCCCGGCCGGAACCCGGCCCGCGCGTCGTCGGCGTTCGTACCCGTCGCGACGTGGAGGATGCCGAGCTCACCGGCGACCGGCGTGAGGACGTCGAGGAGCTCTGCCTTGCAGAAGTAGCAGCGGTCCCCGGCGTTCGCGCGGTAGCCCTCGCGGGCCATCTCGTCGGTGTGTGGCGTGAAGTGGCGTACGCCCAGCGACTCCGCGAACTCCCGGGCCGGCGCGAGTTCGGCGTCCGGGAGTGAGGGCGAGATGGCGGTCGCCGCCGCGACGTTGTCGGCTCCGAGCGCACGGACGGCGGCGGCGAGCACGAACGCGGAGTCGGCGCCACCGGAGAACGCGACCATCACCGAGCCCAGCTCGGCGAGTCCGGCGTCCAGGGCGGCCAGCCGACCTTCGAGGACGTGCTCGTCAAGCCAGTACGGGAAGTCCGCGAGGTCGGCGAGTACGACGTCGGCGCCGCCAGCGCGCAGCTCCTCGGCCGGGATGGGCCCAGAAGCCACCCCCAGTGCGAAGGCCCCGGCCGCCCGGGCTCCGAGGACGTCGCCGAGGTGATCGCCGACGTAGATCGTGGCAGCGTGCTCGCGCAGGACCTCGCCCTTCTGCTCGGCCCAGACGCCGCCGATGACCTCGTCGACCTCCAGCCCGAGATAGTCGAGGTGGAGCTTGGCGTGCGGTTGGTTCTTGGCGGTCACGACGAGCACCCGGCCACCGTGCCGGCGTACGGCGGCGATCGCCTCCGCCGCGCCCGGCATCAGCTCGGCGGCTTCGACCGCGAGGTCGGGATACAACTCGCGGTAGAGCGCGACCGCGCCCGCCACCTGTTCAGGGGGGAACCAATGTGCCGCTTCGTGCTCGAGCGGCGGGCCGAGCCGGCTCACCACGAGCTCGCTGTCGATGGGAACGCCGGTGCGTGCCGACACCGCGTCCCATACCGCCGCGATCCCGGGACGGGAGTCGATCAGGGTCATATCCAGGTCGAATCCGACGACCAGCACATCTGAGGCCACCCCTTGACCCTACGGTGCTCGCACAGTGCGACCGATTCACTACTGACGGACGTCCTGATCCGGACGCCCGTGGGGCTGGGGTCAGGGCCGGTCCGGCCGCGCTCAGATCCAGCTGTGGCGGGCGGCGTACCAGCCAAGCTGCAGCCGGGTACGCGTACCCGACAGGTCCATCAGGACGCGGAGCCGGCGCTGCATGGTCCGGGTCGAGATGTCGAGCTGCTTCGCGACCGCCTGATCGGTGAAGCCGGCGAGCAGGAGTGCGAGGATCCGGCCGTCGAGGTCGGTGACCCCGGTGAGCCCGGTGAGCCCGTCGCCCACCCGGTCCGGCGGGTCGTCTCGCCGCGCCACGTCCGCGCCCAGGCGTAGCGGCGCGGCCCGCTCCCACGCCCCCTCGAACAACGCGATCAACCCGTCGAGCAGGCCGCTCTCGTGCACCATGACGGCCCCATGCTGGACCCGGTGGTCCGCCGTTCCGTCGACAGTCATCAGCGGCACCAGGGCCAGCGACCGGTCGGCGATGAGCAGCTTGATCGGGAGCGCGTCGACGACCCGGATCTCCTCGCCGTTCTGGATGGACCGCTCCGCCTCCGCCAACGCACCCGGCTCCTCCAGCAGGGCGCGTTCGATGACCACCTTCATCTCCACGCCGCGCGCGACGGCGGCGTCTTCGGCGGCGTTCTCAGACCAGTGGACGAGGAACGTCGGCGCCGCGACGAACGCCAGCAACTCCCTCCGCGCGCTGTGCTGCAACTGGATGAACCGGTGCCGGACCGCCTCGGCTCCCGCGACCACCTCGACGAGGTCGGCGACCGACCGGGCACGGGCCGCCGTTCGATGCTGCTCGGCGAGGGCGGCCGCCGCCTGCTCGGCCCGCCGTAGCTCCTCGCGGGCCAGCGTCACCAGGGCGCCGAGCGCCACCGTCGGCGACGCCGCGACGTACCGTCCACCATCGGGTCCCACCGTCGGCCGGGACGCGAGGCCACGGATCTCGAGCCGGCGGAGGAAACCGCCGACCTTCGCCGGGGTGAGACCCAGCGCTGGCGCCAACTCGTCGGCGGAGGCGGAGGGCAGGGGCACGAGCGCGAGATAGACGCGTTCTTCGTCGCCGTCCAGTCCGAGTGCCTCGAACATCGCTGCCTCCTCCCACCCCAAGGGCACTGGCAAGTATCAGCCATGTCGGAAACTTGACGCCTGGTACGTATTCAGGCCGCCCTGCCACTTCTGTGATCGTGACGTCATGCACGTCACGCCCGTCACGCGCCGCGCCAACCCGTTCACCGCTCGCCCGTTCCGCCTGGCCACCGCGGTCGCCGCCGTGTCGGCGGTACTCGCCGCTGCCGCGTCTCCCGTCGTCGCGGGCACGGGCCAGGGCAATGGACTGACCTACGGCGGCAGTACCGCCGTCATCGGTTCGGCGAAACCCGCGGCCACGGCGACCGTCACACTCATCACCGGCGACCGGGTCGAGGTCCGTACCGAACCAGACGGACGGCGTTCGGCCGTCGTCCTTTCGGAGGAACGCGATCCGGCCGGTTACCTCACCCGCCGGGTGGGCGAGGACCTGTACGTCGTTCCGGGTTCGGCGGCGAGCCTTCTCGCGCAAGGTCGGCTTGACGAACGGCTCTTCAATGTCACGGGGCTGATCGAGCAGGGGTACGACGACGCGCGCGGCCAGGAGCTGCCGCTGATCGCGACCTACCGCGACGCCCGGACCAGTGCACCGACGCCCGCCGGCACCCGGCGTACCCGATTGCTGTCCTCGATCGGCGCGGCCGCCCTCACCGCGGACAAGCGGAAGGCGGCCGACCTCTGGCGGGACCTCAGAAGCCCGCGCAGCCGTTCGGCGACGTCGATCCGCAAACTGTGGCTTGACGCCAGGGTGCAACCCACCCTTGACAGGAGTGTCCGGCAGATCGGGGCGACGCACGCCTGGGCGGCGGGATACGACGGCACCGGGACGAAGGTCGCGATCCTCGACACCGGATACGACCCGGAGCACCCCGACCTGAAGGGCAGAGTGACGGCGGCCGCCGACTTCACCGACGGCACCGACGGCACCGACGGCACCGACGGCACCGACGCCAGCGACGAGGACGGGCACGGTACCCACGTCGCGTCGATCGTGGGCGGCAGTGGTGCGGCAGCGGGCGGTAGCCGCAAGGGTGTGGCGCCGGGTGCCGACCTGCTGGTCGGGCGGGTCCTTGGACCCTGGGGCGGCCAGGAGTCGTGGATCGTCGCCGGCATGGAGTGGGCCGTCGAGCAGGGCGCCGACGTCGTGAACATGAGCCTGGGTTCGTCGGAGCCCGGCGACTGCACCGATCCGCTCGCCGAAGCCACGAAGCGCCTCACCGCCCAGACCCGGACGCTGTTCGTGATCGCGGCTGGCAACTCCGGCCTGCGCGAAGGGATCGCCTCGCCCGGCTGCGCACCAGGCGCGCTGACCGTCGCGGCGGTCGACCGGTCGGGAGAGACGGCCGGCTTCTCCGCGCGCGGTCCTGTGCTCAACGCCCACACTGTCAAGCCGGACTTGGCAGCGCCCGGCGTGGGCATCATGGCGGCGGCACTGGGTAGCCGGGGCGACAACCACTACGCCGCGATGTCGGGGACGTCGATGGCGGCCCCGCACGTCGCCGGCGCCGCGGCGATCCTCGCACAACGCCGCCCGGAGCTGTCAGCCCAACAACGCAAGGGACTCCTGGTCTCGGCGGCCACCCCCGGAGCGACCAGAAGCGTGTACGCACAGGGATCCGGGGTCGTCGACGTGCCGCGCGCGCTGCGCCAGACCGTGCTGAGCCAGGGCCCCGTCGATCTCGCGACGTTCTCCTGGCCACACGCCAACACCAAGCCAATCACCCGACCGGTGACGTTCGAGAACGTCGGATCCCAGGCCGTCACCCTCGACCTCGACCTCGCGGTCACTGGGCAGGACGGTCGCCCGGCACCGCGCGGCATGGTGTCGCTCGGCGCCTCGAAGCTGACGGTTCCGGCGCGCGGCAGTGCGAGCGTCCAGGTCAGCGTCGACCCGCGGGTGAAGGTGGCCGCGGCGGCGTACGGCGAGTTCGGCGGCCGCCTCGTCGCGCGCGCCGCTGACGGCACCGTCATCACGACTCCGGTCGGCTTCTGGCTGGAGCCGAAAACGGTGAACCTCACAGTGCGCGCGACCGACCGCCAGGGAACGCCGGCCCGCGGCGGGTTCCTCGACGTCCTCAGCGTCGACGTACCCTCCGGCTGGCGGGGCTACCTCGACGGGCAGGACGTGACCTACCGGGTTCGGGCGGGCGCCTACTCTGTCGCCGCCATGGTGCCGAGCCGCGACCCCGGCACGACACTGGAAACCGGCGGCCTCGTCCAGTCAGTGACGTACGCTGGCCGGACCGAACTCACCGTCGACAAGGACATGACGCTCGTCCTCGATGCCCGCAAGGGCCGGCGGGTCAGCGTCAGCGGCGACCGCCCGATCGAACCCAGCGGCGGGTCGCTCGTGTACGGCCGCTGGGGCACCGACTGGGTGGTGTCCGGCGGATACATGACGGGCAGCCTGGTCGAGGATCTCTACGTCGTACCCGACGACACCCGCGTGCGGCGCGGGCACTTCGAACTCGGCACCTACCTGCGGATGTACGCCCCCGACCTCGCGATGCGGGTGGCGGGACCGCGGGGCCCGGCAGTTGATCCCATCGCCATGGAGTGGGGCGAACCGCTTGACGGGGTTGGCGAAACGCCGGTGGTCGACGTCGGAGACGGTACGCCGGAGGCGCTGGCCGCGGCCGACGTTCGCGGGAAGTTCGCGCTGATCCACATCGCTGATCCGTCCGCCGACCGCAACCGCATCCCGCAACTCCTCCGCGACGCCGCGGCGGCGGGTGCCCGTGCCGTGCTCGTCGGCCGGGACGCGCCGGGCCGCTGGAGCTGGACGGTCCGGCCGACGTTCTCCGCCGGCCTCCGAGTGCCCGCGGCACCTGGGCTCACGCTGACCCCAGAAGACGAGCAGATGCTGCGGAAACGCCTCGCCGCCGGACCGGTCCGCCTCTCCTGGACGGCGGTGGCCGACAGCCCGTACGTCTACAACCTGGCGTTCTTCGACAAGGACGAGGTGCGCGGCAACCAGAACCACAAGGTGAGTGCGAAGGACCTCGGCCGCGTCCGCGAAACGTGGTACGCCCCGGGGACGGATGCGCTGGGGTACGCCGACATGCCGGTCGCCTACCGTCCCTGGGACGGGGGAACGGCAGCTCTGGTCGGCGACATCAACCGCGTACGCACGCCGCAGAGCCGCGACATGTACTACACCCCGGGCGACACCGGGTGGCGGCAGATCACCTCCGCCAATCCCATCTGGGGCGCGTCGATGTACGACCCGGTGCGGTCCTTCAAGCCCGGCCAGTCCCTGACGACCAGGTGGTTCAAACACCCCATGCAGACCGGGGTACGCATGGACCGGACCGGCACGCCCCTGCACGTGGCCGAACGCCAGGGCAACCTGATGGGCTTCGAGTTCCCGCACTGGCAGGACTCCGAGCCCGACCACTTCGGTCCCAGGGCCGGCTTCGGTGACATCGCGGGCCTGAAGCTCTACCGCAACGGCGAGCTGATCGGGGAGGGCGACTGGGGTGCGTACGGGCAAGCCGTGGTTGACGAGCCGGCCGCCGACTACCAGGTGATGGTGCGGACGGAACGGATGTTCGCGGGGACGAGCAGCTACCCCGACTGGCGGCTGTCGCTCAGCACCGAAACGACGTTCAGCTTTCGTTCCGGGCGTCCTGCCGGTGAAGACACGGTCGCACTGCCGATCCTCCTGCCTGACTACGACGTCGGGGTCGACGAGTTCAACCTGGCGCCGGCGAAGCCGGACTTCCCAGTGACGCTGACCTTTGCCGGGCAGGCCGACTACGAACCCGGACCGGTCAGCGACGTCAGGGCCTGGTCGTCGTACGACGACGGCGCCACCTGGGTGGAGGCGCCGGCGTCAACCGGACCTGGCGGGTCATGGGTGGCGAAGGTCGACAACCGCCCGGCCAGCGGTGGGTATGTCACGCTGAAGGTGTCCGCCAAGGACAGCAACGACAACGGCGTCGAGCAGGTCGTGGAACGCGCCTATGGCGTGAGCACGAGTCCCTTACCACCAGGGTGATCGAGCCGCAGCCGGTCAGAGTCGATGCTGAACTGCACAGTGCCGTCAAGCACCGCGAGGACGATCTGCTCCAGCCGCGCAACGTCGGGTTGACAGGCCCTCTTGGTGGTGACGATCGGGCCGAACTCGATCGTCTTGCCGACAACGGCGGCCGGCCCGCTGAGCTGGTTGCACCCGGTGGAACCGGTGACCTTGCCATCGGAAAAAACAAGGAACGCCTTGGTCGTGCCGGGAACCGACGATGCCGTCTCACCATCGATGAGCGTGTCGACCTGCCAGCGGGTCTTCTCCAGTGGCAGGTCAGGCCGAACGACCTTACGGTCCAGAAGGGCGATCCGGGTGTTGCCCGATGTCAAGGTCAGCTTGTCACCCTCGAGCCGCCAGCGGGGCTTGGCTTCCAGGAACGACGCCAGCCAGGAATCCTGATCGTGGCGGAAAGGCGGATTGCAGGCCATCTCGGTGGTCAATAGGTCCTCGACGACGAGCGTGCCGCCGGCAAGTTTCACCGGGCTCTGCATGGTGTTGCAGCCGGCGTTGGCGACCAGCCGGCCGTCGTCGGCGAACCACAAGGAGATGCGGGTGCTGCTGACGAGGCGCCACTCCTTGCCGGATTCCGTGACCTGTGTGGAAAGGAATGTCCGGCCGCGTACCAGATCCTCACCTGCGCCGCCATCCGAACCAGTCATCACACTCGCCTGCTCCCCACAACCGACCATTGCGCCAAGGAGAAGGACCAAGGCGAGGCGACCCATCAAGGCGCGCGTTCTCATACCCGTGTCGACGGTTTCGCGCCCGGGATGGTTGCCCGGGTGCGGCCGCATCAGTGGCACCAACCGCTGGCATGACCAGCGGCCCCACATCCGGAGCGGAGGCCGCGAGGAGACTCCCGGACTGGGGCCGCTGATCGATTTCGGGGAGGGGATGGTCCCCGGCAGCAAGTCACGTAGGGCAGTGTGGTTCCGGCCCCGCTCGGGCTTCGCCCGTCGGGCCCGCCCCCACCACTGAGACCGAGCTGTGATGAGGCCCGCCTGTTCAGGCGAGCCGCTTGGTCAACGCATCGCAGAACGCCGGCAGATCGTCCGGCGTACGGGAGGTGATGAGGTTGCCGTCCTCGACGACCTCCTTGTCGACCCATTTCGCGCCGGCGTTCGTCATGTCGGTCTTGATCGAGTGGTACGACGTCATCGTCCGTCCACGCACGATGTCGGCCTCGGCGAGCACCCACCCGGCATGGCAGATCGCGGCGACAGGCTTACCCGCTTCGTGCATCTGCCGGGTGAATCCGACCATCTTCTGGTCGGTGCGTACCTTGTCGGGTGAGTAACCACCCGGAATCACCACCGCGTCGAATTCCTCGGCCCGCACGTCACCTGACGTGCTCTCCACCTTGATCTTCATGCCCTTCTTGCCGGTCAGCTTCTTGCCCGGCGCCATGCCGACAATGACGGCTTCGTGACCGGCGTTCTTGATTGCCTCATAGGGCACCTGGAATTCGGAGTCCTCGAACATCTCGTCGACGAGGAACGCGACTTTCGCCATCGTTGCTCCCTCCCTCAGGCGACAGGCCCTTGCCGAAGCACTTACCCGGGCCAGTGCCACCCATGCGCCGCCACCCCAGCGTCGAGCCCTGCGCAGATGACGAGTAGACCGAGAAACCTCTGACAACCCAGCAAGCTCAGAGCGCGCCGCGACGGCGCAGCATCCCCACGCTCACCAACCCGGCCGGCAGCAACAGCCACAGCGTCACCAGCCGGAACAACGCGACCGCGGGCAACGCCACCCCCAGGCCGACGCCAGTGGCGGTCAGCGCAGCGACCAGGGCGGCGTCGACCGACCCGAGTCCACCCGGCACCGGGATCGCGTTACCCGCCGTACTCCCGAGCAGGAGGACACCCGCGACCGGCAGCAGCCCCAACGTCCCACCGAAAGCGTGCACGGAGGCCCACAGCGCGGTGATGAGTCCGGCCGAGATGAGGGCGGCACCGGCGACGCTCACCGCCGCGCGGCTCGGGCGAGTGGCCATCGCCCGGACCGAGCGGGTGAGCTCCCCGAGCAGGACCCGCACCCGCGCCTCGAGCAGGGCGGATCGGCGTACGACAACGAAACCGGCCACGACCAGCAGTACCGCGCCGCCCACCGCCGCGAGGGCGATCACCGCGCCGTTGCCGTTCAGCACCACCAGGTTGGCACCGGCGGCGAACGCGACCGGCGGGAGCAGGATCAGGGCCAGCAGGAGTTGCACGGTCTGGGCCACCGAGACGGTGCCGATCGACGCCGCGCTTCCGACGCCGGCCCGCCGCAGATACTGCACGTTGACGGCCGCCGCGCCAACGGCCGCTGGCGAGACGATACGGACCAGGCTGCCGGCCACCTGCGCGGCGAACGTACGCCAGAACCGCAGCCGGACGGGGCTCGCCCCCATCAGGTTCAACGCGTTCCCGACAAGGGTGATACCTACCCCGGCGAAGGCGAGCGCCGCCCAACCGGGACGCAGCTGCTCACGCCACAGTCGCAGGTCGATCGCGTCGCGGTTCGCGTACGCGAGCAGGCCGACAAGCGCGGTCACCGCGACCAGCACGAGGACGTGTCGCGGTCGCCACGACAGCCGTACGCCACCAGGTCCGCTCTGCCGGGCGGCGGTCGCGCCGTCGCGGTCGGCCGGTGTGGTGGGGTCCGGGGTGGTGGGGTCCGGGGTGGTGAGGTCTGGTGTGGTGAGGTTCGGTGTGGTGAGGTTCGGCACTGAACTGTCGGTCGGCGCTGAGACGGTCGCCGACCCGGCGGGCATGGTGCGGCCCGGCACGCCAGTGGGTCGCGCGGCCCGCTGCCGCGGCGTCGAAGCCAGTATGGTCACCGGTCACCTCCCATCCCGATCGCACTACTTCCGACAACACTGCTGCTGACAACACTTCCGGCGACTCGCATGTCGATCCGATGCCCCCGTGGCGACGGCAGTCGCGTCGGGGGCAGTCGCGTCGCCGCCGGCGAGGGCCGCCCGCGCGCTCGCTGTGCCGTACGCCGCCTCCGCACCGCGAGCCTGACGAGCTTCACGGCGAGGAGGACGCCGACCCCGAGGACGACTGCGTACCCCACCAGCCCGAGCGAGCCCCTGATCTGATCAAGCTGGGTGCCGGCCAGGGCACCCGCGCCAGCGTACAAAGCGGACCATCCGACCCCGGCGACGGTGCACCAACGGATGAACCGGCCGAACGGGTACCGCATGGTGCCGGCGATCACCGGCAGCATCGCGTGGACGAACGGCACGAACCGCGCGACCAGGATCGCCCGGCCTCCCAGACGTTCGAGCGTCTCCGCGGCCTTCACCCAGCGGTGCTCACCGAGCCGCTGTCCGAGCCGGCTGGAGCGCAGCCGCCCGCCGAACCTCCGTCCGAGCGCATAACCGATCGACTCTCCCAGCAGGGAGCCCACGAGACCGGCCAGCAGGATGGCGACGAAGCGCCCCGGCGTGGTGGCGGTGGTCCCGGCGACCAGCAGCACCAAATCACCCGGAATGACCAACCCGATGAAGAGCGAGGTTTCGAGGGCGACGGCGAGAAGGGTGAGGCCGACCAGGACGGCAGGGTGGAGATCCATCAGCATGCCGTGGAGTTCAGTCAAGGTGCCGGCCACCGGCATGCGTCTCCCCGTTCATTCGGTCGGACCGGGTGGTACCGGTCCCTCTTTCATGTCCGTACTCACCGTGCCGGTTCCCGCCAGCCGGGCACATCGGGGAACGGCCGGTGATCGACCCTGGCCGCTCCTCGGGGTTGTCCGGGGTTTCCCCGAGCCCGGCTGCGCAGTGCCGCATTTCACCCGGCTTGCGCGCCGCTCTACGGTGGAAGGGATGCCCAGAAACGGCCCCGAGCCCACGACTCTTCCTGACCTGCTCCGCGCGCTCACCGACGACGAGCTCGTGGAGCTGTTCCGTGCCCGGCCGGACCTCGTGACGCCGTTGCCGTCCGACATCGACCAGCTCGCCGTCCGGTCGGAGACCCGCAGCTCTGTGGCCCGGGTACTCGACCGCCTTGACCGGGCCGCGCTCGCGGTGATCGAAGGACTGGCCGTCCTGCCGAAGCCGGTGACGTCCGCCACCCTGAAAGCGCTGCTCGGGTTCACCGAGACCCGGCTGCGCGCTGCCCTCCGCGACCTTCGCGCGCTCGCCCTCGTGTGGGGCGCAAAGGACTCACTCGCCATCCCGCCGGTCGTGACCGAACTCCTCGGCCCGCATCCGGCCGGTCTGGGTCCACCGGCCCGCGACCCCGAGCTCACCGATCCGGGCACCATCGCCAAACTCCTCGACGAGGCGGGTCCGGAAGCGCGGTCGGTCGCCGAGCGGCTCGCCGCCGGACCGCCGGTCGGCATCGTCTCCGACGCCGACCGTCCCGTCACCGTCGAGTCCGCCCGCAGCCCGGTCGAGAAGCTCCTCGCCCGCGGGCTGCTCGTCGCGATCGACGCGCGCACCGTCGTACTCCCCCGCGAGATCGGCCTCCACCTGCGGGGCCGGCTCTATCCGCAGTCCGAGCTGGCCCCGCCACCCCTCACGGGCACCACCCGGGATCCGGCTCTGATCGACCGGACCGCCGCCGGCACCACCCTTGAGGCGGTACGCCGGATCGAGCAGCTGCTCGACGCATGGGGCGCCGATCCGCCGTCCCTGCTCCGCGCCGGTGGCCTCGGTGTCCGGGACCTCCGCCGCGCGGCCACCACGTTGGACGCGGACGAGGCCACCGCCGCGTTCTTCCTCGAATGTGCCTTCGCCGCCGGGATGCTCGCCGCCGCGGAGGACGACACCTGGCTGCCGACTCCCGCGTACGACCTGTGGCTCGCTCTCGATCCCGCCAAGCGGTGGGCGCGCCTGGCCGAGACCTGGCTGACGATGACGCGGGTGCCCCACCTGATCGGCACCCGGGACGAGCGCGACCGGCCGCGGTCCGCGTTGGCGCCGGAGACCGACCGGTCCGTCGCACCGAAGGTTCGCCGGCTGGTCCTGGCCGCGCTCGACGAGGCCCCGCCCGGCACCGCTCCGACCGTCGACGCGGTGCTGGCCTGGGTAGGCTGGCGGCGCCCCCGCCGGATGACGGCGTTCGTCCGCGACCTGGTCCAGGCCACGCTGAGCGAGGCCGCTCTCCTCGGGGTGACGGGGTTGGGCGCGCTCGCGAGCCACGGGCGGGCCCTCCGTCTCGGCGAGGACGCCGCCGCCGCACTCGGACCACATCTGCCCGAGCCCGTCGACCACGTACTCCTCCAGGCCGACCTCACGGCAGTGGCGCCCGGCCCGCTCCAACCCGACCTGGCCCGCTCCCTGGCGGCGATGGCCGACGTCGAGTCCCACGGTGGCGCGACCGTCTACCGCTTCAGCCCGGTGTCGGTACGCCGGGCGCTGGACGCGGGCCGCACCGCCGCCGAACTCCACGACCTGCTCGCCCGGCATTCGGCGACGCCAGTACCCCAGCCACTGTCGTACCTCATTGACGACGTGGCCCGCCGGCACGGCCACCTTCGCGCGGGCACCGCCACCGCCTACCTTCGCTGCGACGACGAGTCCATCCTCGAGGCGATCCTGGTCGACCGGCGTACCACCCCGCTCGGACTGCGCCGGATCGCTCCGACCGTCGTCGTGTCCCGCCAGCCGTTGCGCGCGGTCGTCGACGAGCTGCGGGCGCTCGGCTACAGCCCGGTCCCGGAGACACCCGACGGAGCTTTGTTGCTGTCAGAGAAGCGGGTCGGGCGTACCACCGAAATCCCGCAACGGGCGACTGCGAGTGGGCCACGCGAACCCGAGCCCGAGGTACTCGCCGCGGCTGTGCGAGCCGTCCGCGCTGGCGATCGGGCCCGCGCGAGCAGGCCTGAAGGCGTGGTGATCGGGCAGCTTCGTCGGACCGCATCGGCGGAAGCGATCGAAGTTCTTCGGGCGGCGCTGGCAGGTGGATGGTCGGTCTGGATGGGGTACGTAGACCAGCAGGGGGGCGTACGTGACCGCATCGTCGATCCGGTACGGATCGACGGAGGTTGGCTCACTGCGTATGACCATGCCGCGGGCGAGGCCAGGACGTTCGCTCTCCACCGCATTACCGGAGCCGCGCCGGTCGACTAGGGTGTCTGCGGGCCTGCGTCGGCCGAACTGGAGGAGGCCTGAGTCGGGCATGGCAAAGCGCAATGCACAGGGAACCACGCTCGGCCGCCGCCTCGGGCGGGCCTTCGTGGTGATGCTGTCGACGGCGACCCTTGGAATGGCTGTGCTCGCCGGATGGTTCGGGCTCGGCGACCAGGCCACCTCGGTCACCAGCTCGACCGCCGCCACATCGCAGGCGTCCGACGGCACCTCCGACGACCAGACCCGCCCGCCCACAAATCGCGCGTCCCGTAGCAAGGACCGCCCGCCTGTCTCGACCGCCTCACCCACGCCGACGGTTCAGGCCACCTCGGCCACCCCGCAGGCGACACCTGAGGTCACACCAAAAGTCACGCCCGTCGTCATCAAGGAGCGGGGTTCGGGCAAGCTGGCTGTCGCGGCCGGGCATACCGCACGCTTCGGCCGGGGCGACCTGGTGCGCTACCGCGTCGAAGTCGAAGAAGGCCTGCCGTTCGACACCGCCGAGGTCGCCAGCTTCGTCGACAAAACCCTCAGCGACCCAAGGAGTTGGGCGGCCGCCGGCATGGCGACGTTCGAACGCGTCGACAGCGGGAACGTCGACCTGTCGATCGTCATCGCCAGCCCGGCGACGACCGACAAGATGTGCCTGCCCCTCGACACCATGGGCGAACTCTCCTGCCGGATGGGCGACCACGTCGCGATCAACGCCAAGCGGTGGGCCAACGGCGCGGCGGCGTTCGGCGATGACGTGACCAACTACCGGCATTACGTCGTCAACCACGAGGTCGGCCACGCGCTCGGCAAAGGACACCTCGGCTGCCCGTCACCAGACAAGCTGGCGCCGGTGATGATGCAGCAGACCAAGGGCGTCGGGCGCTGCCAGGCGAACCCCTGGCCCCTGCCATCCGAACTCCCCAGCCACTGAGGCTCGCTCCGGCGGGCAAGACCCGGCGCGTCGAGGGTGGCATGCGTCGTCTCACATTCGTGGAGATTCCGGGGTGCAATTACACCCCGGAGTTTCCACGGTCTTACTGAAGTCCAGCGGATGTAAGACCAGTTCGCGTCCTCGCGCGCCAGGTCCTCAGGTCCCCGCGAGCCAAGTCGTCACCAGGCAAGGCGAATCCAGCGTGCGTCCTCGGGAGATACCGCGAGGCCTATTCAAATGCCCTCGCCAGCGCATGGTTATTCCGGATCGTCGGAACGAAGTTGATCAGCGGCGGGCTATTCGGCCGCCGGCAGCGGCGAGCAACCGGATCCGGGACCGTTGATCAACTTCGCCGGACCGGTGGACCATGATCATGAAGACTTTTCGTCGCTATATGACCAAAATCCTTCATGATCCTCGAAGGCGCGGCCTCATGTCTCACGTACCGGACGGTCGGCCGTTCGCACCTCACGCGCCAACTCCCCACCTCACGGCGTCAGGTGAGCTGACCTGCGACGAGGGCGGGGAGTTCGGCGATGCTCTCGATCACGTACGTCGGAGGGTGGTCGAGGTCCGCAACCATGTCGCGGCTGGTGACGCCGGTGAGGACGAGCGCGGTCGCGACGCCGCCGCGACGGCCCAGCTCGATGTCCGTACCCACCCGGTCCCCCACGATCACAACCTCCCGCTCCGAGCAGCCGAGCGCCTCCAACGCGGCAGCCAGCATGAGCGAGGACGGCTTCCCCGCGACCGCCTCGACGCTGTGCCCAGTGGTGGCTTCCAGCGCCGCGATGATGCCGCCACAGTCGGGTACCTCACCGCCTTCCACTGGACAGGTCGGATCGGGGTTCGTGGCGACGAAGCGGGCGCCCGCGCGGATCGCCCGGAACGCCTCCAGCCAGGTGGCGTACCTGAACGTCCGGTCGAACGACGCGACGACGACCTCCGCCTCCTCACCGCGGTCGACGATGTTCGCGCCAGCGGAAGTGAGCTCGGTACGGAGGCTGTCCTCCCCGAGGAGCAGCACCCGGGCGCCGGGTGTGTGCGCGCGAAGCCAGCGGGCCATGACCGCTCCCGACGTGAGGATGTCGGTCGGCTCCGTCGGAATGCCGAGTTTCGAGAGGCGTTCGGCGTAGGACGCGGCGTCGCGGAGCGGATTGTTGGACACGAACAGGACGCGTACCCCGGCCGCCCGGACCCGGGCGAGCGCATCGACCGCGCCGGGGAAGGGGACGCCGGAGCGGTACACCGTGCCGTCCAGGTCACAGATCACCGCACGGTAGCCCGTCACGCCGCCACCCCTCGTCGTACCTCGCGCACGCGAATGCTCCCCTCACGGACGGCCAGTCTTGGCCAGGGCAACCAACAAGGCCAGTTGGACAGTCAACACATCCGGAGCAGAAGGTTAGAGGTAGCGGATCAGGAGGTACGGCAGGGCCAGCACAACCGTGGTCGCCGCGACCACCGAGCCGTACTTGGTGAACTCCCAGAAGCTGATGGGAACGCCGTTGCGCTTGGCGATCCCGAGGACCACCACGTTGGCGCTCGCGCCGACGGCCGTCGCGTTGCCGCCAAGGTCCGCGCCCAGCGCGAGCGCCCACCACAGCACCGTGTAGCCGGCCAGCGGCGCTCCGGGTGCCACCAGCTGCGCCACGACCGGGCTCATCGTTGCCACGAACGGGATGTTGTCGACCACGGCCGAGAGGATCGCCGACCCGAACAACAGGACCGTGACCGCGAGCGCCGGCCGGTCACCGGTCACGTCGGCGAGCCAGCCCGCGATGCTGTCGATGACGCCGACCTTCACCAGGGCGCCGACCATGACGAACAGCCCCATGAAGAAGACGAGCGTCTCCCACTCGACGTCCTCCAGGTAGGAGCCGGCGCTGAGTCCGCTCACGACGACGAGTAGCCCGGCGCCCAGGAGCGCCACGATGGACGGCTCCACGTGCAGCACCGAGTGCAGGACGAAGCCCGCGAGTACCAGTCCCGTCACCACCAGGCTGCGACGGAGCAGGCGTACGTCGGTGATCGCCTCCCGCTCGGACAGCGCCATCACCTGCGCCACCCGGTCGGGGTCGGCAACGAACGCCCGCCGGAACAACACCCGGCAGAGCCCGACGAAGATCACCAGAATCACCACGATGAACGGCGCCAGGTTGACGAGGAAGTCGTTGAACGACAGGTCGCCGCGGCTGGCGATGATGATGTTCGGCGGGTCACCGACGAGGGTCGCCGTACCCCCGATGTTCGCGGCGAGCACCTCCGCGATGAGGTACGGCTCCGGGCGTACGCCGAGACGCTGGCAGACGAGCAGCGTCACCGGCGCGACCAGCAGCACGGTCGTGACGTTGTCGAGGAGGGACGACGCGCCCGCGGTGAGCAGGCAGAGCAGGACGAGCACTCGGAACGGGTTTCCGCCGGCCCGCTTGGCCGCCCAGATCGCGAGGTACTCGAAGATGCCCGTCTGGCGGAGCACTCCGACGATGACCATCATGCCGAGCAGCAGGAAGATGACGTTCCAGTCGATCCCGGTGTGCTCGGAGAAGAAGATGTCCTCGGCGCCGACCACGCCGAGCGCCAGGACGATGGCCGCGCCACCCAGGGCGGCGGCGAGCCTGGGAATGCGTTCGGTGGCGATGAAGATGTACGCCCCAACGAAGACCGCGACCGCGATCCACAGGGTCATGTGTCGTGGAGCGCCAGCTCCAGCAGCCGGGACGCCGTCACCACCCCGGTGAGGTGACCGTCGTCCACGATCGCGACCAGCGGGCTGCGCAAGCGCGCCATGACGGCCGCGAGTTCGAGCACGGTGTCGTCAGCGTGGAGGACGGGCAGCTCTGATCGGCGTTCGGGTAGCAGGTCACCCACTCTGAGACCGCTGAGCTCGTGGACGATCCGGTCGGAAGCCTTCTCGTCGATCACCCTCGCCAGCGACGGGTCGTCCTGGATGTACTTCGGGATCACGAACCTCACCACCTGGGAGGCCGGGAGCACCGCGATGGGCCGCCGGTCCTCGGCGGTCACAACCAGGCCCGGTAGGCGGTGCCGGCCGAGCAGCTGCGCGGCTTCAAGAGCGTCGGCGTCGACGCTCACCGCCGGATAGTCCTCCACCAGGTCTCGAGCGAGCATGACGGCACGGTACCTCTCAGAGCGGACATCGGAACGCCTTGACCTCCTCTGGTCACGCGGCGTACGGTACTAATTAGTTCCGGAACTTGGAGGTTCCCAATGGCCCGTGACAGGCTCAGCGCGGCGTTCGCGGCACTCGCCGACCCGACGCGGCGCGCGATCCTTGAACGCCTTCTGAGCGGAGACGTGTCGGTCGCGGAGCTCGCCGAACCCTTCGCCATGACGCCTCGTGCGGTGTCGAAGCACGTGGCCGTCCTGGAGGCGGCCGGACTCGTGAGCCGTAGCCGGGACGCGCAGCGCCGACCCAGCCAGATCAAGGCCGATCCGCTCGCCGACATCGACAACTGGCTGCACACCTACCGGCATCTCTGGCACGACCGCTTCGACCAGTTGGAGGAGCGACTCGCCCAGCAGCAGACGGAGAACGCAGACATGGAAAAGAAGTCCGAACTCGAGAAGAAGAACGGAAAGCGCGATGACTGACGCCACGGAGACGATTTCGATCGTCCGGATCTTCGACGCTCCGCGCGACCTTGTCTTTCAAAACTGGGTGCGCACCGAGGACATCAGTACGTGTTTCGCCCCCAAAGGATTCACCGTCAACGCCTGCGAGGTCGACGCCCGCCCGGGCCAGCGCTGGTGGGTGGAGTTCCGGTCTCCCACCGGGGAGGTGCATCGCGAGTTCGGGGAGTTCCGGGAAATCAAGGAGCCCGAAAAGCTGATCTTCACGCTCACCCAGCAGGACAGCCACGGCAATACCGGGCCGCAGACCCTGGTGACCGTCACCCTGGCCGAACAGGGCTCCAAGACCGAGATGACCTTCCTCCAGACCGGCTACGAAGCCGCGACGATGCGCGACGGCAACGCCGAAGGCTGGACGGAATGCTTCGACAAACTCGACGTCCACGTCGCGGCCCGCCGATAAGCCGCGCAACCGATAAACAACAACAAGGAGCGCCCATTCATGACCGAGAACGCCGAGAAGGAAATCCGTGACCTGTTCGCGGAGTGGCTCGCGGACGCGAGCGCCAAGGATATCGACGCCGTGATGACGAAGATCGCCGACGACGCGGTGTCGTACGAACATGAGGCGCCGATGATCTATCGGGGTGCCGACGCGATCCGCAAGGTCTGCCAAGGTGGCTTTGACGCCGCCAAGGGCGACTTCAGCTGGGATATCCCCGATCTGCAGGTGATCGTCCGCGACGACATCGCGATCACGTGGGGGCTCAACCAGATGGTCGTGCGCGAACCCGGCAAGGAGGTGGCCGAATCCTGGTCACGCGGCACGCGTGTGTTCCAGAAGACCGACGGCACCTGGAAGCTGATCCACCAGCACGTGTCGTTCCCCTATGACCTGCAGACCGGCAGCATCGTGACCGAACGCTGACCGACGGTGCCTGGCGCCCCCTTGGGCAATTGAGCCGCCCAGGGCCGAAATGATCACGTATACGTGGTCATTGCCTGCCTCACACGGTGTCGGTGCCATGTGAAGTAGGTACGCGCCACGTATACGTGGTCATTTGAACAACCGCGCGGCGGGCGAACCTGGCAGGCTCTGACCTACCGGAACACCCACGGCTTGCCCGTGGTTGCGACACTGGAGTTCCCGACGAACGTCACGGAGATCGCGTGAACGACGGCCCCCTCATCGTCCAGTCCGACAAGACCCTGCTCCTCGAGGTTGGACATCCCGCCTCAGACGACGCCCGCAAGGCGATCGCCCCCTTCGCCGAGCTCGAGCGCGCCCCCGAGCATGTCCACACGTACCGCCTGACCCCTCTCGGTCTCTGGAACGCCCGAGCCGCGGGTCACGACGCCGAGCAGGTAGTCGACACGCTGCTGCGGTTCAGCAGGTACGCCGTCCCGCATGCCCTGCTCGTCGACGTCGCCGACACGATGGACCGCTATGGCCGGCTTCGTCTGGAGAACGACCCGACGCACGGGCTCGTCCTTGTCACGACGGACCGGCCGGTCCTGGAGGAGGTGCTACGCAGCGCCAAGCTCAAGCCGGTGCTGGGTCAGCGGATCGACAGCGACACCGTCGCCGTCCACCCCTCCGAGCGCGGTCATGTGAAGCAGGCGCTGCTCAAGCTCGGCTGGCCGGCCGAGGATGTCGCGGGGTACGTCGACGGCGAGGCGCACGCGATCGACCTCGTCGAAGACGGCTGGGCGCTACGTCCCTACCAGCAGCAGGCGGCCGAGGCGTTCTGGCACGGGGGTTCCGGCGTCGTCGTCCTCCCGTGCGGCGCGGGCAAGACGCTGGTCGGCGCCGCTGCGATGGCCCACGCGAAGGCCACCACTCTGATCCTCGTCACCAACACCGTCTCAGCGCGGCAGTGGAAGGACGAGCTGGTCCGGCGTACGTCCCTCACCGAGGACGAGATCGGCGAATACTCCGGTTCCCGCAAGGAGATCCGGCCGGTCACCATCGCGACGTACCAAGTGATGACCTCCCGCCGTAAGGGCGCCTACACCCATCTCGAACTCTTCGGCGCCCGCGACTGGGGCCTCGTCCTCTACGACGAGGTGCACCTGCTGCCCGCCCCGATCTTCCGGATGACCGCCGACCTGCAGGCCAGGCGCAGGCTCGGGTTGACAGCGACGCTGGTGCGCGAGGACGGCCGTGAGGGCGACGTGTTCTCGCTGATCGGGCCGAAGCGGTACGACGCACCGTGGAAGGACATCGAGGCGCAGGGCTGGATCGCGCCGGCCGACTGCGTCGAGGTGCGGGTCACGCTGACCGAGAGCGAACGCCTCACGTACGCCACCGCCGAGACCGACGAGCGCTACCGCCTGGCGTCCACGACCGACACCAAGGCCCGCGTCGTCGAACGCCTCGCCGCCCAGCACCGCGGTGAGCCCACCCTCGTGATCGGTCAATACATCGACCAACTCGACGACCTCGCGGCCCGCCTGGACGCGCCGATCATCAAGGGCGAGACGACGGTCCGCGAACGCCAGCGGCTCTTCGAAGCGTTCCGCTCGGGCGAGATCTCCCTGCTCGTGGTGTCGAAGGTGGCGAACTTCTCGATCGACCTCCCGGAAGCGGCCGTGGCGATCCAGGTCTCGGGGACGTTCGGGTCCCGGCAGGAGGAGGCCCAACGGTTGGGCCGGTTGCTGCGCCCGAAGCACGACGGCCGGGCCGCGAGGTTCTATGCGGTGGTGTCGCGTGACACGGTTGACCAGGACTTCGCCGCCCACCGTCAACGCTTCCTTGCGGAGCAGGGGTACGCCTACCGGATCGTGGACGCCGATGACGTCCTCTCCGGATCCGGCGAACCCCCGCTCTGATCCCGCTCATGGCGTGTCAGAGGTTTCTCGGTCTCTTAGCCGAGAAACCTCTGACACACCATGGCACCCTTACGGGCAACGCGGGATCGGCTTGGTGAAGCCAGGCCGCCCACCCGTCATGGTGTACCAATCGGCAACCCAGCCGCCGTTGTCGAGCTTGTCCCACACGGAGCTGTCCCCAGCCTTCGGGCCAACCCTCTGGCAGACGATGTAGGCCATGCCGCCGTAGGGGATCTGGCCGATCACGGAGTACGACGTACCCGGCCCGGACCGCACCGTCAGCGCATCGGTCCACACAGTGAAGGGATAGCGGCACTGGGGAATGGGCGCGGAGTAGCCCTTCTTGCTCGGCGTACTCACGTAGTTGTCGCTGACATAACCGCCATCGGCGAGCTTGTCCCAAACCGGGGTGGACGCGACCCTACCTCCCGTGGTCTGGCAAACGACGTGCAAGCGTGCGCCGGCCGGCCAGCTACGGACCACGGGGTATCCCGTACCCGGACCTGACCGTGCCCGCAGGGCAGCGTTCGCGCGCACCGAGTAGGTGTAGGTTGCCGATCCGATCAGCGCATCGACCCGGTTGCTGTCGATCTCGATCCGCCGGCCACCCCAGGTTTCGGTGTGCGGGCCCCGATACTGCTTGATCCGCTGGTGGTTGTTCCACTGAACGCCTGGCGCATACCGCTCGCCCCAGACCGTCGCCTTGCCGTCCCAGCGGGCGAACCAGATCGCGTCGGGACGCACGTAGGTGTTGGAGACATAGACCTTCGACAGATCCCGAATTCCGGAGGACGCACTCGAGTAGACACCCGAGAGATAGCCAGAGTCGTGCAATCGTTGGGTCCACGCGCTGAGGAATGTCAAGACGACCTTGCTGCAGCCGCTGTCGCTGGTGTCGTACCCTTCCATGTCGTAGTAGATGGCGCTGCCGGCGGGGAGGCCGAATCCCTGCGCCCGTTTGATCGCGTCGACCGCGGCATCCCTTCCCTGCTTGACGACGTTCGTACGCCGGATCGGGCCCAGGTCACGCTGGAACGCACACGGCGCCTGCCGACCCACGTAGATCGGGATGGTCCGCCAACCATCTTTCGCGATCGACCGGACCCATGAGGCCGAGAGGTTGCCGTCGGGGCAGGCGCGGTTCACACCACCGATGTAGATGCCGACCGCGCGGTACGGCGACGCCAACCATGCCCGCATGGTGCGCGCCGACGGAGCGCTGCAGGTGTCGAATCCCTTACCACGAAGGCGAGTGGTCGCCGAACCGCCAGGGAGACTTGGCCGGTCGCTGAGGCCCTGAGGCGAGTTTGTCGGTGTCGCACGTTTGGGCCCGGTGTACGTCGCGCGTTCGATGATGGCGTCGACGAGTTCGGGACGGTCGGCGTACGCCGCGGTCACCACGAGACCGGTCCCCGCCCACCCGAAACTCGCCTCCTGGCCCGCCCCGCCAGCAGCGGCCACGGAAGGGCTCCGGCCGACCGTAAGAGTCGCCGGTGACCTCCCCGCGGCCGGGAGGCGGACGGCGTTGCGGGCGGTGGCGGGTTGGACGAGGAGCGCTTCGGTACGCCCGAACGCGCGGGCCGGACAGTCCTGATCCGCGCCCGGTGTTCCGAGATAGACGGCCGGCCGGTCGAACCGCACGCAGGTCGAGGGCTTGGCCGCGAGGTCATGGACCTTCCAACTCGCCGGAACGTCCAGCCGCAGGCCGCGGTAGGTGACCCGCCTCGTCGCGCCAGGGGCGGCGAGCCGGGGCTTTCCGTCAGCTTGATCGGCTTCGGCCCCGTCAGCGGTCGAGGCGGGCTCGCCCGCCGACGTGCGCACCACCGGCTCCCGTGCCGGCGCGGCGTTACCTTCGGGAGATCGGGCGAACGTCGCCACCAGGGTGGTGATCACAGCGAGGACGGCGAGGCCGGACAACCGTCGACCTGACGTACGGGTGAGTGGAGTAAACACCATCCGCCTCCCGAGCGAAGCCTGATCTGAGCCCGATCCCTGCGCCTGGGCGACGTTCTCCTGGCTGGGCACGACTGGTCCCACCCCGGCGCCAGTCCCACCCGACGCTGGATTGCGACTGAACCCGACGCCTCAGACGCGAGTACGACCACTGTCAGCACCAAGAACGCGACCCAGTGTCACATAGCGGATCACATCCACACCAGGGGTCCACATGGGCAACATTTGTAACCAGACTTGTGTAATTCGCGCCGAACAGTGTTCCTAGCCCATCGCCGGCGAAAGCCAGTAGCCCCAGGTGGCCGGACGTGTTAATGTCCTTGGCCCTTTTGTCCCGCCTTCCCGCGAGCCGCTGGAAACCTGGAGCGGAGATCCGCCATGCCCACGCACGAAACCATCGAGCCCCCGGATACGAGCCTGGACGAACCCGCTCAGGCACAGACACCGCTGGACGGGCAGCAGTCCGACCCCGCGTTGGTCGCGGAGCAAGCCCACCTTGCCGAGTCACGGACGGCGCTGCGCAAGATGCGCGAGCGCACGGAGTCCCTGGAGGCGCAGGGCGGCAACCCCGTCTCGACCGAGTACCTCAAGGCCGCGCTCTACCACCGAGCGAAGGCGCTGGTGGACGACCCGCGGACGCCGTTGTTCTTCGGGCGACTCGATTACACCGCCGGTGAGGGACCGTACGCCGACACCGCCGGCACGCCCGCCACCGCCGGCACCGCCGGCGGTTCCGAGAGCACCCGCGGCACGGTCACGGCCCACGGCGGCGAGCCGTTCTACATCGGGCGGCGCCACGTCACCGACGCCGAGGGCAACCCGATGGTCGTCGACTGGCGGGCACCGGTCTCCCGCCCCTTCTACCGCGCGAGCCGCTCCGCCCCGATGGGTGTCGACCTGCGCCGCCGGTTCGGGTTCTCCCACGGCGACCTGACGGCGTACGAAGACGAACACCTCTCCAACCCGCTCGAAGCCGCCCAGGAAAGCCAGATCCTCGAGGAGGAGATCGAGCGGCCCCGGGTCGGGCCGATGCGCGACATCGTCGCCACCATCCAGCCCGAGCAGGACGACATCGTGCGAGCCGACCTGTCGGGCACGGTGTGTGTCCAGGGCGCGCCCGGCACCGGCAAGACCGCGGTCGGCCTGCACCGCGCGGCGTACCTTCTGTACGCCCATCGGGACCAGCTCCGCCGTCAAGGTGTCCTTGTCGTCGGACCCAACGACTCGTTCCTGCGCTACATCGGAGATGTCCTACCGACGCTGGGTGAGATCGATGCCAGGCAGTCGACGCTCCCAGAACTCGTCGGCCGGATCAGGATCCGGGGCGAGGATCCCGCGGAGGTCGCCACCCTCAAGGGCGACGCGCGGATGGCCGAGGTCGTACGCCGCGCGGTCTGGTCGCATCTGCGCGAACCCTCCGAGGGACTCGTGGTGCCGCGGGGCGCCCGGAGGTTCCGGGTGCCCGGTTACGAAGCCGCGGAGATCCTGCGGGGCATCCAGGCTCGAGGCGTTCGCTACGGCGCCGGACGGTCGATCCTCCCGCAGCGGCTCGCCCACTCGGTCCTGCTGCGGATGGAGGCAGACGGCGACTCACCCGACGACCGGGTGCAGGATGCGGTCGCGCGGAGCAAGCCGGTCCGCGCCTACGCCGACGTACTCTGGCCGGCGGTCGGCCCGGCCCGGCTGGTGTTCCGGTTGTTGTCGGAGCCGGCGTTCCTGGCCGAGCATGCCAACGACGTGTTGACACCGGACGAGCAGGAACGCCTGGTGTGGTCGAAGGCGCCACGCACCGCGGGGTCCGCGCGGTGGTCACTCGCGGACGCCGTACTCATCGACGAGGTAGCCGACCTCGTCGATCGCACACCGAGCCTGGGACACGTCGTCCTTGACGAGGCTCAGGACCTGTCGCCGATGCAGCTTCGCGCGGTCGGGCGGCGGTGTTCGACCGGCTCGGCGACCCTGCTCGGCGACCTCGCCCAGGCGACGACACCGTGGGCGACCCGCGACTGGTCCGAGGCGCTCAGCCACTTCGGCAAGCCGGAGGCCCATGTCGAGGAGCTGACCAAAGGATTCCGCGTACCCGCTGACGTCATCGAGTTCGCCGCCCGCCTCCTACCGTCCATCGCGCCCACGCTCACCGCGCCGTCCTCGGTCCGGCGTACCCGCGGTGACCTGCTCGTCCACGCGACTCCGTCCGTGGCGGAGTGGACGGTCGCATGCGTGCGTACGGCGTTGGACCGGCCGGGCTCGGTGGGCCTGGTCACCGCCGACAGCCGGGTGGGGACACTGCGGGCGGCACTCGACGAGGCCGGGATCGGCTACGCCCTCCTCGGTGACGAGAACGACGTGGACGCCCGGCTGGACGTCGTACCCGCGTCGTTGGCGAAGGGTCTGGAGTTCGACCACGTGGTGCTCGTCGAGCCGGCCGAGATCGTCGCCGCCGAACACGACGAGGTCACCGGCCTGCGCCGCCTGTACGTGTGTCTGACCCGCCCGGTCACCTCGCTGCAGATCGTCCACGACGCACCGCTGCCCGCGGCGCTCCTTGGGTGAAGGCTCGGGGCGGGCGCCACGATCCGTCCGGCGGCCTGTGCACGCCTCGATCGGTCTGATAAGCCTGGACACCATGGACAAACTGCACCACCGGGTCGCGCAGGTCGCGGTCGTCGACGCGTACGCCGAGCTCTCCCGCCTGGTCAGTTCGCTCGGTGGCGCTGACTTCCTCCGGCCGAGCCGATGCGCCGGATGGGCGGTGGGTGACGTCCTCTACCACGTCCTGCTGGACGCCCAACGGGCACTGGTGACGTTCGCGACACCGGCCAAGCGGGCGCCGACGATCGACCACGTGTCGTACTGGCGTAACTGGCAGACCAACCGCAACGACCTGGCGGCCGCGGCGCACGGAAGGTTCGTCCGTATCGCGGCGGCCGCCTATCCGGAGCCGGGGGCGCTCGCCCACCAGTGGCTCGACACGGCGCGGGCCGTGGCGCACGTCGCCTCCGGCATCCCCGGCTCAGACGTCGTCGCCACCCAGAGCCACGCCCTCACGGTGACCGACTTCCTCAGCACCCTCGCGGTCGAGGCGACAGTCCACCACCTCGACATGCTCCTCGAACTCCCCGGCGCACCCGGGCCACGTCCGGGCGCGATCGAGCTCACTGTCGACGTCCTCGACGCGCTGCTGGGCCCGGTGAAGGAGCGACCCGCGTGGGACGACATGACCTGGATCCTCAAAGCCACCGGCCGGCTCCCCCTGACGCCGGCGGAGGAACGCGGGCTCGGACCTCCGGTGTCCCGGTTCCCGCTGATCGGGTAACCCCGCCGTGGGTCGGAGGGTTGGGGGTGGGCCCGGACGGGCGAAGCCCGTGCGGGGCCGGAACATCACCGTCTTGAATAGCTCTCATGGATGAGCGGTCGGCGGACATCGGGGCGGCGCTGCTCGCGAGGTGGCGGGCGATCTTCGAGGGCCGTGCGGGGGCCGAGGGCCGTGCGGGGATCGAGCCCGGCGCGGTCGAGGACACCGGCCGCGGGTTGCTTGCGAGGTACGCCGAGCCGCGGCGCCGCTACCACAACCTGGAGCACCTCGCGGAGGTGCTCGAGGCGATCGACGAACTCGCGGCATCCGCGCGTGACGTCGATGTCGTACGCCTCGCCGGGTGGTTCCACGACGCGGTCTACGACCCGCATCGCTCCGACAACGAGGAGGCCTCCGCCCGGCTCGCGGCGGGGCTCCTGCCGACCTGCGGGGTGAGCGAACCCCGGATCGCCGAGGTGGTTCGGCTGGTCCAGCTCACGGCGGCGCACGATCCGGGTCCGGACGACCCCGACGGGGCGGTGCTCTGCGACGCCGACCTCGCGATCCTGGCCTCCGACCCGGAACGCTACGGCCGGTACGCCTCCGACGTGCGGGCGGAGTACGCGCACGTCGAGGACGAGGCGTTCCGGCGGGGTCGCGCGGCGATCCTCGACGCCCTGCTCGGCCACGACGCCCTCTTCCACACCCCGGCCGCCCACGCCCGTTGGGAAGAACGCGCGCGCCACAACCTCCACACCGAACTCACCCTCCTCCACCCCTAACCCAATTGCCTGCGAGCCTGCGAGCAGTCCGTCGAGGGAGTCCCGAGTCTTGCGGGCGGTAGACCCCGCACCTCGCGGGCAGTAGAGCCCCACACGTTGGGAGACCAGGTGCTCAAAAGTGTGCTGAGCAGTCTGTTGCCGCACACGTTTGGGCATTAGGCTGCCGATTCATGATTCTGCCCAAGCCCTCGCGGTTCGAGCGCCACGACGGCGCCTTCCTCCTCTCCAGCCGTACGACCCTCTCGGCCGACGACGCGTCCGCAGCCGCCGCCAGCGCGGTGCGCCGGGCGTTCGGACCGGCGACGGGTTCAGCGTTCGACGCACCCGAGTCCGGCGCCGCGGCCGGCATCAGCCTGTCGGTCGACAGCGAGCGGCTGGGCCCGGAGGCCTACACCCTGACCGTCACTCCCGAGCGGATCGAGATCGTCGGTGGCGACCCGGCTGGGGTGTTCTACGGCGTCCAGTCGCTGCGCCAGGTCGTACCCGCCGAGGCGCTCTCGGCCAGCACCGCAGGCGACTGGGAGGTCCCGGCGGTCAGCGTCCGCGACCAGCCGAAGTTCGGGTGGCGTGGCACGATGCTCGACGTCGGTCGGCATTTCATGCCGAAGGAGTTCGTCCTCAAGCTTCTGGACCTGCTGGCCCTGCACAAGCTCAACGTCTTCCACTTCCACCTGACCGAGGACCAGGGCTGGCGGCTCGCGATCGAGAAGTACCCCCGGCTCACCGAGGTTGGCGCCTGGCGTCCGGAGACGCTCATCGGGCACGCCAACCGGCCGGCCAGCGAGCACACCTTCGACGGCACCCCGCACGGCGGCTTCTACACCCAGGACGACATCCGCGAGATCGTGGCGTACGCGGCGGAGCGGTTCATCACCGTCGTACCCGAGATCGACATGCCGGGCCACATGCTCGCGGCGATCACGGCATACCCCGAACTCGGCAACGGCATCAAGCCGCCCAAGGTCGGGACCGTCTGGGGCATCTCTGACGAGGTCCTGAACGTCGAGGACTCCACGCTGGACTTCTGCCGAGACGTCCTCGCCGAGGTGTTGGCGCTCTTCCCGAGCCCGTTCGTCCACTGCGGTGGCGACGAGTGCCCGAAGGTGGAGTGGAAGGCGAGCGAGTCCGCTCAGGCACGGATCCGCGAACTCGGGCTCGCCGACGAGGACGCGCTGCAGGCGTGGTTCACCGGTCAGATGGCGAAGTACCTCGCCGAGAACGGCCGGCGGTTCGTGGGCTGGGACGAGGTGCTCGAGGGTGGCGGCCCGGCGAACCTCCCCAGCGACGTCGTGGTCATGTCGTGGCGTAGCGAGGAAGGCGGCATCGAGGCGGCCCGTGGTGGGCTCGACGTGGTGATGGCGCCCTGCCAGTACGTCTACTTCGACTACTACCAGAGCGACAACCACGACACCGAGCCGCTCGCGATCGGCGGTCACGTCCCGCTGTCGAAGGTGTACGGCTACCGCCCGATCCCGGGTGAGCTGGAAGCCGAGGCCGCCCGGCACGTGCTGGGTGCCCAGGCGCAGCTGTGGACGGAGTACGTGCCTAACCAGGAGCACGCGGAGTACATGCTCTTCCCGAGGCTCTGCGCGTTCGCCGAAGCGGTGTGGCGGGACGACGCGAACGGCATCGAGTCGTACGACGCCTTCCTCGAACGCCTGCGCCCGCACCTCGCCCGGCTGGACGCGCTCGGCGTCAACTACCGCAAGCTCGACGACTGAGCCCAACCGGCCCGACATTCCCCACGACGCACGGTGAATTTGCCGTGCATCGTGGGGACCTGCCGAGCAAACGTGATCATTTCCCGCCCGGCCAAGGGGGCTTGGCGAGCTAGCTAGGCCGAACGCTTCCGGCGACGCAGGCCGGCGGCGATGAGCCGGGCCACCAGCTCTCGGCTCGACACCGGAACGGCGCCGGCCGCCACGAGTTCGTCGTACCTCTCCTCCGGCACGTCGTAGTGGTCCCGGTCGAACCCTCGCATCGGCACACCCCACAGCGCCGCGAACGCGTGGAGTTCGGCGTACGACGTGTCGCTCACCAGGTGCGACCAGCGTCGCCCGTGAGCCGGCCACCGCGGCGGGTCGATGAGGATGGCCACGGCACCCTCATCCTTCGCCGGCAGCGACGTCGGCCGCCCGCGCCACCTCGTCGTCGATCACCGTGCGCCAGCTCCTGACGTACGCCGGATCGACGTACGCCTTCCACGACTGGTCGGGCCGGACCGCACTGCCCACATGGAACGCCCGCACCCCCGCCTGCGCGAGCCACGGCACGTGCTCGGCCCGCAGGCCGCCGCCCGCCATGATCCGGCTGGCCGCGAAGCGCTCGCTCCGGGCCCTGGCCGCCAGGTCCTCCATGCCCGCCTCGACCCCACGCGCCGAGCCCGCCGTGAGGACGGTCGTCATCCCGGGCAGGTCGCGCAGTGTCCACCACGCCTTGTCGGTGCCGAGCGCGTGGTCGACGGCGCGGTGGAACGTCCACGGCAGCCCGTCGAGTCCCTCGACCAGGGCGAGGACGGCGGCGACGTCGACCTCCAGGGTCGGTGTCAGGAAGCCGAGGACGAACCCGTCAGCACCCGCCGCGGCGTAGTCCCGTGCCAGCACCCGCAGCCGGGTCAGCTCGGCCGGCGTCGTCGTGAACCCCTCGCTCTCCCGGAGCATCACCCTCATCGGGATGCGAGTGCGCCGCCGGATCGCCTCGACGACCGCGGGATCCGGCGAGAGGCCGTCGGCGTCCATGGACGCCACCAGTTCGATCCGATCAGCCCCGCCATCTTCGGCCGCCACCGCATCGGGTGCGCCGAGCGCGATGATCTCGAGCAGAGGAGCCATCTTCACCTCGCGGAAGCGTCGGGACGTCGAGCACAGAAGGATTCGGTGGGTGCCTTGAAGACCATCTCCATTCGAAGCCTGCCAGGATCGTATGCGTGACCATGGACGACCCGCTCATGAGCGCCCGCGCGCGGGTGCTCCATGACCTGCATGCCTCAGGCAACGATGACCCTCGCGCCGTGTCGATCCTGGAGGACGCGGTGTCGGAACGCCGATGGTGGGTGTCCGAATGGCCGGAGGGCGCGGCGTACGTCGCCGGCCAGATCGCGCAGGACGTTCAGGACGCGTTGCTCGACTCCGTGGGGCGCTGGCCGCTGTGCCGGGCCTGTGACGAGGTGGAGCCTCATGAGCTCCGCATCAATCCCGAACTCGGGCCTGACCCGCGCTGGGTCTGCGAACGCTCCGGCATGGCCGTGGCCCCCCTCGGGGAACTCTGACGGCTCCGGTACGTACGACGTACGGTAACCGTCGGGCGCTCCCTGTTAACGTTCGCAACCATGGGACGCCGACTCATCAACGGGGCCACCGTGACCTGGCTGGAGCAGGCCAGGGAGTTCCTGCGCGAGGCGTCGTCCGGTCCGGTCCTCCTCGACGAGGCCGCGACCGTGGCCTGCCTGTCGCCGTACCACTTCCACCGCACGTTCACGCGGGTTTTCGGTGAGACGCCGCACGCGTTCGTCACCCGGCAGCGGATCGACCGCGCCAAGGCACTGCTCGCGGGCACGGACCTGACGGTGCTCGAGATCTGCCTCGCCGTCGGCTACCAGAGCGTGGGGACGTTCTCGCGCCGGTTCACCGCGCTGGTCGGCCGGAGCCCAACCGACTACCGGCGGGGCGTCCGCCCGCTCCTCCTCGCCGTGCCCGCGACCGCCTCCGATCGCATCTGGACACCGAGGTTCATCCCGGCGTGCTTCACCGCCGGCTGGGCGTGACCTCGAAGCGGTGCTCGTCGACTGTGAGCGCAAGATCGGAGATGCCGTACGCCGCCGGGCACTCCTAGCGTGGATGGCGAACCACGAAACGAAAGGGACCACCATGATCCAGCGGCTCTCGCACGCCAGCATCCTCGTACTCGACCAGGATTCCGCGTACGACTTCTACGTCAACAAGCTCGGCATGGAGGTCCGTACTGACGCGAGCTTCGGCGAGGGCCAGCGCTGGCTCACCGTCGGGCCCAAGGGCCAGCCCGAGCTCGAGTTCACCCTCATGCCCGCCACCGCAGGGCCGCATCTGCCGGCCGAGAAAGTCGAGCTTCTACGCGAGCTCATCGCGTCCCACACGTTCGGCGTCGGCGTCCTGGAGACCGACGACATCCAGAACGAGTACGCGGAACTCACCGCCAAGGGCGTGGAGTTCGTGAGTCCGCCCACCGAACAGTTCTACGGGATCGAGGCGGTGTTCCGCGACGACTCGGGGAACTGGTTCAGCCTCACTCAGCGCACCACGAACTGACCGCCGGCCATACCGCCCCGGCCCAGGCGAGCAGGCCCGCTGACCGGCCGCACGTATCCCCGGTCAGCCCGGGCCGGGGCCGTCGAGATCTGCGTACGTCGCAAGCGACGGCGCCCGGCGCTGCCGCAGGTCGGCGGCAACCGCTTCGGCGTCCCGCAACACGCGAAGCGCGTTCCCGCCGGCCAGCTTGGCGAGGTCGACCTCAGACCAGCCGCGGTCGAGCAGCGCGGCGAAGAGCCGCGGATAGCCCGAGACATCCTCCATCCCGACGGGGAACGTGTCGGTGCCGTCATAGTCGCCGCCGAGCCCCAGATGGTCGATCCCGGCGACCTCGCGGACGTGTTCGACGTGCGCGACCGCGTCTGCGATCGACGCCTGGGGCTTGGGGTGCTCCCGCTGCCACTCCTTGGTGAACTCGAAGAACGCCGACAGGTCGGTCGGCTTCACACCCTGGGCGCGGGCCGCCTCGGCCGCCTCGGCCCGCCATTCGGCACACGCCGGCGTCACGAACTCCGGCACGAACGTCACCATGCACACCCCGCCGTTGTCCGGCAGGGCCGCGAGTACGTCGTCGGGAACGTTGCGTGGCACGTCACACACCGCCCGCGCCGACGAGTGGGAGAAGATCACCGGAGCCTCGCTCACCCGGAGCGCGGCCCGCATCGTGTCTGCTGAGACGTGAGAGAGATCGACGAGCATGCCGAGGTGGTTCATCTCGGCAACGACCTCCTCACCGAACCGCGACAGCCCGCCGAGCCGCGGCTCGTCGGTGGCCGAGTCGGCCCACGGCACGTTGTCGTTGTGCGTGAGCGTCATGTAGCGAACGCCGAGCGCGTACATCGCGCGCAGCGTGGCGAGCGAGCAGTCGATCGAGTGGCCGCCCTCCATGCCCATGAGGGAGGCGATCCGTCCCGACGCGAAGACCCGCTCCACCTCGTCAGCCGTCGTCGCCAGGCCGAAGGTGTCGGAGTATCTGCGTACCATCGCGAGGACGGCGTCGATCTGCTCGAGCGTGGCCGAGACCGCGTGGTCACCCTGCAACCGGCTCGGCACGTACACCGACCAGAACTGCCCGCCGACGCAGCCGGCCTTCAGGCGCGGGATGTCGGTCTGCAGGAGCCGTGGTTGGGGCTCGGCGATGTCAACCTTGTCGAAGTCGTACGACGCGTGCCGGCGCATGGCCTGGGGCAGGTCGTTGTGTCCGTCGACCAGCGGATGGGCGGCGAGTAGAGAGCGCGCGCGAGCGAGGCCAGATTCCACGTCCGCCCATCATTCCGTACGACCGGCGACTTACGCCGAAGGGCGGCCCTGGATCGCTCCAGGACCGCCCTTCGCCGTCTGTGCGGAAAGGAGCGTGGACTCAGAAGTCCATGCCGCCACCGTCGGGCATGCCCGCGGGAGCCTTCTCCTTCTCCGGCTTGTCCGCGACGACCGCCTCCGTGGTGAGGAAGAGGCCGGCGATGGACGCAGCGTTCTGCAGCGCGGAACGGACGACCTTGGCCGGGTCGGGAACCCCCGCCGCCAGCATGTCGCCGTACTCGCCGGTCGCGGCGTTCAGGCCGTGACCCTCGGGCAGGCCGCGGACCTTCTCCGCGACGACCCCGCCCTCGAGACCGGCGTTGATCGCGATCCGCTTCAACGGAGCCTCGAGCGCCACCTTGACGATGTTGGCGCCAGTCGCCTCGTCACCGTCGAGGTCGAGCTTGTCGAACGCGTGCTTGCCCGCCTGGACGAGGGCGACGCCACCACCGGCGACGATGCCCTCCTCGACCGAGGCCTTGGCCGCGCGAACGGCATCCTCGATGCGGTGCTTGCGCTCCTTGAGCTCCACCTCAGTGGCCGCGCCGACCTTGATCACCGCGACGCCGCCGGCAAGCTTGGCCAGCCGCTCCTGAAGCTTCTCGCGGTCGTAGTCGGAGTCGCTGCGCTCGATCTCGGCCCGGATCTGGTTGACCCGGCCCTGGATCTGCTCCGTGTCGCCAGCACCCTCGACGATCGTCGTCTCGTCCTTGGTGACGACGACCTTGCGGGCGCGGCCGAGCAGGTCGGGGGTGGCGTTCTCGAGCTTGAGACCGACCTCCTCCGAGATGACCTGGCCACCGGTCAGGATGGCGATGTCGACGAGCATGGCCTTGCGGCGGTCACCGAAGCCGGGAGCCTTGACGGCGACCGACTTGAAGGTGCCACGGACCTTGTTGACGACGAGCGTGGCGAGCGCCTCGCCCTCGACGTCCTCGGCGACGATCAGCAGCGGCTTGCCGGACTGCATGACCTTCTCGAGGATCGGGAGGAGGTCCTTGACCGCGGAGATCTTGGAGTTGACGATCAGGATGTACGGGTCGTCGAGGACGGCCTCCATACGCTCCATGTCGGTGGCGAAGTAGGCCGAGATGTAGCCCTTGTCGAAGCGCATACCCTCGGTGAGCTCAAGCTCGAGCCCGAAGGTGTTGCTCTCCTCGACGGTGATGACGCCTTCCTTGCCGACCTTGTCCATCGCCTCGGCGATGATCTCGCCGACGCTGTTGTCACCGCCGGCGGAGACAGCCGCCACAGAGGCGATCTGCTCCTTGGTCTCGACGTCCTTCGCCGCCTGGGCGAGCTGCTCGGTGACGCTCGCGACAGCCGCTTCGATACCGCGCTTGAGGCCCATCGGGTTGGCCCCGGCGGCGACGTTGCGCAGACCCTCGCGGACCAGCGCCTGCGCCAGCACGGTCGCGGTCGTGGTGCCGTCACCGGCCACGTCGTCGGTCTTCTTGGCTACTTCCTTGACGAGCTCGGCCCCGATCTTCTCCCACGGGTCTTCGAGCTCGATTTCCTTAGCGATGGAGACACCGTCGTTGGTGATCGTCGGCGCGCCCCACTTTTTCTCGAGGACGACGTTACGACCCTTGGGACCAAGGGTCACCTTGACAGCATCGGCAAGGGTGTTCATACCCCGCTCGAGGCCGCGACGGGCTTCCTCGTTGAACGAGATGATCTTGGGCATCTAGCTGGATCCTCCCCCAGTCGGGTGGATGTCGTGTGGCCGGCCCGACGCCCGCGACGGACGGCCCCCAAGCCATACCGGGAGCCTCGCCGAACCAACCCTGCAGCGGATTGTCACTCGCGACCTTCGAGTGCTAAGGACGTGTTTAGCACTCGACCAGGGAGAGTGCAAGCTGACCGCCCGTCGTCCGAGCCACCTCCGGACGCAATCCGAGCGCCGCCCGGGACCCCGGGCACCCCCGGACACGCCCGAGGCCCGGGTGGGGGCAACACCCGGGCCTCGGATCAAAGACGTCCCCACTCAGGGGGCTATGGCCATCAAGCTCAGAGAGGGGTGACCTCGTGCGCCTCGAGACCCTTCGGCCCCTCGACGACCTCGAACTCGACTGACTGACCATCAGTGAGCGACTTGTACCCGTCCATGTTGATCTTGGAGTAGTGGACGAATACGTCGTTGCCGCCCTCTACGGCGATGAAGCCGTAGCCCTTCTCAGAGTTGAACCACTTCACGGTGCCCTGCGTCATTGACCTCTCCTCAGGCCGAGGGGGTGTCAGACCCGCCCGGCGCGGGCCTGGGTCGTCCTCACCGCACCCGCTCCCCCAAGGGGAGGTGTTGCGATCGATCCGCGCGAATTTCCCCACCGCTGTCGGTCGAGCGACTTACGCACGATCATGCCGACCACGCCCGACCTTAGCTGAACGTCGCTCCTGTGGGGAGATGTCCGTCAGCCTCCTTTCGACCGAGATCGGTCCGGTAAGCGAGCTGAAGATTGCTCTCAGTAACAAGTCATTGGGTCGAACTACTGCTCGTATCGGGAAGCCTTATTCGTCCCGCCACGCGGGACGAATAAGGCGCTTCACGCGGGGGGTTCACAGCGCTCGGAATCCCAACTCCACAAGCCAGCTGGATTGTTGCATTCTTCGGTCCGGCGGACCGGTGGGTGATCCGGCCCATGGGAAGTGCCGCTGCGGAACGCGCTCTCCGGACCGTGCCTATTACCAGAAAGTGAAGCTATTTGGGGCCGTCGTTCCCCAGCGAATTATCGGCCGGAATAGGGCTTCCGAATACTACGGCGGCCAAGGCGGCGCGGCCGCCCGCCCGCCGATCCCCGAGCCCCGCCATCCAGCCCTTCCATCCGAGCCCGACCATCCCACCCGCCGGCCCCATCCCGTGATCATGAAGGCTTTCGGTACGTGGGGCCCCTTCCGGCTTCATGATCACGATCATGATCACGGGATGGCGGCGGGCGTACCTAGATCGGGAGGACCGGGGCACCGAACGGCTCGCTCCATTGGTAGGTGCGGGTTCCCTCGCTGGTCCGCCACCGCTCCGGCGTGGTCGTGTGCAGCCAGTCGAGCGGCTCGACGCCGCCGGGGTCGCCGCCGTCGAGCGCCAGCTTGACCGCGACCCGCAGGTCGGCGTCGGTCTGCGGCGTGCGGGCGTTCGGGTCGACCGAGACGAAGAGCGCGGTGCCCGACCGGGCCACCAGATCGAGGAACTGGCGGTTCTTGTCCCACGGCGTCTGCGGCGTACACGGCACGCAGTCCGCGTCCGCCACGAAGAACGACTGGTGCTGCGCGAGCCGGAAGGCGAGGGTGTTGACCCCCATCCGGCGGGTGCGTTCCCACCGGCGCCCGGACGTGTCGTCGCCGATGCGTTGGACCTCGACCAGCCCGGCGGCCAGGTGGCCCACCGTGTTGCAGCCGATCACCACCGCGTCGCCGGCGCCCGCGCGGATCACCTCGTAGAGCCGCAGCAGGATCTCGGCGTTGGTCTGGCCGCGGTCGGCGAAGTGCCACCCCGCGTCGGTCATCGCGGCCCCCATCGCGGGCGCGAACCGACCGAACGCGTCGAACGTCGAGAAGTCATGCTTGATGAGCTCGAACCCCCAGCCGACCAGGCGGGCCACATCGGCGCGGATCCCGTCAAGGTTGTCTTGCAGGGTGAGGTCGAGCGGTTGTTCACGCACGGGACGCGGACCGGGTCGCAACCGCGCCGGATCGTCGACGTACGACAGAGCGGCCGGCCGCATCCAGATCCCGGGCCGCGCCCCGCGGGCGGCGATGTCGGCGGCGAACCCCGGCATGTCGTCGAAGGTTCCGGGAAGACCGGCGGTCCAGGGGCCACCAGGACAGGCGCCACCGGGACTCCAGCCAGCATCCACCACGCAGTAGGGCTTCACCGGATGACCGTCGGCGTACTCCACGATCGTCTCGGCGTCGCGGATGATCTGCGCGGGCCCGAAGTTGAACCCGTAGGCGTAGTACCAGTTGTTACAACCAACGACAGGACCCCTTGCGGGCAAGGGATCTGAGCACATCGAGGCCGTCAACGCGGTCTGGACGTCGTACGCCGACTCGCCCTCGACGGCCACCAGGGTCGCCGCGTCGAGCACCCGATCGCCAAGCAGGACAGGCGATCCACCGTTGCGGACATCAAGCCACAAGGAAATACCGGCGGAGTCGAGGGTCCAGGAGCAGAAGGCGTTCGGGCGTACCCGCACACCCATCCCGCTCGTCGTGTTGGTCGCCGGGTCGTGCGCGAGCCACGACCACGGCAGCAGGCGTTCGGGCTGGAGATGCCGCCACTGGAGGTCGCCGTACGAACGCTCCCACGCGTCGCCCAGCACGAGCGCGGACGCCGGCACCGGCGCGGCCCACCTGAGCACGACCCGCGAGAGTCCGCGCCGCGGGCAGGCGACCTCGACCCCGAGACCTTCGGGGAGCTCGCGAAAACCGATCTCCACCTCAGGAGTGGTGAATCGGCCCCCGTCAAGACTCGCTTGACGGGGGCCGTCGTTGTCTTCGTGGACGACGAACGCCGCGTCCGGAAGCTGGAGGATCAGGGTCAGCCTCCGGCCACCGCGGGAATCACCGACACCTGCGTGCCGTCAGGCGTTGGCGTCTCCAGGCCGGACGCGAACCGCACGTCCTCCTCGCCAACATAGACGTTGACGAACCTGCGAAGCTTGCCGGCGTCGTCGAGGACCCGCGCGCGAATTCCGGGGAAGTTCGCCTCGAGCGAGTCAAGCACCTCGGCCAGGGTGCCACCATCCGCGGCCACCTCCGAAGCTCCGCCCGTATAGGTACGCAGGATCGTCGGGATCCGCACCTTGACACCCATGGTTACTGCCTCCGTGTTTCGGTGAATGCGGGCAGCCGCGCGCTCAGGCGAGCCCGGCCTCGGTGAACGCGTCGTACGTCGGACGGATGGTCGCCTTCGGCCCCACCTTGCCAGCGATGGCGTCGAGGGTCTTCAGGCCGTCACCGGAGTTGATGATCACGGTTTCGGCGTCGGGGTCGAGCTGACCGGTCTCGACCAGCTTCTTCAGGGTCGCGACCGTGACACCGCCCGCCGTCTCACCGAAGATCCCTTCGGTGCGGGCCAACAGCTCGATACCGGCGAGCACCTCGTCGTCGCTGACGTCCTCGACCACGCCACCGGTGCGCCGGCAGACGTCGAGCACGTACGGCCCGTCAGCGGGGTTACCGATCGCCAGCGACTTCGCGATCGTGTCCGGCTTGACCGGCTGCACCACGTCATGGCCGGCCTTGAATGCCGCGGACACCGGGGAGCACCCGGTCGCCTGTGCACCGAAGATCTTGTACGGAGCGTCCTCGACCAGGCCAAGCTCGACGAACTCCCGCAGCCCCTTGTCGATCTTGACCAACTGCGCGCCCGAGGCGATCGGGACCACGACCTGCTGCGGCAGCCGCCAGCCGAGCTGCTCGGCGATCTCGAACCCAAGCGTCTTGGAACCCTCGGCGTAATAGGGCCGGACGTTGACGTTGACGAACGCCCAGCCTTCCTCCTCACCGGCGATCTCGCTGGCGAGCCGGTTGACGTCGTCGTAGGTGCCCTCGACGGCGACGAGCGTGCCGCCGTACACCGCGGTGGTGAGGATCTTCTGCTGCTCGAGGTTGTGCGGCACCATCACGACGCTGCGGATCCCGGCGCGGGACGCGGCGGCCGCTACCGCGTTGGCGAGGTTGCCGGTCGAGGGGCACGCGAGCACCTGGAAGCCCAGCTCGCGGGCAGCGGCGAGCGCCACCGCCACGACGCGGTCCTTGAACGAATGGGTGGGATTGCCGGAATCGTCCTTGACCCAGAGCCGCCGCAGCCCGAGTGCGGCGGCGAGCCGGTCGGCACGGACGAGCCGGGTGAGGCCGGGTTCGGTGTTGGGGAACGACGCGATGTCGGCCGGCACCGGCAGCAGGGACTGATAGCGCCAGATGTTTGGAGGGCCGGAGGTGATCTGCTCGCGGGTGATCGAGGGGAGGTCGTAGTCGACCTCAAGCGGACCGAAACAGTCTGAACACGCGTAGTGCGCGCCGAGCGGGGTGGTGGCACCGCACTCGCGACATCGCAGCGTGGTCGCGTTGCCAAAAGCTCCAGGGCGAATGGTGTGGGCGTCGCGCGTGATGTCAGCGCCGGCGTACGTCGTCATCGAGGCTTCCTTCCTCATCTTTCCCACGCACGTCCACCCAGGGCTTGCTCCCTGTCTGGCGAGACGTCGTAGGCCGGAGTTGGCACCGTGTCCGCCGCGGGGCCTCTGATGCATGCGAGACACACGCGTCGGCGGTCGGCCGGTTGCCGGGGCTTCGTCGGGCCGGTCCCTCTGCCCCTCTGGATGAGATTCCTTCTTCAGTTGTCCCGCCGAGCCTAACTGACCGGTCTCACAGATCGTCCGCGCTGCCCAGGATGCGAGACAACCTGGCCGCGGGTGCCGGGGGTCCGTCGACGCCGGCAAGGCTGGCGGCCGGCTCGTCGCACAGCGCGGCGGCCGCGGCCCGCACGACGAGCGGGTTGAGGTTGCCGGACTCGTCGATGAGCCAGGTGTTGGCCCCGATGCTGGCCTGGCGAGCGCCGTCCGGCGTACTGAACACCGCGGTCTGGTAGCCGAAGACCACGCCGTCGTGGCCCCACGCGACCCCACCGGGCACGCACGACACCGGGAAGGGGAAGAGCCCCAGGCCGTACCCGAACTCCTCGGCGTCCATCATCACGTCGAGCAGCGGCTTGGGTAGCAGCCGGCCCGTGAAGAGCGCCCGCAGGAAGGTCATCTGGTCCCGCGTCGTCGAGATGACCGCACCCGCCGTCCAGGCCCAGCTCATGGAATAGGTCGTCACGTCGTCCATCGGTTGGCCGGGCTCGCCCGGCAGGTAGCCGCGCAGGTGCCGGCCGCTGACGAACGGGCTGCGCTCGGGGAACGACGTGTCCCGCATCCCCAGTGGCCCGAAGAGCCGGCGGGTGAGTTCGGCGCGTACCGGATGGCCCGTGACCTTCTCGATCAGCATGCCGGCGAGGACGTAGTTGGTGTTGGAGTACTGCCACGTCGTTCCTGGCGCCGGCCTTGACTCCTGGTTGGTCAGGGCGATCTCGATCAGCTCGGCCGGACGGAAGTACCGGAACCGGTTGCTCTCGTAGGAGCGCGGCGGCGCGAAGACCCCCGTGTCCGTGCGGAATCCGCTGGTCTGCTGGAGCACATGGCGTACGGTGATCCGCTCGTCGATCCCGAGGTCGGGCAGCCGCTCCGCCACCCGGTCGTCGAGTTGAAGCCGTCCTTCGGCCACCAGTTGCAGGACCAGCACCGCCACCATGGTCTTGGTGATGCTGCCGATGCGGTGCCTGTCGTCCGGCCGGGCGGGACGCTGGGTCCGCAGGTCCGCGACTCCCCGCGCGATCGCGGTGGTCCCGTCCTCGGGCGTACGCCGGGCCAGCACCACGCCCGGCGCCCCTTCGTCGATCACCAGGTCGGCCAGGCCCTCCAGCCCGCTCGAGGTGGACGCGGCCACCTTCTGCGGCGCGTACATCTCGCGAGTCGAGGCGCCCGCGGGCGGTGCGCAGAAGGTCGCACTCGCCGCGACCAGGGTGGGTCCAAGGACTACGAGCGCGAGCCTGTGCGCCAACCAGTGTTCAGGCAGCATGAGCTAAACCCCCAATGTGAACAAGGATGGATCGAGAGAGGAGCGCGGGTTTGTCGCTCAGCCGCGGCGGCTGAGCACGAGCAGGGAGACCACGTAGACAAGCCCGCCGACGAACCCCAGGAACGCCCACGAACCCCCGTCCCGGCCCCGGGCGAGGTCGACGATCGCCCCGCCCACGATGACGAACGCCAGGATGTTGAGCGTGTAGAGCGCGGCCCGTTGGTGGATGTGCGCGTGGCGTTCGTCGTGCACGTCGTCCCCCAGGAGAGCGACCGTGTCGCTGAAGCGGGACGCGATCACGATGAACGCGGTGAACACGAGCACGATGCCGAGCATCGACAGGCCCAGGCCGACCCGTCCCGTCGCCATCGCCGCGACACACATGCCCACACCCAGCAGCACTCCGACCACCGCCGCCGGCATGGAGATCCGCCTCCCCGCCCGGCCACGCTTAGTCGTCGTCGACATGGAAGACCTCCTCGACTGAACGCCCGAAGAATCGGGCAACTTTGATGGCCAGCGGCAGCGACGGGCTGTACCGGCCGGTCTCGATGGCGTTGACCGTCTGACGAGAGACGCTGAGCGCCTCACCGAGCTCCCCCTGAGAGAGGTCACTGGCGAGTCGCAGCGCCCGCACGTCGTTCCGCATGGTGTCAAGGATGCTTTACATTCGCGGCAGGTGTCAAGCAAGCTTTACAGCCCCCTTCGGGCCACAAGCTTTCCTTGAGCACCCGCTTCCGTGATCATGTTCGTTGTGGTGAAGGGTTTCGGGACGTATAGCCCTTTCTGCCTTCATGATCATGGACGCAGGTGCCGGTGGATCTCTGAGCTGGTACAGACGGGGTCGGTCTTGGTCGCGGTATGGCCTTGTTTTGTTGGGCTTTCAGGATCGGTGGTTGTCGGTGGTCGCCGCTAGTGTTTGGGTATGGATTCGACCTCGGCGGATGCGGGCCGGCACCGGCTTACGGTGTTGGCGAAGCGGATACGTGCCCGTCTCGCTGAGGAGTCCGGTGCGCTGTTGTGGTCGGTTCCCGGGGACGAACTCATCGACCTGCTCATCAGTCTGGAAGCTCTCTCGGCGCAGCTCGAGGCGGTCCAGCTGCAGGTGATCCGCGAGGCAGACCGCCGGGACCTGGGCGCCAGCGTCGGTGCGACGGGTACGGCGGCGTTGTTGTCGTCGCTGCTGCGGATGCGCCCCGAACAGGCGCGTTCGGCGGTGAGGTTGGCGATCGACCTGGACACCGCGTTGCCGCTTGTGCAGTTGGCGTTGAACGCTGGTGAGATCAGCGTCGACCACGCTCGGGTGATCGCGAANGCGATCCGCGACCTGCCCAAAGAGGCCGGCCAGGAGACCCGCGCCGAGGCCGAACAGGTGCTGGTCGAGCACGCCCGGGTCTTTGACCCGAAAGACCTTGC
>NZ_KB892774.1 GCF_000373925.1 Actinopolymorpha alba DSM 45243 | reverse complement strand
AGGCTGTCGGGGATCATCGACTTCGGTGTGGTCGCAGCCGAACCCGCGGCGAACGACTTCGCCAAGTGGGACTTCCGAGANGGGACGCGCTTCCCGGTCGAGTGGATACAGGCCGGCTATGGCGACCCCTCGTTGTTCGAGTCCCCGAACGACCGCACCTACCGTGCGCTCTGGCTCCTCCACGGGCTCTGGTATTTGCGCCACTACCACGTGACGGGTTTTCCCCCCGGCGTCGAAGCCGGCCGGGACCGACTGCTGAGCGGACCAGAGCGGTAGCACAGCTACTCGATGGCGCGCACGTCCACGCCGTTCGACCGCGTGGTCATCTCGTTCCTCACTGCCTACATGATCAGCGCCGGCGAGCAATGGAGCGCCATCTACACCAGCCAAACTCTCGGGGCCGGAGCCACGCTCGGCGCCGCCACCTACGCAGGCTGGGTGCTGGCTAACGCCGTCGGTTTGCTAGTCGTCGACAGGGTGACAGCTCGGGTCGGGCTGCTCCGGTTCTTCTGCGTCGCGATGGTCATCGCCGCGGTGGCTCTTGCTGTCGCTCTCGCTGTCGGCACTGCGGCCGCGGCGATCGCCGGATTCGTGCTGCTTGGCCTCGGCACGATCGGGATCGCTCCACTCCTCAACGGCCTCGCCGCGCAACAGCCGGGCCTCACACCAGGCGAAGGCCTCTCCATCGTTCAACTCGGCCAACCGCCGGGCTTCTCCTGTCACCCGCACTCATCGGATTCATCGCAGGCGGCATGGGTCTCCAGATCGCGCTGGCGACCGTGGTCGCCGCGCTCCTCATCGCGGCAGCTCTCGCCACCCGCCTACGGGCATCCAATGGTTGGACGACAAACGGCAAGGCTGCATGAGCCCCGGTTCGGCCCTGGATCTCGACGAGTGGTGGTGCGAGAGTCTGACCGCCCCCGCGACTTTGCCGTCGGAAGGTCATCGCCATGTCAGCCGTCCGCCACCCCCGCCCGCTCTCCTGCCTAATCAACGTTGTCTACGCGCGAGCCGACAGCGTGGAGCTAGCCCTGGACGTGCTGGGCCCATCGCCATTGCCGAAGACGCCTCTGCCGACGGTCGTGAGAATCGACGGCCTTCCGGCTTGGGGTAGAGGCACCCGTTCGACGGCCATGCTGCCATTCGCGAACCCGCTGCTTGCCGAGGCCGGGTTCCTCACCGTCGCCCCGTCGGTGCGGCACAGCGGTCAGGCGGTGTTCCCTGCTCAGTTGGACGACGTCCGAGCCGCCCTGCGGTGGTTGCGCCGGAACCCGCTCGGCCTTCCCATCGCTGCCGATCGGATCGGGATCTGGGGACAATCTGCTGGCGGCCACCTCGCCGCTCTGGCCGGTCTGACCGGCTCGCCTTGCCCGAGCGGCGGCACGGCCGAGGACGAGTGGGACACGACAGTCCGGGCCGTTGTGACGATCAGCGGACCCAGTGATCTTCTCCATACGGGCGGCCAGATGCTCAACGACCAACCCTCTCCGGTGACCGCACTCGTCGGCGGCGATGTCACGACCCATCGAGCCCAGCTGCGCCAGGCGAGTCCGGTCAACCACGTCACTTCCAGCGCACCGCCGTTCCTGCTCGTCCACGGCAGGTTGGACGAGACCGTCCCATACGAGCAGTCCGAGCGCTTGCACGCTGCACTTCGGGCGGCGGGAGTCGAGTCGGAGATTCTGGCGATCGACGGCGGGCACCACAACCTGCAGGCCGATCCTGAGAGCCCGTACGACGGACCGGTCTGGTACGACGTCGGCGCCGCGGCGATCGAGTTCTTCGACCGGCACCTGCGGCAGCCGTAAAGGAGGCCAGCTGCTAGGCGAAGCACACCCACCGCCAGCACAGGCGGACACGATAACGACCTAGCCCGCTTAAGCGGGCGATCATGATCCGGCGCGTGCGAGGAGACGCTCTGACCAGCTATACGAGCCGCTATTGATGTCACAAGTGATGTCAAACGCCCCAGGGATAGATCTTCTCTTGGGGCGTTTTCGCAGGTGGGCAGGGGCGGGGTCGAACCGCCGACCTTCCGCTTTTCAGGCGGACGCTCGTACCAACTGAGCTACCTGCCCATGGAGCAGGTGGCCGGCTGTTGCCGGCCACCGCAGCGACCCCGACGGGACTCGAACCCGCGACCTCCGCCGTGACAGGGCGGCGCGCTCACCAACTGCGCTACGGGGCCTTGCTGTTTTGCTCGCGCCGACGAATGCTATCGCACTTCGCGAGCAGTGCCCCCAACGGGATTCGAACCCGTGCTACCGCCTTGAAAGGGCGGCGTCCTAGGCCTCTAGACGATGAGGGCAGCACTAACGGCTCACCACCGTCAGGGACCGCACAAGTCTATGGGTACGCCGTTGCGGGGTCCAAACCGGGCGGCCCCTAGCGGCTTGGCGTACCCCAGACCGGGGTATACCGCGCAGGCCGCACCCATGGCTACGTGGCTTACCGCGCTGGCGTCGGGGTCGGGGTCAGTGGTGGCCCGCCCGGTGGAGGCGATCCAGTCGATCCCAGTGGGGACCCTAGCGGCGACCCCGACGGAGAACCTGACGGAGAACCCGACGGCGACTCTGTGGGCAGGCGGGTGATCGTCGGCGTCGGCAGCGGCGATTCCGGAACCGGCCCGGTTGGCGTCGGTATCGGGCTCGGCGTACTCGGCGTCTCGTCGGGGGTCACCTGGTGCCGGTCGATGCGGGCCGAGGTGAGGCCCAGCCCGCCCAGGGTGATCTCGTCCCACGCCTCGAGCTCGCGGGTCGACCGGTCGAGGTAGAGGACGGACATCTCGATGGGCGCGGGTTCGCTCTTCTCCAGGGCCCGCAGCCCCGCGCCGCCCGTCGTACCCTCCTGCATCAGCCGGCTCCCGCCCGGCAGCATCATGTTCAGCCGCTTGTGCGCGTGCCCCGTGAGGAGCAGCGAGGCGTTCCCGTCGAAGAACGCGGCCCCCGCGCTGTCGTGATAGACGATCGCGTCGACCTCCGGCTTGGAGTTCTCCGCGACCTTCGTCAGAGCGAGCGCCTGCGCGGCGACGGCCTCTGTCTCGGCGGGAATGTCCCGGTTGCTGCGGTCCGGGGTGAAGCGCGGATCACCGGCGCCGAGGAACCGGATCCCCTTGACGGTCTTCACCTTCCCGTCGAGTACGACGACGTTCGGCAGCTGGCGCATCGCCTCCTCGGTGACCACCGAGTCGTGGTTGCCGCGCACCCAGACGTACGGCACCCGCAGGCTCGGGATCCGCTGGAGGAAGGTGTTCTCGGCCGCCAGCCCATGGTCGGTGGTGTCGCCCGAGTCGACGATCACGTCCACGGAGTACTGCTTCACCACCGAGCCGATGACGTCCCAGGCGTGCTCGCCGAGATGGAGGTCGGAGACGTGCAGGACGCGGATCACGTTGTCGCTTGGTTGGTACGCCGGAAGCGTGGAGGTGACGTCGTACAGCTTGGTGACGTTCGTCACCAGCCGCACCAGCTCCTTGGAGTACGCGTCGAAGTTCTGGGCGAGGTCCTGCGCGTTGCCGATCAGTGACGGCGCGCCGGTCAGGAGGCCGGTGTACTTCGGCTCGGCCACGGCGCGGGGGTTCAGGGTGAGGCCGGCCACGCCGTAGACCGTGAGGATCGCGACGACCGCGGCGCCACCGGCGATGAGCGTCGGGCGGCGCCGGCGGACCACGATGAGCGTCACCAGCATCGCGCCGAGAGCGCCCGCTACGAGGCCGCGGACCGCGGTGGCGTACACCCCGCTGCGGACGTCCCGGATCACCTCGGACTCGAGGTCGCCGAGGATGCGGGGATCGTCGAAGATCCGCCGAGCGGCGTCCTGGTTGATCCGGTCGACGTTGACCTGCAGCTCGATCGGGCTGTTGTGGCTGTCGAGGGTGAGCGTGCCGAGCGGTGGGATGGACAGGACGGACTCGCCGTGCCAGGACGGGACAAGCCGCATGCTCGTCTCGACCGGGCCGACCGGCCGCTCAGCGGAGCCGAAGAACGCCATCCCGAACCACGCGCCGACGAACGCCAGCGCGGCGATGGCGAGCACGGTCGCGGGTCGCTGAACTCGCGCGGCCACCTCGCGTACGAACTGCGCGAGGCTCCGCGCGGACCGCCACAGCACGCCAACGGAGGACGCGGCGCGGTCGAGGAAGGTGGAGGACACCGGGCGCTGGTCGGGCATCCCCACCGTTGTACCCCACCTCACGCGATCATGTCCCGTAGGGACCCGAGAGGGATCCGTGCTGGACAGGAATTGCTGTGGAGCGATCGGGAGGGTTATGGACGGGACCGACAAGAATGGCGGTGTGCTCGACATGTCCCGGGAGCGGTTCGAGGAACTCGTGGGGGAGGCCCTCGACGAGATTCCAGCGGAGCTTGCCCAACTCATGGACAACGTCGCGGTCTTCGTCGAGGACGAGCCGCCGCCCAACGATCCCGACCTTCTCGGTCTCTACGACGGTCTGCCGCTCACCGAGCGCGGTCACTCCTACGCCGGTGTCCTGCCCGACCGCATCACCATCTTCATGAACCCGACATTGCGGATCTGCGACACCTACGACGAGGTGGTCGACGAGGTACACGTCACTGTCGTCCACGAGATCGCGCACCACTTCGGGATCGACGACGCCCGCCTGCACGAGCTGGGCTACGACTAGCTGTAGCGGGTCAGGGCGCGGGGCCGCCGGTCAGCTGTTGATGGCGGCGGGCGCGCTCGGCGGCGTGGGCCGGGGCCGGATCGTCCGGCGCAACGCTGGGGAGGGAGCCGAGCCGATCCAGCCGCGCTCGGCCGCGCGGATGCCCGCCTCGAACCTGCTCCGCGCGTTGAGGCGGGCCATGAGCTCGGCCATCATCCGGCGTACGGTCCGCAGCGAGACGCCCAGCTGGCGGGCCGCCGACGCGTCCGTCATCCCCCGGCCGAGGAGGCGCAGCAGGTCGCGTTCCTGCGGACTGGGGACGTCGGCGGCCGGATCGGTGGCGGGGGTGGCCGAGGTGCGGGTCGGCGTACCGCTGACCACGCGGGCGTCTCCCCACACGCGGTCGAACAACAACGCCAGCGCCGCGGTCAACGCGCGATTGTGAACGACGAACGCCGCGGTCGTGCTCAGGTCGGCCGGAACCAACGCGGTCGTACGGTCGACCACCAGCATGGCCGGCGGGACTGACTGCGCGGTCCGGGCGCTGCCGCCCGCCGAGATCAACCAGCGGGCGTGGGCGCGGATCGCGTCGTCGTCGAGGATGTCGCCGGCGTAGACGGCGCGTACCGCGACGCCGCGGCCGATCGCGCGTTCGATGGCGTGGGACTGGACGCCGAGCGCGATCGTGCCCGCACCCTGGACCAGGAAGCACATGATCGTCGACCGCGACGACTCCAGCATGTCCTCGATCCGGACCTGGACGGCGGCCTGCCCACGGGACAGCTCGGGCGGTCGCGCACTGCTGGAGTCCCGGCCGTACGCCGCGTAGACCGAGGTCAGGGCGGCGAGCGCCTCCTGGGAGCGGATCAGCTCCTGCTGCGCGGCAATGAGACTGGCCTGCCGGTGAGCGATCAGGGGACCAAGACTCTGCCGCGGGTCGCGGGGGACCAGCAGGCGCGGCTCCCCGGGTGAGGGGGCGACCAGGCCCGCCGCGACCAGCCGGTCGAGGGCCTCCTCGGCACGTGCTCGCGGTATCCCGAGCCGCTCAGAGACCTGGACCGCTGTGCAGGCACGCTCGCGTACGAGCGTGTGGTAGGCCTCGCGCATCTGCCGATCGAGGCCGAGCACGTCTGACATGCCCGAACTCCTCCGGTTCTGCCCCCCGAAGAAACTCCTCCGATTGTGCTCGAAGTTCGGTGACGCTTGACGGCCGCAGATCGTGAACCTGTGGAAAAGTTCCGCGCACGGGACGTCTCGGCAGAAGGAAGGGGTTTGCGGGCGGGCGGACGGCGGGAGCCGGGCAGCGTCGAGCGAATCTCGGACCGCATGACATCGCACCCGCCAACCAGATCGGAAGGTCTGATCAGCGGGCGCGGTCTGCTTCCGCCTGTTGCGGCGGGGGAGCAGTCAGAGCGGGCGTACCTCGACGATCTCGACCGTCAGCTTGCCAACGGGCGCGTCGTAGGTGACCTTGTCGCCAACCCGGTGGCCCAGGAGTGCGCGGCCGAGAGGGCTGGTCGGGGTCAGTGCGACGACATCGCCAGCCTGCTCCTCGATCAAGCCCACCTGGTAGGTCTCGGTGCTGCCGTCATCGAAGCGCAACGTGACGACGGATCCGACGGCGACCGTGTCGTCGGGTGCGTCGGCGGCCACGGTCGTCGCCGACAGCAGATCGTGGATCCGCACTAGGCGCCGGTCGATCGACTCGATCTCGATCTGCTGCGTGGCGAAGGACGCCTGATCGACGAGATCGCCTCCGGTCTCGCTGCCCTGCTCGGCGACGAGCTCGGCGCGCCGTTGCGTGAGCTCGATCTCATCCTGCTCGAGACGCTTGCGCGCTGATGCGGAGAGCTGGTGGATCTGATGGTCGAGAAGACTCACGGCGACCACACTCCCTCGGTTGCCCCCAGACGTGGCCCGGTTGTGTGAGGACACACAGTGAACCGGAACCCCCGTCGTCGACGAAGGTCCCCATCCTCTCACGGTCCGCCGACATCGGCGGTGCCGTATCAATGCCTGGACGCCCTAAGTGAAGAAGTCGTTACGCACTGCTGGTACTGGAGTGATCATCGCGGCGTCGAACTCCGTTCATATGCCGTCTTCGCGGTTGCGTGACGTTATGCGCCATGCGTACACGTAGTCCTCTTTGGTTCCGGTTAGGGTTGCTCGCCGTGGTGTCCGCGGTGTCGATGTCGGCGGCCGGCGTCGCGTCAGCGTCGGCGTCAGGGTCCGCGTCCCAACCAGTGACCGACCAGCAGTCACAGCGTCCCGGTTCCTCCGCGTCCAAGCCGATCGTCATCGGCCACCGCGGGGCCAGCGGATACCGACCCGAGCACACGCTCGCGTCGTACGAACTCGCGATCGAGCAAGGCGCCGACTACATCGAGCCCGACCTCGTCTCCACCAAGGACGGCGTCCTGGTCGCCCGGCACGAGAACGAGATCTCGGGTACGACGGATGTCGCGGCCCACTCGGAGTTCGCCAGCCGCAAGACGACCAAGGTGGTCGACGGGCGCGGCGTCACCGGATGGTTCACCGAGGACTTCACCCTCGCCGAGCTCAAGACGCTGCGGGCCAAGGAGCGGATCCCCGACCTGCGGCCCGATAACACGAAGTACGACGGGAAGTTCGAGGTGCCGACCCTGCAGGAGGTCATCGACCTCGCCAAGCGGGAGTCCCGGCTCCGGGGACGCACCATCGGCATCGCGCCCGAGACCAAGCACCCGACGTACTTCGACTCGATCGGGCTCTCGCTGGAGGAGCCGCTCGTCAAGGTCCTGCGCCGCAACGGGCTCGCCGGCCGCAACGCGAAGGTCGTCGTCCAGTCGTTCGAGGTCGGCAACCTCAAGCAGCTCAACAAGCTGGTCGAGGTCGAGCTCGCCCAGCTGATCGACTCCTCGGGGGCGCCATACGACTTCGTGGCGAAGGGGGATCCACGGACGTACGGCGACCTGCTCACCCCGGCCGGCCTGCGCGAGATCGCGACGTACGCCGACTGGGCGGCGCCGTACAAGGACCGGATCCGCCCGCGGGATGCCCAGGGTCGTCTCCTCGGACCCACGACTGTCGTTCGCGACGCCCACCGGGCCGGGCTCCGGGTGGTGACCTGGACCTTCCGGGCCGAGAACACCTTCCTGCCACTGGAGTACAAGGTTGGTACGGGCACCGCCGCGCACGGCGATGCCGTCGGTGAGATGCGAGCGTTCCTGAACGTGGGCGTCGACGCGATCTTCACCGACTTCCCCGACCTCGGAGTCGCGGCGGTCCGCGGCTCCTGACGGGTCCTGACAGCGAGCGCGGCGGAGCTGCCGCGCTGGTGATCATGAAGGCGGAAGGGGCCATACGTCCCTTCCGCCTTCATCATCCGGATCATGATCACCGGACGTTGGGCGGGTTGGGTCGGGCGTGGACGGGTTGGGTCGGGCGTTGGGCGGGGTTGGGTCGGGGGCACCCTTGGCCAAGAGAGCCGTACAAGGGTGCCCCCGACCCAACCGAGGCCGGCATCCTGGGAACGTGCCTGAGAATGAGCCCCCTGCCGAGGAGCCCGGTGCGGCGATCCACGCCGACCATCCGTTCCTACCGCCGCCGCATGAGCGCAATCCGGTACGCCGGCTGCGCGGCCGGCTGACCGCGCCCGTCACGCTGTGGACCGCGACAGCCGGCGGCCGGCGGGCGGGGCTTCCGGTGTCAGGGCTGGTCGTCGCCGACGGTGAGCCGGGCAAGGTCCTCGGACTTGTCGACGGCGACTCCGAACTCTGGCCGGTCCTGGAGAGGGCCGGCAGGTTCGCCGTGTCGGCCCTGCGCTGGGAGCACCGCTCGCTGGCGGACGCGTTCGCCGGTCTCATGCCCGCGCCCGGTGGGGCGTTCCGGCTGACCGAGTGGCGCGACACCGAGTGGGGGCCGGTGCCGGCGACGGTCGAGACCTGGGCTGGGTGCCGGCTCCTTTCCGCGCGGCCGATCGGGTGGGCGCTGGGCGTCGAGGCGGAGCTGGAGCACATCGAACTGGGTGAGGAGCACGACCCGCTGCTTCACCGGCGGGGGCGCTACTTCACCATCCCGAACGGCTGACCCGAACGACTGACCGGCGGCGGTTGGCCGGCGCCGCCGGGCGAGGTCACAGGCCGTACGCCTCGAGCAGGCGGAGCCAGAACTCGCTGACGGTGGGGTACGCGGGTACGGCATGCCAGAGCCGGTCCAGCGGCACCTCACCCACCACGGCCACCGTGGCGGCGTGCAGAAGCTCGCCGATGTCGGGGCCGACTGCGGTGAACCCCACGATCACCAGGCGTTCCTGGTCGACGACCAGCTTGACGTGCCCGGTGTAGCCGTCCGCGCGCACGGCAGCGCCCGCGACCTTGCCGAGGTCGAACTCCACTGTCCGGATGGTCAGCCCCTGGTTGCTCGCCCGCTCCTCGGTGAGGCCGACCGAGGCGACCTCGGGCGAGGTGAAGACCACGTCGGGCACCGCGGTGTGGTCGGCAGTCGCGGCGTACGGCGACCAGGCGACCGGTGACGCGTGCTCGCCGTGGGCGCGGGCACCGATCGCGTCGCCGCAGATCCGCGCTTGGTACTTCCCCATGTGCGTGAACAGCGCCCGGTGGTTGACGTCCCCGGCCGCGTACAGCCAACCCCCCTCGACCGCTGTGACCCGGCAGCTGTCGTCGACCTCCAACCAGGAACCCGGCTCCAGCCCGACGGTCTCCAGCCCCAGATCGGCCGTACGCGGCGTGCGTCCGGTGGCGACGATCAGGACGTCGGCGGTCACCTCTCCCGTGTCGGTCGCGAGGGTGGTCGGCCCGTCGCCGTCGCGGGTCACCGACGTGACCTCACTGCTGGTACGTACGTCGACGCCCGCGGCTCTCAGGGAGTTCGCGACATACTCGCCGGCGAAGGGTTCCAGTGCGGGCAGGAGGTGGTCGGCCTGCTCCAGCAGCGTGACCTGGGAACCGAGGTCGCTCCAGGCCTGGGCGAGTTCGCAGCCGACCGGCCCGCCGCCGAGGATGGCGAGGGTGCGTGGCGCCTCCTTGGCGCTCGTACCCTCCCGGCTGGCCCACGGCCGTGCCTCGCGCAACCCGGGGATCGGCAGAATCAGCGGGTCCGACCCGGTGCAGACGGCGACCGCGTGCCGCGCCTCGAGGACCCGCTCGCCCGATCCGTCAGGCGGTCGTACGACGACCCGCCGGGGTCCGTCGAGCCGACTGTGCCCGCGGACCACGGTGATGCCGGCGTCCTCCGCCCACTTCACCTGGCTGGTGTCCTCCCAGTGCGAGGTGACGATGTCCCGGCGGTTGAGGACGGCTGCCACGTCGAGGTTCCCCGTCACGGCCTCGGCGGCACCCGGGACGGCGCGGGCCGCCCGCAACGCCGCGCCGCTGCGCAGGAGCGCCTTGCTCGGCATGCAGGCCCAGTACGAACACTCCCCTCCAAGGAGTTCGGACTCGATGAGGGCGGCCGAGAGGCCCCGCGCGACCACGCGGGCGGCGAGGTTCTCCCCGACGGCTCCGCCACCGAGGACGATGACGTCGAACGTGGTGTCGGCCATGCTGCCAGCGACCTCTCATCCGGCGTGACGGCACCTCGCGGCGCGTAGACGCGGTCGGCGCGTACAAAAGGTGGGTAACCGCTGGGCGCGCGCCGAAACCTAGGTGGGGTGGGTCTGACCCGGCTGCCGGCTGGCTGGGCCGGCGGGCCCGGGCTTGGCTGTGTTGGCCAGCGCGGTAGAGGGGCCCCGCATGGAAGGCTGGGCCCGTGCATGTCGCCGTGTTGGGGCCGCTGGAGGTGCGGGACGACGAGGGCCGGCTGGTCGAGGTCGGCGGGGCGCGGCTGCGGGCGTTGCTGGTCCGGCTCGCGCTGGACGCCGGACGGATCGTCACGGTCCAGACCCTGGTCGACAGCCTGTGGGGCGAGACGCCGCCGGCGGGTGCGGTCAACGCCCTGCAGTCGCTGGTGTCCAGGCTGCGCCGCGTCGTCCGGGACGCCGACGGTGACCGAGCCCTGATCGAGTCGCGCTCGGCGGGGTACCTGCTCGCGGTCGAGCCGGGGCGGGTGGACGCGTACCAGTTCGAGGAGTTGGTGGTACGCGGGCGGCGGGCGCTTGCGGCCGGTGAGCTCGCCCGGGCATCCGCCTGGCTGGCCGAGGCTGAGCGGCTGTGGCGTGGCCCGGCGCTCGCCGACGTCACGGCCGCGGTGTTCGCCCTGGCCAGCGCCACCCGCCTCGACGACCTGCGGCTGGCGGCCATCGAGGACCGACTCGACGCTGACCTCAGTCTCCACCGGCACCTCGAGGTGGTCAGCGAGCTGCGGCGCCTGGCCGAGCAGCACCCACTCCGCGAACGCGTCCAGGCCCAGCTGATGCGGGCGCTGTACGCCACTGGCCGGCAGTCTGAGGCCCTCGCGACGTACGAACGCGTCCGGTCCGCGCTGTCGGAGGAGCTCGGCATCGACCCGTCGCCCGAGCTCGCCGCGGTACACCTCGCGGTGCTGCGCCAGGACCCTGACCTCGCACTGCCGGCGGAGTTGCCGGTCGTGCCGCCCGAGTCGCCGGTCGGCTTGCCCGAAAAAGGGCTGTCGTCTGAGGTGGCCCGGCCGGTGGCGGGTGGGTGGGGAGGACTGCCGCGGACCCACCTGCGGACCCAGCTCAGCAGCTTCGTGGGTCGCGAAGCCGAACTTCGCCGGTTGGGTGAGCTGCTTGACGGCGCGAGACTCGTCACCGTCGCCGGTCCGGGTGGTGCGGGCAAGACCCGGCTCGCCACCGAACTCGCCGCGCGGCTACGCCCGGACGCCGGCGAAGACGTGCCATCGCACGGGTCAGCCGCGCGGCCCGCGCGTCCTGAGTCGCCGGAGAACCTGTGGTTCGTCGAGTTGGCCCCGCTGACCGATCCGCTCGACGTACCCCAGGCGGTACTCTCCGCGCTCGGCGTACGCGAGGCGGCACTGCTGGAGCGGGCCCCGCTCGGCTCCTCACCGGCGTACCGCGACGCGATGACCAGGCTGGTCGAAGCTCTCGCACACCGGCACGCGCTGCTCGTCCTCGACAACTGCGAGCATCTCGTCGACGCCGCCGCACGGCTCACCGACACCCTGCTCGCGGCCTGCCCACGGCTGCGGATCCTCGCGACGAGCCGGGAACCCCTCGGCGTGGCGGGCGAGGCGACGTACCCGATCCCGCCGCTGCCCTGGCCGCCGGAGGGTACGCCGGTCGCGGACGCGACGGCTCTGGCGTACCCCGCGATCCGTTTGTTCGTCGACCGCGCGACCGCGGTGCGCCCCGACTTCGCCCTCACCCCGGAATGCGTGCCGGCCGTGGTCGAGATCTGCCGGCGCCTCGACGGCATGCCGCTGGCCATCGAACTCGCGGCGGCCAGGGTGCGCTCGCTTTCTGTCGGCCAGATCGCGGATCGGCTGGACGACCGGTTCCGGCTGCTCACCGCGGGCAGTCGCACCGCCCTGCCCCGGCACCAGACACTGCGCGCGGTGATCGAGTGGAGCTGGGACCTCCTGACCGAACCCGAACGCATCCTCGCCCGGCGGATCTCCGTCTTCCCCGGCGGAGCGACGCTGGCGGCGGCCGAGCGGGTCTGCGCCGGCGACGGCCTGCCCGCCGCCGACGTTCTTGACGTTCTCTCCGCCCTGGTCGACAAGTCGCTGCTGGACGCGGTCATGCCCGGGGACGGCGGAGGCGAGGTCCGCTACCGCATGCTGGAGACGGTCCGGGCGTACGGCGCCGAATGCCTCGCCGAGGCCGGTGAGTCAGCGGCTCTCCAGGCGGCGCACGGGGCGTACTTCCTCGACCTCGCCGAGCGGGCCGAGCCCGAGCTTCGCGGGCGGGACCAGCTGGACTGGTTGGCGGTGAACCGGGCGGAGTACGACAACCTCGTGGCGGCCGCGCGCTGGGCGATCGGGACTGGTGTCGCGGATCCGGCCGTGCGCCTGTGCGCCGCGCTGATGTGGTTCTGGTTTCTCCAGGGGAATCGCACCGACAGCACCGCGCTGGCCCGGCCGGCGCTGGAGCTTCCGGGCGAGTCGCCGCCCGCGGCCCGCGCGATCCTGCTGTGCTCGTCCGCGGCGGTGGCCTTCTTCTCAGGAGACGAGGCCGACGCCTGGCGGTCCCTGGCTCAGGTCCTGTGGCTGGTACGCCGGCCGGGCGTGGTCGCGAGCCAGCCCATGCTGGGGCTGGTCCGTCCGGCGATCGAGGCGTTCCGGACCAGGGAGGCGGCCGCGATGGCTGACCTCGGCCAACTCCTGCCCCAGCTCCAACCCTGGGAGCGTGGGATGGCGCTGCTGCTCCGCAGCCAGGTCGCCGAGAATGGCGGCGACCTCGAGGCTGCCTACGGCGACCTACTCGATGCGCGCGCGGCGTTCGAGGAGGCAGGGGAACGCTGGGGGCTCGGCGCAGTGCTCCGCAACCTGGCCGGCGTCCATGCCCGCAATGGCGATCACGCCGCCGCTGTCGCCGCCCGTGAACAATCCCTGGCGCTGGTCTGCGAGCTCGGCTCGACGGACGATGCTCCGGAGATGCTCGCGATGATCGGCATCGACCGGATGCGCCTCGGCGATCTCGCGAGTGCCCGCGAGACCCTCGAGGAGGCGTTGGCGGCGTACGAGCGGGACGGTCAGCAGGATGCGGACGGGTTGTGGTTCGGCCTGCTCGGGCTGGCCGAGCTCTCGTGGCGTACCAACGACTTCGCGGCCGCCCGGCAGCACCTCGACGCGGCGGCCACCGCCATCGACCGCGTGCCGGTGGTCGTGCCGCAACGGCGGGCGATGCTGCTGACCAGCCATGGCTGGCTCGCCGTCAGCGAGTACGACGCACCGGCGGCGAGGGCGGCCTTGGACCAGGCGCTCCCGATCGCCCTCGCCGCGAAGGACATGCCGTGTCTCGCCGGTGCGATCCAGGGGATGGCGGCACTCGCCCTGCTGGAGGGCGAGCCGCCACGGTGTGCGTTCCTGCTCGGCGCCGCGACGAGCGTGCGGGGCGCCCTCGACCTGAGCAACCCGGACGTCTCGCGGCTGATCCGGGCGGCTCGGGAGTCGCTGGGATCACCGGCGTACGACGACCACTATGAACGCGGTGCCGGGTTGTCCCGCGAGGACGCCATCGCCGCGATCGTGCCGTCGTCGAGCACCTCGACCAATCGCTCAGCGAATGCGCGTGGCCGGCCGAGATAGCCCGCGTGATCCCCGGGAAAGTCTGCGAACTCGGTCCCGATGAGGTCGGCAAGGGTGGCGCCGGCGCGGTACGGGTAGTGCGCCGCCCCGGTCCGTCCACCACCGAGCACGACCCGGCATCCGGAGCTCCTGGCGGCCCTCAGGGCGTCGAGATCGGGTTCGTAGCGGACGAACGGGCGCATCTCGTGGGCGAGAAGAAACTCGAAGTTCCCGGCGAACCGTTGCTGGATCTCGGGGTCGGGAGGGAGCGTCGGGTCCCACTCCAAGTCCGGCGGTCCGTCGCCGCCGTAGCTGGCGATGAACTTCTCCATCGCCGGCTCCGCTCCTTCGCTGTGGTAGATGTCGTTGATGTCGTCGAAGAGGCGGAGGTACGTCCCCCGGTCGGGCAGGAGCGTCACCACCGGCGGCTCGTGGGCAACCAGTGCGCGGACTCGCTCCGGATGTTGCGCGACCAGATCGAGGCCGACGATGGCTCCGCCGCTCCCGCCGAACACGAACGCCGGCTCGCCTCCGAGCGCGTCCAGCAGCCGGATCGCGTCGCCGGTTTGTTCATCCATGCGCAGGTCCTGCGGCGGACTGTCGAGCGTGCTGCGCGAATTGCCGCGCCGGTCGTACGTCACGACGGTGAAGCAGTCCGCGAGCGTCGGCGCGACCGAGCTGTAGAAGCCGGCATCTCCAAGCCCGCCAGGGATCATGAGCAGAAGGGGGCCGTCGTCTCCGAAAACCTCGTGATAAAGCTGCGCGCCGGGCACGTCGAGCATTCCGGTCCGCTTTGGGTCCACAGGAGTTCTTTCCTTTCTTCGAAGAGGTCGTCCTTCTTCACTGCGCGGCAGCGACGGGCGCCGTACGGGTCCAGTCGTCTTCAGGTACGCCGGCGGTAGGCGCGGAGCGCGAGCGGGACGAAGGCCACCAGCAGGCCCGCCATCCACGCCAGGCTGGAGAGCACCGGCTGGGCCACCGGCCCGCCCAGGATCAGGCCGCGGGTGGCGTCGACGAGGTACGTCACCGGATTGACCGAGACGAACGCCTGCAGCCATCCGGGCAGCGTGCCGGCCTGGACGAACACGTTGCTGCCGAACGTCAGCGGGAACATCAGCAGGATCCCGACACCCTGCACACCCTGCGGCTTCTTCATCGTGACGCCGAGCCACACCCACGCCCAGCACAACGCGAGCGCGAAGCCCATCACCAGTGCACAGCCCGCGAGCGCGCCGAGGAAGCCGCCGGTGAAGTCGAAGCCGAGCACCGCGCCGAAGCCGAGGAGCACGGCGAGCGAGAGCGCGTACCGCACGAGATCCCCGAGGACCGCACCCACCAGCGGGCCCGAGCGGGCGATCGGCAGGCTGCGGAACCGATCGAAGACTCCCTTGTCGATGTCGGTGTTCAGCGCGATGCCGGTGCCCATCGTGGAGAAGACGATGGTCTGCACCATCAGCCCCGGCAGGACGAACTGCAGGTACGAACGCCAGTCGCCGCTGATCGCGCCGCCGAAGATGAAGACGAACAGCACCACGAAGATGATCGGCTGCAGCGTCACATCGATCAGCGCCTCGGGATTGCGGCGGATCTTGAGCAGGCTGCGCCAGGTGAGGGTCAGGCCGTGGCGCAGGGCGCGCAGGGGGTTCATCCGCCGGGGTGCCGTCGCGATGGCGGGCAGTGCGGTCATGCCAACCTTCCTTCTGTGGCAGCGGTCTCGTCGGCGGGGGATGGTGGTCCGGCTGGCCCGTTGCGTGGTCCGGTCGGCTCGTTGCCTGCTCCGATCGGCTCGGCACGGTGGCCGGTGAGGGCGAGGAAGACCTCGTCGAGGCTGGGCAGGCGAAGGGCGAGTTCGCGTACGACGATCCGCGCGTCCTCCAGCCGGCGTACGGCGGCGGTCATCACCGCGGGGTCGTGCACGGGTACGCCGAGCAAGCCCGGGTCAGCCCCCTCGGTCGGCGCCACACCGGCCAGCTCGGTCATGAGCCGGGCCACCGCCGGCAGGTCGCTCGCCAGCGCCGGGCGGATCTCGAGCCGCTGCGCACCAGCCTTCGCCTTCAGCTGGGCCGGCGTACCGTTCGCCACCACCCGGCCGTGGTCGATCACGGCGATCTCGTTCGTCAGCTGGTCGGCCTCATCGAGGTACTGCGTGGTGAGGAGGACGGTCACCCCGTCCGCGACCAGCCCGCGTATGACGTCCCACACCTCGGCTCGGGCGTGGGGATCGAGGCCGGTCGTGGGTTCGTCGAGATACAACACCGTGGGCCGCCCGACCAGGCTCGCGGCCAGGTCGAGCCGGCGGCGCATGCCACCGGAGTAGGTGCTGGCCGGCCGGCCAGCCGCGTCCGTGAGGCCGAACCGCTCGAGCAGGTCCCGGGCTCGTTGCCTGGCGTCCTTGCGGGAAAGCTCCAGCAGCCGGCCGAGGAGGATGAGGTTCTCCAGACCGGTCAGCTCCTCGTCGACCGAGGCGTACTGTCCGGTGAGCCCGATCAGCTCGCGCACCTTGTGGGCGTCGCGGATGGTGTCGAACCCACCGACGCGGGCCCTGCCCTCATCCGGCTTGATCAGGGTCGCCAGGACCCGGACCGCCGTGGTCTTGCCGGCGCCGTTCGGGCCCAGCACGCCCAGGATGGAGCCGGTGCGGGCGGCGAGATCGACACCGGCCAGCGCCGTGGTCGACCCGAACCGCTTCACCAGGCCCTCTGCCTGGATCGCATACGACATCGTGATTCCTCCCAGGTACCACCGCTTTCGGGGTGCGGCGGTACGCCACAGAGGCTGCCCGGTGCCGCTGAGAGATCACGCACAAATCACTGACAGCTAGCCCTTGGGATAGGCGAGGGCGACGTCATGCTGGTGGTTCTGGCCGCTGGTCACCTGGAGGACGCTGGCCGCGGGCGGGTAGATCGTCGTGACCAGGGTGTACTCGCCGTCGGGGAGTTCGTCGAAGCGGTAGCGCCCGTCCGGCCCGGACGCTGTGACGCTCACCACCCGACCCCAGCTGTCGACCAGCGTGAGCCGGGCGTCGGAAAGCGCCCGACCGCTGCCGCCGCGTACGACGCCGTGCAGATGGCCGCCGCCGGCCAGCTCGACGTCCTGGCGCAGGGTGCCGTTGGCGGGGACGTGCACGATCAGAGCGGCTGGGGGGTACGCCGGTGCGTTGACCACCATCGTGTAGGTGCCGGGCACCAGGTCGGCGAGGGTGTACGAGCCGTCGGGTCCCGTGGTCTGGCCGGCCACGACCGCTCCGCGGGGGTTGGTGAGCGTGACCGTGGCGTTCGCGATGCTGGCGGCGCTGCGCACCACGCCGTACACACCGCTCTCCCCGCGCAGGGTCAGGTCCAGTTCGCGCGGGCTCTTCTGGTCGTTCAGCTCGATGATCTGCGCGTGCGGGTGGAACGCTCTGGCGCTGGCGATCAGGAGGTACGTCCCGTTGCTTGGCCTCGTCAGCTCGTACCCCCCGTCGCCGGCGGCGATGCTCCGGCCCAGCTGCCGGCCGGCCAGGTCGCAGAGTGTGAGGACGACGCCGGGGATCGGCTCGCCGCTCGCCTGGCGGACCCGGACGAGGAGTGGGTCGGTGTCGCCCTGGGTGTCGCGCTCGGGGACATCGTCTGGGGCGCCACGCTGCTGGGCGGGCACGGTGACGTTGACGTGGGAGGTGTCGTCGGTACTCACGGTGGGGTTGGCGTACTCCTTGTCCTGTGTGCGGGCGGGATCCTGCTTGAGGGCGAACGCGAGAAGGGCGGCGAGGGCCAGCAGGGGAACGCCGTACCCGAGAAGCGGTGGAAAGACCTCGGCGACCGCTGTGGTGGAGGCGCCGGCGAGGCGCTCGGTGAGCCGATTGGCGAACGCCACGCCCAGCGCCGACGTGCCGGCGCAGCCGCCGAGCTGCCACCACGAGATCGGCCAACGGGAGACGGTGAGCGCCGGCGGCACGAGGCCGATCCCGATGCCGAGACCGCCCATGGCGGCGTACTCCTGCCAGCGCGGCGAATTCCCCAGCGTCACCGACAGCAGCGCCATTCCGGTGGCGGCCAGGATGGCGCCGAGGATGGCGAACAACCGGTGTTTTCCGAACCTGGATATGAGGGGAGTCGCGGTCAGCACGGAAACGCAGGCGCCCGCGATCATGGGCAGGAGGAAGATTCCTGCTTCTGTCGGGGTCGCGCCCTCGGTGAGTTCGCGGAATACCGGGAGGTAGGTAATGGTGGCGAAGGTCGCGGCGCCGACGGCGAATGCGACTATGCCCGCGACGATGGGGGTGCGGATACGCTGGCGTCGACCCATAGTCGTCGCGGCTGTGAGTTCTGGCCTTGGACGCTTGGGAATGCCGAATGTCATCAGGAGCGCGACTGCTCCGACCGGCACGCTGGCGTAGAAACCCGCCTGCCAGGTCTGGTGTTCGGCCAGGGCGCCGCCCAGGAGGACGCCTCCGCCGGTGGCCAGGACGAAGACCGCGCCGAGGAATCGCGAGAGCCGCGCACGTGCCTTTTGCTGTAGGTGTGTTGTGACGATCGTGTGCGCGCCGATGATGAGGCCGCCCGCGCCGATTCCCTGGGTCGCCCGGGACGCGAGAATTTCGGTCAGGGTGTCTGATCGGCCGGCCAGGACGGATCCGGCGACGAATATCAGAATGGCGACCTGAAAGAGCCCCTTATATCCCAGGTGGCGCCCGAGCCTTGTGAATAGCGGCAATGCGATCGCCGAGCCGAGCGGATATGCCGCGACGAGCCAGGCGATCTGGGCAACCCATGAGGTGGAGTCGATAATTCGTACGTCACTGGCAATTGTTGGCAGGGCAGTCACGACAATTGTCTGGTGAAGGGCCGCGATGAAGACCGCCAGCACCGTGCTGGTGCTGATGGCGAGCAATCGGCCCTTGCGAGGTGACCTGTCGCTGCCCGTCGTGCCCATCGGCACGCGGGTCGCCGGCACTCTCGTTGTCGTTGCCACGGCCGCACCCCCGGGAGGCTCGGTTGATCCGAATCACTCTACGGGTCTACGTACGTACGATCAGCCACCGCCTGCGGCGTGGCACCCGCGCGGCGGCGCCCGGCTTGTCGTGTTTCTTCCAGGCTCGGCGGCTGGCTGGCTCAGAAGGCGGTGTAGCCGCCGTCCACGACGAGCACCGACCCGGTCATGAACGCCGACGCCGGACTGGCCAGGAACACCACGCTCGGCGCGATCTCCTCCGGCAGCGCGTACCGCTGCTGCGGCGCGTCCTCGACCCAGTGCCGCCGGAACTCCGGCCGGTCCACCGGCGCCATGTCGGTCTTGACGTAGCCCGGGGCCAAAGCGTTCACGCGGATGCCCTTCGGCGCCCATTCCGCGGCGAGCGACTTGGTGAGCTGGTGCACAGCCGCCTTCGAGGCGTTGTACGCCGGCTGCCACTGCGGCCGGTTGACGATGAGGGCGGAGATCGAGCCGACGTTCACGATGGAGCCGCCGCCGTGCTCGGCCATGTGCCGGCCGGCCGCGACACAGCACTTCCACAGGGCCCGCACGTTGAGGTCGAACACCTGGTCCCACTCATCGTCGGTGACCTTCCAGGATTCGTTGTGGAAGCAGATGCCCGCGTTGTTGACCAGGATGTCCAGCCCGCCGAGGCCCGCCACGGTCTCGGCGACGATCCGGTCGACGTCGGCGGGTACGGTCACGTCGCCGGTGATTGCCAGGGTCTTGACGCCGACCCCGTCCAGCTCCCGCGCGGCGGCCCGGTTACGGTCAGCGTCCCGGGAGACGAAGGCCACGTCGGCGCCCGCCTGCGCCAGAGCCGCGGTGAAGGCCTTCCCGAGGCCGCGGTTGCCGCCGGTGACGAGCGCCTTGCGGCCGGCGAGGCTGAAGGTGTCCAAGACGTTCACGTGTCCTCCTTCTTGTCCCTGCTCCCTGGCCGCCACCTTCCCACGTGCGGCGGGTCGAGTGCCTGGCCGCTGTCCGGGGTACGCCACCGCGGCGGCACCTCACCGGGCCGGGGAGGGGCACGGCTAGGCTTGGCCCGGGTCAGACGATGGTCGGGTTCGCTCGACGCATCCCAGACCACGGGCCGTTAGCTCAACTGGCAGAGCAGCGGACTTTTAATCCGCGGGTTCTGGGTTCGATCCCCAGGCGGCCCACCGCATCTGACCTGAGCAGATGCCGCGATTTGCGGCTGGGGTCACCGACCTGCTGTCAACCTCACCGAGTCCACTCGCGACCGTCGCGAGGTCGAGAAGATCCGCATGAGACTGCTCGCGAAGGTCGACCAACAGCGCACCGGCTCGACCAAGGCGACGCTCGGCTACACCCTCGACGCATGGCTACAGGTGCACGAAGCAGACGAGCAGACCCTCGAGGGATACCGCGGGTACGCCGAACGCGCCATCAAGCCCGCCCTCGGCGACGTGCCCATCGCGAAGGTCAGCGCCCGCGTCCTGGAACAGTTCCATGCGCAGCTGCGGCGCTGCCGGGCCCGATGCAACGGAAAGGCCCACCTCGAGCACGTCACCGATGAGCCGCACGACGAGTGCAACCAGGTCGTTCACCGCCGGGTGCGAGACCACGACCCGAGCGCTGATCAACAACCCCGTCCGGACCGTGGGACCTCAATGCCACATCACTCGAGGTCTCCGCAGTGCCGCATGTCGGCGGCGGGGTGAGACAGCGGTGGGTGACGAGGAAGAGGACGACGGCGCCCCAGTAGCCAGCCCGGCGGCGGTCGCTGCATGGTCCTGTCCGAGGCGAAGGCCGGCGAAGTAGCCGGAGCTGACCGACGTTCCATTGCGGCCTCACCGCGGGTGGGGAACAGCGACCCGCTGGGGTCGGGCGTGCTGTAGTGCGATCCGCTGGAAGACCTCGGCCTGTGTCGGGTACTGGAAGACCTCGGCCTGTGTCGGGTAGCAGTGAACCGTGTTGGCCAGCACCTCCAGCGGCACCTGGTTCATGATTGCCAGCGTAAGCTCGGTGATCATCTCACCGCCGTCGCCGAGAGCTGCCGTGGCGCACACGTCTCAGGCGGGCTGTCGCACCGCCGTCTTACGACGATTGTCGATCAGATTCCGCCAGAGTGCATCCGCGCCGCGGCGTGCGATATCGCTTGCCGAGCCTTCGACGTGCGCGTGCAACGCCCACCCGAGCACGGTAATGTGGTCGGTGGCGGTATTCGAGCCCGCGTTCCCCACGCGGAGCAGCCTGACGAGCGCTTCGCTGTCGGCAATGTCGGGGCGGGCCAGGAACACCGGTAATGGGTGGTGGCCGTAGGTTTTCTTCCAGGTCGCCGCCGCGTTCTGTTGGAGTGGTCGATGGTGATGGTGGCATCGACATCGATGTGCAGCCACCCACCTGCGGCGGGTGCGGCATCGGCCGCCCACGCCAGTGCTCGCGCGGCCGCGGCGACCAGATCGGCGAACACCGCCCGGCTCGTACACCCGCGGACCCTTGTACGTGTCCGCGAGCACGGCCGTGACCTGCACCGAAGGTGTGGCCAGGTCGGCGAGTTCGCGCACCATGCGCATCCCGGCATGCGGCAGGGCACCCAGGCCGTCAACAGAGATTCGTACCCAGCCTGGCGTGTGGAACCCTTCAGAAATCCTATTGTGTCTTGCAGGACAGACACTTTCGCATTTCGCACGCACTCATCTGCGGACTTTCGCGAAAAATCCAGCCTTGACTGACGCCATACAGACAAGGAGCGAACGCATGGAACGGGAAATCATCCGGGTCGAACCCATCGACAGCAATTTCGAGAAGTGGGGCGCGCCGGTGTCGACCTGTACCCGGGCCGGCAACATGGTGTTCATCTCGGGCATGCCGCCTTTCGACCCCGACACCGGGGAACTCGTCCCGAACGCACCGTTCGAACGCCAGGTCGAGCTCATCCTCACCCAGATTAAGAAGGCGCTCGAGGCCGCCGGCTCGGACCTCGACCATGTGCTGAAGTGCAACGCAATGTGCATCTCGGCCGACCACTTCAACGCTTTCAACGAGGTCTACAAGCGCTTTTTCCCGAACAACCCGCCTGCCCGCATCTTCTTCTGCGTGCCGGAGTGGACGGGCCCCTTCGACATCGAGGTCGACTGTATCGCCGTCACGAAGGACTGAGGGCTGGGACAACATGACCGCGCCGCGCGGTGACGATCACGACCCAGACGGTGCAGGCCCTGGTCGCCGTCAACGTCGCCGCGGTGCAGGCGGGCCGGCCCGACGCCCCCTCGCCATGGACAGCACACCGAGCCTGGTGCCCTGACCTACCAGATCGCCGCCACGCTCTACCAGCACCGGCAGGTCGCCACCACCCATCTGCAGCGCATGCTCGCCCCACACATACACAGCATCCAGATCCTGCGCCGGACCAGGAAGCTGCGCGAGCAGGGCCTGGCCCCCGCCACCGAGAGCTGGGTCGCCGCCCAAGCCCGCAGTGTGCTGGCCGACGACAGCGAACAGGTCATCGCCGACATCCGTACCGCCGCCAAGACGGCCGTCCTCGGCGAGGACAAGCTCAAGACCATCGAGGCGGTCTGCGGCTATCTGGAGAGCAAGAGCCCCTACCTGCGGTACGACACCGCGCTGACCCGCGGCTGGCCGATAGCCACCGGCATCATCGAGGGCGCCTGCCGCCACCTGGTCAAGGACCGCCTCGACATCACCGGCGCCCGCTGGTCACTCGCCGGAGCCGAAGCCGTCCTGAAACTGCGAGCCCTGATCAGCAACGGCGACTTCAACCCCTACTACGCCTGGCACCTCAAACAGGAACACCGTCGTGTCCACCAAGCCCGCTACCAGGACAGACCCCGCCTCGCAGCCCCTCGCGCGTCGACTCACTCTCGGACTCAACATCAAGCAGCCTAGCGATCTTGAACGTTCGTCGTCCAACAGGCCGTCACCCAAGCTGAACAGCTACATCTGGGCTCTGGCGTACCGCAGTGCGATCTCCTGGAAGACCTGGGCCTGTGTCGGGTAGCAGTGAACCGTGTTGGCCAGCACCTCCAGCGGCACCTGGTTCATGATTGCCAGCGTAAGCTCGGTGATCATCTCACCGGCGTGCGCCGCCACAAGCGTCGCTCCTGCGATCTCGCTGCTGCCGCTGCGCGTGTATATCGCCCCGAATCCCTCCTCCTCGCCGTCGATGAACGCCCGCGCCACCTTGTCCAGGTCGAGCTGGTAAGCGTCGATGGCGACACCTTCGTTGCGGGCTCGGCGCGGTGTCAGGCCCACCTCGGCCACCTCGGGATCGGTGTAGGTGCAGTGGGGAATGACGAGCTCTCGTGCCGGGCGATGCGCCCCGTCCAGCGCGTTCGCGATACAGAGCCGCGCTGTCGCATTGGCCGCGTGCGTGAACTTCTGCGGGAAGGTTGCATCGCCAATGGCATAGATGTTGGGGTTGCTGGTGCACAGGTATTCATCTACCTCCACGCCATCCCCGTCGGCGTGCACCCCTGCCGCGCCCAGGCCCAGGTGCTCCACGTGCGCCTTGCGGCCGGTGCCGAACAGCAGCGCATCGTAGGGCAGCTCGCGCGTCTCGCCGGTGCCCTGCGCCAGCAAACGGCCGGCGCCCGCCCGTACTGCCTTGAACCCCAGATGGAGCCTTAGCCCCTCCTGCTCGAACCGGCGACGGATCAGCTCCCCGACCTCCGGCTCATCATTGGGCAGCAGGGTCCCGCTGTCGCTGACCAGGTCCACCTCGCTGCCGAGACGGCGGAAGGCCTGGGCCAGCTCGCATCCCAGCGGACCGCTGCCGATGACGACCAGCCGGGCTGGCAGCTCTGTCAGTGAGAAGACGGTCTCGTTGGTCAGGTACTCGCCGGTCCGCAGTCCCTCGATGGGGGGCACCACGGGGTCCGATCCGGTGGCGATCACGGCCGTCCGAAATCGCAGTAGCCTGCCCTCGACCTCCATGGCATTCGGCGCGGTGAAGCGCGTGTGCCCGAGGTAGACCTCCGCCCCCGCTTGCTCGGCTACCTCGACCGCATCGCCTGCGCTGCTGAGGGAACGCATCTTGCGGACCCGCTCCATGACCGAGCCGAAATCAGTTTGGGGTGGGGCGTCGAGCCGAAAGCCGAACTCGGCCCCGCGGCTCGCCTCGTGCACCGCGCGTGCGCAGCGAATCAGCGCCTTGCTCGGCGTGCAGCCGAAGTTGACACAGGTGCCCCCGGTCAGTCGCTGCTCCGTCATAGCGACGCGGTGCCCGCCTGCGGCAGCAGTCGTGGCGGCGGTGAGGCCGCCCGGGCCGCCGCCGAGCACCACCAGGTCGTAGTCACCACCTTCGCGGTTGACCCAGTCAGGTGGGTGGCCCTGGCGGATCGTGCGCTGGTTGTGAACGTCGTCGGGGTACAGCTCGATAGTCGTCATGGCGCATCATCCTCCCTGGGCCAGGTTGGTCTGCTTCAACGACAGCGAGCCGACCGGGGCGGGTTGCGGTCGGCTTCACGCGTCGAGCCTCTTGTGCGACGTACGACAGTTAGTTTTCGGGTGCATGGTCCGAAAACCCAGGGCCTCACGTCCCCCCATCAAGGGGCCCTCGGGCCGTCGGTCGTTGCGGTCGCGCGCCCACGTGTCGTACTCACACCAGATGGCCTTTGCACACCTCGCTGACGGTGTGGACTTGGAGCTGGCGGCCTGGTCGCCGAACGCGCCTTTCGGAGTCGCCTGCGCGCGCTCGAGCAAAACAAGGACAGCTGACGGAGCCAGCTTCTTCGCGATATCTCTCGCGGCATTGAACTACGGCGTCATCGAGGATGGCCCCGGGTACACCTAACGGCCACATCGACCGCCCCGGTCGTCACCAGCCGGCCCAGCGCGGAGCGCGCCGCCATCGTGGACGGGTTCACGTGAGGCTTGAGCGTGGAAACCTAATCTTCGGTGATACGGGCAGTTTCACCACGTGGCGAGGATCGTCGACGCCACGCTGAAGAGTGGGTCCATCGCCGAGAGCTGCCGTGGCGCACACGTGTCAGGCGGCCTGTCGCACCGCCGTCCCAAGACGATTGTCGATCAGGTACCGCCAGAGTCCATCCGCGCCGCGGCGCGCGACATCGCTTGCCGTGCCTTCGACGTGCACGTGCTTGCCGTCGGGACCTGTGCCATCAATTGACCAGTCCACCACGATCTCGGCGATATCGCCGGCAACGAACACATGGCGCGCCCTAGCCTCCAGCGGCAGGCCGAGGCTGAGATCGCGCTCGAGTTCGGCAGCGATCTCGGCTCGATCAGTTACGGTTCGCCCGTCGTCCGCGATGAGCACGGCTCCTTCGTACAAGCCCGCCATCGCGCTGACCTTGCCGGAGTTAAATCGCTCAACCAGCGACGGGATAACGCCTTCGGGTTTAGTGGGGAGTGAATAGGACTCGGACATCACCGTCTCCTGTTCGTGTTGGTTGAACTGCGATGCGTCCCACCGTAGCGCGGGTTATGGCCTGGGCTGGAGGAGAATCCGAAGGCATTCTTCCATTTCACCAAGAAGCTTATGAACAACAATGCCAGGGAAACCCATCAGAATTACGCGACACTAGCGTCGCATCGTTAGTTAGTTGACATTGTGTGATGATGCGGTATGTCATCTGCGCTGGAGCTGACGGATGAGGATCGGGCGATGCCTTCTTCGTGGACGCGGTCGAGCACGGTTCCCGGCTGGCCGTGCGGAGTGGGTCCGGATCGTGTTGGCCGTGGCGGCGTGGCACGTTCAAGGTCTCCACCGATTCGGCCCTGGAGGCCAAGGTCCGCGACGTGGGGTTGTGCCGACCTACCGCCCCACCGATCGCGCCCCCGAGTCCTCACGGACGAACGCGGATGATCGTCTTCCCCTTGATCCGCTCGGTCGGGTTGAGGGCCGTAACGGCGTCGTCGAGGGTTGCGATGTTGCCGATGTTCGTCCGCAGTCGTCCGTCCCGCACCCGCTGCACGATTTCACTCAGTTGGCCACGATCGGCCTCGACGACGAAGTCGATCGCCAGGCCGTCGGTGGGCCGCGCCTCGGGCGGCCCGACGACGGTCACCAGTGTTCCTCCGGCGCGAATCAGGCCTGCGGACCGATTCTGGATGTCGCCGCCGATCACATCGAACACCAGGTCGACGCGGCCGACGTCTTCCAGGGTGTCGTTGTCGAGGTCGACGAACTCCTGCGCGCCGAAGTCGAGCGCCTTCTGACGGTCGGCAGCGCGCCCCGTACCGATGACATACGCGCCAGCCTCGCGCGCGAGTTGCGTCACCATCGTCCCGACTGCGCCGGCCGCGCCGTGCGCGAGGACACTCTGCCCCGCCTGAAGCCGGCCGTGCTCGAACAGCCCTTGCCACGCGGTCAGGCCCGAGATAGGCAGGCTCGCGCCCACCGTGAAGTCGACGTCGCCCGGCAGCGGCGCGAGGTTGCGTGCCTCGACGGCCACATACTCTGCCAGGGTGCCGTCGCGATGCCAGTCCGTGAGGCCGAACACCCGCTGTCCCACAGACAGACCGGTCGTGCCGTACCCGAGAGCGGTGACCAGTCCGGCCATCTCGTGCCCGGGGATCGACGGTGTTCGGTCACGGTCGACGCGATCGGTCCAGGTCGAGGTCCACTCCAGCTCAGTCGGGACGAATCCCGACGCATGTACCTGAACGACGACGTCGTTTATCGCTGCCGGCGGCTCGGGCCGCTCCACCAGCGTCATCCCGGCCTTTCCCGCGGCCCGGTCCGTCACCACGATCGCCTTCATGGGAATTGTCTCCCCGGTCATTTGTCTCTTTGGCGGAAATGTTGCCTCGATGGGCGGGTGTCGCTCACGGACGGACGCGGATGATCGTCTGCCCGCTGATCCGCTCGGTCGGGTTGAGGGCCGCGACGGCGTCGTCGAGGGTTGCGATGTTGCCGATGTTCGTCCGCAGTCGTCCGTCCCGCACCCGCTGGACGATCTCACCCAGTTGGGCCCGATCGGGCACAACAACAAAGTCGATCGCCAAGCCGTCCGCGGGCCGCGCCTCGGGCGGGCCGGCGATGGTCACCAGCGTTCCTCCGGCCCGGATCACGCCTACGGACCGCCTCTGGATGTCTCCGCCAATGACGTCGAACACCAGATCGACGCCGCCGACGTCTTCCAGCGCGTCGTTGTCGAGGTCGACGAACTCCTGCGCGCCGAAGTCGAGCGCCTTCTGACGGTCGGCCGCGCGCCCCGTACCGACGACATACGCGCCGGCCTCACGTGCGAGCTGAGTCACCATCGACCCGACTGAGCCGGCCGCGCCGTGCACGAGGACGCTCTGCCCCGCCTGAAGACGGCCATGCTCGAACAGTCCCTGCCACGCGGTCAGACCCGGCATCGGCAGGCTCGTGCCCACCGTGAAGTCGACGTCGCCCGGCAGCGGCGCGAGGTTGCGTGCCTCGATCGCCACGTACTCCGCCAGCCCGCCGCCGCGATACGAGTCCGTGAGGCCGAACACCCGTTGTCCCACCGACAGCCCCGTCGTGCCATAGCCGAGAGCGGTGACCACTCCGGCCAGCTCTTGCCCGGGAATCGACGGTGTTCGGTCACGGTCGAGGCGATCGGTCCAGGTCGAGGGCCACGTCAGCTCGCCCGAGGTGAATCCCGACGCATGAACCTGAACAACGACGTCGTTTGTCGCTGGTTCCGGCTCGGGCAGCTCCACCAGCGTCATCCCGGCCGTTCCCGCAGGCTCATCTGTCACCACAATCGCCTTCATCGGGCACGTCCCTTTACCCAGTCCTCGCCTGTACGGCATTTTTCGGTTCACCAGTGTTAGTGGCACCAGACCTCGGCGTCTTACCACGCTGATCGGTGGGGGTTGTGGCGCGAGGGCGTCGTTGTCGAGCGACACTTCGAAGCGGCTCAGCACTTCTTCGGCGTTGGCGTACGTCTGCCGCATCTGCTCCGCCATCGCAGAAAGGTCGGTGATCGCGTTGTTCGTATCGGCTGGTGTTGGCGCGTGGAACTCTGCGTCGCGATGTGAGAACTGTCCGGACACGTAGACGTGTCGCCGTGCCGTACGGCCTGACGACCACGTACCCGGTCGGGTCGAGCACAAACCGGTCGACTGCAGGTAGGCCGGGTGCGGCGGGTGGGCGCCGTGCCCTTCTTCGTCGCGATGCCCTCAGCCCTGCCGTGCGTTGAACCGCGGGTTCAGCTTGTTGATCAGGTGGACGCGGCTGCGCCGGCGTACGGTCGAGCTCTCCACAGACGCGCGGGTCGTCGGCGGGGTGTCGCTGCTGTATCTCCCGCCGGGTGGGGAGGACCTGGAGATCGGTGCGGGACGGGCGGCGGAATGACGGGCGACGCCGGCTCCGCCCTCCGGGTTATCGATGCCCCTGATCATCACCGGTACGAGATCGTCCGCGACGGAACGGTCGTCGGCTATGCCGGCTATCAGAAGACCGAGCTCTCCGTCCTGACATTTGTCCCCGGATGGGCGCTGGCTGTCCGTAGCTAAGCGGTCAGGCCCTCTGCGTGGGAATCCGTGCGCTTTCCTTTGCCGCGAGTTCCTCGTCGTCGACGAAGGTGATCATTTCAACGCCGGGAGCACACAGCATAACGACGACAAACCGGCTCGTTCTGTCCGCGAGCAGGTTCGCGGCGGTGTAGTGGATGACCTCGCCGCCGGGTTCCCAGAAGGCCTCTCCGGCCTTGATCGGATATGGCGCCTGGCCTTCGAGCTCGAACAACATTTCGCCTTCGAGCATGTAGCCGAAAACAGGGCCGGAGTGGCGGTGTGGAGCTATGCCAGGGTCCCCTGGAGGCAACTCGAGGACTCGGACCATCGCGAACGAACCCTGCACGATGAACGGCGGCTCGACCTGCAGCAGATCCTTCTGTGTCATGTGCGTGTCAACAACAGGCATATGACAACGCTAGCTCCGCGCAGCCCGCTACCGGGGCACTCGGTCTCGCCTGAGCAGACCCGATCTCCGGGGTCGCGCACGAAGATTGTTGCGCTGAGATGACCCGCTCTGGAATCACATTTCGTGACCGACCCTCCCATTGAGTCCCCTCCGCGGGAGCCTCATACGGTGCCGGCGAGGCCGCCGACGCCGCGCCCGCACAGCCGGCCGCCGTGTATTCGGCATACCGCGCGGGAAGGGCCGGGTGACTGACCCGCCGCGTGTTCCCCGCCGAGGTACCTGACCCGCATTAGCTGACCGGCGACCACATCGCCGGCTCTCGGATGACCCCGGAGCTTCCCATGAAGGGGCTCTAAGGTCCAGATTTTTCGTGGCCTCAGCGTCGGTCGTGCAGTCTTCCGTTGAGCACGCGGATGATCGGTGGACCGGCGCCGATCATCCGGGCCGGTAGCCGACAAGGAGCAGCTGGTCCGCGCCGTGGTCCTGCTCCGCGCGGAAGAGATCACGGAGCGCGAGCATGCTGCGCTACAACGCCTCAGATCGTTCAATGGATGGTTCGGTGGAGGGACGCACTCGTCCAGCGCAACTCACTGCAAAAGGGCGCATACGGCTGCGTCCTCGGCTCGATCGCCGTGGGGAACCCGCCCGCCCGAGGGTTCCCCACACTCCGACTCGAGGAAGGGTCAGACCCTGGCCTCTTCCCCGACGCTGGCCTGTGGAGTCGAGACCGCCTTCGGTGCCCGGCGTCCGGGCATCCACCAGTTGGCCTTGCCGCAGAGTTCCATCACCGCGGGGACGAGGACCATCCGGATGATGGTGGCGTCGACGAGCACGGCGATGGCCATGCCCAGACCGATCTGCTTGACCGCCACGTCGGGGCCGAGTACGGCGGTCGTGAAGACGGCGATCATGATGGCGGCCGCAGCCGTGATGACCTTGGCGGTCCGCGCCAACCCGCGAGTGACGGCCACCCGGGTGTCGCCGGTGCGCTCGTACTCCTCACGGACTCGCGAGATCAGGAAGACCTCGTAATCCATCGACAAGCCGAACAGGAGCGGGAACATCATCATCGGCACCCAGGTCGTGACCGGCATCTCGGTGGGGAAACCGAGGGCCGAGCCCAACCATCCCCACTGCACGATCGCGACCAGTACGCCGTAGGCGGCGCCGATCGACAGCAGGTTCATCACGGCGGCCTGCAGCGCGATCGTGACCGACCGGACCAGCGCGACCAGCAGCAGCAGGGACAGCGCGATGACGACCGCGATCATCAGAGGCAGGCGCGAGCTGGTGTCCTCGGCGAAGTCGATCGCGCCCGCGTTCGGGCCCCCGACGTAGACCTTTTCGCCGCCGGATGCCTTGGGCAGTACGTCGTCGCGGAGCTCGTGCACCAGGTCCGCGGTCGCCTCATCCTGGTATCCGGTCTTGGGGAAGGCCATGAAGATGGCGGCCTGCCCGTCCTTGCTGACCCGAGGCGGTGTGGCATAGGCGATGCCCTCGGTCTTGCTGACCGCTTCGACGACGGGACGCAGATCGGCGTCCTTGGAGTCGACCTCGGTGGCGAAGATCAGAGGTGCGCCGTAGCCGGGACCGAAACCCTCGGAGATGATCGTGTACGAGGTGTAGCTGCTCCGGTCGTGGGGCTGGACGCTGGCGTCGGGCAGGCTCAGCCGCATCGACAGCGCGGGGGCGGCCAGCACCAACAGGCCCGCGCCGGCCAGAATCGCGGCGACCAGCGGCCTGCGCTGCACCACGCCGGCCCAGCGTTCGGCGGGGGTACGACGCTCCCGGGACGGGACACCGTCGGCCCCTTGTCGGCGGGACGTGCGACGTGGCGGTCGCAGCGAGTTGATCTTGTGGCCGGTGAAGCCCAGGAACGCCGGCAGCAGGGTCACCGCGGCGACCATCGTCACCAGCACTGTCACCGATGCGCCGATGGCCACGCCGGTCATCATCTTCTGTCCCATGGCGATCAGGCCCAGCAACGCGATCACGACGGTCGTGCCGGCGAACAGCACCGCGTGACCTGCGGTGGTAATGGCCTTGACCGTGGCGCTCTCTGGCGCGTCGCCCTCCTGCAGGCTGTCCTTGTAGCGGGTCAGGATGAACAGCGCGTAGTCAATGCCGACACCGAGCCCGATCATCGTGGCGACGAGCACGGTGAAGTTCGGCGAGGGGACCAGGTGCCCCACGAGCTTGGTCAGGGCGATGCCCCCCACGATCGCCATCAGTGCGGTCACGATCGGCAGACCCATCGCCACCAGTGACCCGAAGGCGATGAACAAGATCACCGCAGCCGTCAGAACGCCAATGCCCTCGGCCGGACCCTGCGGGGGTGTCTCGGCCTTCTCTGCCTTTTCCCCGCCCAGCCCCAGCGTCACGGCGTCACCGGAGGCGTTCGTGACCGTGTCCACTAAGGGCTTGACCTCGGTCTTTTCCACATCCTTGTCGGTCAGTGGGATGGTCGTACGGGCGATACGACGATCCTTCGTCACCAGAGCCTCGTCCTGATAAGGCGAGATCACCGGTCCGGTAATGGGTGAGGCATCCAGATCGGCGATGACCTTCTCGATCTTTTGTCGGGCGGCGGGGTCGTCGATCCCCTTCTCTGCCTTGATCGCGAGAGTCAGCGTGTCCCCTTGTTGCTCGGGGAAGTGCTTCTCGATCAGAACCTGCGCCTTGGCGGAATCGGAGTCTCCACCGGAGAAATCGTTGTCGGAGGCGGCGCCGTAGCCGAAGCCGGCGAACGCCACGGCTATCACGGCGACGATCCAGGTCAGGAGGACCAGGCGACGGCGCCGGTAACAGAACCGGGCTAGTCCCGCCAGAGCTCCATCATTATGGGGAGTCTCGGTTGTCTTCATCTTCTCCTCAAGCCATCTCACTCGCCGTGAATCACCTGTTTCCGTTCTCATGTCATCGGTGTTCATTCCGGCGAGGCTGATCGTGCATGGGGATCGTCGCGCAGGTGAGGCTGTCGTGACCTCTGACAGCGGATGGCAGCGTCTACGCAATTGGGCGTAGACGATTCGTGTCTCGCTACGCTCGTCGTCGTAGGTTTCTCCGCGCGAGAATCAATCGAGCAACAGAGAAGCGTCGACCTGGACGAGCACGTCTACGACGCCCTCGGCGCCGGGGCGAGCGGCTTCCTACTCAAGGACGTCACCGCCGAGCGGCTGTTCGACGCGGTGCGAGTCGTCGCGGCCGGCGAGGCGCTCCTCGCGCCGACGGTGACCCGGCGACTGATCGGGGAGTTCGCGCGACTGCGCCCGCCACCGCCCCGGCAGCCGTCCCCGCTCGGCGTGCTCACCCCGCGGGAGACCGAGGTGCTGCGACTGCTCGCCGAGGGCCTGTCCAACCCGGAGATCGCCGAGCGGCTCGTGGTCAGCGACGAGACCGTGAAGACGCTCGGCTTGCGGGACCGGGCGCAGGCGGTCATGGTCGCGTACGAGAGCGGGCTGGTCGTCCCGCGCGGCAACCGGAGCGGAGCCTGAGCGCCTAGAGATGGAGCACGATGTACTGCTGGTCGACCTCGACGCGGTAGGTCTCCGCTTCGTACGGCCCTTTCGTGTAGCCCGCGTCGACGAGATCTGCGTCGCTCGTGGCGAGTGAGGTCGTGGTTTCCACGGTGGTTTCGTACGCACGGACCCGGGTCTTCGCGGGGTCGAACCACGACTGCCCGGTCCTGACGTCGAACTCCCACTGATGCCAGGGACAGCGGACGATCTCGCCGCGCCGCACGTATTCGTACTCGCCGGGCATCTCTGACCGCACCAGTCCGGAGAGAACGCCCTCGCAGAGCGGGCCGCCTTCGTGGGGGCATTGGTTCCGGATGGCGTAGAAGTCGCCGTTGACGTTGAACAATCCGATCGAACGCCGTTCCACGGTGATGATCTTGCGTTGTCCCGGAGGGATCTCGTCGACGGTCGCGACCACGTATTTCGGCATCGTCAATCCTGGCTTTCTGACTTCACCGAAGCCCGTACAACGCCTTGGCGTTTCCGGCGAAGATCCGGCGGCGGTCCTCTTCTGGCAGGCGTACGCGGAAGGCGCGATCAGGGTCGTCGTAATCCCAGTGCGGGTAATCGGTCGAGAACATCACCCGATCGGAGCCACCCAGATGGTCGAGCACCTGCAGGAGATGACGCGGGTTGTGTGGCTCCTCGATCGGCTGCGTTGTCACCCACATGTGCTCGCGAATGTAGTCAGACGGCCGGCGCTTGAGATGGGGCACTTCCTCCTTCAGCCTCTTCCAGTGTTTGTCGAGTCGCCACATCAGAGACGGCAGCCAGGCAAAGCCGCCCTCGATGAGGACCACCCGGAGTCCAGGAAATCGTTCGAAGACGCCTTCGCAGACAAGGCTCACCACGTGCGCCTGGAACGCCTGTGCCATATCGGTGTGGTCCTCGATGTAGTAGGACGGCCAGCCGGATGCGGTGATGGGTACGCCGCGGGCGCCGCCGCCGAAGTGGATACCGACGGGCAGGTTGTTGCGTTCGGCCGCTTCGTAGATCTTCCAGTATTTCCGGCGACCGAGAGGCTCGGCCGTCCGTACGATCAGGAGGACCTGGACAAAGCCGGGGTGGTCGGCGAAGCGGTCGATCTCCTTGACCGCGAGTTCGGCATCTTCGTACGGCACGGCGACTCCGGCGCGCAGGCGGGGCTCCTTCTCCAGCCATTCGGCGATCTGCCACTCGTTGACCGCGCGGCACAGGGCCGAGGAGTATTCCGCGTTGAGTTGGGTGCCGGCCGGCCCGAGGCAGTTGAGGATGCCGTACTCGATTCCCTCCGGGTCGAGGTGCTGCTTGCGCATGAATTCCAGGTCACCACCGGGCGGGCGGCCCGAAGGCGGCCAGGCGTCATGACGGGCGGCGGCGGGGCTTCCCTTGGGATAAAGCGAGCCGGGATGCGTTCGCGAGCCAAAGAGTTGGCCGTGGCGGCGCCAGCGTTTCGCGAGGTAGGGATCGAGGGCCCCAGGCCAGACCGCGTTGTGGATGTCGCAGTCGACGACCGGGCCTCTGTTCTTTCTCGCGGTCGCGACCATAAGCCCTCCCCTTTCGTTGGTGACAGCGGCGTCAGAAGCGATAGGTCTCGAGTGCGTTGGTGGCAAGGATCCGGTGCTCGACCTCAGGGCGAAGTCCAGAAGGGAGCACGCCTTCCTCAGTGTCGAACTGCCAGTGTGGGAAGTCGGTGGCGAACAACAGCATCTCGTCGCAGCCGAGCTGCTCGATCGTCTCAATGAGCTGCCGCGGCTCGCCGGGTTCGTCCAGGGGTTGGGTGGTGAGCCTGAGGTGATGACGGATGATCTCCGAGGGCGGGCGGTCAACCCAGGGGACCTCCCGCCGCAGGCCCTTCCAGTTCTTGTCGAACCTCCACATCAGCGCGGGTAGCCAGGTGAAGCCGCTTTCGATGAGCACCACCCGGAGCGCCGGGAATTTCGTGAAGACGCCTTCGCTCACCAGGCTTACGACCTGCGCCTGGAACGCCTGCGAGAGGCAGACGTAATCCTCGAGGTAATAGGACGGCCAGCCAACGGGCGTTGGGGGATTGCCGCTCGCGCCGCCCGCGTAGATGCCCACGGCAAGACCGTGCCGCTCGGCCGCCGCATAGATCGGCCAGTAGCGACGTTTGCCGAGTGGAGCCTCGGCCCGCACGGGAAGGAGAACCTGTACGAATCCCGGATGCTCGGCGAGCCGGTCGATCTCCGCGGCGGCCAATTCTGGATTCTGGGCGGGAATGACGATCGACGCACGAAGGCGCGGCTCCGGGGCGAGCCATTCGGCGGCCTGCCAGTCGTTGACGGCTCGCGCCATCGCGAGCGCCCAGTCGTCGTTGTGGATCGCCGAGATCTCGAAGCCGCAGTTCAGAACGGCGTACCGGGCCTGCCATCGGTCGAGCACCTGCGCGCGCAGCAGGCCCAGGTCGCTGCCAGGCGGTCCTCCTGTGGCCGGGGCCGATCCGGGGAGGGCCGAGATCGGTGCGCCTTTCGGATACTGATGCGGGTCGATCGCGCGTACGCCACTCTCCGACAGGTAGTCGCGCCAGCGCTGGTCGAGATACGGCGCCAGGACGTCGACCGAGCCGACAGCGACCTGCACGTCGCAGTCCACGAGGTCGGCGTTTCCCCATCGTGGAAGTCGGCCGGGGTAGGTGGTCTCACGGGTGTCGACCATGTCGCAGTCCTTGTCCTTGCGCCTGTGGAGTCGGAGAGGAACTGCCGAGTGCTGGGCCCGTCTGTGGAATTCATATTCCACGATGCGACAAGCTAAGTCGACCAGACCTACGTGGTCAAGCCTGAACCTCGTGCCGGACAGCGCTGCCGAGCGTGGGTGACGTGCGTTTCTCGCTGTGCGGCTGGCCGCATGTGGACCCTGGCCGGTCTGGCTCGGAATGGAATGAAAGTTCTACGATACGAAATCTCAGCGTGCCTCGCATCGTCTGGAGAGGCCTGAGAGTTCGGGCAGCCTCGAAGGGTTTTCGAGGAGGCGAACGGGATGTCATCACCAGCACCGGGCTCGACCCGCGTCGGGACACCGCCCAACGCCTCGCCTGGTTCCGCCGACCGAAGTGGCGTGAGGAAGACAGACACTCGATCCTCGACGCCGGCCTGGCGGGGTACGAAGCGCAACAACCTGGTGGGGTACGCGTTTCTGGCGCCGTGGTTCGTGGGGCTTGCCGTGCTCACGGCCGGGCCGATGGTGACCTCGTTGTACCTGTCGTTCACCGACTTCGACCTCTTCACGGCGCCGTCCTGGGTCGGTGTCAGCAACTACGTCGAGATGTTCACCAGCGATCCGAGGTACCTGCAGTCCCTCACGGTGACCTTCGTCTATGTCGCGCTCTCGGTGCCTCTTCAACTCGGTTTCGCGCTGCTGCTCGCGGTGGTGCTCAACCGGGGCCTTCGCGGCCTCGGCTTCTACCGCGCTTTGTACTACGTCCCGTCCCTGTTGGGTGGAAGCGTCGCCATCGCCGTGGTCTGGCGCCAGGTCTTTGATCAGAAAGGCCTTGCCAACCAGGTGCTCGGATGGTTCGGGATCGCGGGAAAGGACTGGATATCGATTCCGGACACCGCGCTCCACACCTTGGTTCTGCTCAGCGTGTGGCAGTTCGGGTCACCCATGATCATATTCCTTGCCGGCCTCCGGCAGATACCCCGCGAACTCCACGAGGCGGCGGAGGTCGACGGAGCCGGTCCCGTGCGGCGGTTTGTTCAGATCACCCTGCCGCTGCTGTCGCCGATCATCTTCTTCAACCTCGTACTCCAGATCATCCAGGCGTTTCAGGCGTTCACCTCCGCGTTCATCGTGAGCGGCGGCACCGGCGGACCGTCGGATTCCACCCTCTTCTACACGCTCTACCTCTACACCGAAGGCTTCGGAAACTTCCGCATGGGATACGCATCAGCGATGGCGTGGGTGCTGCTCGCCATCGTGGCGGCGTTCACCGCGGTCAATTTCCTGATGTCGAGGTTCTGGGTCTTCTACGGCGACGAAAGGAGCTGACATGGCCACGGCGCGTACGAACGTACGACATGCGGGTGCACGCCAGCGCACATCGTCGCGCCTTGTCCCGTCGCCGCGTCGCCTTCTGCTCCACACGGCGTTGGCCTGGGGAGCTGCCCTGATGGTGTATCCGCTGCTCTGGCTGGTGAGTAGCTCGGTGAAGCCGGACACCGAGATCTTCACCCAGCTGGGTTTGTGGCCACGGACCTTCGATCTCGCCAACTACTCCGAAGGCTGGTCCGGCGCGAGTCAGTCGTTCACGGTCTTCTTCACCAACTCGCTGGTGATCACGGTGGGATGTGTCATCGGCAACATTCTGGCGTGTTCGGCCGCGGCGTACGCCTTCGCCCGGATCGAGTTCCGCTTCAAGAAGCTGTGGTTCGCGGTCATGCTTTCCACGCTCATGCTGCCGCACCACGTCACCCTCATCCCGCAGTACGTGCTCTTCTTCAACCTCGGCTGGGTCAACACCTATCTGCCGTTGATCGTCCCGAAGTTCCTGGCCACGGATGCGTTCTTCATCTTCTTGATGGTGCAGTTCATCCGCACCATCCCACGTGAGCTCGACGACGCGGCGGCGGTGGACGGCTGTGGTCCGTTCCGTTTCTACCTTCGCATCGTCCTCCCGCTCCTGCGTCCAGCGCTGGTGACGACCGCGATCTTCACCTTCATCTGGACCTACGGCGATTTCCTCAGCCAGCTCATCTACCTGACCGAGCCGGGGCTCTACACCGTGCCCTTGGGGTTGCGGATGTTCCTCGACTCCCTGGGCGGCTCGGCCTGGGGTCCCATGTTCGCGATGTCCGTCGTGTCGCTCATCCCGACCTTCCTGGTCTTTCTCTTCTTCCAGCGAAAGATCGTCGAGGGAATTTCCACCACCGGAATTCGGGGGTGAGCGGCGTACGTCTCCGGAAGGGGTACGCCAGATGAACCCGCACCTCTCGAGGCGTCGGCTCCTTGCCGTCGGCGCCCAGGCGTCAGCCGCCGCGGCCGTCCTCGGGTTGTCGGCCTGCGGCAGGAACGAAGCGAGCACCAACGGCAAGGTCCAACTCCGGATCAGCTGGTGGGGAGCGGCGGAGAGCCACAAGCGCCAGCTCGCCGGCGTCAAAGCAGTCGAGAAGCTGCACAAGAATCTCACCTTCAAGCCGGAGTACACCGACCCGGATTCGTACTGGAACCGCCTCGCGACACAGGTGTCCGGCGGCAACGCTCCCGACGTGCTGTCGATGTCGTGGAGTCGGTTGGCGGAGTACGCCGGTCGCAATGTCCTGCAACCGCTGGACGAATACTCGCCGGAGCTCATCAACCTCGACGACATGGACAAGAACTACGTGGATCTCGGTCGGGTCGACGGCAAGCTGTACGGCGTCGGGCGCGGGATGACCATTCCCTGCGTTCTCGTCGACGAAGACGTCCTCAAGAAGGCGAAGGTCGAGAAGCCGCCGGACACCTGGACCTGGAACGACTTCGGTGCCTTTGCGAAGAAGATTCATGAGGCGGTCGGGGGCGACTTCTACGGCTCCGAGGACGGCTCTGGAAAACTCGACTATCTGGAACTCTGGGTACGCGGGCGGGGTGGCCTTTTGTACGACGACGGAAAGATCGCCGTTCCACGGAAGGATCTCGTCGAGTGGTTGGAGTACTGGTCCGAGCTGCGCGCGTCCAAGGCGTGCGTGCCGGCGAACGTCCAGGCCGCCTACCAGAACGGCGTCCAGAACAGCCCGCTGGTGAAGGGCAGCGCCGCGATCCTGCTCCTCAACTCCGACGCGAGCATGAATTTCGCCGGGCTGACCGAACACCGGCTGATCACGCTGGTGGCTCCGACCGGAGGCAAGCGGGTGCAGTACTTCCGCGCACCCAGCATGCTGTCCTGCTTCGTGCGTTCCCCGCACAAGCGCGAGGCCGCGCTCACGATCGGCACGCTCGTCGCGAACCTCGAGGTGGCGAAGGGCTACGGTCTCGAGAGCGGCCCGCCGCCGTCGAAGAAGGTCCAGAAGCTGTTGAAGAGCGAGGACCTCGACGTCATGGAACGCCAACTGATCGACTTCAGCGATCACCTTCTCGCGACGTACGCCAGTGCGCCGCCGCCGCTACCACCGAAGGGAGCCGGCGAGGTGGGCCTGATTCTTGGCCGGGCGGCGGAGGACATCGCCTTCGGGCGGATTGACATCGAGGCCGGCGCTGACCGGTTCCTCGCCGAGGCCGCGAAGGAACTCGCATCCGCCTGACCGCATCGCCATTATCCGCATCCGCATTGACCGACTGCCGCCAGACGGACTCAAGGAATGAGGGACCACACATGAGCGCCCCGACCGGTCGTGGCGAACCTCCGACGATCGCGATCGTCTTCGACCCTTCGGATCCAGTCGTACTCGAACCACCCGTGCAGTGGGCGATCAGCCACCTCACCGGGGTCCTGGCCGATGCGGGCATCAGCGTGCGGCCAAGCCCGCCCGACCGCCGTACGCCAGCCGATCTGTTGCTTGTCATCGGTGGGGAGGGGACCGGCCCTGCCGAATCGTTCACGTTCCGCCGTCAAGCTAGCGTTGACGGCGCGGTGCAGGTCACGGGTGGGGATGCACGCGGTCTGATGTACGGCGTACTCGAACTCGCCGACCGGGCGACGTTCGCCAGCGACGCTCTCGCGGAGCTACGCGGGACTGAGCCGGAGACGCACCAGCCGGCAACACCGGTCCGGAGCATCTCGCGGGTCTTTGTCAGCGACGTCGAGGACAAGCCGTGGTTTCACGATCGGGACTTCTGGGCGGATTACCTGACGGAGCTCGCGACGAACCGGATCAACCGGCTGCAGTTGGCGTTCGGCATGCAGTACAACTACGGCCATCATCCGGCGACCGAGAACTACCTCTGTTTCCCTTATCCGTTCCTGCTTGACGTCCCCGGTTACCAGGTACGCGCTGGCGACCTGCCGGACGGCGAACGCGACCGCAACCTCGCCAGCCTGCGGTTCGTCAGCGAGGAGGCGAAGCGTCGTGGCCTGCATTTCCAGCTCGGCCTGTGGAACCACGCGTACGACCAGGGTGAGGGTTCGGAGCCGCATTACCCCATCCGGGGCCTGACACCTGAAACGCACGCGGCCTATTGCGCGGCCGCGTTGGCTCAACTGCTGCGGGAGTGCCCGTCCATCGACGGCCTGACGATCCGAGTCCACTACGAGGGTGGCATCCCCGAGCCTGACCACGAGGAGTTCTGGCAGACCGTGATGACCGCGGTCGCTGGCGTCGGCCGGCCGATCGAGATCGACATGCATGCGAAGGGAGTCGACGATGCGCTGCTGGAGATCGCCCGTGGCACGGGAATGCCGATCCTGGTGTCGGCGAAGTACTGGGCCGAACACCAGGGTCTGCCGTACCACCAGACGACGATCCGGGAGCGCGAACGTGCCACCAAGGACCCGGGCAGCGGACTGATGGCGATCACCGCGCATCAGCGGCGCTTCACCCGCTACGGGTACGGCGACTTCCTGCGGGAGGGAAGCGATGTCGGGCTGCTGTTCCGGATCTGGCCCGGCACCCAGCGGGTGTTGCTGTGGGGCGATCCGGTGTTGGCTGCCGGCTACGGACGGCTCGGCACCCTTGGTGGTGCGCTTGGCGTGGAGTTGTGCGAGCCGTTGACATTCAAGGGCCGCAAAGATACCGGCGAGCCGGACGGTCGGGACCCGTACGCCGATCCCGCGTTGCGCCTCGGCGGTCAGGAATGGAAGAAGTACCGCTACACCTACCGGCTGTGGGGCCGGCTGCTCTATGACCCCGACGCCGATCCTGAGTCCTGGCGACGTTTCCTGCGGGGGGAGTACGGCGATGCGGCCGAGGCCGTCGAGCAGGCATTGGGGCCGGCCAGCCGGATCCTGCCACTCGTGACCGTGGTGCACGGCATTGGCGCGTCCAACAACGGCTACTGGCCTGAGATCTACCTCAACATGCCGATCGCCGACGGCCCGAACGCCGACCACTACGCGCGAGACACCGCGGAGCCTCCAACGCTCGGCGGCGTGACTGCGTTCGATCCGAGCCTGTTCTACCGCATCGATGAGTACGCCGACGACCTCCTCGCCGGTCGGCGGGACGGCCGGTACTCACCGGTCGAGGTGGCTGGCTGGCTGGATCGGCTGGCGGAGAACGCCGAGCGCAACCTCGCCGGCGCGGTAGCCCGGGTCGCGGATTCCCAGGCACCGGAGTTTCGTCGCCTCGCGGTTGATGTCGCGGCGCAAGCGGGGCTTGGCAGGTTCTTCGCCGGGAAGTTCCGGGCCGGTCTCGCGTACGCGTTGTACGAACGCACACAGGACCGCCGCTATCTGGACGACGCCGTCGCGGCGTACCGCAGCGCGCGCGACGCGTTCGCTGCCGTCGTCGAGGTGACCACCGGTGTCTACCGGGCCGACCTGACGTTTGGCGACCTGCGTTCGGAGCACGGACACTGGGCGGACCGGTTGCCGGCCATCGAGGCGGACCTGGCTGACCTCGAGCGCCGCTACGCCGCCGTGCGCACCAGCTCCGCCATGCCGAGCAAGGCCGACTTGACGGAGGTACGCCGGAGCGCGCGGCCGGCGTTCGACCACGCCCAGCCGGGGCCGTTCGTACGCGGCGACGAGGTGCCGATCGAGCTTGTCCCGGCCGAGCCGGCGTTCGAGGGCAAGGTCGTCCTGCACTACCGGCATCTCAACCAGGGCGAGGATTTCGAGACCGTGGAGGTGAGCCGGAACGACGCAGGTTACGAGGTGACCATCCCCGCTTCCTACACGGATTCGGCGTACGCCCTCATGTACTACTTCACCGTCCACGACCCGGCCGGAGATGCCTGGATCCTGCCGGGGCTCGACGAGTCGCTGGCCAACCAGCCGTACCACCTGCTCCGGCAGAAGATCCGCTGAAAGGAGCGACCTGTGCCCAACGAACGCGTGAACGTCCCACACGTCCTCGGTGATCCACCGCCGTTTCACCGCAAACTCCTCGACTACGGCGAGCGGCCCTACTGGTCAGCGGACGGGAGCAGGATCGCGTTCATCGAGACCAACTACGGCGACGCCTGTGAACTCGATCTCGAGACCGGCAAGGTCCGCCACCTCACCAAGGGCCTCGGCAAGCACCATTCGTTCCTGCGGGTGCTGATCCTGTCGAACGGCGACTACCTCCTGATCGGTCCGCAGGCGTTCAAGGATCGCGACACCAGCCGGCACGTCGAGGCTGAGCTTTGGGTTCTCGACAAGAACGCCAGCCGGCCGCCGAAGCCCCTTGGCCGCCGCATCTTCGAAGGCTGCGGCGTTTCGACCCACACTCCACGGATCACCTATGCGGTGAGTGGCCGGAACGACCCGAGCCTTGGCGGTCCAGACAGCTACGAATGTCACGTCACCGAGATCGTGTACGGCGACGACGGGCCGGAGTTGGGGGACGACCGGGTCTTCTACCGGACGCGGGGCAGCCTGCGTCCGGAGCCACAGGATTTCCGCCACGACGACACCGAGGTGGTGTTCGCGGAGTACGTCGCGAACGCAGGTCCCCCTCATCCGCGCTGCGTGGTCAAGGGCTGCCGGCTCGACAGCGGGGAGTTCACGACATACCTCGACGAGGCGATGGTGCACAACGAGTGCGAGGGCATCTTTCCCGACCACGAGTACATCTGCCTCGAGTCGTCCTGCGACACCCAATGGCCGCTCTTTCCGCCGCGAGACCTGTGGAAACTCAAGCTTGACGGTTCGCAGGAGCGGGTCCGGATGACGTCGATGCCGGTCGACCACACCTGGAAGGCGACCAACTCCAACGTGAGTCCGGATGGTCGATGGCTGGCGTTCATGGTGGCGTTGCGGACAGATGAGGCGGGCTTCGGTCGTGGACTCGGCCTCCTCGATCTCGAGGCGTGGCAACGCACACCGGAGGCGGAGCAGTGGGAAACCCCCGCGGATCGAGCCGGCGAGCACGCGGAGAAGTTCGTCAGCTTCCTTTCTCGTGGTAGCTGAACTCGGCCGAGAGTTTCCGCGCGGCCTGCAGGAGGAGCGGAGCAGCCTGGGCGACCACCTCGTCGGTGATGCGGGCGGCTGGGCCGGACACTGAGATCGCCGTAGGGGTTGGCGTTTCGGGTACGGTCACCGCGATGCAGCGGACGCCGACCTCCTGCTCGCCGTCGTCGACGGCGTACCCCCGCGCGCGGATCGCGGCGAGTTCGTCGAGAAGCTGGCGAGGTTTGGTGAAGGTGCGGTGTGTCCGCGCCGGCATGCCGGTGCGCTGGAGCAGCGCGGTGACCTCGTTGTCGGATTGCTGTGCCAGAAGGGCTTTGCCAACGCCAGTCGAGTGGAGCGCGACCCGGCGTCCTACCTCGGTGAACATCCGCATCGCATGCCGGGATGGAACCTGCGCGACGTAGACGGCCTCATCGCCGTCGAGCAAGGCGAGGTTGGCAGTCTCGCCGAGCGCGTCCATCAGTGCGGTCAGATGGGGGCGCGCCGAGGCGCCCAGCATGCGGCTCGCGGTTTCGCCGAGCCGGATGAGCCGAGGGCCCAGGGCGTATCGGCGGGATGCCTCCCGGCGCACGTATCCGCCGGCGACGAGGGTGCGTAGGAGCCGGTGGATCGTGGGTGCTGGTAGGCCGGATGAAGACGCGAGCTGGCTGAGGGTCACCTCGCCGTCGGCGTCCGCCATCAGCTCAAGCAGGTCAAGCGAACGCTCGACTGACTGGACGCCGCCCCCGGACCCGCCGGGAGATGCGTCTGTCGCGTTCTGCTTCCGCTCAGTCGGGCGCTGCTTCCGCATGGCGAAACACTACTGGTCGGTCAGGTCGTTGATCCGGATGCCTTCAGATTCCGTAACACGAAAAGTATCATCCACATAAAGAAACAACGAGGGGAGTGGCGCAGGTGGTCGACATCTCGGTGACGGGCGAGGTCATCGCACGTGGGCAGGAGATCCTCTCAGAGGAAGCCTTGGCGTTCGTGGGCGAACTACACGCGCGTTTCCGTCCGCGCCGGGACGAGCTTCTCGCCCTCCGGACCAAACGCAGGGCGGAGGTGGCCCGGACCGGTCGGCTCGACTTCCTTCCAGAAACAAAGGCGATCAGGGAGGATCCGGCCTGGCGGGTCGCGTTGGCGCCGAAGGACCTACGCGACCGTCGGGTCGAGATTACCGGCCCGACTGACCGCAAGATGACGATCAACGCGCTGAACGCCGGCGCGCAGGTATGGCTGGCTGATCTGGAGGACTCGAACACCCCGCACTGGAGCAACGTGGTGGGAGGCCAGGTCAACCTCGCGGACGCGATCCGGAGGCAGATTTCGTTCAGCTCACCCGACGGGCGGGAGTACGCCCTGCGGGACAACGGCCAGCAGACCACGATCGTGGTGCGTCCGCGGGGTTGGCACCTGGACGAGCGGCACCTGGTGGTCGATGGGCGTCCGGCGGTCGGTGCGCTGGTGGACTTCGGGCTTTACTACTTCCACAACGCGCACGAGTTGCTGGCACGCGGGAGTGGGACGTACTTCTATCTTCCCAAGCTGGAAAGCCATCTCGAGGCACGGCTGTGGGCCGAGGTCTTTGCCTATGCTGAGGAGCGGCTGGGCATCAACCAGGGCACGATCCGGGCAACCGTCCTGATTGAGACGATTCCCGCAGCGTTCGAAATGGAGGAAATCCTCTACGAGCTGCGCAGCTATGCGTCGGGCCTGAACGCCGGTCGGTGGGACTATCTTTTCAGCATCATCAAGTACTTCCGCGATGCCGGGCCAGACTTCGTGCTGCCAGACCGTAACGCCGTGACCATGACGGCGCCCTTCATGCGGGCCTACACCGAACTCCTGGTGGCGACCTGCCATCGGCGCGGCGCGTTCGCGATCGGCGGCATGGCGGCGGTCATCCCGAGCCGGCGCGACCCCGAGGTCAACGAGCAGGCACTGGCGAAGGTCCGGGCAGACAAGGAACGCGAGGCCAACGACGGCTTCGACGGCTCCTGGGTGGCCCACCCGGACCTGGTGCCGGTGTGCAGGGAGGTGTTCGATGCCTGGCTTGGCATCCGGCCCAACCAGCTCGACCGGCTGCGTGAGGATGTCAACGTCACCGCCGAGGACCTTCTCGACGTGGGTTCTACGCCGGGAGAGGTGACCGAGGCGGGCCTTCGTAACAACGTGTCCGTGGCGTTGCAGTACCTCGCCACCTGGCTCGGGGGCAATGGCGCCGCCGCCATCTTCAACCTGATGGAGGACGCCGCGACCGCCGAGATCTCCCGCTCCCAGATTTGGCAGTGGATCCACAACTCAACCCGGCTCGACACCAGCGAAACCATCACGGCGGACCTGGTGCGCCGCGTCGTGGACGAGGAGCTTGCCGGGATTCGAGACATCGTGGGGGTGGACTTTTTCGCGGCTGGTCATTACCCGCGGGCGCGCGAACTCTTCGAGAGGGTCGCGCTGGCAGACGAGTACGCGGACTTCCTCACCATTCCGGCCTACGACCTCATCAGGTAGCGGCCGACCCATTGCTGCGCCGGATAACCTTCATGGCAACGGCGAGCACCAGGCCAATGAGAGCGACAACGCTGGCAACGGTGAGCAGGGTGAGCAGATTGGTACGCAGTGAGTTGGCGAACGACTGATAGATGGCAAGAGCGAGTGCTTGGGTCGGGCCCTCCGCAATTCCGGCCACATACTGATCCCGGGCCGCGCCAAGTGCGTAGATCGCGACGAGGGCGGCAAGGGCTGTTCCTATTCCCACTGCGGCGAGGGTGACCCATCGATGTTTGGAAACCAGCAGCGCGAGCGCCAGCAGGATGGCTGGGGGTATCCAGATCCACGGTGCGGTGTCGTCAATGAACCGAGCGGCCTCTCGCGCTTGGGCGACTGACTGGTCGTTCATCACGACGACCCGCGTGTATTCCTTCGGTAACGGAGGTAGTGGGATGCTCTGGGCTCGTAGCCTTTCTCTTAACGGCTGGACCAGTTCGGAAACGTCAATGGCGACCTCGCCGCCTCGACCGCTGAGCAGTTGGTCTCGGACGAGCAGCGTCGCGTCGACCCAGACCTGAGTGGCCTCCGGCGTGTTGAGCACAACCGGAACCTGCGCCGTGATGATGCTCATCACCCCGGGTGGAACCTGCTGCCCGCTCGACTCCAGCCCGTTGGTAATCAGACCGACAAGGGCGCGATGTACCTGGGAATCCTGAGGAAGTGAACGCATCGTGTCGGCGTAGGCAGCCGAGTGTAGCTGCGAGTCGGCCCACCTGATCGGCACGGCGGCGGCCGTCGCTATGCACGCGAGCAGGACAAGCAGACCGGAAACTACGTTGCGCATATCCTCGCCAACTTTGAGTGTCAGAAGCGGCGCCTGACTCCAGCATTTGGTCTGACGTTTTACCCGAAATTGAGCGTCTGGGAAATCCTAGCCGGGAAGGCTGGTCGGGGGGCTACGTACGACCGGGGCCCTACGCCGCAATGATCACCAAGGATCAAGAGGACAATGGGAGAGTGAGGCGCAGGAAGAAGGTGGGTCGTCACGCCACCATCACCGAGAGTGTCGAGTCTGCTGAGGCTGCCGACGCAGGAACGTGCGGAGCTTGGGTCGCCTTCGCGTCTCCGCTCGCCGAGAGGGAGTTCGTGGACGAGGACGGCGTCCGATGGCAGCTTCGCCGCGGGACGCTCAAGGTCCCTCGTCTCGAACAACTGCTGCGCGATCCGTATGTCCGCGTACTCCACCAGCAGGGAACAGATCTTCGGGAGGTTCCAGTCGAAGACCGAGCGGCGTTCCTCGCGTTGATCCGGCCGTACCTCAAAGGGGTGAGGGGCCCGTCAGCTCACGATCTCACGGACTTCGTGATCGGCGAGTTCAAGGACGATGGGCACCGCTCCCTTCTCTTCATCGAAGAGCACTGCTAGGTGCTGCCGCCGACTGGGGCGCGGTGCTGGCGTTCCTGCCCGTGCGGGCGTCGATTCTGTCATGATCGCGCCATGAATCAGTCGCGTCGCGTCCGTGTTCCGCCACACCTGGCGGCGGTCGTTGTGATCCTGGTCTTCATGCTGGCCAACCTGCGACCGACTGATAACCCTCCGTCGCTCGATCAACGCGAGACCGTTGCCGCCGAGCTGGATCAGGTCCCTGGGATCACGATGGTTCTGCCCGTCGAGCTCCCGCCTGGATATGAGTTCGGCCGCTACTACAGGTTCGGCGATGCCAGCCTCGAAGAGCCTTTGCGAGTGGAAGCTCGCGAAGTCACCTTTCTGACCGATCACGGGAAGCCTGAGAACGGGCTGCCCGTCATCGTGCTGTGCGTTGAGTACGCGAACGCGAAGCAGTCACGCTGCTCCGCTGGGAATCCAGCTGATCGCATTCAACGCCGGCACGGACCGGCTCTGCTCACCTTTTATGCCGCCAGCGATGGCTCCCGCGAGTTCGAGGCCTGGAAGAACGTCCAGCTCACCACCGACCTTGAGAAGGTCCGCTGGCTCCACTGACATGTCGCCGGTAGCGGTAAGGATTGAAACTATGGTGAGGATCGTTGTGGATGACCTGTCCGGGCCGCGGATCGCCGCGTTCCTCGACGAGCACGTCCAGGAGATGCGGTCCATCACGCCGCTCGAGAGCAAGCACGCTCTCGACCACCTTCGGTCGGCTGAGCCTCGAAAGCGGTTCGGCCGAGTTCTTTCTACCTGCCAGGAAGTTGTACGAGAAGTTCGGGTTCGACTACTGCGAGCCATTCGCGGACTGCCGGCCTGACCCCAACAGCGTTTTCATAACGAGGCTGCTCTCAGGCTCGTAACCGACTCCCGCACCAGGGAAACCTGGTTGCGACTGCTGGTCATGCCAGGGCAGGCTGCTGGGAATGGCGGCGGTATTGGTTGTCGGCGGTCCGGGGTCCGGAAAATCATCGGTAGCGAACGGGCTGCGGCGTCGTGGCCTGCGTTCGATCGACTGTGACTACGGGCTCGCTCGTTGGGAAGATCCGGAAGGCATACCGGTCGAGTTCCCGGCGAATCCAGACCTGGAATGGCTGCGGAGCCACCACTGGCAGTGGATCGACGAGCGGTTTGAGCAGGTCCTGAGCGAATGTCGAGAGCGCTCGACAGCGCTGTGCGGAGCTTCCTACAACCTGGCCAACTATCTGCCGCGCTTCGAGCTGCTGATCCTGCTCCAGGTCGATGACGCGACGACGGCACAGCGACTCGCGGATCCGCGGCGCAACAACGACTTTGGAAGGATCGGAGCGACCCTCGAATGGTCGCTGGACTGGCGTCCACGGCTGGAAGCGGAGATGCTCGGGGCCGGCGCTCATGGTGTCGATGCTCGGCAGCCACTAGAGCAGGTCGTCGATGATGTGATCCGGATAAGCCGAGCGTACGGCGTCGACCTCGCTAACAACTAACGATGCCCATCCCAGGCTGGCCAGGACGGTAGTTCCCCGGAATTAGGGATGTCACTTCTCGGGCCTGATGTGCGAGAACGCCGAGATTCCTAGCGTTCTGGCTGTGGTCGTGCGACTCATTCTCGTCTTGCTTATGGCCGCCTCGGTGCTTGCTGGGGCGGCAACCCCAGCGTCGGCGCACGGGATCAGTGCCGGGGATGATCTCTCACTCGCCGCGACGGTCGCGGGCACCGAACTCACCTTGACGATTCGTCGTACGCCGGCGGCGCCCGGCCCTCTTCAGGTCGACGTGATCGCCCACCAGCCCGTGCGCGATCTCAAGCTGGGGTTGAAGGTCCGGTCCACCGAGACCGGGTTGATCGGCATGCGGGAACGCGTCGAGCTGCTCGGTGGCTCGCTGCGTACGGGCTCCCACGCCGGGGGAGGATTCGAGGTGCTCGCCCGCCTACCTCTGCGAGGTGCCTCATGACTGCCATCAGCGTGGTCGTCTGCGATGACGAGCAGTTGCTTCGCGAGGCGCTGGTGCGGTTGGTGAGTAACGCGTCCGACCTACGGGTGGTGGGGACCGCAGTGAATGGTTGGGAGGCGGTGGCTGCTGCCGCCGAACACCGGCCGGATGTCGTCCTCATGGACATCCGGATGCCTGTCATGGATGGCATCGAGGCCACCCGCACGATCATCAAGGCCCGCGGCGAGGCGGCGACCCGTGTCCTCATCCTCACGACGTACGACCTGGACAGCTATGTGTACGAGGCGTTGCAGGCGGGTGCCAGCGGCTTCCTGCTGAAGGACGCGCCCAGCGAACGCCTGCGTGACGGCATCCGGATCGTCGCGTCCGGGCAGGCCGTGCTAGCGCCGGAGGCGACCGCGCGGATGATCGAGGTGCTCCGGCCCGATCTGCCCACGGAGGCCGATCGGGCTTTGCTGGCCGCGGTGCGCCGCCGCCTCACCGACCGGGAGCGGGAGGTTTGCGAGCTCATCGCGGAGGGATTGTCGAACGACGACATCGCCAGCCGGCTGGTGATCAGCAAGTACACCGTGAAGGGGCACGTGTCGAACATCCTGGGCAAGCTCGGGTTGCCCGATCGGGTGCAAGTCGTCCTTGCCTGGTCCCGCTTCCGCGCCCAGCTGTGAATACTGATCGCCGCGGTGGATGGTCGCTGTCCCGGGGCGGATCAGGGTGGGCAGAGGGGGCAGCAGTACGTCGCGAGCCAAGAGGTCAAGGGATGCAGGTCGTCGAAGGTGGCCCGCACGTGGTCGACGGCGCGTGGCGTGTGTAGCCAGTCCGGCGCGCCAAAGTCACGTTGGGCGAACAGTCTTCGGTAGCGGAGCAGGTTCGCCCGGGGGTGGTCAGGCGGGTATGCCCGTGGGACCCGCTTGAGTTTCTCGCCCTGGATCTCGTAGCCATTCTGTTGCAGGCACGCGGTGATGTGCGCGAGTTCGGCGCCGGTGTCGGCGGCCACCGCCGCGCGGTACCGCTCGACCTCTGTGGTGTCAGCCTTCCACCACGCTCCTTCGACGGAGAGTCCGCTCAGGTTCAGCTCGAGCCAGAAGACAACATGTGGAGCGATCTGGAACACAGCGATCTGGCGCTGCCACGACTCGTGGTGGCGATGGATCGTCCAGACGTGCCCTTCGCCGGTGTAGCCATCAGCGACTTCGGCGCACAGCGCGATCATCGGGTCGCGGACGAGCCGTTCACGTTCAGCCCGGTATGGCTCCAGGGTTGACAACGCCGGTACGCCGTCGAAGCGTAGTAGGAGATCGAACGCTTCGACCGGCCAGCCGTTGAAGGGCTCGGGCATCCTCCCACCACCTCCACGCATCGCCACCCCAGAACGTGTCACAGGCAGCAGTTGCCGCGTGGCCAGCTCGCTCGCATGGAGGAGAAGGAACTGCTGATCTCGCCCCGGACACTGTCCGAGAGTTCGAAGTCGTCGAGGAGGCGTTCGAGTGCACGGTCGAGTGCCGCGACCACTGCCGACGACGGGTCGATCTCACGGCCGGCGAGCTCGGAGAGCCCACGAGTCAGTGCGTGGACGCTGGCCACCTCATCTTGGGTGAGGGTCAGTGCGAGGTCTTGGTCGATGGGAGTCGCGGCATTCGGCATGGCACACCTCGATCAGAGTGGCAGGCTCCAAATGATGCCGATAGTGAAACATGGACGTTTCAGATTTGCAATGGATACGATTCAGCGTGTGGATGAGAAACTGCTCGATGCGACCGTGGAGGTCCTCGCCGAGCTCGGCTTTGGCGGCGTGAGTCTCGAACGAGTTGCGGAGCGGGCGGGGTCGTCCCGCGTCAGCCTGTGGCGCCAGGGTGTGACGAAGGAAGCGCTCCTGAACGGGCTTCTCTCCCGACTTGCCGTCGACTTCCGCGACACGATGTGGCCAGTCCTGACGATGGCTGGCACCGGCGCCCGCCGGCTGGAGGCGACGCTCGATGGTTTGTTCGACGTGATCGATCGGCACCTGGACCTGCTGGCCGTTTCCGATGAGGTCTTCCACTGGGCGGCTGATCACGTGATCGACTCGACCGGTCGGCAGGTCGGGTTCCTCGATCCGGTCCTCGCGGCGCTGGAAGCCGGCCGCCATGACGAGACGCTCGCCGTTGAGCGTGACCTGACCGATGCGGCCGAAACGCTCTTCAACACAGCCTGCTGGGGATACGTCCATCTTCGTGCCCGGCACCGCTGGTCGCGAGCGCGCGCCAGGCGCAACGTCAGGGCCCTTGTCCTCGGCGGACTCCTGCGCTGACGGGCCTGCGTCCCTCGCGTACCCGTGATCGTTAGGCCGTAGCAGGTATGGGTCCGGCCCCCGATTGCCGGGGCGGGTGAGCGATGAGTTTTCTCCTCCTGTCGGGTCTGTACCCCTGAACCTGAACTACGGAGGACCACTGAATGGATACGAACACGCGGACAGCCGGGCGGCGGGAGTGGATCGGGCTGGCTGTCCTGGCGTTGCCGACCTTGCTGCTGTCCTTGGACATGAGTGTGTTGCACCTCGCCGTGCCGCACCTGGCCGCCGATCTGGGGCCGAGCAGCACCGAGCTGTTGTGGATCTTGGACATCTACGGATTCATGATCGCCGGACTCCTGGTCACGATGGGCACGCTCGGCGACCGCATCGGCCGGCGCAAGTTGTTGTTGCTCGGCGGTGCGGGGTTCGGAGTGGCCTCGATAGCTGCGGCATACTCCAGCAGCGCGGAGATGCTGATCGTGTCGCGGGCGCTGCTGGGTGTGGCGGGTGCGACATTGATGCCGTCCACGCTCGCCCTGATCAGCAACATGTTCCGTGATCCGAAACAGCGCGGCACGGCGATCTCTGTATGGATGACCTGCTTCATGGGCGGCATGCTGATCGGGCCCCTGGTCGGAGGCGCCCTGTTGGAGTACTTCTGGTGGGGATCGGTCTTCCTGATGGGCGTACCCGTCATGCTCTTGCTGCTGCTCACCGCGCCGGCGTTGCTGCCGGAGTACCGTCACGCGGATGCCGGCCGGTTGGATCTCAGCAGTGTCGCGCTGTCACTGGCCGCGATCCTGCCGATCATCTACGGCCTGAAGGAGATGGCTCGAGAGGGCGTTCATGGTACGGCGCTGGGGGCGCTTGTGATCGGGCTGGTGGTTGGAGCTGTGTTCGTACGACGTCAACGCAGGCTTGCCGACCCGATGCTGGATCTGCGGTTGTTCCGGTTGCCTGCGTTCAGCGCGGCCCTGAGCATCATGCTGGTCGGCGCCATCACGATGGGCGGGGTCTTCCTGCTTGTCAACCAGTACTTGCAGCTGGTCGAAGGGCTTTCGCCTTTGCAAGCGGGGTTGTGGATGATTCCGCAGGCGGTGGCCGTCGTTGTCGGCTCGCTGCTGGCTCCGCGGCTGGCGCAGCGGTTCCGGCCCGAGTACGTCCTTGGAGTCGGCATGCTGATCGCGGCGGCCGGCGTCCTTCTGCTGACCCAGGTTGGTGGCGGGGGCGGCCTTGGACTCGTGGTGGCCGCGATGGTGCTCGCGTCGTTCGGCATGGGCCCGCAGGGCGTACTCTGCACCGAAATGGTCATAGGCTCGGTGCCGCCGGAGAAGGCTGGAGCGGCGTCGGCGATGTCGGAGACAAGCGGAGAGTTCGGCATCGCGATGGGCGTCGCCATCTTCGGTAGCGCGGGCACTGCCATCTACCGCGCGCAGTTCGACGTACCCGCTGGTGTTCCTGAGTCGGTCGTCCTGTCCGCACGGGAGAGTCTGGCCAGTGCTGTAGCTGTTGCAGACCGTCTGCCCGACCAGCTTGCGGCCGCCTTGTTGGGTCCGGCCCGGGATGCGTTCGCTGCTGGACTGAACGTCGTGTCGGCCCTGGCGGCGGCCATTGTGATCGTGTTTGCCGTGCTGGGGATCCTTCTGCTCCGTAAGGCGCGGCCAGGATCTCCCGAATCTATGAACGAAGAGGGCGCGTCCATTTCCGAAGGTCCCGAAGAGGTGCCGGTAGCGTAGAAATTCTCGAAGAGTCGGCTTACCGGTCTCCCGTGAGGCGGCCGGTCGCGAAGTACGCCTTGCACACGCCGTCCTCGGCATAGTCGGTGGCGATCTCCAGGATGCTGCGGCCGTCGGGTGAGGGAAGGAGCGCTGAGCTGTAGTTGGGGCAATAGTTGTTGTACGCGCCGGGGACGGCGACTGGTGCGGCGACTTCCCGCCACGGCCCTTGCCCGCCGCGTTCGTTGATCATGAGCGTTGCGCCGTTACCAGCGGCGAGCCGGCCATCGGCCTCCTGCAGGAGTTGGCCGACCAGCACCAGCCGCGGCTCGCGTCCGGGGCGCGGAACCACCGCTATTGTGGGGGTGTGACTGAAGTACCGTCCGGTCGCGCTCACGATCCGCTTCCCTGCGTCGGCTGGGTCGCCCCAGTCCGTGCCGTCGGGCGAAGTTCGCGAGTACACCGCGCAGTCGTACTGACCTGGAACGCCGCAGATCTCGTAGATCATCACGTACCTGCCGCTGGGCAGCCGGCGTACGATCGGCATTCCCGGGCGGAACGCACCCGCGCGGCTTAGCACACTGACCTGCTTCGCACTCCATGTCACACCATCGGTCGAGACCGTACGCACAAGCTGTTGGCTGCCCGCCGGGCCTTCCGACTCATCAGCGACATGGCAGACCAGTCGACCGTACGCATCGACGGACAGCTCGGGTTCCCACATGCCACGGGCATTGGGTGACTCTGCGCAGGTGGAAAGATACGTCCACGTCCTGCCCAGATCGCTGCTCCGCCAGACTCGCTGGGTCATCCGCCGATCCGGGCCGGCGTCGGCGCCGACACTGCCTGCCCACAGAAGTGTCCCGGCGGCGAGGTTACCCACCTGCCGGGGAAGCTCGATGATGCTGGCGCAGCACAGGCCGTTCGTCCCCGCCTGCTCTGATGCTGGGATCGCGCCGACCTGATGGAAGCTGCGACCGTCGTCGACGCTCTCGAGGATCGCCCCCTCGCCGCCGCGAGCGGTGAACGTGACGACACTCGCGATGATCCGTCCGTTGGCAGGGCCGGAATGCTGGAGGCGGAGGACACGTGGATAGAGGGAGACGGTGCCAGTGAGTAGGGTCCTGGTCGTTTGCGATTCGCCCGCGGCGACGGGGCTGATGGCGGCGGGGCGGTCTGATGCGGCTGCGGATCCCATGGTGGACGGTCCGGTGATGGCCAGTGCGAGTACGCCGATAAGACCTGCGGGCAGCAACCGCCGACGCATCTTGACCATCCCCTCCAGCCGAGCTCCAAAGCTCGCCGGTCCAGTGAATCCGGCCGGCGCTGGGCCGATCCCGCCATGCTGAGTTCCTCACTGTGCAACGTCAAATCTATTCCTGGCAAGCGCCTGGTCCGGTTCAGGTCGCACGGGTGGCAACCGGAAATGTGTGTTGCCGGATCGAATTACGTCCGGATGGGGCGTTGGTTGATGTCGATCCAGGGTGGGGGTATGTATTCGGGTCTGCCGTTTGGTCCCATGCGGACTTGCCAGTCGCTGTTGTGGATGAGGTTGTGGTGCGCACCGCACAACAGCACGCCGTTGTTGAGGTCGGTTCGGCCTCCGTCGACCCAATGGGTGATGTGGTGGGCATCGCACCATTTGGCGGGGCGGTCACATGAGGGGAAGTTGCATTCCATCCCGTCGCGGATGCCTAGGGCGTGGCGTTGGGCGGCGGTGAAGAAGCGGGTGGTGCGGCCGAGGTCGAGGACTTGGCCTTTGCCGTCGAGGACGGCGGGGATGACGTCGGCGTCGCAGGCCAGGAGTCTCGCGGTTTCGGCGGAGATCTGTTCACCGCTGTCGAGTGTCGCGTAGCCGATTCCGGTGACGAGTTGGGCCAGTGTCATGGTGATGATGATTTGTGGCTTCGTCCCACCACGCGTGGGCGCTTCACCGGCGGCGAGGGCAAGGTCGAGGAGTTCGACGAAGGCGTCGCCCAGGCGGCGGGAGGCGGTGCGGGTATCAGGCCCGTTCGCGTCCGTCTTCCGTGGTCTGGCCAGCGGGTCGAGGAGTGCTTTGAGCCGGGCCATTTCGTCGGTGGGCAGTTGCACGCGGGCGGACTGCAAACCTGGACCGGAGTGGGAGAAGGTGATGGATCGCTTCTGCTCGGCGCGTTTGCGTTCCCGCTCCAACTGCTCACCCAGCCGCCGCTCAGCATCTTCGGGGTCGATCGTCTCGTAGAGGTGGATGCCCAACTGCCGCAACTCTTTCGGATCGTGGCGGGTCGCCAACTGCAGTAGACGCGCTTCACCCTCGCGTTTCTGGTCGTCGCTGATGTCCTTGGGCAGAAGGTTGATCGACTCGCGGATGATCTTGGCGTGCAGCGCTGAGATCCTTCCCGCGGCAAGAGCTTGTCCGGTGGCTTGAAGGTTGGTCTCCAGCGCTTTGGCGAGCTTGACATCCGCGCCGACAGTGGAGGGGTGCAGCTTCAGCTTGTGCCGTAGCCACGCAGCCGTCGACGTCGCACCCGCCTGGGAGGCGAGTTCGCGCGTGTCAGCGTCGTGGATGAGCCGCAGCCGTAATGCCTCAGCCATAGCGACGATCTGGTGTGCCTGCTGCAGCCCGTCAGTAGACTCGGCGTCCGTACGTGACCAGACAGGGGAGTTCAACGCCTGAGCAAGCCCGTCCTGAACCATATCCAGTAACCCGCGCAGTGGCTGCGTGGGCGGGGCGCCAGTCGTGACATCCATAACCGGAACACTATCGGCGACCACCGACAAAACCCCGCCCGAAAGAGGCCATTTCAAGACCTGCGGGAATGTAATTTTCCGTGCCTCTTAATAGCTCTCCGTAACTCTGAATAAGAACTCTGCTGAATGAACCGTAGGTTCATTGAATGGGCCACCGTCCGGCCGAAGAGGGAACTCTCTGCTGTGGATCCCGCAATGCGGCAGCTCGCAGAGCTGACGCAAAATCAGTTCCGGTTCTCGTGGCCTGTCCGCTAAGCATGACCACGAGAACCCTCACGGACGAGAGGCAGTGGCAGGATGGTGGCGGAGAAGACGCTCGTGCTCGAGCTCACTCTGACCGTACGTGACATGACGACCGACGATCTTCCTGGACTGGCTTGGTCCGGTTCGCCGCTCCACATCGAGAACATGGCAGGGCAGTTGAAGCGTGCCCGCGTGGGAGTAGTCGACTACCTGGTGGTCTGTATTCCTTCAGGAGCAAGTGTGGCGAAGGGCGGCATCGACTACGAAACCAAGCCCGGCGCCGGATCACTCACGCAGTTCGCCGTACGCGCCGAGTTCCAATCGCTCGGAATCGGTACCTTCCTCATTGGTGCGACGGAGGACCGCATCCGTGCCCGCGGGTTGTGCTCCGCCGAACTCGACGTGGAGGAGAACAACCCGCGGGCGCGGGCGTTGTATGAACGCCTTGGCTACGTCGCATTCGGACGCCAGCTGGAGTCCTGGGATCAGCAACGCCCAGACGGCACCATCGAGCACTACGAAACCATGTGCACACTGATGCGGAAGGACCTCTAAAGCCAAGGTGGATAGCTACGCGTATGCGCGCGCCTGCAGGGTGAAGAGTTCGGCGTAGTGACCTGCGGCGGCCATGAGTTGTTCGTGGTTACCGACCTCGACAATGCGCCCGTCATGCAGCACCACGATGAGGTCCGCCATCCGTACGGTGGAGAACCGATGGGACACCAGCACGGTAATGCCACCAGGATCGCCTGAGGCGGCACGGGATGCGTTGGCGAAGCGCTGGAAGAGCGCGTGTTCGGATTCTGGATCGAGCGCTGCGGTGGGCTCGTCGAGGACCAGCAGTAGTGGGTGAGTACGCATGAACGCGCGGGCGAGAGCGAGGCGTTGCCATTGCCCAACAGACAGGTCGACACCCCCCGACCATGCCGGACCCAACTGAGTGTCAAGCCCGGCGCCAAGCTGGGCGACGACTGCGGTGGCGTCGCCGCGGTCGAGCGCTTGCTGGATTGCCTTGGTGTCACCTATTCGCGCGAGATCTCCCACCCCGACGGTTTCCATAGCACGGAACTCGAACCGGTCGAAGTCCTGGAAGCCCGCGGTGACGCGGGTCCGCCATCCAGTGGTGTCAATGTCGGCAAGGTCCATGCCGTCGACGGTGATCGAACCCGAGGTCGGCTCGTAGAGCCGTAGGAGAAGCTTGACCAGCGTTGTCTTGCCAGCGCCGTTCTCGCCTACGAGCGCGATGGTGCTCCCAGCTGGCAGGTGGAGGTTGACATCCTGGAGTGCGGTGGATCCCGCTTGTGGGTAAGTGAACTCCACGCCGGACAGGGTGATACCTGTGCGCAGCCGATCAGGCGCATCGCGCCCCGTACCGATCTCCATACGCTCCTTGGCATACGTCACGAACGCCGCATAGGTCTTGAACAGCCGCCAGGTAGCGGACGTGCCGCGAATGTGGTCGGCCACCATCCCAGCGGTCTGATCGACCCGCGTGGCGAGCAGGACGAGCAGGGCTATGTCGCCCGCGGGAGCCGCACCATTTCGCACCAGGATGATGACGTAGATGATCGCGGCGCCATAGCCGAGTCCGAACGCCACTCGTGCGGCCAGTTCGACACCGAGTGCCCGCGAGCTGGCCTGGATCTTCTCCCGCCGTTCGGCGGAAAGAAGCTCCCCGGAACGCTCGAGAAGCAGCCGAGCAAGCCCGGAGGTCCGGACTTCGACGCCGTGCCGAGAGGCCCGGGCGATGTCACCAAGCAGGGTACGCCTGCGCACATGTACTGCGACCCGTTGACGTGCCTCCTGCTGCCAACGTCCGTTGAGGTTGCCCGACCAGATCCTGAGTAGCCCGAGCACGGGAAGCAGGAGGAGTTCGAGACGCACACTGGCCAGCAGGGCGAAGGTCGCGGCGACATCCATGACGGCGACCATCGTTCCGACCAGAGCGGTGGCGATGAAGCTCATGTCGCTGGCCTGGCCACGCAGGTAGGCGACCCGGTCGGCGAGGGTGGGATTCTCGTGATGGTCAATGCTTGGTATGCCGGAGACCAGCGACATGAGTTCGCGATGGATATGGACATGGCCTCTGTCGTTGACGGTGGACTCAACGGGATTGAGGATCGGCGAGATGAGAAGGGTGAGCGCCAAGCCCACCACGAGAACGCCGGTCCCCATTCGCACGGACCCCGTATCGCTGCCAGCGATTGCGTCGATGACGAGTTTCAGACCCACGAGAACCGCCAACGGGGCAAGGGCTCGCACCGCGGTCAGGAGGAGCTGGAGGCAGGTGAGTTTCGGGCTCGGTGTGAACGCGAAGCCGAGCCAGAGACGCAACGGAAGCAGCCGCTCAGACATCGCGCCCTCCTGCCAACGAATCGTCGCCGGAGGTTGGCGCGAGCGCGTACCGTTGCGCCTGCAACGTGAACATGTTCGCGTACTCCCCGCCGAACGCCATCAGCGCGTCATGAGTCCCCGACTCCGCGATCCGCCCGTCCGCGAGGACGACGATCCGGTCGGCTGGGCGTACGACGGAGAACCGGTGCGAGATGATCAGGGAAGACACTCCGGCCGTATGGTCGAGGTAGCGTTCAACAAGCGAGGCTTCGGCGCGGACATCGAGCGCGGCCGCTGGCTCGTCGAGAATCAAGAGTCCTGCCCCCGTTTCGACGGCGGCCAACGCCCGGGCGAGTGCGAGCCGTTGCCATTGACCAGTGGACAGGTCAACGCCGCCCTCGAACTCCGCCGAGAGTTCGGTGTCCCAACCACGGGAGAGCCCCTCCAGCAAGGCCGCAGCACCTGATCTTCGCGCTGCGGAGATAGCCGAGTGCCGCAGGTCTGAGGAGGAAGTACGTTCCGATCGCAGCAGGACGTTCTCTGTGACAGACAAGGGAAGTCGCACGAAGTCCTGCGCGATGGTGGTAACGCGCGCCTGCCAGCGCGAGAGGTCCGCATCGCTCAGTGCGGTCAGTTCGATGCCGTTGACCAACACCCGGCCAGACGTCGGGTGATACACACCGGCGAGCAGCTTGACAATGGTGGACTTTCCGGCGCCGTTGACGCCGACCAGGGCGAGCCGCTCCCCAGGCGCGATCCGCAATGACAGCCCGCGTAGGACATCGCGATCCTGGTGGCGATAACGAAAGCTCACATCCTCCAGGACGATCTCGATCGGGTCATTCCAAGGAAGGGCCTCACCCAGAGTGGACGAAACGCGAGCTGAGGAAGGAAGGGATGTGGATGCGGCGGCGGGATGCGACGAATGGTCGACCTTGGCGGAGAGATCTTGAAGGGCGCGCAGCGCCTGCCGCCCGGTCTGGCCGCTGCCCAGGCCGGAGTCCCACATCATGGACGCGCCAATCGTGTTAGGTGCCATCAGGAGAGCGGGAATGACGGTGCTGGCCTGCGTGAGCGTCAGGTCTCCCGCCGTGGCGGCATTGATACAGCTCACTACCCCGAACAGCAGGATTGCCAGGTACCCGATGAACGCCACGGTCGTGATTGCCGCCGAACGCCTCCGCGCGTTCCAAACCATCGCGATGGTCGAGTTCCAGGTCTCGACGTAGCGCCCGGTCAACCAGGATGCGAGGCCGAAGACCCTTAGCTCCTTGGCGGATCGGCCCATGGCGAGGTCGAACACATAATCTGCGCGTCGTTGTCCCTCGGTGTCGCCAGCCCAGACAGCACTCTCGACCCTGCGCAGGCGTGCGAGCCAGGCTTCTATCAGCAGCGTGACCACGACCAGCAGGACGGCGTACCACCAGGCGTAGAGCGATCCGATCAGCAGACAGATCCCGGCCAGCGACAGATGGGTGGTGATAAGACCGACCTGCGATGCGAGCGCCAGACTGATCGAGGTCCACCCCACCCCCGCTGAGGCGGCGTAGAGGTTGTGCACGCCTGGGTCGTCAAGATGGCTGACTCCCCGGGGACGCACGAACGGCTCCAACCGCGCGAGATCGGTCGCGGCCTCCGCGGTCGCGCGCAGTGCGGCAGTCAGATGACTTTGAAGAAGTGGGAGCGCGGAGTTCGCCAGAAATGCGGCGACGAGGAGCGTGACCAGCCGGAAGAACGACGTGAGCTCAGCACCCGAACCAGTGGCGATCCGAGCACCCGATCCGATCACGAGTCCGGTCACATAGAGCAATGCCACCCCAGTGAGCGAACCCAGTACGGCGCATGCCACGGCCACCAGAAGGTAGCCACGAGCGACGCGATATCCGTACGCCAGAACAGCAAGCAACAGCGGTCTCCTTCACCTCGATACGTGCTTGATCAAAAGGGGAGCACGTGAGGTGTCGGGCCCAGATCGATCGAGGCGCTAGGAGCTACGACGACGAGGCGGCACCGCACGTGTCGAACGCGACATGGCAACCACCTCCAAAACCGAGGTCTTTGACCTTGGGGCAGGACTCTACACAGCTCCCGGTGAGATTTCGCGTGATTAAACGACGAGCTCGGCGCTGGGTGTGAGTAAAGGCTTCGATCAGCACGGTTGCTCGGCAGTTACAGGTCGCCGGGATGATCGAGCGGTTCCCGGCGCCGAACCGCGAGCATCGCTATCGCATCACACCCGGCGGATGGGCCCAGGTCCTGAAGATCCAGATGGCTGGTCCCTGCTCAGGTGCGAGGAGCAGACGCCGTTCACGACCCATTTCGCGATGATCCCCGTACGCCGCTATCGAATCCTCTATCGTGTGGGGAACTCTGTCCCACCCTGGAGGAACATGTTCCACGAATTCCGGTTCAGCTTTGCCAGGCCAGGGTTCTCGCCCAGCGTCTCATGAGAGCTCAGGTCCGGCACAGGTCACGTAGGTGCGGGATATGGAGCCCGAGCCCCTCACCGCCATAGCGCCCCGCGAGCTTCGCTGGCCCGCGTCCGCCCAGGTGTGGCGGGACGTGATCTTCCTCCACTGGCCCTGCGCCCCTGATGCCGTTCGCCGGCTGCTTCCGGCTGGCACCGAGCCGGACGTGATGGACGGCGTGACCTGGGTCGGTGTCGTTCCCCTGCATATGCACGCGGTACGCCTGCCCGGTCTGCCTCCTCCGCCGTACCTCGGCGACTTCCTCGAACTCAACGTGCGCGTCTATTCGCGCGACGCGCGAGGCCGGCGCGGCGTTGTTTTCCTGACCATGGAAGCATCCCGGCTGGCCTTCGTTCTCGGAACTCGCGCGGTCGGCCGACTGCCATACACCTGGTCGACCATCGAGCGCGAGCACGATGGGGAAACCTTCACCTACCGCGCGCGGCGTCGATGGCCGGGTCCCTCCGGGGTGGGCGTCGCGTTGCGCGTTCGAACCGGGAAGCCCGTAGCCCCGTCCGAGGTCGATCAGTTTCTCACCGCGCGGTGGGGGCTGCATTCGCGGTGGTACGGCCGAACGGTCTATACCCCGGTCACGCACGAGCCGTGGCCCCTGCATGGTGCGGAGCTTCTCGACTGGGCTGATCACGGCCTCCTCGCGACGGTTGGACTTCCGGTCGAGGGCGCGCCCACGAGCGTGCTGTACGCCCCCCGAAGTCCACGCCCGTACGGGCTTTCCGTCGCCTGTCAGATAGCTGTCAAGCTGCCCTTGCCTCGACTGCCCGTTGCCCGTCAGGCGTGTAGGGGGTGTTCGTGGTCGGAGTGTCCGGAGGGTTCGACTTGGAGGGTTGAGTGTTCGAGGTCGAAGTGTCCGGTGAGGCAGGTTTGGAGTTTGTCGAGGATTTGTGGGGCGTGGCCGTCTTGGAAGCATCCGGTGTCCAGGACGATGTGGGCGGTGAGGATGGGTAGGCCGGAGGTGACGGTGTGGACGTGGAGGTCGTGGACGTCTTGTACGTGGTCGACTTGGAGGAGGTGGCGGCGGATTTCGTTGAGGTCGACTTGGGTGGGTGCGGCTTCGAGGAGGATGTTGACGGCTTCGCGTAGGAGGCGGATGGCGCGGGGGAGGATGACGAGTCCGATGACGATGGAGACGAGTGCGTCGGCGCGTAGGAATCCGGTGGTCGCGATCACTCCGGCGGCGATGAGGACGCCGATGGAGGTGAGGGTGTCGGTGGTGACTTCGAGGAACGCGCCGCGCATGTTGAGGCTGGCGTCTCGTGCGCGGAAGAGTAGTGCGACTCCGATGAGGTTGCCGGTGAGGCCGATGAGGGCGAAGAGTGCCATCCCTGCGGGTTCGACCGGCGTCGGTTC
>NZ_KB892773.1 GCF_000373925.1 Actinopolymorpha alba DSM 45243 | reverse complement strand
ACTTCGTAGGTCACCTGCTGCTTGCCCTGGCCCCGGGAGACGCCGAGCGCGTCCCAGGTGTCGGGCAGCAGGTCGATGGCCACACCGGTCCACGACGCGGGACCGCGGTCCGCGACCGGAGCGGTCACGGTCTTGCCGGTCGCCTTGCTCGTGATGCGAACGAGCGTGCCNCANGGCACGACCCACAGAGCGACACCCTTGGTGGTCGTACGGCTGTTGCCGCCGCAGGCCAGCGGCTGGTACTCCGAGGAGTCACCGAAGTACGACGCCAAGCCACTCTTGGTCTGGGTGACGTTCAGGCCACTGGTGCTCGAGGAGGAGCTGGAGCCCGAGGACTTGGAGCTGGACGAGCCGGAACTGGACGAGGACGAGGAGCTCTTGGCGTCCTTGCTCGACGTGGACGACTTCGCCGAACCGGACTTCCCGTCATTCTTTTCGCCGTCACCGTGACGGTGAAGGCCCTTGTGGTCGTGCTTGGCGTGGCCCTTGCCCTTGTCGTGGCCCTTGTGGAGGCCCTTGTGGAGGCCCTTGTCCTTCTGGGCGTCGTCGTCGCCGTCTTCCTTCTCCTTGGCGCCGTCCGACTTCTTCACGTCCGACCGTAGCGTGGCCGACTCCCCCGAGGCGCGGGTCTGGCTACGGGTGGCGTTCTGGAACGCCGCGGATTCCACATCGGAGGTGGCCGTGTCCGCGGACCGGCCGGTCGACAAGGTCACGCTGGCGGCCGCGATGCCGCTCGCCGCGAGCACGGCGGCCGCCGCACCCAGGATGATGATCTTCTTGCGACCATTTTTGAACACATGCTGGCCGGACAAGGTGAAAACCTTTCGATCGGGGACAGGGATCGTGCCAAGACGCGGAAACGATCTCCCCCGACCGCTGCAGACACTGCGGTTTGTGCACGCGAATTCCGTTGGAACGCGCGACCTCTGTTATGCGGGAAGCTTCCCTCCAGACCCAGCAATGGCCTTGAAGAGACACACTTCCGGCGTCCGGTGCGAACGGAAACGAATAATGTCATCACAGTCGGACGACTTAGGCTCGCATGAATTCATAGATCAATCCAAGTCCCGCTTTTGGCCGTCAAGGTGAGCTTCTTCACAACGGTCGCTAAGGGTCACCAGCGGGCGGCGAAACGCAAGTGAAACAACAAGGACTTACGAATAATCCTGGACGATCACAAAGAATATGGGTGATCCATTTTCACCTGTACTGACCCTCGAATTCGCGATCATGTTCGTGATCGTGAAAGCTTTTGGGACGCATAACCCCTTTTGGCCTGACGATAATGGAACGAGCAGCTCAGAGCTGGTCGTACTTGAACGTATCACCACAAACGGGAACGCCCGGCAGCCGTCACAATTTCGACGGTCACCGGGCGTTCACGATCACCCGCGACGCTGCGGAAGCCAGGTCCGCAGCAGTGGTCGGCTACTTCTTCGTCAGACCGGCCACGAAATCGGGGTTCTCTTCCATCCAGGCGGTCACACCCTCGGCTTCCTTGCCCTTGTGCTGGTTGAGCGCGACATCCTCGAGCGTTCCGAGATCCTTGTCGTTCATCTTGAACGACGAGAGCCAGCCGGCGACCTCCGGGAAGTCCTTCTGGAAACCCTTCCGGGCGATCACGTGGATCTGCTCCGCCTTACCCATGGACCCCTTCGGATCCTCCAGATCCCGCATCGGCAGCTTGGCGTACGCCCAGTGCGGGCGCCAGAGCGTCACCACGATGGGCTGCTTGGCCTTGACCGCCTTGTCCAGCTGGGCGAGCATCGCGGGCGTCGACGACTTGACGAGTTGGTACTCGCCGTCCAGACCGTAGGCCGGCATGGCGTCCTTCTCGGTCACCCGCATCAGACCGGCACCAGGCTCGATTCCGACGATCTTGCCGTCGAACTTCCCCGCCTTGCCCTTCAGATCCTCAATGGTCTTGACGTCCTTGACGTAGTCCGGCACTGCCAACGCGAGCTTGGCGTTGTCGTACCAGATGCCGAGATCCTCCAGCTGGCTGGAGTACTGCTTCCAGTACGTCTCATGGGTGACCGGCAACCAGCCGTCGAGGAAGACGTCGATGTCCCCCTTGGCCATACCAGTGAACAACGGCCCCGGATCCAGCTGGACCAGCTCGACCTTGTAGCCCTTGCTCTCGAGCGCCTGCTTCCACAGGTGGCTCGTCACAATGTTCTCATCCCATGGGATCCAGCCGATCCTGATGGTCTTGTCCTTGCCACCGCCGCTCTCGGCCGTCGTGGTCGTGCTCGACTTCTCACCCGAACCGTTGTCGCTGTTGGCCCCGCCGATCGTGCCGCAGCTTGCGACCACCGCCAGTGCGAACAACGCGGCAAGAGTGGTGGTGATGTGCCTTAACGGCCCTCCACGTCGCACGGTTGACTGTCCTTTCCTCGTCGGATTGTTCAGGTCACGTGCCGATCCGGAGGCACACTGGCCCCGGATCGTGGCCCGCCGGTTGGTCAGCGATCGCTGGCAGCGGCGGCGCGTACCACCGCTGAACGATTCGTCAGGGACGCGGTCAGGCGATCGAGATAGACCGCGAGAACGACCACCGCCAGGCCCGCTTCGAATCCCCCGGCAACGTCCACCGTCGAGATGGCGGTGTACACGGAACTCCCGAGACCACCGGCGCCGACCATGCCGGCGATCACCACCATCGACAACGCCAGCATGATGATCTGGTTGACGCCCGCCATGATGGTCGGCAGGGCGAGCGGGATCTGGATCCGGCCAAGGATCTTCATCGGCGGGGCACCGAAGGCCTCACCGGCCTCCACCACCTCGCGATCGACCTGGCGGATTCCGAGTTCGGTGAGGCGTACGCCTGGCGCCATCGAGAACACCACGGTCGCCACCACACCAGGCACCACGCCGACGCTGAAGAGCGAGATCGCGGGAATGAGGTAGACGAACGCCGGCATGGTCTGCATGAAGTCCAGCACCGGCTTGACGGCTCGGCTGACCGCGTCGCTGCGGCCGGCCGCGATCCCGATCGGCACCGCGAGCACCACCGTGATCGCGCTGGCGACCAGAACCAACGCCAGGCTTTCCATCGCCGGCTTCCACTGACCCATGCTGTCGATCAGCCCGAAGGCCACCACTGCGAAGAGGCCGAACTTCCAACCCCGCAAGGCGAATCCGATGACGCCGAACGTCAACGCCAGGACCACCGCGGGCGGAACGCCGGCGATCGCCGCGAGATACCCGAGCCCGCCGGCGATGACGGTCGCGGCCACCGCGATCTTCCAACCCCGCAAGAAGAAACCGAGCAACCCGAAGACGAGCGCGAGGACGATGATGATCGGCGTGGCAAGGAACGTGGCCAGCGCCGACACAGTCGCGCCAACCAGCCCACCGAACGCGTCGAACACGGAGCCGACGTTGGTGGTCAACCAGTCCACGATGCCGGCGAAGACCTCGCCGACGGGTACCCGCGGAACACTCAAGGACGCAAGGACGGTCACGAGGCCACCTCCGTCGCATCCTTAGTGTCGCTGTCGGGGAGATCCGGATCGGGTACGCCGTCATCAGGCGGCCCGCCGTCAGTCGAGGGTCCATCGCCCTGGGCGCCGCCTTCGGGGCCGCCTCCGTGAGTGAGGTCGACAGGGCCGTTTCCGAGCGCCGCGAGCAGTGTCACCCGAGGAATGACGCCCACCAGGCGATCGTCAGGGTTCACCACCGCAAGGGGTACCGGACACTCAGCCGACGGCGCGAACAGATCAGCGACCACGGTGTCCGGGTCGATCTTGACGACATCAGCGGGATCCATCAACCCAGTAAGGGATTCCTGCCCGCGGCGTACCGCGTCCGCCACCACGCTGTCGCGTACGGCGCCCACGAGGCGGCGATCCCGGTCGACCACGAACGCCGCGCCGACCTGGTTCTCCCGCATGGTTCGTAGTGCCTGCCGGGGCCCCGAGCGGGCACCCACCATGGCGATCGGCTTCTCCATCACCGCGCTCGCCGTCAGGACGCGGGTGCGGTCGACGTCCTGGACGAACTGCGCGACATAGTCGTTGGCGGGATCCTGCAGGATCTCTTCTGACGTACCGATCTGGACGATCCGGCCGTCCCGCATCATCGCGATCCGGTCACCCAGTCGCATCGCCTCGTTGAGGTCGTGGGTGATGAAGACGATGGTTTTGCCCAAGCTGGCTTGGAGTTCGAGCAACTGGTCCTGCATCTCACGGCGGATCAGCGGATCGAGCGCGCTGAAGGCCTCGTCCATCAACAAGACGTCGGTGCCGGCCGCGAGCGCCCGCGCCAGCCCCACGCGTTGCCGCATGCCGCCCGACAACTGCGTGGGCAGGTGGTTCTCCCATCCAGCAAGCCCCACCAGCGCCAGGGATTCCCGCGCCTGCTCGACGCGTTCGGCCTTGGGCACCTGGCGAACCTCGAGCCCGTAGGCGGCGTTCTCCAGGACCGTGCGATGCGGCAGCAACGCGAAGTGCTGGAAGACCATGCTGATCCGCTGCTGCCGGAGGGCCCGCAGCTTCTTGGCTGGTAGGCCGCTGAGTTCGGTGTCGCCGATGTACACCTGGCCGGATGTGGGTTCGAGCAGGCCGTTGAGCATCCGGATCAGCGTCGACTTCCCTGACCCCGAAAGGCCCATGACGACGAAGATCTCGCCTTCCTCGACGTCGAACGACGCGTCGATCACCGCCGGAGTGACACCGAGCCTCCGGACCTCCTTGGTGTCCTTTCCCTGCGCCAGCAGGTCGACGGCGTCATCGGAACGACGCCCGAACACCTTGTAGAGCTTCTCGGCACGTACGGCGGGCACGGCTCCCTCATCGTCGGTTGTCGCGCGCCACAGCACGGCGTTACAGCGCCGGCACGGCGGAGCACTCGGGGCTGTCAACCGTGGGTTGGCGCGTCAGCACCACGCCACACAGCAACGGCCGGACACGACAGGCCCCTTCCCGATCCGGCGACGGATCGACACGCGACAACCGCGCACATGCCTGGTCCAGCAAACCCCTCGATGGGCTTGGTCGATTCAAGACCGTACCTGGCCCTGTTAACAAAAAGCCAACCGGACATCCTAAAAGTGCAGATTCGCCGCGAATGCCGTCACAATGAGTCGCCGCCGCAGCGACTCAGAGCCATAGCCTTCTGGGGCGAGGTGTGAGCAATGCCACGCGGCGCCGGCCGTCCCAGACACAAAAGGAGCGGAGACTTTCCCGGGTTTCGGCCCGGAAAAGTCTCCACTCCTGCGGGGCTCAAACCGCCCGCCGCTGCGTGCGCTGGTTGCGCGCCAGCCCGTCAGCCGCCCACCTCAGGCGAGGCTGTCGAGCCAGGCCTGGTGCAGATGCGCGAACCTCCCCGTGCCCGCGATCAGCTCCGCCGGCGGACCGTCCTCGACAATCCTCCCGGCCTCCATCACCAGCACCCGGTCGGCGATCTCCACCGTCGACAGCCGGTGCGCGATGATCAACGCGGTCCGGTCCGCGAGGATCGTCCGCAGGGCGCGCTGCACGAGCCGCTCACTCGGAACGTCGAGGCTGGACGTCGCCTCGTCGAGGATGAGCACCGCCGGGTCGGCAAGGAACGCCCGCGCGAACGCCACCAGCTGGCGCTGACCGGCCGACAGGCGACCACCCCGCTTGGCGACCTGCGTGTCATAGGCATCCGGCAGGGACTCGATGAACTCGTCCGCCCCGATCGCCCGGGCCGCCGCGACGATCTCCTTCATCGACGCGTCGGGACGCCCGAACCGGATGTTGTCGGCCACCGTCCCGGTGAACAGGAAGTTCTCCTGCGTGACCATCACGACGGCCCGGCGCAGCGTGGCCTCGTCGAGGTCGCGCAGGTCGACCCCGTCGAGGGTCACCCTGCCCTTCACCGGGTCGTAGAACCGCGACAGCAACTTCGCCAGCGTGGTCTTGCCGGCACCGGTCGCACCCACCAGCGCCAGCGTCTGGCCCGCTGGCACCTTCAGGTCGAGGTGAGGCAGCACCGGCCGCTCATCCACGTACCCGAACTCCACGCCGTCGAAGTGCACCTTGCCGCGCGCCTGCCGCAGCTCGACGGGCTTCGCCGGCTCGGGCACGTCCGGCTGCTCCTCGAGGACACCGGACAGCTTCTCCAGAGCGGCACTCGCCGACTGGAAGGTGTTGTAGAACTGGCTGATCTCCTGCATCGGCTCGTAGAACTGCCGGAGGTACAGCAGGAACGCCGCCAGCACACCGACCGTGACCGCGTCGTGGAACGCCAGCCAACCGCCGTACAACAGCACCACGGCGATGGTGATGTTGCCGATCACCTTGATACCCGGCATGAAGACCGCGATGAGGCGCATGCCGTGCATGTTGGCGTCGCGGTAGGCGACGTTGACCTCTTCGAAGATCTCCTGGTTGCGCGGCTCGCGCCGGAACGCCTGCACCGCACGGATACCGGACATCGACTCGACGAAGTGCACGATGACCGCCGCCACCGTCTCGCGGGTCCGCCGGTACGCGATGCTCGACTGCTTGCGGAACCACTGCGTGAAGAGCAGCAGGATCGGGATCGGGATCAACGCCACCAGACCGAGGTGGCCGTCGAGCACGAGCAGCAGGATCGCCGTACCGACCAGCGTGAGGACCGCGCTGACCAGCCCGTCGAATCCGGACTGGAGCAACTCGTAGATCGCGTCGATGTCAGATGTCAGGCGAGAGATCACCCGACCCGAGGTGTACTTCTCGTGGAACGACAGCGACAGCTTCTGGAAGTGGTTGAAGATCCGCCGCCGCAACTCCAGCAGGATGTCCTGACCGATCCGGCCGGACAGCTTCAGGAATGCCTGCCGGGTCACCGCCTGACCGATCGCCGCCGTGAGGACGACCGCGACCACGGTGATCAGGGTCCGCGCGCCCTCGCCGGCGATCATGGGTGGGATACCCCGGTCGATCCCGATCTTCACGAGGTACGGAATCGCCAGCCGGGCGGCGTTCTCCAGGACGACGATCGCTATCAGCCAGGCGATCAGCTTCTTGTGTGGCCGAAGCAGGTCGCCGAGCAGGCGGCGGGAGCGATCCCGGAGGAACAACGACGCCTTGTCAGGGATTTCGTCCCGCTGCTCGGCGGAGACACCGCGCCAGTCCTTGACGTCCTGCTGGGGCTCCGTGTCGGCCGCCCCGTTGGAGTTCGCTTCGGCGTCCTGGTCGGAGGCCGTTGTCGTAGGTGCGGTCACGACAGGACCTCCTCAGCGTCCAGGTCGGCGTCCTGAGCCAGCAGCTCGCGGTACTCCGGCACCGTTGCCAGGAGTTCGGAGTGGGTGCCGACGTGGGTGACCGTGCCGTTCTGGATCAGCGCCACCTTGTCGGCGAGCAGCACCGTCGACGCGCGGTGTGCCACGACGATGCCGGTCGCTGAGGCGAGCACGTGCCGCAGTGCCTCCTCGACCAGCGCCTCCGTCTCTACGTCGAGCGCGGACAGCGTGTCGTCGAGTACGAGGATCTTGGGCCCGGTCAGGACGGCGCGGGCCAGGGCGAGCCGCTGGCGCTGACCGCCAGACAGCGACATGCCCTGCTCGCCGATCCTGGTGTCGAGGCCCCAGGGAAGGTCGTAGACGAAGGTCGCCTGGGCAACCTCCAGCGCCTCCCGGATGTCGTCCTCGGTCGCGTCCGACCGGCCGAGGGTGAGGTTCTCCCGCACGCTCATCGAGAACAACGTGGGTTCCTCGAACGCGGTCGCGACGACGGACCGCAGCGCCGGAAGCGTGAGGTCGCGAACGTCGTGGCCGTCGATGGTGACCCGGCCCGACGTCACGTCGTACAACCTCGGCACCAGCGCCGTCAACGTGGTCTTGCCCGACCCGGTGGCACCGACGACCGCCAGCGTCTCGCCTGGACGGATGTCGATCCACACGTCGTGCAGGACGTCGACCTCGCTGTCGGGGAACCGGAACCCGGCGCCTTCGAACCGGAGGTGGCCCCGCGGCTTCTCGATGGTCTCGCCGCCGCCGGTGATGGACGGCTTGGTGTCGAGTACCTCCATCACCCGGTCGGCCGCCGTCATGGCCTCCTGCGCCATCGCGAGGATCTGCCCCAACGACGCGATCGGCCACACCAGCTGGAGCATCAGTGTGGTGAACGCGACCATGGTGCCCAGCGTCAGCGAGCCCTGACCCACCGCCAGCGCGCCGAACAGCAGCACGCAGGCCAGCGTGACGTTGGGAACGAAGCCGAGGAACGTCCAGAAGCTGGACGAGAGCCGGACCTTGTCCATCGAGGTGGCGTACAGGTTGCGCGCCCCCTCGTCGAACATGTCGTAGACGTGGTGACGCCGGCCGAAGGCCTTGATCACCCGGATCCCGACCGCGCCCTCCTCGATCACGGTCGCGAGGTCACCCTGCTGGTCCTGCACCTGCCGGGAGATCCGGCGGTACTTCTTCTCGAACCGGTTGGACAAGATGAGGACCGGGATCGCCGACGCCGCGACGAGCAGCCCGAGCGGCCAGTACATCCGGAGTAGCAGCACCGCCACGATGACGAGCTGGACGATGTTGGTGACGAGGAACAGGATCCCGAACCCGAGGAACCTCCGGATCACCGAGAGGTCGGTGGTGACACGGGAGAGCAGCTGGCCACTCTGCCAGCCCCCGTGGAACGCCATCGGGAGTCGCTGCAGATGTGCGTACACGTCGTCACGGATCGCGGTCTCGAGCCCCAGCACCGCACGTGACTGGATCCAACGACGGACGAAGATCAGGAACGCCTCGACGATACCGAGGAAGATGGCGACCGACCCGAGAAGGATCAGTCCGCCGGTGTCCCGCCGGGCCACGGGACCATCGATGATTTCCTTGGTGACCAGGGGAATCGCCAGGCTCGCGCCCACGCCGGTGAGGGCCGCGAGGAACATCAGGATCAGTCGGCCGAGATAGGGCCGGAGGTACAACCGCAGTCGCCACAAGGAGTCGAGGCCGCGCAATCTGGCGCTACGGAACTGTTCTGGATTTGGATTCGTCTGATTGTCTGACTGTCGGGCGGCGAGCGCCGTGCTATCTGATGGCATCTTCGGGCAGGCCACTCCTCACCGAGTATCGACCGAAAGAGGCTGCCGGATCGCCTACCGGGACCCCTCCCGTCGATCCGGTCAGGTCAAAGATGACCAGTCCAGAGTAAGCCTTCGCGTCAACCAGAAAGTGCCGAAGCACCGAGCTTCAAGCGTGACAGACGTTTCACCCCGGTCGGGTGATGGCCGGAATTGGTCAGCTCCGGTGACCTTGCGGGCCACCGGAGCGCGCGCGACGTCGGGGATCCAGGATGGGTTCAGTGAGTCTGTGCGGCCCAGCGGGCGGCGACGTCGAGCACGATGTCGTTGGCCGCGGGTTCGCCGATGGTGATCCGGCAGCCTGCCCCCGGGAACGCCCGGATGATGACCCCCTCCGCCTCGCACGCGATCGCGAACGGATCCGCCTGTGCAGCAAGCGGCAGCCACACGAAGTTGGCCTCCGTGGAGGGTACGTCGAATCCCTGGGCCCGTAGGCCCTCGACGACCCGGAAGCGTTCCTTCACCAGCTCCTCGACCTGCGCGAACAGCACGTCCTCGCAGGCGAGGGCCGCCAGCGCCGCATCCTCGGCGACGGACGAGACGGCGAACGGCGGGGTGCAGGCGCGCAGCGCGTCGGCGACCGGGTCATGCGCGATGGCGAAGCCGATCCGGAAGTTGGCCAGGCAGTACGCCTTGGAGAACGTCCGCAGCACGCAGACGTTGGGATGCTCGCGGTAGAGAGCCAGCGCGTCGGCCGCCTCGGGGTCGCGGACGAACTGGATGTAGGCCTCGTCGACCACGATGAGCACGTCGTCCGGCACCCGGGCACAGAACGCCGCCAGCTCGTCGTGGTGGACCACCGGCCCGGTCGGGTTGTTCGGCGTACACACGATCACGGCCCGGGTCCGGTCGGTGATCGCGTCGGCCATCGCGTCGAGGTCGTGCCGGGCGTCGGACGTGAGGGGGACCCGGATCTGCGTCGCACCCGCGACCTGGGCGGCGATGGGGTACGCCTCGAACGACTGCCAGGCGTAGACAACCTCGTCGCCGGCCTGGCAGCTGGCCTGCAGGAGGTGGTAGAGCAACGCGACCGAGCCGGTGCCGGCCGCGAAATGGTGGGCCGGAACGTCGAACCGCTCAGACAGCTCGGCGATCAGACGGCTGGCGGCGAGGTCGGGGTAGCGGCCCATCTTCTGAGCCGCGGCCTGGGCGGCCTCGAGGACCTCGGCCGGCGGGGGGAAGGGATTCTCGTTGCTCGACAGCTTGTACGTCGGCCGATCCTTCGCGGGCGCGGCCGGCCGGCCCGGCTTGTATGACGGAATCCCCTGCAGTGCGGTACGAAGGCGGGGGCGAGGTCCGGGCGGCTGTGCGGTCATGAGGTCACGATAGAACCCCCCGGCGGGAGCGGTCGCGCCGCGGACCACGTTCAGTAGGCCTGGCCGGAATGATCACGTATGCGTGATCATTTGGGTCCCCTGGGGTGCGGCTTACCCGTCCCCGCCGCGACAACGGGCGGGAGCGAGCCCGGGCGGGGTGCGGGCCTAAGGCAGTCTTGGGGTGTGCAGGTAAGCGACGTGGACGAACCAGCCCGGCAGCGACCGCGCGACGAGCACGGGGCTCGCCGCGCGCCGACAACGCCCGGCGCGGAGTCCACGGACGCGGCGCGGCAGGAGTCCCTGAGCCAGCTGCTCGGCGGCTGGCGAGGCTCTGTCGACGCCACGTTGCCGCCGGTCGCCTTCGTCGCGGGCTGGCTCCTCGCCGAGCGCTCGGTGATCTGGGGTGCGGGCGCAGCCGTCGCGGTGAGCATCGTCCTCGCTGGTTACCGGCTCGCCCGGGGCAGCCGGCCACGCGGCGTACTCCTCGGCCTCCTCGGCGTGGCCGTCGCGGCGACCATCGCGGTGCGGACCGGGCGGGCCGCCGACTTCTTCCTCGTCCAACTCGCCACCAACGCCGCGAGCGCGCTCGCGTGGATGGTGAGCATCGCCGTTCGCTGGCCGCTGCTCGGCGTGGTCGTCGGGACCGCGCTTCGCCAACGCGGCGCCTGGCGGCGTGATCCGGCGCTGTTGTGGGCGTACGGCGTCGCGTCGTGGGTCTGGGTCGGGCAGTACGTCGTACGCGTGAGCGTCTTCGGCGTCCTTTATGCCGCGAATGAGGTGATCGCGCTCACCGTGGCCCGGGTCGCGCTCACCTGGCCTCTGGTCGCGGCCTGCGTGGCGGTGAGCGCGTGGGTGCTGCGGCGTTCCCTCCCCCGCGAGCACCCCGGCTTCCGCCACCCGCAGTAGCTCCGTACGGCGCCGACCGCACGCTTACCTCGACCTCGCCTGGGTCGGGGGCACCCCTGGCCAATAGAGCCGTACGAGGGCGCCCCCGACCCAAGACCTCGCCGCCGTGTCCGCAGGGTACCCGCTCAGCGGGGCGTTTCGTTCCTTCGGAGCAATCCCACTCGTCGCGCCTGACCCCACTACACGCGTATCCGCACCCTTGCCTGCGCTGTATCGGCGATATATCGTGAAGCATCGTCAAGATAGATTCTGATCTCATGGGGAGGAACTCAGATGGACCCCCGTTTCACACCATTCGCCCGCAGCCTTCCGTTTGCCGCGATGGCTGCCGCGCACGTCAAAGCCATGAAGCACGCCGCCTTCGGTGGACCACATGGCGGGCCTCACCACGGTGGGCCGGGCCACCACAGTGACCTCGGCCATCGCGGCGGACCGTTCCCGGGCGGCGGACCCTGGGGACGCCGCGGCGGCTTCGGTCCTGGCGGTTGGGGCCGTGGCGGCGGCTGGGGACCGCCGTTCGGATTCCCCGGTCGCGGTCCGCGTGCCCGCCGTGGCGACATCCGCGCCGGGATCCTGCACCTGCTGGCCGACGTCGACCGGCCGATGCATGGGTACGAAATGATCCGCGAGCTCCAGGAGCGCAGCGGCGGCGCCTGGCGACCGAGCGCCGGCTCGATCTACCCCACCCTCCAACTCCTCGAGGACGAGGGCCTGGTCGCGTCCACGGCGGAGAACGGCAAACGGCTCTACTCCCTCACCGACGCCGGCCGCGAAGAGATCGCGAGCCGCGGCGGTCAGGCACCGTGGGAGGAGTTCGCCGAACCCGCCGACTCGCCGTGGGGTGAGCTGCGGGCCGCCGGGATGGGGCTGATGGCCGCCGCCATGCAGGGCGCCCACGCCGCGAACGAGGACCAGATCCGTCGTATCGCCGAGACCCTGAAGGAGGCGCGGGCCCGGATCTACCGGATCCTCGGCGAGGACGAGCCCAGGGACAGCCACTCGGAGCCAAACTCCTGACCGATGCCCACACTCCTGGCGAAGCGGTCAACGCCCGGATATTCACCTAGGTCCGGCCGTACCACCGGCCAGGGTCGCGCGGCCACCTCACCGGCTCCGCGCCCTGGCCGGCTTTTGACGTTCGACTGGCTAGGCTCCGAAGGAGGAGGACCAGGCCTCTCGCCAAGGAAATGATCACGTTTGCGTGGTCATTCCCCACGAGCTGATCGAACGGCCCACTCGGAAGCACAAAGTGGGTGAAGAACGATGTCAGAACTCCAAGACACATCGACCCTGGTGACCGGCGGTACCAGCGGTATCGGACGAGCCGCCGCGATCGCGCTCGCCGATCTCGGCGCACACGTCCTCATCTCCGGCCGCGACGAGGTACGCGGAAACCAGGTGGTCCAGGACATCCGCTCAGCCGGTGGTCAGGCGGACTTCCTGCCCGCCGACCTGCGCGACGCGGCATCCGCCCGCTCGCTGGTCGCGCGAGCGCGGGAGCTGGTCGACCAGGTGGACGTACTCGTCAACAATGCCGGTATTTACCCGCTCGGGCCCACTGAGCGGACGACGGAGCGGGAGTTCGACGCGGTGTTCGCGTTGAACGTCAAGGTGCCATATTTCCTGGTTGCCGAACTCGCACCGGAGATGGCGAAACGCGGTCATGGCGTGATCGTCAATGTGACCACCATGGTCGCTGAGTTCGGCGCCACGGGGACGGGGTTGTACGGCGCGAGCAAGGCCGCGCTGGCACTGCTCACCAAATCCTGGGCGGCGGAGTTCGGGCCCCATGGGGTCCGGGTGAACGCCGTGAGTCCCGGTCCCACCCGCACCGATGGCACCGCTGAACTCGGCGACGACCTCGACCAACTGGCGGCCGCCGCGCCAGCCGGACGTACCGCCACGGCGGAGGAGATCGCCGACGCCATCATCTTCCTGGCCACCGACCGGTCGAGTTTCGTGCACGGCGCGATCCTGCCCGTCGATGGTGGACGCATCGCGGTCTGAGAGCGGCAGAATCATGGGTTTTCTTACCACCGTTGGGGTTGTCCTGCATCCGCGCCGCGACTGCGCGGTCGTGGACCACACGCTCACCACCTGGACACAGCGCCACGACGTCAAACTGCTGGCTCTGGCCGGGGAGGAGGCCCGCCTGATGGGCGCCGCAGCTCCGGCTGAGCCCGAGGAGGTGGCAGCCGCGGATCTCGTCGTCAGCCTGGGCGGTGACGGGACCATGCTGCGGGCGATGCGCCTGGTCAGGGGCCGGGGTACGCCGGTACTCGGCGTGAACCTCGGGCGGCTCGGATTCCTGGCCGAGGTCGACATCGACGATCTCGACCAGGCGCTGACGGCGGTCGACGCGGGAGGCTTCGCCACTGAGGCGAGGTCCGCGGTGCGGGTGAGCCGGGCTGACCGGGAGGGGTGGGCGTTCAACGACATCGCCATCACCCGAATACCCGGGCACGGCATGACAATGGTCGAGTTGTGGGTCGAGGGACACCCCTTCGTACGCTACGCGGCGGACTCGGTCGTGGTCGCGACGCCAACCGGATCGACGGCCTACAGCTTCTCCGCGGGCGGACCGATCGTGTCCCCCAAAGCCGTGGGATTGTTGGTGACGCCGGTGGCACCGCATTCGGCGTTCAATCGGTCGTTGTTCCTGACTCACGACGAACACCTGGCGCTGAAGGTGCTGCCGGCGAGCGGAAGGTTCGCCGTGGAAGCCGACGGCATCGTGGTCGCGGACGGCGGCCCGGGCGACTGGCTGGACCTGGAGCATGTGGCGAACGCCGCTCAGGTGGTTCGGCTCGGAAAGACGACGTTCTTCCAGCGGGCACAGCGTCGGCTCCGACTGACCGGCTCAGTCGAAGCCGACGACGACTCCGATACAGCACCGAATCCCAGACGGCTCGAGGAATGACCACCGGAAAGGTGCCCGATGGGGTCGCGGAGTTGATCAACGGTCCCGAAGTCGGACACCTGCGACTCCGGGTGTCCGACTTCCCCGCCGTTGATCAAACTCGGGTCCCCTGCGCTCCTCTGGTCAGACGAACAACTCGGGTATGTCATCTGAAGGCGGCGACGTTGCGGCCGGCCCATTCGGCGTACGTACGAGGCGCGCGGCCGATGATTCGCTCGACATCGGGACTGATCCGCTGCTCGGCGGGCGTCGGGTCGCCAAGGATCGCGAGAGTGGTGTCGGCCACGGTCTCGGGCATGAATTCCAGCATCCTGGCGCGGGCCTCCTCGCGGGTCTGCTCGACGAACCGGATCGGCTCGCCGAGCGCGTCGCTGATTGCCTGGGCCTGCTGCCGCGGCGTGATGAGAGCGGGACCGGTCAGCTCGTAGGTCTGCCCGGCGTGACCGCTCCCGCGTAGCGCAGCCGCTGCGACCTCGGCAATGTCGGCCGGGTCGATGGTTGGCAGGCCGACGTCGCCGAACGGCGCCGCCACCAGGCGCTGCGTACGAATCGCCTGGATCCACGCGAAGCTGTTGGAGTTGAAGCCGCCGGGCCGCAGGATCGTCCAGTCCATGCCGGCCTGCCGGACGGCGTCCTCGATGGCTCGTCCTCGTACGCCATGAGACAGGGACTGCGGTCGGGNGGCGACTCCCTGGGAGGAGAGCAACACGATCCGCCGGATTCCACCCGCCTTCGCGACGTCGAGGACGTGCTGCGGGCTCGGCTGAGGCACGCTGGCAGCGTCGAACAGGAACAGCGCGTCGGCCCCATCGAGGACGGGCCGAAGACTCTCGGGCGCGGCGAGGTCTGCCCGTACCTGCCGAACGCCTTCCGGCACGGCGGTCTCTGCCGAGACACCTCGCGACACTGCCGTCACCTGCTCACCGGCTGCCGCTAGTGCCTCCACGAGGGGCCGGCCTACGTTGCCAGTGGCTCCGGTCACGACGATCATGAACGTCTCCTATCGATTGCGATCACTCATGCTGAGGGCGCCCTTGAGCGGCCACTGCTTAGTTAGTTAGCTGACTTACTGCCTGGACGATAGCCGGTGGCTGCGCAGACTGTCTATAGTCAGTTAGGTGACTAACTCGAATCTTGGGACTCGTGCCCCCATCGACACGAAGAAGCAGGGCAAACGGGAGCGCCTGACGGCCGCCGCTGTGAAGATGCTGCACGAGCAGGGCGTCGAGAAGACGACGCTCGCTGACATCGCGCAGGCCGCCAATGTCCCTGTGGGCAACGTCTACTACTACTTCAAGTCCAAGGACGCCCTGGTCGACGCGGCCATCGACGCGCATGCGCAGAGGCTCCGGGCGATGATCGCCGCACTCGACGAGCTCGCCACGCCCCCGGAACGGCTCAAGGCACTCATCGGCGGCTGGGTGGAGCAACGCGACCTGGCCGCGCGGTTCGGCTGCCCCTTCGGCACGCTGTGCTCCGAACTCGACAAGCGCGCCGACGGCCTCGACCGCAACGCGGCCAAGGTCGTCCAACTCCTGATCGACTGGTGCCAACAGCAGTTCCGTGCCATGGGTCGCCGGGACTCCCGCGACCTCGCCGTCGCCCTGATCGCGGCGTACCAAGGGATTTCCCTGCTCACCAACACCCTCCGCGACCCCCAACTCATGACCCGCGAAGGCAGGCGGCTGGAACGCTGGATCGACTCACTCGCCGACTAACGCTGGAACCGTTCATACTCGTGCGCCATGGAACTTCCCAGACGAAGAGGACCGCGGCCGAGAACCTCCAGCGAAGGACCGCACCGGCAGCTAGACCGGCAAGCATCTCCAGCGCTGTGGGGCCGCCTGATCTACGAAGCAACCAACCTCCCCCATGTCCAGGAAGGCCGCAGTCAGGTCTCACCGGCGCCGTCCAGGGCGTTGCTGTTTCCTGACCTCAGTGACATCCGCGATCGGTCGACCTCGCTCGCGCCGAATCCGCCGCTCGAGCCAGTGCACATCCACGGCGTCACCGACACCAGCGTTCATCTCTGCCTGCCGTCCGAGAGAGCGGCCGCCGTATGTGAACTCGGCTGGGGTGAGCCACACGGGTACGCCGATCACGACACCGAGATCATGGTGTACGGCCCGCGCGATGACGACGAACTCGCGCTCGTCCTCGGCATTGTCCAGGAGAGCCTCGAATTCGCCTGGACGTCGAACCAATCGGGCTGACTCGAGGGCTGGTCGTCGATGCGTGTACGCCGTTCCGCCTGCGCGACCGATCTGACGGTGCCGGACCGACGAGCGGGGCAGGGCATGCTTGTCTCTCGTGACACTGCCGCTTCCGCGCGCCGCCTCGCCGGCGCCGTACCACATCAGCATGATCTGCCTGGGCAATATCTGCCGCTCCCCCATTGCCGAGGTCGTGTTCCGCCAGCGCCTCGTGGACGCCGACCTCGCCACCGCCGTCGTCGTGGACAGCGCCGGACTCGGCGGTTGGCACGTGGGCCAGCCGATGGATCCGCGCTCGCAGGCGGTCCTTCGGGAGGCGGGGTACGCCGAGGGCGAGGTACGCCGGCACCGTGCCCAGCAGATCGAGCGGGACTGGTTCGCCAGCCGGGACCTCGTCCTGGCGATGGACGGATCCAACCTGGACGGACTCCGGAGTCTCGCGCCCGCCGGGGACGCCGCACGGATCGCGCTGTTCGGTACGTACGGCGGGAACATCGGCGAGATTCCGGATCCGTATTACGGCGGCCCGGAGGGGTTCGCGCACGTCCTTCGGTTGGTCGAGCGGGCCGCGGCGGGGCTGGCCTCCGACCTCGCGGAACTGCTGGGCTCGAGCAGGCCAAGCGCCACGCCGAGCACGCGACCGGCACCCTGAGGGTTCCGCGAAGTCGCGGCCGGAACCGCTAGCAGTCCGGTCCGTGAGACAACCCGCCGCCTCTCAGCATCCGGGCTCATTGGGTGTACGCGATGTGAGACAGCGAGGACCTCACGCGGCAAGTCGTCACCAGGCAAGGCAAATTGAGCATGCTTCGTGGGGCCATGCCGCGTGAGGTCGCGCCCGTCTCAAATGGCGTACACCCAATCGTTTCGGATGCTGAGAAACCGGGCGCCAACCCGGGGTTGTCATAGGAATGTCAGCTAAGAGACCGAGAAACCTATGACAGCTTGGCAAGCACACGGGCCCCAGCGCCGTCGCCCGCCCGGTCCGCGCCGTCGCCCGCCCGGTCCGCGCCGTCGCCCGCCCGGTCCGCGCCCTTCCCCAGCCCTCACGTCATTCTGTTACGGAATCGGCACTAAACCGGCACGCAGCGTGTCCAAAACACCCTAATATCGGGCAATGGCACGGCAGGCAAGCATCGCGTACCACGTCGAGGAACTCCTCGGCACGACAGTCATCGCAACGAACCCCGTGGCCGGCGGCGACATCTGTATCGCCACCCGCGCCCGACTCGGCGACGGACGCAGCGTCTTCGTCAAGGCCCGCCCGGGCGCGCCGGCCGGGTTCTTCGCCACCGAGGCCAGCCACCTCGCCTGGCTCGCCGCGGCCGGCGCGGACGCCGCTCCCACCCCGGCGGTCCTCGGGTATGACCAGGAGTGCCTGATCCTCGAATGGGTGGAGGCCGGTCGTTCCTCCGTGGAGGCCGCCGAACGCCTGGGACGCGCGCTGGCCGCCACGCACCGCGCGGGCGCACCGGTGTTCGGCGCCGAGGCTGACGGCTTCATCGGGCCGCTGCCGCAGCCCAACACACCCAGCGAGCGCTGGACGGAGTTCTACGGCAGGTACCGCGTCGAGCCGTACCTCCGGATGGCGTTCAACCGCGGGCGGCTCGGCGCGGACGACGCCAACGCGATCTGCGAGGTCCTCGACCGGATCGAGGACCTCGCCGGGCCGCCGGAACCCCCGGCGCGGGTCCACGGCGACCTGTGGTCAGGCAACATCATCTGGGCCGTCGACGGCCAGCCCCGCCTGGTCGACCCGGCCGCCCACGGTGGTCACCGGGAGAGCGACCTCGCGATGCTGGCGTTGTTCGGGGCGCCGCACCTCGACCGCCTGCTCGCGTCGTACACCGAGGTCCACCCGCTCGCCGACGGCTGGCGCGAGCGGATCCCCCTGCACCAGATCCACCCGATCCTCACGCACGCGGCGTTGTTCGGTGGGGGGTACGGCGCGCGGGCCGGGCAGGTCGCCCGCGATCTCCTCAGTGCCCGAGCCCGCCAGGCGTCGGGAGCGAATCCGGCGTAGAGGCACGAGCAGCGGAACCCCTGCCGGCTGCCCCCGGCCGGCTGCCGTGGCGCCGTCGACTACCCGGACGCTGCCGGTTGCCCAACCCCTGCCGACTGCGCGGGCGCTGCTGTCAACGCGGCGGCCTTTCGTACCGGAGACGAACCTGGCCGCGCCGGGGACGAGCCGGGTGCGGAGCGGATCACCGCGACCACCACCAGAGGGGCCGCGGTCATGAGGATCGCCGCGGGTACGGCAAGGCCGGAGTCGTTGGCCGCGAACCCGACCACTCCGGTCACGAGGATGGCCCGCAGCGTGGGCGCGAGCGTCGGCCAGCGGTGGTAGGCCTCGGCCAGCGCGTCGGCCCGGAACCGCCGTGGGCGGAGTACGACGAGGATCGCCGCGACGTAGACCACGATGCAGCTCCAGCCGAGCGGTCCGCCGTACGTCACGGTCGACAGCGCGGCCTCCGCCTTCCGCACGATCACCGGGACGGCCTCGCCGTCGATCACCCGCTGCACGAATGTGCCGAGGTGGGAACGCTGCTCCGCCGGGCGCAGCCAGTCCGCGACCGCCACCGCGCTCACCGCGACCACCGCCGCCACACCGACCAGCAGGATCCGCCGCACCGTGAGCCGGATGCCGGTCACGCCCGCCACGAGCACCGCGACGCCCGGCACCAACGCCAGGACGCCGCCGAAGTCCGCGCCCCAGGTCGGCCAGCCGTCGATCAGGACCGCCGCGGCGCCGATGCCGAGAACGATGAGCCCGGTGGTACGCCGGTGCCAGCGCTCGGCCGACCGCGCCGCGAGCCCGCCCGCCGCGAGCAGGGCACTGGCAGCGAAGATCGAGAAAGCGACGTTGCCGAACCCGAAGTACCTCCCGCCGACGATCGGCAGGTCCCCCGGCGTGACGAGGTTGCCGCCCTGCAGGTGCGAGCCGGTCACCACGTCGACCGCGAGGACGGCGGAGGTGGCGAGGGCGATCGTGGTCGGTGCCGCCCACGGCGGGTCGTACGGCATCCGGGCGGCGAGGAACGCGATCAGCACCGTCAGCCCGCCGAGAGCGAACCCGAGCGACCACACCGGCGCCGGTGAGAGCGCCCATGGGACCAGGCTGGTGAGGAACGCCGCGCACGGAAGCGCCCCGGCGAGCAGGGCGACGCCCGACGCGACGCGGCCCGCGACCCGGCGGATCGCCGCCCGCCGGGTGAGGGCGAGCGTCAGCAATCCGACCGCATAGCCCAACACCTGAACGCCGACCAGCCCGGCGAACACCCACACGCTGGAAGCGCGTACGACGTCGTTGACGGTGGTCGACGACGTGAGCCGGGCGAGCGTACCGGCGAGATCGTCGGCGCGGCCGGCGGTGGAGGTCCAGGGAACGCCGGCGATCCCCCGGGCGTCGGGGACTCCCAGCAGCGCGGTCACGGTGGGCGTGAGGTCGGTGAGCTGGACGAGTCCGTCCCGCCGGGTCGACGTGGCGGTGAGCTGCCCGCGCTCGACGATGCCCGGCCCGGCCATCATCGCCACCCGTAGTGCGGTCTCGGTGGTGTCGGGCTCGTCGGAGAGGCCGGCGACGACGACGGTCGTCTCGGGCCCGGCCGCGGCACGGAGGTCGCCGACCAGCTGGTCGGCCCGGGTCAGGGCGTCGGCCCGGCCAGCGCCGGCCGGCAGCGCACCCGCGTCGACGACGGTCAACGGGCAGGCCGTCAGCAGGCCCGGGTCGAACGCCGTGCCCGCCCCCTCCGCCTCACCAGGGAGGTAGCGGTCGACCCGGCCACGCGCGTCGGCGAGGGCGACCGCCGCTCCCGGACCGACCGCGGTCGCGCAGACCTTCGCCTTGGCCAGTGCCTCAGCCAGGAGACCGAGCTCGGCGCCGTACACCGTCGAATCCTGGGCGGATGCGAGCCGCGCCCATCCCTGGACCATGGAGGGGGACGTGCCATCGGGTCCGGGTCCGTTGGTAGTCGACGTGGGCACGATCCGCGGCGGCGCGGCACACCGCTCCGGCCCAGCCGTCCGCTCCGGGCCGGCCGCCCGCTCCCCCGCCGAGACGCTGAGCCAGGCATCGAGCGGGCAGGTGCGTTCGTTGACGGACCGGATCACCAGAACCCCGGACGCGCCCTCGCTGACCATCCGGGCAAGGGCCGGCGTACGGGTCGAGGACAGGTCGTCGGCGCGGAGTCCGCTGAGGCCGACGAGGACCACCCGGCGTTCCGGAGCGGCGAACGCCGGTCCTCCGCTCGCGGCCACCGTCAACGCGGTCACGACAGCGAGCAGGAGAACGGCGGGAGCGAGTAGGGCGGCGCGGCGTCCGGTCATCGCGCTCAGGTTATGCCCAACTGCTGTGCGTGTACGGCGGCGACAGCCTCCGCCAAGACCACCTTCACAGGACGGCCGGTCCGCTCGGCGAGTGCGGCCACGTCGTCGTACTCGGGCTGCGCGTTGACCACCGCACCGGCGTACGACGCGACCTTGACGCGGACCTCGCCCCCAGGCAGCGCGATCGTGCGGGTCTCGCGGTCCAGCGGCAGCTTGCTCACCGGGGTGCTGCGTACCCCGATCGCCGAGGTCTCGGTGAAGATGACCCGGCACACGTCGTCCAGCCGGCCCGGCTCGACCAGGACCGACAGCGTGTGCGCCGGGCGGCCCTTCTTCATCAGGATCGGCGTGAGCCACGCGTCGGCGGCCCCGACCGCGAGCAGGCGGCTCAGGACGGCCGGCCAGATCCGCGGGTCGAGGTCGTCGACGTTCGTCTCCACGACGAGTTCGGTCGAGGTGGCGGGCGTGCCCGGTCGTGACGGCGTGCTGGACGGCACCTCGTCGACGGCGTCCCCCACGAGGAGGCGTACGACGTTCGCCCGGCCCGGCGTGTCGCGACCGCCCGCCCCGAAGCCCTGCGCGCGTACCCGCATCGGCGGCTGCGAACCCCACGCCGACACGTGGGTGGCGAGCAGGGCCGCACCCGTCGGCGTGCACAGCTCACCCACCGGAGTCCCGTCGATCTCGCCGGCGTACGACGGTGCGCCCGCGGCGGCCAGCAACTCCACCACCGCCGGCACCGGCACCGGCAGCCGGCCGTGTGCCGCGCGTACGAACCCCGACCCGACCGCGACCGGTGACGCGAGGACGCGGTCGAGCCCGAGGTGGGCGAAGCCCGCGCACACGCCCACCACGTCGGCGATCGCGTCGAGCGCGCCGACCTCGTGGAAGTGGATCGCGTCGGGGGTGGTCGCGTGCACCTTCGCCTCGGCCTCGGCGAGGCGGCGGAACGTCTCGTGGGCGGCCTGGCGGACGGGTTCGTCGAGGTCGGCGGCGTCCAGCAGCGCGCGGACGTCGGCCCAGGTGCGGTGGTGGGTGGAGTCGGTCCCGTCGACCGTGACCAGCGTCGCGGCCAGGCCGTTGCGGGTTACCAGCGAGGCGCTCAGCTCGACTGCCTCGGGCGCCACCGCGTCGACGGCCCGGGTGAGCACCTCGAGCGGTACGCCCGCCGCGACGAGCGCGCCGAGGAGCATGTCGCCGGACGCACCCGAACCACAGTCGAGCCAGCCGATCCGGCAGCTCCGCGCCACCTTCCCTGATCCCATGCTCATCGGGCGACCTCACTCCGAGCGGCGCTGGCGGCGCGGCGGGCCACCCGACCCGCGAACACCCCCGCGCCGAATCCGTTGTCGATGTTGGTGACGACCACGCCGGGCGCGCAGGAGTTGAGCATCGCGAGCAGCGCCGCGAGCCCTCCGAACGACGCGCCGTAGCCGACGCTGGTCGGCACCGCCACGAGAGGAACGCCGGTCAACCCGCCGACCACCGACGGCAGGGCGCCTTCCATGCCGGCGACCACGATCAGGCAGTCCGCCTCGTCGAGCTGGTCCTTCACGGCCATCAGGCGATGCATGCCGGCGACTCCGACGTCGTTGATCCGGCGTACCCCCGCACCGAACGCCTCGGCAGTGAGCGCCGCCTCACGGGCCACCCGCGCATCTGACGTACCCGCCGCGACCACACACACGAGGCCGGCCGGCTCGGGCAGGGGACCCACGGTGGCGGCGCCGGCCACGTCATCGATCCGGGCGTCGGGGAAGGCCGCACGCACCTGGTCGATCGCGGTCGCGTCGAGCCGGGTCGCGAGCGCGGCCCGATCCGGGTGGGCTGCGCGGAGCGCGTGGAGGAGGTCGACCACCTGGTCAGGCGTCTTGCCGGCGCCGTAGACGACCTCGGGGTCGCCGGTGCGGGCCAGCCGGTCGGTGTCGAGCCGGGCGTAGCCGAGGTCGACGTACCCCGACGTGCCGTCCGCGGGCAACGCGGTGCCGGCGGGCGGCAGGTGGTCGCCGGGCACCTGACCATTGGTGGCGGGACCGGAGCCGGAAGTGGTGTCGCGGGAGGTCATGGCCTCGACCTTAGGAGGTCGTGCGGACAAGGTCTCTGCCGATATGCGGCTGACGTCGCGTTGCGGGCTCCGCGGCCCTGTCCGCGCGACCTTCCGAACCCGGTACGCGTTCGTTCTAGACCGCCGCCGCCCGCGACACCGAGGACACCAGGCCGAGCAGTTCGGCCGCCACCCGCGGTGACTGCAGGTCGAGCTGCGTCAGGGGCCCGAGCCCGCACGCCTCGGCCTCACGGAGGGCGAGCGGCGACGCGGTGAACCGTCCCGTGACCGCGCGGACGTCGTACCCCCACGACCGCAGCCGATCCGCTCCCGCCTGCGCGCCCAGGGCGTCGCCGGCGGCGAAGAGCACACCGTCGAGCAGCAGCCGGATCACGGGCGACGCGAGCAGGGCCGCGGTCTCGGCCTGGAAGATGCCGTCCGCGATCTCGACCACCGCGACGTCGGCGCCACGGCGGGCGATCTGGTCGACCAGCCCCGCGGCCGCGCGTTCCAGGTCGTTCACGGGCACCTTGTAGGTCGTGGGGTAGCCCGCGTCGGTGAAGTCGTAGATCCACTCGGCGCCGGCGTCTTCGTACTTCCACAGGTCACCGCCAGAGCCGGTACCCGTCACCTTCACCGCGCCCACCCGCAGCCCGGCCCGGGACAGTCCCCTGACGAGGGCGGCGAGGGCCGTCGTCTTGCCGGCGTTCATCGACGTCCCGACGACACCCACCGTGTGCAGCGGCCGGGTCGTGGGTTCGGGACTGTCGACGGCACACCGCGCGAACTGTCGCAGATTGAGCGGCTGGCCGTTGACCGCGAGGAGGCCGGAGGGTTCGAGCCGGGTCGGTGCGGCCACCTTGGGCGAGCGGGAGAGGCACTGACCGGCGATGCCGCCCCCGGCCAGCAGGTCGCAGGGCCCGAGGTCGTCGGAGACCAGCCCCTCGAAGGCGTCGGGGGCGTAGCGGGCGCCGTACGCCACCACGACCTCATCGTCGACGTACATCGTCGCCCGCCGCCCGTCCGGGCGTTCCAACCAGGCATGCTGCCCGATGCCGGTCACCCTGGCCAGCACCAGGTCACCAGGCTGCGGGCGGACCCCGTCGACGAGCGACCAGGGCCAGTCGTGGGGGGTGTCGAGGAGGTGGACGTTGCGCGTCGTGAAGCCGCGCTTCGCCCGGGCCAGCCGAACGGGATCCAGGGCCATGACCTGGTGGGCAGAGGTCGGCACAGTGGGCTCCTGTGGAGAGAGATTGGGCCAAGGTCCCGCCGAAGAGACTCGCCCCTGTTGGGAGAGTTCGACGAGACCCATCGAGCAGGGTCGTCAGGGGGGAAGGGGTGGTACGAAGGTACTGCCGTGAGGGGGTGGTGAAGCCGACGCGGCGTTGACGGTCCCCGGCAGATCCCGTCCGTGTCAATACCGCGGTTCGGCCGATAGTAAGACGCGCCGCTGCGGCGTGGTGGCCCGACTGCCTGTTTCGTGTCAAAGAGGTCCTACGGGCCGGGTCCGGGCGATCATCGGGCCCGGCGAGCTACGCGCTGTTTTCCCTTGCGGCGTTGATGATTCTTTCGATGTTCGTACGCGGTTGTGGCACGGCCACTCCTGGGAGGCGGGTGGCGAACCGCGCGGGTCGGGCCGCCCCCGCTCGCCGTCCCGACCGGCGTCGATCCAGCGCTCGACGGACACGCCAATCCGAGCGCACGGCGAGTTGACAAGCTCGAACGCATGTTCGACCATCGAGGGGTGGTGAGTTCTTCACGGGCGGGCGACCTCGACCCCGACGTCGACCCCAGTGTCGACGTTGGCGTCGGTCTTGGCGTCGCGCGGATGCCGCGGCGCTCCGACGCCGATCGGGCCGCCGTGCTCGCCGACCTGCGCGCTGAGCTCGCCGCCAAGCCGACCGCGGCGGCGGCCGGGCGGGCCGTCCCGACCCTGCCCACCTTGCCGGCGTTCGCCGATCTGCTGCCCGGGCAGGGGCTACGCCGGGGAGCCAGTTACGCCATCGAGAAGTCGACCATGCTCACGCTCGCCCTCGCCGCCGGCCCTTCGCGGGCGGGCTCCTGGTGCGGAGTGGTCGGGATGCCGGGTTTGGGCGCGGAGGCCGCCGCCGGGTTGGGTATCGACCTCACGCGGTTCGTGCTGGTCCCGTCGCCTGGACGCCAGTGGTTGAGCGCCGTCGCCGCGCTGATCGACGTCCTCGACGTGGTGGTGGTGCGGCCACCGACCCGGGCCTACGACGCTGAGATCCGCAGGCTCGCGGCGCGGGTACGCGAGCGCGGGGCGGTCCTCCTGGTCCAGGACGGTGACTGGGCGGGGTCCGAACTGCGGTTGGCGATCAGGTCGAGCACCTGGCACGGCCTCGGTGCGGGACACGGCCACCTGGCCGCCCGCGAGGTCACGGTCGAGGCCACCGGACGCGGCGCGGGCGGCCGCCGGCGTACGTCCCGGTTGTGGCTGCCCGACCGGGACGGCGGCGTGCGCCCCGCCGCCGTCGCGAGCCCGACCCTCGCCAGTCCCGCGAGCGGCTCCGGCGACGACGACGTTCGCCGCCGGTTGGAGCGAGTGAGCTGACCTCAAGCCACCCGCTCCCACGGGCTTCGTTCCATTTCAGGCGCCCTCGACCTGGGCCCGCAGACGCTCCTCGCGCTCGCGCAGCTCAGGCGTGAGCACCTCAGCGAAGTCGTCGGCCTCGAACACCTGGCGAATCTCGATCTCGCTGTCCTCATTCATGGGGTTGGGGCACCGCTTGACCCACTCGATCGCTTCTTCCTTCGACCTGACCTGGAACAGCCAGAATCCCGCGATCAGCTCCTTCGTCTCCGCGAACGGCCCGTCGATCACCTGCCGCTCCTCGCCGGAGAACCGCACCCGGGCGCCCTTCGAGCTCGGGTGCAGCCCCTCACCGGCCAACAGGACGCCGGCCTTCACCAGCTCCTCGTTGTACTTACCCATCGCCTCCAGGAGCTCCTGGCTCGGCATAACGCCCGTCTCAGACTCCGCTGTCGCCTTCACCAGCACCATGAACCGCATCGTTGTCTCCCTTGTCTGTCGCGTGCCCACCTTGCCTCTACCAACGCGTCGAGCACCACGACACCGGATCGACACCCCTGCATCAAGATTTTCTGGAGGGGACACCCGCGGCTCTGGCGTACGCCTCAGACGTCGATCAACTCCTGGCGCGCGCCGGGTTCCCGCCCGCGCATTCTGAGGCGAAGACGTACGGCGGCTGGGCGACCCACCGCACCCCCGACCACGCCCACCAGGAGCGCGGGCAGCGCCCACCACCAACCAGACGAGGATCCGCTCGACGGGGACACGGGGGTACGAGCGGCCGTCGCCGCCGGGGGCGCCGTCGCCGGGTCGGCGGCCCTGCTCGGCTTCCCCGCCTGATCGGTGATCGCGGCCTGACGGTCGGCGTCCGCCGCGGCCGAAGCCTCGGCGGTAGCTGTCGGCGCGGGGGCTCTTGGCGGCTGCGCACCGAGGTCGAGCACCCCCAGGCGCTTGAACAACGCGAGGAGTTCGCCGGGAGCGCGGGAGCGGTGCCAGGTCCCGTCCTCCTCTACGGCCAGCCCGGCGTCGAGCAATCGAGTGCTGATCCACAGTTGCCCGCTGGCGGGGTGGACGAGGACGCGGTCTGTACGCCAGGCCGTGATGTCGTGGATCAGCCAGGTCACATTGACCGACGTCCAGGTCTCGTCGGAGAACACACGGGGCGCCTTTTCGCCCGAGGTTGGCGCCTCGGCGAGCGCCTCCTCAAGCCGTTTGTACGCCGGGTCCGAGTAATAGATCCCCGTGACCCGTGCCTGCTCCGGCGCGACGATCAGCACGCTCGTGGGTCCGCCCGCCGCGGCTGGTCGCTGACCTAGCACCAGCGTGCCGGCCAGGGTGGCGACGAGGGCAAGGAGAGCCGTGATGATGTGCCTCATCCGGCGGGTGGCGAGGCGTACGGATCGACTGGGACGGTCTGGCGAGAGGATTGTGGAGCTTCGCATGGGTGCTCCTCGAGAGCCGGGAAGGTCATTCCGACACCTCAGGTACACCGCCGAGCGCTAGCGGGTTCCACCGTTGGTTCCGGGCTCGGGCACGGACTCCGCGATCTCGACCGCCCGCTTCCTGTCCGGCACCCCCTCGAGCCGCAGTGTGACGCCGCCGGACTCCCACACCAGCGTGGGACCAGCCGGGCGCGCCGACTCGCGGCGTTCCCCGCCGTCCTTGTCGATGAGCACGACCTCGTGCGGCGTGGGAAACCAGAGCGCCGACTGCTCGCCGACGTAGACGTACTCCGCACCCCTGCCACCGACGGTCTTGAAGAACAGCGGCGCCAGCCGTCCCTCGAACTCGTCCAGCCGCAGCGTGCCGGCGTTCTCACGCCAGCTCAGCGACAGCAACCGGCGGTCCGCGGACACCTCGACGCCGTCCGGAGCACCGAGCATGCGGGGAACGACGGGGCTGAAGCCGACCCGACGCGCTGCCTCATCCAGGGTCCCCGTCGCCGAGGGCACCGTCGCCGAGGGCCCCGCCGTCGAGGGCGCTGGGCCCGAGGGTGCCGCGACCGCGGGCGGCACCGAGACGGAGGCGGAAGGCAGCGAGGGGCCGAAGCGTACGAGAACGCCGGCGAATCCGAACCAGTCAGCGACCGTCGCGCGTACCGGCGGCGTCAGCACGAGGGCGAGCAGCAGCCCACTGACGACGGCGAGGACCGCCCGCCGGCGCCGCTGCCGCACGGTTGTGGCCACCCAGGACACGGCGCGGCGCCACCGCTTCGGCGTAACCGGGGCAGGGCTGCCCGCGAGCCGACGCAGCACCTCGGCGGCGACCGCTTCGTGGTCGACCGGGGGCGTCGCGATCGTCCGCCCGAGCGCGCGGAGTTCGTCCGGCAGGCGGTCAGCGGTCATGGCCGGCGCCCTCCTTCGGCATCGGGTGCGTCGAGCCCTCCAGCTGGGTACGCAGTCGCCGCAGCGCGCGATGGAGCCGCGACTTCACGGTCCCGCGCGGCCACCCCAGCACGGTCGCCGTCTCCTCCTCGTCCAGCTCCAGGAAGTACCGGCAGGTGACCGCGAGCCGCTGTGCCTCCGGCAGGTCACGCACCGCGTCCAGCAACTGCGCCCGACGCTCGCTCGACAGCGCTTCCGTCAGGGGGTCGGGGACCAGGAGGTCGTCGTCCCCGAGCCAGCTGACGCGTGCGGTCGCGGCCCGCCGCCGGTTGCTCGCGCGTACGGCGTTCCGCGTTTCGTTCGCGACGATCCGCAGCAGCCAGGGCCGGAACGCCGAGTTGTCGCGGAAGCCGCCGAGCGCGTGGTACGCCTTGACGAAGGCGACCTGTACGACGTCCTCGGCGTCCATGCCCCCGCCAAGGAGCACCGCGGTGCGGTAGGCGACGGCCGTGTGACGGCGCACCAGGACCGCGTACGCCTCCTGATCGCCGGAGCGTACGCGGGTGATCACCGCCTCGTCGGCGTCTTCCGCGGAATCGCTGATGCGGGCCCCCTGGCGTCTCCTTCTGCGCAGCTTCGTTCTGTGGATGCTCTCTCTACACCGCTGCGGCCGGGCCGGTTCCGGTTGTCCGGATTCTCAGAACGATCATTTTCCGCCGATGAGGTCCTGCGGAATAGGGCAAAGCTGTGGGATTGGGCTCATAACAGAAACTTTTGGGAGGAGAGGATAAGGGGCAATTCGCCCGAGCCGGGACCTCATGGATGCAAAGGATTCCGATGTGCTGTAGACATTCCGGGTCCCATTTCCGACATGACGTTCTAGGGGTTTGTGTATGAAAGCATCCGATCCGTCGGAGTCTGTCGATTCCGGTCCGGCTCGCCCGATACAGCGGCCGTGGTGGCGCCGGGGTACGCGGCGTGGGCCTGGCCGCCGATCCGTCTCCGGTCGTCTCCTCACCGCCAGCACCGGCGTACTGGCTGGCGCGCTGGCACTGACGGTGACCGGATCGGCCCCCGCGCAGGCCGCCTGGACGACCGCGTGGAAGGTGTCCGCCAACGGCTGGACGGCAACGGACTGGCCGCAGGTGGCGGTTGACCGCCAGGGCGACGCGCTCCTGGTGTGGGAGGCGTGCGACAGCGCAGCGACGTACTGCTACCACCAGGTCCAGGCTCGGATCAGGACCGCCGCCGGCTCCATGGGCGCGATCATGAACCTCTCGGCCCTGGGTAAGAACGTCGCGTGGCCTATGGTCGACTCCGACGACGACGGCGACTCGGCGGTGGTCTGGGAGCAGGACGGGCACGTGGTCGGCCGCCGGGTTTCGAAGACCGGCGCGCTCACCACACTGCGGACGCTCTCGACCTCCGCGCCCGCGATGAACCCCGTCGTAGCCGTCTCACCAACAGGTACCGCGATCGCGGCCTGGTCGGAGGTACGCAACGGCGCGATCTACACGGTGGCCCGGCACATCAACCTGGACGGCACGGTCGGGCCGACGCTCGTCCTTGGGTCGGGCGCCGCAGACCCACCGGCGATCGCCATTGATCGCACCGGCCTGGCGGTGGTCGCCTGGACCGAGGGCAACATGCGGGTTGTCGCGAAGCGGGTCAAGCCTGGTTACGTTTCCGGCCTCCGCGCACTGACGACCACGATCGCCTCGTCGGGCGGCTTCGGCATGGTGAAGGCAGCCGTCGACCGGGACGGCGACGCGGTCATCACCTACCGTTCGGCCGGTGGGCAGCGCCCACGGGTCTGGGCCTCTCGCTGGGGCCGCACCAACACGCTGAGCACCCCGATCGCGGTGTCGCCGTCCACCGACAACGTCGGCTTCCACCACGCGCTCGCGAGTGACCTCGAGGGCGACTCGGTGCTGGTGTGGACCCGGCGGAACAGCAGCAATCAGATCGAGCTGTTCGGCCGGAGCCTCACGCGTACCGGCACACTCGGCGCGATCACCCGCCTTGGACTGTACGACCGGCCTGACATCGCACTGGACGACGACGGTGACGGCATGGTCGTCGCGCATGTACCGGACGCGCCGTACAAGACGCAGCAGGTGTTCAGCCGCCTCATCAGCCGGACGGGTTCGTTTGGTACGGCGAAGACGCTGACCACCGACGGCCGGGTCCCCCAGGTCGACGTCAACCCGACCGGCCGCGCCACCACCACCTGGCAGCAGGAGACGTACCCCTACCAGATCCACGGGATCACTGGCCCCTGACGGCCGGCTTTACGAACGACAGAAGGGTGCGCGCGGCGGTCCACCGAATTTGGTGGACCGCCGCGTGCGTACCTTCTCTCTCCGACCCAACGTCGGCCACCCGCCCGCTCGACGTAGGCGAAGAGATGTCGGCCGAGCAGTCCGGCGGCTCTCCCCCGCACGGCAGCTGACTGGGCGTTCTCCAGTAACGACCGTGCGATCCTCGGACTGGTCCGGCACCCCGAGCGCAATCTCGACAAGCAGGTCAACCGCTCGTAATCGCGCGTAGTCACTGAGGCCGTAGGAGCCAATGGCCGCCAAGATGGGAGCAACCACGAACCTCGCGGACTCGAACAACTGGCCCTGCACCACGACACGGTTGTCGAGCTCCCAATAGGCAGCCGTCGCGGCCTCCTCGGTCGTCGACTCAAGCAGCCGACTCAGGTTCTCAAATCGCCCTCAACGCTCCTTACAACAAGATGGACTTCGTCAGCGCCACGCGATCCGGCATATATCTCGACATGTTCTACCACGCCTTCTGCTGACAATTCGATCGAATTATCACCGAGGGCGTCTGAAACTTTTAACACCCCACTCGGGAGTTCAATCACACCGCTGAATACAGGTCTACCCAGAACCTCGCTCGAGTCATCCCAAACTCGTACAAGAACCTCACCTTCGTCCTGGTGTTTGACCCGAGCAACAAGGGCAGTCGAGGCGGCCGCAACCATCTCCCCTGGTGCAGTCCAGGTCGGTATCTCTTCGCGCGATGCTGCGTCCGTAACTAACAGCAGTCCCCACGGAAATTCAGCCTGGAACTCACCTAGCAGCATTATCCAGCGCCTGCCAGGTCCGAGGCGCGTGCGTACCTACCCTCAGCATCATCCATGGTCGGGTCTTCAAGAAGCCGCTCCACAGCTCGAAGGGTCAGGTCGGCATCTAGGCGGCCATGAATGCGAGCCAGAGGCCCGAGGCGCCTCACGACCGACTTCAGGCGGTTCGCTGTAACGCATCATGACGTACACCTCGTCAAGATGTGGGCGCTGCGCGCACTGCGGCGAGGAGGTGAACATCACTGCCACCTCCTCGCCACCCCGACCTCTGGCGACGTACTAGCTAACGCCCACCACTTGGTCCAGCGAAGGAATCTGCTCCGTCTCCGACAGCCACTTTCCAGTCGCCTTGTTGAAGAGTTCCCACTTCAACCAGTAACCGACCTGGAGGTTACCCGGTTCTAGGATCGGCGCCTTTACCTGCGCACGCATAGTCATCGTTTCGCCAGACCCGAGATCTCTCGAGATCGCTGTCTGCAGCTGGTTCTCGCTGTTCGTCGCATCGGTGTCGTCTGGCCATGCCCATCGGTACGACATGACCCAATCCGATGCCAGCCAGGTCGAGGTCGTGGGATTCGACAGCGTCACATCGACCGAGTACGTTCCGCCCTCCCTCATCGAATTCGGCGTATCCGGGATGTAGTACGTCGACTGCGCGGTCCTCTCCAGATAGGTGACGGCCAGCTTCGGTCGTAGTTCGGCAGAGGGGGCGGCGGCCTCGGTCGACATGAAGCGGGTGGACTCGGCCGGGCCGGTTTCGTCCGCCAGCTTCAGCAGAAGGCCGTGGTTGGTCGACGGCGCCGCATACCAGTCCTTGACCGCATCGGTTACCCGCCAGGTCCGCCAGGTCGGCACCTGCCCCGCGACCCCGGTCAGGCTGCCCGCCGCCTCCGCGACGAAGTCGCCACCCGGACTCGTCCATGCTGTCGACGTATCGGCGTTGTTCCACGTCGCCGTGGCCTGGTTGAAGCCGCGCGTCAGCTTGTGTGCCTGATAAACAGCCCCAGCGGGTTCGGAAGCGCCGATCGTCCACAGACTCAGCTCGGAATCCGTCACCACCACATCAGCAGGAATCTGTGAGATGTCGAACCTCACCGCCGCGCGTGAGTTTCCATACGTAGGCGAGTCATTGCCCGTCATCAGCTGCGCCTTACCGTCCAGCACATCATGAGCGGCTGATGGTTGCCCACTCGTCAGCGTGGTGTCTGTGGCGACCTCTGGACCTTGTAGGACCCGGGTGATCCTTCCAGCCTTCGGCAGCCGCACCGCCAGGTGCTTGGAGTGGGTGAGTCGGCGGTCCTTCGTCTTCACCGCCACCACGTAGTAGTAGGTGGTACCAAAAGGATCCGGATCATCAGCCGGTGTCGGTCTGGCGGTCTCGTCCGTGAAGGTCGTGACGTCCTTCTTTATCGGTGCTACCAAGGTGGCCGCGGACGGCGTGAAGTTCTGGTTGACGCTCCGGTGCAGCTGGTATTCATCGAGGTCGTCGAAGTCGTCCGGACTCTCGTCGTGGTACGCCGTCCATTTGAGTTCCGCACCTGTGGAATAAATCAGGCTCGGCGTTGCCAGGACCACCGGCGTGAGCTTGCTGGCCTGAAAGTATCCCAGGACATCTACGGTTATCCCGGCCGCGGCAGTGGTCTGGATATCGAGAAATCCGGCTCCTCCGAGCCTCACGATCGCCGTCGCGGTCACATCCGCACCCACGACGTTATAACTGGCCAAGGTCACGTCAGGCCTGGACTCAAGGAATCGCCAAGCCCTCAGACTTCCCTTACCCGCCGGATGGGTGGCCGTTATCGACACTACTACCGTGGTCACCTCAGTCGCGGGAATCACCACGTTTCCCTCAGAGTCTTTCGCGCCGGCGATCCTGATCGATCGGGACTCATGCGCGATGAAATCCGTGGCCGAGGTATAGATGCGGCGCGGGCTCAGCGGCACATAGAGTTCCCGGCTGATCTGAGTCTTGTCGAGGTAGTAGCCCTCCACATCGATCATCAGCCGCATCTGCCCACTACCCGTGGCGGACACCGCGATCTTCCCGTCCGCGCCCACCTTCACCTGCGCCAACGTCGAGGTATCCGCGCCCGCCGTTGCGTTCAACGTTGTCACCGCTGGCTTCGCGCTTCCCGAGGCAAAAGCGGTCAACTCCGCATCCGTCGACGGGCTCGCCACTGACAGGTTCACCGCGACCGCAACAACGCCGGATGCCGGTACCCCACCGACACCGGAGACCTGCACCTCACGGGTCTCCCCGCCGGTCAGCGGTGTGGTACTCCCGCCAGTACCGCTTCCGGTGTCATAGATCCGGGGCAAGTCCACCGGAACGAACGTGCCGCCGCCCTTGGCCGCCGTGCTATCGGTGTAGTAACCCTGCACGTCCACAAGAACGTTGACCGCACCCGACCGGTTGAACACATCGACCTGGCCACCGGCTCCGACCTTGGCGATCACGGTGTTCGACACCGCAGATCCCGTGCCGACCGAAACCTGCGAAACATTCGGCCGAGGCTCACCGGTGGGCCACACCGTGATCCAGGAGTTTGCCGACGGATCTGTCGCCGTCACCATCAGTGCCACCGCGGATACCCCGCTACTCGGCACACCTCCGACACCAGTGACCTTGAATGAGCGCGTTTTGTTCGGACCGATCGTGCCGGTGTATCCGCCCGTTCCATTCTTGGTGTCCACAATCCGTGCGTGCTGCAGCGGCCGATACTCGCCGCCATCGCTGGCCGGCACGGTTACCGGGCCAGAGAACCAACCCTGGATATCGACAACCACGTGGAGATCGCCGGTGCCACGGTTACCAATCGCGAGCTTGCCGTCCGCCGAGACCTTCGCCGCGATCATGGTGGATTGATTGACGCCTGACTGGAAGACCACATTGTTGATACCCGGCTCGGGCTCATCGGGATTCCACACATGGATACCACCGAGAGACGACGGCGAGATAACCGTCACATTGGCGAACACCGCACTGATGCCATCGGCCGGAAGCCCACCGACCCCAGCTACCTGAATCGTCCGTACCCCGCCGCCCGGCACCGGACTCCCACCAGTGTTGCGCGAATCGTAAACCTGGGTAGCCACCGGGTTGAACGGATTGCCATTGGCAGGTGAACCGGTGAAGTAGCCCTGGACATCCACGATCACGTCCATGGGTCCCGTGGAGGAGAAGTTCTTCACGGTGGCATACCCATTGACGTCGGGGGCGACGTTAATTGTCTGGGCAACGGATCGACCCGAAAAGAACACCGGCCCGGCTCCGGTCGGAGCGACACCCTTCTTGTAGATCCCCACCGCGCCCGAGCCGCCGGGCTTCTCCACAATCAGGTTCACAAATACCGAGCTGGCATCCCTCGGAACGCCGGACACACCTGCGATCCTGACATCCAGCGTCCCGCCAGCCGGGATCCTGGCGGTCTTCCGCGTGTCCAGCAACCGAGTCGACTTCGTAGCAACGAAACCACCAGGGGTCGACGGTCCGTCATCAACGAAGTATCCCTGCACTGCCAGGGCCACCGTGAGAGTGCCGGACTCGTTGAACACCTGGACCGATCCAGCATCTGAAACCTCAACGGCCGCGGAGTTCTGGACGGTCGTAGCCGCTGGCGCGGTCAGGTTCGCTGACACTGGACGGGTCCCACCCGTCCACACCGTCACCTGCGTGGCCGCTGAGCCTTTCGACACCGTAAGGTCCAGCAGCACGGCCTTGGCGTTGCTCGGCACCGTGGCCCGGCCGGTCACCTGCACCTCGGCGGTCTGCCCCGAGGTCATCGCAAGTGTCTGCAGCGACGTCATCCGATCGAGCGGGACAAACTTGAGCGGCGTCTTACTGGCCGCCTGCGCAGTTCCGGACACCACCACGGAGCCCACGCCGCCCAGGACCGAAGCAACCAGTAACACGGTGAGAGTGACACACACCAGCCGGACGGCGGACGTCACTCCGCCCAACCGCCAGCCAGCACTCCGATACGAAGACACGACTATGTTTCTCCCACCCCTGAAGAAGATGAATGTGACGAAGATCGTGAAGACCGCTAGCTGCGGAAGCCTTGCGGGAGAAGCCATTTGGTCCGCGTCGCCGTCGGCCAGGAGAGCTGGACGCCCTGCGAGCTGAGCAGGTTCTTGATTTCGGCCATCCGGCTTGACCGCGCCGTACGCGGATCGGTCTTCTCCTTGATACAGAAGGCCGCGACCACCCCAGCGGCCTCGCCGATGTTCCACTCCGTGGGGTGGAGCCGGAAAGCGCCGTTCGTCACGTGTGTGGTGCCCAAGCACTTACCGCCGGCCAGCAGATTGCTGATGTTGTTGGGGATCAGGGCCATCAACGGAATCTGGTATGGATAGCAGCGCCGCCACAAACCGTTGGGATTCTTGGGTCCGCCGTGGATGTCCAGCCAGTAGTGCCCGGTGCCCACAGCGTCGCCGAACTGCACAGCCGATCCCTTCGTGTCAGGCACGCCTGTGAGAGCGACACGGTTGTCAACTCCGACCTGCCACTCGAAGATCCGGCCGATGCTGTGGATCCGGCGCCCTTCACGGATGTACGGCGACTTACCGATCCCGTCCAGCGTCCCCGAAACGTCCGGGCGCAGCCGCAGCGCCGGATAGCCGGTCCCCCCACTCGGCTTCGGAACCTCGTTCTGCAGGTAATAGAGCATCGACAGCGAGAGTTCCTTGGCGGCCGCGAGATTCGCGGTTCGGGTCGCGTCGTCGACCGCGAGGATGGCGCCGGACTTGAAGTCGTTGCAGGCGAAGTTGAGCAGCGAGACCTCTTCGAGATGCGAGCCGGAGTAGAAGCTGCCGAGCGCCGCAACCCGGCGATACTGCCAGAAGTTCGGCCCCTCAGCCCAGGAGTAGTCCTTGCTCGGATCGAAGAGGTTCGACGCGAAGAACGTCTTGAAGGTGGGCTGGTGTTTCTCGTAGTTGGCCGGCTTGCTGATGCGATTGTCGCCGGTGGAACGCCGATAACCGACCGCCATCACCATGGTGAACGCCTGCTGGTCCATCGGATCAGCCGTGGGGTTGGAGTTGTTCAGCTCGCCGGTCCCGCCGGATGACTGGGCGCCGCCCTTCTCCCGCCCCACCGTGTGATTGGCGCCGGTCAGGGGCAGCAGATCACCCAGGTCGGTCGAGTCAATGAAGTAGGAACCGTACGCGTAGCGCGTCGTACCATCGGGCCCCTTCAACGCGACCGACTGGATCTTCCCGTTGAGCATCGCCGCCGACACCGGCCGATGACCGAACAGCACGTGCAACTTGCCGCCCGCCATGTACGGCATCAGAAGGTTCCAGAGGCAGGTCCGCCACACCGCCGGGTCGGCGGCCAGGCGCGACACCCACGCGTCACCAGGATTTGGTTCCGCGTTCGACTTGAACGCAGTGGTGACGGGGTAGTTCGCCTTGTAGAACGCGCGAACCGCAGCGCGAAGATTCTTGTACGACTGGGTCTGTCCCTGAGCGCCGACACTCGGCTCGATCCACTGGTGCTCGTCGGGCGGAACAAGCTGGGTGGTGAACTGCCCGCCGATCCAGTCGGTCTCTTCGGTGAGCAGGACCGTGACGCCGGTACGCAGAGCTCCCAACGCGGCGGCGATCCCGCCGACTCCGCCACCGACAACCACGACTTGCGCGCGGTAACTGTCGATGGTGGGCGCGTCACCAGCCGCCGCGGCGGCCTCTGAACGGTTGAGTACGACGGCACCCGTCGCGGCAGCCGCCACCCCGCCCAGCAGCCCCCTACGAGAAACAGACATGTCCCACCCCACCCCAACGCGACTCGGTCCCGGGCGCGTTCACAAAGGGGGGATCATGCCAGAAACCTCGGTCGGCGTCACCAGATTGATCGACGCTCAACCGGCCGCGTCCTCTCTTGGGTCGTGATCAAGTCCGACAAACTGTTCACCGCGGACGGTTCCGGTGAACAGTTTGTCGGACTTGATCATGGTGGGCCTCATCGTCGGCGGCTGTGTCCAGTTGGCGGGCCGTCTCCGCGGGTTCGGTCCGAAAACGTGGACCGAAGAGCCGCGAGGTCTACGTTTTTCGGACCCAACTTGGGGCTAGCCTCCATACGGCTCCGCCGGCAGCTGCTCCGGCCGCGTCGTACCCGTGGTCCAGGTTCCGCGGCCAGCTCGAGGGAGGCGTCAGACGGGGCCGGGCAGAGGTCCGCGCACCCGGTTCGCTGTCCAGTGCCGGGCAGAGCGGTTGATCATCAGGCGTTCCTTGGTCAGCTTGATCGAATGATCAGGCGAATCACCCTGGGTGTGCTGGTTGCCCTCCTCACGACCGTGCTGGTGCCACGAGGCGCGACCGCCGAGCCCGCCGCCGCGCCCCGAAGCGAGCAGCCGTGGACCGTCCCCGCGTTGAAGGAATGGTCACCGGGCGGCAACGGATTCGTCGTCAGCCCGGCCCTGTCCGTCGTACTCGACGAAAAGCAGGCGAAGGAGCTGGCCGCCGACGCCCGGGTGTTCGCACAGGACCTGTCCGCGCTCACCGGCCGGACGGTGGACGTGGCGACCGGCGCGGCCCGTCCGGGTCAGATCGAGCTGCGGCTGGACCCCGACCTGAAGGACCTGGGCAGCGCCGAGGCGTACCAACTCACCGTCGCCCCAGTCTTACGGATCTCGGCGGCCACCCCCGCCGGCATCTGGGCCGGCACCCGCTCGACCCTCCAGCTGCTCACGCAGAAGGACCCGCGAACCGGCAAGCTACCGGGCGGCACCGCCCGCGACTGGCCCGACCACGCCTACCGCGGGGTGTCGTTCTGCAACTGCGTGACGTACTGGTCGACCGACTATCTCAAGCGCCTGATCAAGCAGCTGAGCTACCTCAAGCTCAACACCCTGCACGTCGAGATGATGGTGGAGCTCCCCGGGTTCAGGGAGTTCGACACCTGGCAGCGCCCGCGCTACACGCCCGCACAGGTGCGCGACCTGGCGGCGTTCGCCCAGCGGCACCACGTCCGCCTCGTCCCGCAGGTCAACTTCCCCGGCCACGCGTCCTACCACCTGCAGGGCCATCCCGACCTGGTGCTCTCCAACCAGAACGGCCCGCGTGCCGACAACGTAGACATGGGAAACCCGGTCGCGTACGCCCACATGCGCGCGGTCGTCGAGGCGACGATGGACGTCTTCGGGGGTACGGACTTCCACGCGGGTGGGGACGAGTACCTCTCGTCCGCGGCGGCGTTCCAGCAGTTCCCGTCGCTGGTCGACCGCGCCCGCGCCGAGGTGGGGCCGGACGCCGCTGCGGCCGAGGTGATGCCGCTGCAGTTCAACTGGATGCGGCGGGAGGTGCTGGCGCCGGCCGGGCGCACGATGTACGTCTGGAACGACCAGCTCTTCAGCGGCCTCAAGACCAGGCTCGACCCCGACATCGTCGTGGAGCACTGGATCGCCCAGGAGGGCCGGCTGACACCGAAGCAGCTCGCCGCCAACGGCAACCGGCTGATCAATGCCCACCTCAACCTCTACATGCTGGGGTCCCGCCTGAACGCCGGGAACGACTGGGTGTACGAGAACTTCCGGGTCAACGAGTTCCACGGCGGCGACGTCCTGCCGGCCGACGACCCGCGCCTCCTCGGGGCGGAGCTCGCGGTGTGGCCGCCGCAGGAGACGACCAGTGAGTACGACCTGGAGCCGGCCCTCAACGCGCGCATGTACCCGTTCGCGGCGAACGTCTGGGGTGGGCCACGGCTCGCCGCGACGTACGAGGAGTTCCAACCGATCACCGCGGCGGTCGGGCAGGCGCCGGGTTATCGGACGCCGACGCCGGTCACCACCGAGGCGTACACGGTGCGGAACGCCGCGACCGGCAAGCTCCTGAGCTTCGAGACGGCGAAGGCCGGACGCTCACCCGCGCTCGTGCAGGCGGCGGCCGACGGCAGCGCCCACCAGCGCTGGCTGATCGACAGCGACCCCGCCGGCCGGTACACGCTGCGGAACGTCGCGACCGGCGCCTGCGCGTGGGTCACCAGCTGGGTCAAGCCCGAGACCGGTGTCGGGTTGGGCGACTGCGCCACGCCCGGTGCCGGCTTCTACCTCGAGCGCGGCGGGGACGGCTACCGGCTGCGGTCGATGCCGAGCGGCCAGCTGCTGACGCCGGTCAGTTCCGCCGCGGGCGGCGCCGTCCGGCAGGAGCCGTTCGACGGTGACCGGCCGCAGGTCTGGACGGTCGAACCCGCGGTCACCGGCGTCGCCGTCGTCCCCTCGCAGGTAATTGTGGAGACGGTGCCTGGCGACGAGCAGACGCTGGAGTACGCGGTGACGAACGCCGGCCGCTCGGTGGCGACGGAGGTTCGCGCCCGCCTGCGGGTGCCCGACGGGGTGACGGCCGAGCCGCTGACTCCGACATCGTACGCCGCCGTGCGGCCGGGCGAGACCAAGCGGCTGGCCTGGCGGGTCACCGTGCCCGAGGACGCGGTACCGGACGACGTACCCATGGAGGTGTCGCTGGGGTACGTCGAGGGTCGGCGGGCATTCGACGCGGGCGGGCGGGTGTGGTTCGATCCAGCGAACCTCGCCCTGCGCCAGCCGGCCGAGCAGTCCACCACCGACTGGGGCGGCACCGCGGATCGTGCCGTGGACGGTGATGTCGACGGCGCGTTCGCCAACGGGTCGGTCACCCACACCGCCGACGGGTGGGAGGACCAGCCGTGGTGGCAGGTCGACCTTGGGCGGGAGTACCCGATCGGTGAGATCCGGCTCTGGAACCGCACCGACTGCTGTGGCAGCCGGCTGAGCGACTATTACGTCATCGTGGCGGACCAGCCGATCACCGGTGCGACGGTCGAGGAGTCCCTGCGCACGCCGGGTGCGTGGCACGCGCACGAGACCGCCATCGCCGGGCGCCCGACCGTGGTGCGGGCCGAGGCGGGCGTGACCGGCCGCTATCTGCGCATCCACCTGAACGCCACCCGCGCCCTCAGCCTCGCCGAGGTGCAGGTCTATCCACCGACCCGGAGCGGCCGCTGACCACGCGGCGTCGCTGGGCGGTCGGGGCGTTCCGGCCGGATACGGTGTCCGGCCATGACTTCCGCGCGACCTCGCCGGCCGTTCCCGCTGCAGCACCTTCTCCCGCCGGTGCTGAAGGACGTCACCCTCGACTTCCACTGGGATATGGAACGTCTGTGGGCGCTCGACCTGGTGGTCACCGAGGTCGCCGTTGCCGAACTCGACTGGCAGCTCCAGCTACCGATGTGGGCGTACGACGGACAGTTCTTCGCCGTGAGCCCGGCCGAGGTGGCCGCCGATCCCGAGCGGTACCACGAGCAGTACGCCCGCACCCTCGGGGCCGACCTGCGCTACCCGCTCCATGTGCTCGACCGACCTGAACGACTCACGCTTCTGGACGGCGTACACCGGTTGTTGAAGGCGCGTCTCCTCGGCCTCGAAACGGTTCAGGTCAAGAAGGTCCCGATGGATCGGCTCGACGACATCGCCGTGCGCTGACCGCCGCGAGCCCGACCCCGCTCACGGCGTACGGGAGCCGGCCGGCGGGAGCAGTCGCTTCAGCAGAACCCAGCTGACAAGCAGCACAGCGAGCGCACCAGCGGCCGGAAGCGCCCACCCGAAATGCCGCTCGCTCACCACGAAGACCAGCCCGAACCCCGCCACAACAGCCAGCAGGACGAGGACCTTTCGTACCCTCCGGATGGTGCGCCGGTGCCGGAACGTCGATGCCAGCGCCGACGGGTCGGCGTGCCGCAGCGACAGCGACGTACCCGCCCTCGCCTCGACCCGGACGGCGCCCTCCTGGCTGGCGGCCCAGGCCGCGAGCTCCTCGACGGGCGCGCCGGCCGGCACCTCGCTCACACCGAGGAGGCGGAGCAGATCCGTGGCTTGGTACGTCGGATCCCTTCCAGGAGACAGCGCCTTGCTGGCATCGGACTCGACGTCGGGCCGCCCAACCACCGAGGCGAGGCCGGCGGCCGCCGACGCGAGGTTCTTCGGGTCCTGCGTGGTCAGCTCCACGCGAGTAGCGGACCCGTCGCCCGACAGCCAGAGCGTCGGGTCCTGCCCCCAGCTGAGTCCGATCGAGGGCAGCGCTCGGGCGTTCTGTGCGGTGAACGCCTCGGAGAAGGTCCCCGGATGGGGCGCCCAGCCTGACCCGTCGGCCACCACGAGGCAGGCGTTCGGGCCGTGCGGGACGACCCACGCGCCGTGCCCCTCGACCGGCAGCAGGTTGCGTACCGTCGTGGCCGGCGCCCACGCCACGAGCACCCCCGCCCGGCCGCGAAGAGCGGTGTCAGGGAACGGGAGCCCGAGCAAACCGGCGGCGTCTCGATGCCGCTCGGCGGGTGGTTTGGGAGAGGCGAGGACGCCGGCGAGTTCCGCGCCGTTCTTCTTGCCCAGCGCGGTCGCGAGCTCGGCAACCTGCTCCGTACTACGGCCGTCGACCGGACCGATCGGTGCTGCGTCTGGTCGGGTGAGTGAGAGCCGGCAGTGGTCGGCGTCGACGGTGACAGTGACGATGCGTACGCCCACCAGTGGGGCCAGCAGCGGCGCCAAGGTCCGGGCCGCGGCCTCGGTCATCGGCACGGTGACCCAGAAATCGGTGTGGTCGATGGCCGACCCACCCACCCAGTCAGGCGCCAGCAGCTTGATGGCGTCCTCGAGGTCGCCAGGGGTGGTGTTGTACGCCTGGAGCAGGGTGTATTCCACGCCGTCACCTTAGAGCCTGATCCTGCTGAGCCCACCTGGGTCACGTCGAGCCGCGCGCGGCAGGCACTCGCTCAGCGGCACGATACGATGCGCCTCCGTAGTTATCCACAGCGCGGAAAGAACGGATCGTTGGCTCATTCAGCGGCGCACCTAGACTGCCGCCGTGGGAGACAGCAGGGTCATCGACCAAGAGTTCATCGAGGGGCTCGGCAGGAAGATCGACAACGCGGCGACGGATTCCTTGCCGTCGGCCAGAAATCTCGCGCGCGAGGCGCAGGACCTCATGACAGAGGCCGGTCAGGCCGGTGGTCTCCTCGTGGTTCTGGCGTACTTCTTCGCTTCGGAATACGTCGAGCAGGCATGGGAGACCAAGCGCGAGACCGCGACGGAGTTGAGCGACGCCGCCCAGGTCATCGCTCGAAACTGGCGCGACATCGAGGAGAGGAACACGATGACGCATGAGTAACGCGTACGACTCCATGGCGGGCGCCTTCTCCTCAGGCAAGGTGCTCGGCTGGACCGCGTTCGGCTCCTCCCTCGTCGCGTGCTCCGTGTGGCCCGAGCTTCTCCTCCCCATCCCCGCTGACAAGAGCGGCTTTCTCCTCAATCAGCTCGGCAAGGTCGGCGCGAAGTGGAACCTCAACCGGTCGATGTCACTGGGCGGGCAGACCATCACGGTCACTGGTGGTGTGCTCACCAGCGTTCCGCTGCGGCTCAAGCTGATCATCACCGACACCGGCAAAATGCTCGAGGCCTGCTCGCGGATCCACGAGTCCGGATCGGCTGGCAAGACCTACCTCGAGGCCCTGAACGACCAGTACTACAGCATCACTCCTGACGTCTGGCAGGCGAATGACCAGGAGGCTTACTCCGAGCGACTCCGTAAATACCGCGACAGCGTTCAGAACACCTACTGCCTCGCCTGGGAAACCGCCGCCCTCACCGCCGTTGTCGGCAGTTTGAGGTTCATCCAGATGGCGATCGCCTGCGCCCTCGCCGGCGTGCTCGCGATTCTCGCGGCGGCCTTCTGGATCGCGGTGGCCATTCCGTTCGGCCAGGGCGTGGCGGTCTCGATCCGCAACGCCGGACAGGTCATCGCGCGGATGCTTCCCCGGGTGATCCGGATCATGGACGAGATCATGGTCAAGGTGGGTCAGGCCCACGCCGCTCTCGTCGCGGTCCGGACGTTCCAGGCTGGGATCAGCGACTCCATCCGGCTCGGTGACGCCGAGGGTTACAAGGACATGGGCGACGCGGCGCTGGAAACCCTGGGTGACATGCTGAAGAAGCTCAGTAAGGGCCAGGTCAACGTGCTGACAGGGTTCTGAGCCGGCGCACCGCGATCTGACCTGACGAACCGGAGGAAGAAACAGTGTCGGAGTTCTTCGATCTGTCTGAGATTTTCACAAACCCAGATGAGCTGATGCGGGCTCATCAGGAGCGGGCGGCCAAGGCCGAAGAACTCCAGCGGCGAATCCAGGAAACGGTGGGAGCGGCGACGACCGACGACGACCGGTTGACCGTGTCGTACTCCGAGGCGAACGGCATCGAGGAGCTGACCATCGATCCGCGCATGCTGCGGATGGGATCCGAGGAGCTGGCGGCCGAAATCAAGCGCGTCACCAACCTCGCGCGCGACGACGTCCAAGAGCAGATCAACACGATCGTGACCGAAGCATTCGCCGATGGCGCACCCGATCCGCGGCAGGTTCTTGAGCAATTGCCGGATTTCGAGAAGACGATGGACGAAATCCTGCGGGACACCCAGACCATGGGCACCGAGGTCGTCGACATCGTCGAGCGGATGCGCCGGCAGGCGGAATCCTGAGCCGAGCGACGGGGCTCCCCGCCCCGAGGCTGGTGGCCTGTGAGCTCTAAGCGAGCAGGCCACGAATGTCGTCCGCGTCAAGGCTGGCGCCAAAAACGTTGCCGTCGTCCATGACGCTGGAGAACAGCTCGGCCTTTCTTGCCTTCAGCGCCATTACCTTTTCTTCGATCGTGTCCTTGGCGATCAGGCGGTAGACCATGACATTGCGGGTCTGCCCGATCCGGTGGACGCGGTCAACCGCCTGCGCTTCCGTCGCGGGGTTCCACCACGGGTCGAGGAGGAAGCAGTAGTCCGCCTCGGTGAGATTCAGCCCGAACCCACCCGCCTTGAGGCTGATCAGGAAGATCGGCGCCGAGCCACTCTTGAAGTGCTTCAACACCGTGGACCGGTTACGAGTCTTGCCATCGAGATAGCAGTATGGCACGCCAGCCTCGTCCAGCCGGTCACGCAGCTTTCCGAGAAATCCGGTGAACTGACTGAAGACCAATGCCCTGTGCTCGCCAGCGATCACATCGTTGAGCTGGTCAAACAACGTCTCGATCTTGGCACAGGGCAGATTCTCATACGTGTCGTCGACGAGTCCGGCGTGCAGGCTCAGCTGTCGGAGCAACGTCAACGAGCGCAGGATTGTGAAGCGGTTCTTGTTCATGTCGTCGATCAGACCGAGGACCTTCTGCCGCTCGCGCTGCAGGTGCGTCTGGTAGATCTTCCGGTGGCGCGAATGGAGCTCGACCGTGAGAACGTGCTCCTGCTTGGCGGGAAGGTCAGCGGCGACCTGTTCCTTGGTACGCCGCATGACCAGGGGCCGGACCCGCCGCTGCAACTGCGCCAGGAGTTCAGTGGCACTCTTCTTCTCGATCGGGCGGGCGTAGTAGTGGAGAAAACGAGTCGGATTCGGAAACAACCCAGGCGCACTGATCGACAGCAACGACCAGAGCTCCATCAGGTTGTTCTCCATCGGTGTGCCGGTGATGGCGAGCTTGAATGACGTCGGTAGCCGGCGCGCGCATTGGTACGCCTTTGACTGGTGATTCTTGACCACCTGCGCTTCGTCAAGGATCAGCCCTGACCAGGACGCGTCGGCGTAATCATCGAAGTCGAGCCGGAACAAGGTGTACGAGGTGACCACCACGTCGGCGTCCGCGATGATCTCGTCGAGGGACTGGCCACGACGCCGCAGCGTGTCAGAGATCGAGACGACCTTCAGGCCCGGCGCGAACCGCGCGGACTCCGCCTGCCAGTTGGACACGACGCTGGTCGGAGCAATGATGAGGAACGGCGCGATGGTGGGTTCAGCCTGCTTGGCGTGGCAGATCAACGCCAAAGTCTGCAGAGTCTTTCCGAGCCCCATGTCGTCGGCGAGGATGCCACCGAGTTGGTACCGCCACAGGAACGCCAGCCACCGGAACCCGTCCTGTTGGTAGGGCCGCAGCTCCGCGGTGAAGGCGGCCGGCGGCTCAGTCGCCTCGATCGAATCGAGCGACAGCAACCCGGTCACCTGCTGCTTCCACGCCTTCGCCTGGTGGTTGACCACCCCGAGCTGGGTCAGCTCATCCCACAGCCCGGCCTGGAATCTGCTGATCCGGAGCGGCCCCTTGGACGAGTCCTGCAGCGTCCGCGCCTCTTCGATCAGTCCACGCAGGGTCTGGAGTTCGGGCTTCTCGAGCGAGAAGTAGGCGCCATCAGGGAGCAACAGGTGGGACTGGCCGCTGGTGAGGGCCATGAACACGTCAGAGAACGGAACCTGCCGCCCTTCGACGGTGATGTCGATCCCGAGGTCGAACCAATCCGTCTCATCCGCCACGTCATGGGTCGACACACCGATCCGCAAGGTGTCGCTGACCTCGCGGTAGTCGGCAGGATGACCGCTCACCTCAACGGTGACGCCGGGCTGGTCGGCGAGCAGCGGCAGCAATTCCGTGCTGAAGCGTACGGTGTCGATGCTATCGAACTCTGCCCGCGGAGCCAGCGCTCGCAGCGGATCGTCATATCCAGGATCGACAGCATCGGAGTCCGCGCGAAGGGGTCCCAGCTGATCGAGTGGGATGTCGAGGTTGGCAAGGATGGCGCGCTCCTGCTCCAGGTCCCGGATGCCGGCGTCCGGGGTGTCTGAGGCATCCGGCCGCAGCGGTTCGCGCAGCCGCGTATCGCCCACGTCGTACGCCCATTCCCAGACGAGGTCGAGTGCGTGGTTGTCGCCGTAGGACGCGCGCAGCACCAACGTCGGGTCGGAGATCGCCGGCGGGGTGAAGGATCCGTCGGAGGAGATCAGCGGCGCCAGGTGCCGCAACCGTGGGTAGTAGTCGCGGCTGAACCGGTCCAGCTCAGCCGCGGGAATCTCCAGGCGCTGGTTGCCCTGAACCATGCGCTGTAGCTGCGGTGGGACCGGCAGGTCGAGTCTTGCCAGCCGCAGCCGCCAGTTGTTGTGATCGGCGTCCGCCTCGATGTCCGCGTCGGCATAGATGAGGCCGTGGCCATCGGCACCGATGAAGGCGATCGGCGACAGGTCCATGACTGTCTCGTCGGCCCGAATCACCGGGCTGATCTGGAGTGACCCGCTGGCGTCATCGCGAATGGCATCCAGACAGAGCTCAGCCGAGGTGTAGGGGTCGAGGGCCCCCAATCGCTTGCGTCCGTGAACGAGCCGCAGACCAATCGCATCAGCTTCGTCCAGAATGGACCAGAGCCGATGACTGTTGAACGACGAGAGGAAGATCGACTTCTCGTCGCCGTACGAATAATAACCGGAGTATCTTGAGTCCCCTGCCCGGTAGAGAGCGTAGAACTCCCCGAGTAGCCGCACCTGCGCGGCGGGAAACTCGCCGTAATAGTGCAGGGAATCAAGTTTGTTCCAGCTCAACCCGCCGTTGACCCAGCCGTTTTTGTTCTTGCCGGGCCGAACCAGCCGCGCGAGCACCTTCAATGCCGAGGCATTGTCCGTCGAGCGGAGAGGCGAGGCTGGTCGTGCGCTCGCGGACACCGTGACCTCGATCGCAAGCGGAAGCTCAGCTGATCGGCTTGCGGCAGGCGCCGGGCGTTCCGGGCCACGCTCCAGCAGGGCCCCCAACGACCGCTCCCACGCCAGCGCCTGTCGACTTTCACTTCGCGCGGGTCGCGCTGATCCGCTCCCCATCACCGTTAATACCAACGCCACCACGTGCTCGCAGGTGAGCCCGCCCGCACAGGTGCATTGGCCATACTCGAACGTGAACATCCCTTCACGGGAAGGCGAGAAATACGCCGCGGCTGCAAGAAGGCCGTTCTCGCCTCGAACTATCCCATGAAGCTCCCGAGACGGGAGCTTCCAGGTCGTTTGCATGACCGCGTGGCGCTTCGCGGACCGGCTACCCCTGGCGTAGGGGATCGACCCAGCAGCATGAAGGAGCGCGTCAGAGGTGGAGGGGTGCAGGACCACTTGAGCCATGCCCGCCAGGCTAGCGGTGATCGCCGACGCATCGCCCGGTCGACATGCGGGTGCCACACCACACCCTCTGGGGGTTGCCCGCGGAGTCCCATGCGCCGCAGCCGTGGGCGAAGCTTCAGCGCTGGATGGCGAAGCGGTCGATGGCGGCGAGCAGCGTCTCACCCATTCCCGGATAGCCGGAGCCGTGTCCGGCTTCGTCGATCAGCACGAGTTCGCTGTCGGGCCAGGCCTGGGCGAGCTTCCACGCGATGTCCGGCGGCCCGCTCACGTCGAGGCGGCCGTGCACCAGCACACCCGGGATGCTGGTGAGCTTGGGCGCGTCGCGTAGCAGCGATCCATCCTCGAGCCAGGCCGCGTGCCGCCAGTAGTGGGTGACCAGCCGGGCGAACGCCATCCGGAAGCGCGGGTCGTCATATCTCGGGTCGGGCCGGTGGTCGGGACTGATGGCGACATGGCTGTCCTCCCACGTACACCAGTCCCGGGCCGCCTGCTCGCGTACGACGGGGTCGGGGTCGGCGAGCAGCCGGGCGTACGCGTCGACCAGGCTGCCGTCGCGGTCCTCAACCGGGACGCCGTCCCGGAAGCGCGCCCACTGAGCGGGAAACACCCGGCCCATCGCGCGGGTCACCCAGTCGACCTCCTCGCGCGTGGTGTTGGTGAGGCTGAACAGCACCAGCTCCGAGACCCGCTCGGGATGGCGTTCGGCGTACGCCAGGCCCAGCGTCGTACCCCACGATCCGCCGAAGACGAGCCAGCGGTCGATGTCGAGGTGGCACCGCAGCTGCTCGATGTCGGCCAGCAGGTGATGCGTGGTGTTGGTGGACAGGTCAGCGGACGGATCGCTGGCGTGCGGCGTGCTCCGGCCGCAGCCTCGCTGGTCGAACAGGACGACGCGGTACGCCGATGGGTCGAAGTACTTCCGCCAGCCTGGCGCGCACCCCGATCCCGGCCCTCCGTGGAGGACGACGGCGGGCTTGCCGTCCGGACGACCGCAGACCTCCCAGTAGATCTGGTGGCCGTCACCGACGTCGAGCATCCCGTGGTCGTAGGGTTCGGTGATCGGATGGAACGCCGTCATGGATGCGCCTCCACTGATGGTGCGGCCGGGGTGGCAACACTGGCCTGAGACCGCCGATGCAACAGTGCTGTTAGGTTTCTATCATGACCGCCCTTCCGGAGCCCAACGCCTTCGGCACGCTCATGCGGCACCTGCTCGAACTCCTCGACGGCGACGTTGCCAGGGTCGAGCGCGACCTCGGCATGACGGACTACCGCCCGAGGTTCTCGCCGATCGTGCGGGCGCTGATCGCCGACGGTCCGCTGTCGATCCGCGATCTCGCCCGTGCCGTCGGCGTGACCCATTCGGCCGCGAGCCAGACGGTGGCGCAGATGGCGCGGGTGGACCTGGTGGAGCTCCAACCCGGATCGGACGCCCGGCAGCGGGTCGTGCATCTCACCCCGAAGACGGAAGCGATGCTGCCGGCGATCCAGGCGGAGTGGTCGGCCGCGGTCGCCGCGATGAAGGACCTGGACGCCGAGCTTCCGGTGCCGCTGGCCGAGGTGCTGACACAGGCGGTGCTCGCCCTTCAGCGCCGTTCGTTCCGGCAACGGATCGTCGAGACCGGACTCCTGACGGCAGTGGACGGAACGAAAGCCGGCCAGCCTATGCCAGGGGTGGACGGGTGAAGCATTACGGACAAAACCTCTTGGTCTATCGGCAACCAGGACAAGGGGAATGCGCAGTTCCGGCCCTCTTTCGGATTTTCCGTACGGTCGGTTGAAGCATCACGAAATGGTTACTAACGTGGCCGCCCAAGCAGCTGTCCCGCTATGAGCCGGCCACCCCGGTCGGCGCGGCTGCTTCGCTTAATCCCCGCTGAATCGATCTTCGGCGGGGAGCCGGGGACCCACATGTTTCCGGGGTGAATCGGATCGGCCGTGGACGGTACGCCGTCCGCCCGGCCGGACCGTAGGGCGACTTCCCGGCCCGAACCCGTCAGCTCACCCGGTAGGCGTCCGAGGAAGAAAGGGGCGTACGACCCGTGTCGTACCGCCGCAAGCGCCGGCCGGAGCACGCCCTGCTCGCGTTCGGCACCGTGACGTTCACACTGATCGCCGCCGCACCGGCGCCGAGTTTCGCCGAGCCCACCGGCAGCATCGAGCAGGTCCGCCAGCAGGTGAGCCAGCTGTACGAACGCGCCGAGCAGGTCACCGAGCGGGCCAACACGCTGGGCGAGCAGATCAAGACCCTCGACCGCCGGCTCGCGGTGCTCGACGCTGACGTCGGACGCCGGCAGGACAAAGCCGCGGCACTCCGCACCGAGATCGGCCGGATCGCCGCCGCGGAGTACCGCTCGGGCGGCCTCGACACCAGCGTGCGCGTCCTGGTGGCCGACGACCCCGACGACTTCCTGGCGCAGATGAGCACCGCCAAGGCGTTCGCCGGCCAGCAGGCAGATCTGCTGCGGAGGTTCGAGACCGAGCGCAAGCGGCTCGCTGAGCAGGAGGCGGCTCGCAGCGCGGACGTCACCCAACTCCGCGAGACCAAGCGAGCCATCGACACGCGCCGCGCGCTCGCACTCCGCAACGCCGATAAGGCCAAGGCGATCCTCGACCAGCTCACCGCCGAGGAACGCCGGCGTCTCCAGGAAGCCGAGGAACGTCGGCGTCTCCAGGAAGCCGAACAACGGCGTAAGGAGCAGTCCCGCCCGTCACCCACCCCGACGCCGACGACCCGCACGCCGACGCCGACTCCGACGCGGACCTCGACGCCCACCCCCAAGCCCGCGCCGACCCCAACGCCCACGCCCACTCCAAAGCCCACGCCGACCCCGACGCCGTCCGGCCGGGGCGAGACGGCGCTCGCCTTCGCCCGCGCCCAACTCGGCGAGCCCTACGTCTTCGGCGCGGCCGGGCCCGACAGCTGGGACTGCTCCGGCCTCACCATGAAGGCGTGGGAAAAGGCCGGCGTCTCGCTGCCGCATTCCGCCCACCTGCAGTACGAAGCATCACCGAAGGTGTCCCGCTCGCAGTTGCGGCTGGGTGACCTCGTCTTCTTCTACAGCGACCTGCACCATGTCGGCATCTACGCGGGCAACGGCCAGGTGCTCCACGCGCCACAACCCGGCCAGAACGTGGAGTACATCAACATCAACTACATGCCCTGGGCCGGAGCCACCCGCCCCGGCTAACAATCCGCCGGAGTGCTTGCCGGGTTGGTTGTCATAGGTTTCTCGGTCTCTTAGCCGAGAAACCTATGACAACCCGGGGTAAGCGGGCCGCTAACTCAGCTTGATCTCGCCATGGTCGGTGAGGTTGTACATCTCGAGCTCGTAGACGGCATACATGTTCCAGCGTTCGTAGTTGGCGTCGTTGATCTGGATCCTGAGTTTCCGCACGTTCGCCAACTCGGGAAGGTCACCCACGGAGTACTCCATCACGCCATCGTCGTCATCGCGCTTCCACCGGAACGGAATCCGCCGGGCCACGGTCTCCCAGGTGCTGCCGTCAACCGAGGCTTGCACGTCGACATCGGTGAGCCCTTGCGCCAAACCGCCACGAGTGGCCAGAACGATCGTGTTCAGGTTCTGTGGTTGGTCCCAGGAGACGACGATCTCGTGCGGGAACGGGTGCGTGTCGTTGTATCCCTGCGGGCTGGCGAACATCGTGCCGTAGTCACCGTCGACCATCTTCAACGGCCCATAGGTGATTCCGCCGTCACCGGTACGCGTGGCTGACGCGGTAATCCCCGACGAACGCCGCGCGACGTTGAGGTCGGGTGCGTTCACGGCACCCTTGACGAGATTCAGGTGGTACGCCTTGGTGGTCCGGCCAACGCGTGCGGTGGTGCGGATGTTGAGCTGGCTCTTTCCGGTCGGGACCTTCGCGGTGACAGTCGTGCCACTCTCGACCTTCGACCCGTTGATCTCGATCGAGCCACCTTCGTCGGTCAACGTCGGTGTCACGGAAATCGCATCGCGCTCGGTGGGCACGATGACTCGATAGGTGGTGATCCGGCCATCGAAGTCGAGCGACGGCACTCCGGTCACGTCGAGGCTCTTCAGCGTGGCGTCGTAGGCCTCCTGACCGTCATACCTATGAACGCGAAGGCCGTCGAAGCGCAGCTCCTTGCCGTCGAGGTTCACGATCTCGATGGTGTGGCGCTGGTTGGGGGCGAGATCACGGGCACGGTAGGCGGTGAAGTAGTCGTACCGCACCGCCTCGTACAGATCGACGACCCGTCGCGGACCGTTGTCGACTGAGATCGCGACCTTTCCAGCCGCGTTGTTCTTCTCGACAATGACGTCGATCCCCGAGCCGTAGAACTCATAGCTCAGTCGGTCGTCAGCGCGGGTGGAGCTCTGGACGGCGCCGAGGTAGGCGTACTGCCGCTGGCGTGGAGACCACTCACCGGTGTAGGTGATCGCGCCTTCCGCGTCATCGACCAGGAAGGTCCTCGGCACGTCCTGGTCGGCGTACGGGCTGGTCGGCGCTGGCACCTCTCCCACGTCCTCACCGGCGACCGCACGCACGAGGTAGTCGTGGATGGTCGTGAGGTACGCCGGATCCAGGGTGTACTTCCGCGGGTCCTGCGCGCTCACCGCACTGTCGACGAGCCTGCGAGCCAACTCGGGGTTGGACTTCTCGAGCTGGTGCATGAGTTCGTAGTCTTCGAGACCGTCGCGCTGCGCTTCGTACCGCAAGCTGCTCTTGACGGAGAGATTCTTCCGGTCGGGATAGACGATGTACGAATCGCCGTTCCAGGGCCCGACATACCACGCGTTCCACGCCCAGTGGAGATGTCCTCGGACGCCTTGGCGCTGGAGGTTCCAGAAGAGCAGGCGCCCGGTCAGGGTGGGTTGGGTCCAGAAACGGTTCAGCCACGGCGGGGTGTTGACCTCACACGTGTAGACCCACAGGTCCTTACCCGCTGCCTGCTCCGCCTTGTATTCCGGCTTCTTCGCCTCGAACGCCGGCGTGAGCGGGACGTAGGTGTCGACGTACTCCCTACTCCTGCTGTCGAGCAGGATGCCATTGGGATCAGCGTCCATCGTCTGAGAATCCGAGCCGATCCTGGCGTTGATCTCCTTGATCTTTCTGGCGACGTAGGTCCACCAGTTCCGCTGCCGGTCCGTGATCGGCTCGTCAAGAATGTGTTGGTACCACGTGAGACCCGCCTCCTGCGTCCAACCCTTCTCCACCAGGTGACGATGCAGGGCGGTCAGGTAGTTTTCCAAGAACGCGTCGGTGACGGGGAGCCGGTCAGGCAGCTTGGTGTTCCACGAGTCGTCCGGTTTCTCGTTCTCCGGCATCTTGTTGAGCGCGTGGATCAGATGCTGGTTGGCGAAGCCGGTGAAGCCACGCCGCCGAAACGTCTCGACGTAGCGGTCGAACAACGACCAGTCCAGGTCGTCGGGAATGCCTCGGGTGAACTCCGACAGGTCCGTGCCGGTCTCCTGCAGGAAGAGGTCGGTGCGTACCCACGTCATCGTGGTGCGGTATTCCGTCAGCGTCCTGGCGAACTCGTCCATGAGCTTGAACCAGTCGTCGCTGTAAGTCTCGACGCCGTAGTAGTACTTCCCGACGTCGAAGCCTTGGCTGCCCTCGCCGTTCCAGGTCATCCCGTCCCAGGTGAAGCCGTTCGTCATCGTCCAGTGGTAGTTGACGAAACTCGCCTTCGCGGCGGTCGGGATCGTGGCGTCGAAGACGTTGACCTGGATTGGCACCCTGCGGCTCCCGCGGGTGGTCTCGACGGTCACCGTGCCGTCGTAGGTGCCCGGTCTGGTGCCGACCGGGACGTGGCTCGTCACGAAGATCGGCTGGGTGGAGTTGGCGTCCACCTGGACAGACTTCTCGTTGGACAGTGGATCGGGCATCGCCGACCTGGGATAGAGCTGCCTGCCAACGCGATCGGGAAAGAACGCGTTGGGTTGCACCGTGGCGGTGTCTTCGTACGCCACGAAGTGGGAGCGGAGGTTCTTCCGAGCGATCACCTTGCCGGCACGCGACACCAGGTCGGAAAACCTCACCTTGTTGATGGTCAGATCCGCCTGACTGCGTACCACTATCTGGGCGCTTTCGTACTCGTTGCGCGCCGAGGTCAGCCGGATGGCGGTGACGGGGCTCTCGGGAATCGTGCTGGTCCGGTAAACGGTCCTCAACGCGTTCTCCACCCACACGTCGAGCCGGGCGTTCCCCGCCTGAGCAGCAGGTGCCACAGCCAGAGTAAGGAGTCCGGTGAGGAGCAAGGATCCGACTCTTCTTCGCATCGTCGCCCTCCAGGCAGCCATGATCGTCGGCACGACAAGGGTGGGACCGCCCGGATAATAAGTCAAGGACTCTAGGAAAAATTCAGCTGGGAACAGCGTGGGCCGGGAGCGGTCGAATGCCTACCGGGCTACGCTCACAGGGCCTCGAGTGCATGGGTACGCATGAACGGCCAACCGAGAGAGGGGACGGCGGATGCCACGACCGGTTTCGGCAACGCCGCCGTTGCTGCGGCGTATCAACGCCGCGCGCACTCTCGACCTGCTCCGTTTCGGAGGGCCATCGAATGTCGCCGACCTCGCTCAGAGGGCCGGACTCTCGCGCGCCACGCTCGACGCCGTTGTCGACGACCTCACCAGGATCGGCCTGGTCGCGCCGGACGTCGCCGCCGAGGCTGAGGGCGCGCGCGGGCGTGGACGCCCACCGCGACGGCTCCGTTTCCGAGCCGAGTCCGGCCATGTCCTCGGTATCGACATCGGCGCGCACCGCCTGGAAGTGGTCGTCGCCGACCTGCTCGGGACGATCGTCGCCGGCCGGGAACGCCGACTGACTCCAGAGCTGGGCCGGGCGCAGCGCCTCCGCGCCGCCCGGCAGGCGGCAGCTGGAGTCCTGAAGGACGCCGGCCTTGTCAAGGACAGCTTGCGCGCTGTCGGCGTCTCGACGCCAGGGATCGTCGACAGCGACATGGGTACCGTCACCTACTGCAGTTCCATCGCCGACTGGTCGGGGCTCGCCCTGGCCGCGGAGTTCGAGCGGACCTTCGGCTGTGCCGTCGCGGTGGGGAACGACGCGAACCTCGCGGCGCTTGGCGAATGTTGGCGAGGCGCTGGACCGGGCCACGACGACGTCGTCTTCCTTCTCGCCGGTGAACGAGTCGGCGCCGGGATCGTCATCGGTGGCGAGCTGGTGCGCGGCAAGCGCGGCGGCACCGGCGAGATCACTTTCCTCGGACTACTCAGGAACCCCGACCCCAGCGAGGCGATCGACCAGCTCGTGACCTCCGTCGTACACCGAACCATCCAGGATCTGATCGACCGGCGGGCGGTGGGGTCGGAGCCGGTGCGCGCGCTTCTCGCGGACCTCGCGCCGCTGCACGGTGTCTACGTACCAGACGTCGACAAGGTGCTGGCCGCCGCGCAGTCCGGCCGGGTGGGGGCACGGCGGGATCTGGAGACCGCGCTGGCCCGGGTATGCCGGGTGATCGTCGTCATCACGACGCTGATCAGCCCGGAGCTCTTCGTCATCGGCGGCAACGCTCCGGCCGCTGAGACGGTGATCCTCCCGCCCATCCGGGCCGTGCTCGACGGTTTGGCGGGCACCGGCGTCGGGCCGCCAGCGGTCTCGGCGTCCACGCTCGGAGAGAGAGTCGTCACCCTCGGGGCCGTTCGTGCGGCACTTGATCGCGCCGAGCCCACGCTGCTCGCCGAGCTCGGGTAACTCCGAACCAGCGTGGCGCTGGCCGGTCAGCGCAGGTTGAGCCCTGCGAGGATCGTGTCGATCTCCGCCATCGCCGCGTCGTCCAGGGGACCGTGAGTGAGCGCGCCGGCGTTCTCCCGCGCCTGCTCCACCGTGCGGATCCCCGGGATCGGAACGAACGCCGGGCTCCGCGCGAGCAACCAGCCGAGCGAACCCTGGGCGAGGGTACGCCCGCCGGACGTGAGGATCTCGCGGATCTGCTCCAGCGCCTCGAGGGTGCGACCCTCCTTGCCCGCGAAGTCGAATCTCCGGCGTACGTCATCATCGGCGAACGTCGTCCGCGGCGTGAACTTCCCGGTCAGCGCACCCATCGCGAGCGGCCCGCGGTTGATGCCCGCGAGGTTCTCCGACTCGATCAGCGCCACCATCGCGGGGTTGTCGTCGATGACGTTGGCGTGGAGCTGGACGGCCGAGCAGTGCGGGCTGCGGGCGAACAGCTTCGCGCGCTCGGGGTCGTCGGTGCTCCAGCCGAACGACCGGATCTTGCCGGCCGCGACCAACTCCTCCAGGGTGGCGACCACCTCCTCCGCCTGGACAGGGTCGTAGTCACCGATGTGGAACTGATAGAGGTCGATCACGTCGGTGCCGAGTCGGGTGAGGCTGCCCTCGCACTGCTCCCGGATCGAGGCGGGGGACGCGTCGCGACCGACCGCGTGCTTGGTGTCCTCGTCGATGAGGTTGCCGAACTTCGTGGCGATGACCACCTGGTCCCGCCGGTCGGCAAGGGCCCGGGCGAGGACGCGTTCGCTGTGGCCGGCGCCGTACACGTTCGCGGTGTCGAAGAAGGTCACGCCCGCGTCGAGGGCCGCGTGGATCGCCGCGACCGACTCGTCGTCGTCGACCTTGCCCCATCCGATGGGGTTACCGTCGCGGAACGCCGGCCCGCCGATCGCCCAGCAACCGAACCCGATCGAGCTGACCTTCAGGCCACTGCCTCCGAGCGGGCGGGTGGGACTTGTCATCGTCGTCTCCAAAGGGTCGGGGATCGCGTTCATCCTCGCCCATTCCCATGAGGGGCGTCAGGTGAGAAGGGGCGCGGTTTCCAGGAATGGCCGCGCGATCTCGTCGGCCCCGAACCGCAGGCAGTAGAGCCCGGTGGACACGCGTTCCAGGAAGCCCCACTCCCAGATGGCGGTCTCGTCCACCCCGGTGGCGGCCGCCAGCAGTCCGCAGTAGCGGCGGGCGAGCCGCGGCGCGTCGCCGGCCGTCAGTTGGGTGCACCAGTCCCGGAGTACGACACCCAGGTCGTACGCGGGATCGGCGAGGAACCCATCCGGATCCACGAAGACGAACCCCGACTCCGCCCCGGGTCTGGGCTCTGGCACCCTGAGCGCGTTGGCCGGGTGCGGATCGCCGTGTACGACGACACAGCGGTCGAGGTCGAAGGCGGCTGCCCGGCGGTCGGCGTACCGCAGGGCCTGCCGCACCACCCGCTCCGGAAGCGGCTGGCCGAGCCGTTCCCACAGCCGGGCGACGAGGTCGCCGAGCGCCCGCGCCTTCTCCTCTTCCGGACGGACCGTCAGGCCGGCGGGGCGCGGCACCTGCCATGCCTGGCGAAGCGTCTCGCACAGTACCTCGATCGCGCGCTCCGGCGGCCAGGCCAGGTCGGAGACGGACGGGCCGAGCGCCTCCTGCAGCATCGCCCGGCGTTCCACGTCGTGGGCGAGCAACCGGACGTATCCGCGCCCGCGCGCCGCGGCGATCGTCCTGACCTGGCTGGCGAAGCCTGGCTCGGGGATCGCGAGCTTGAGCACCGCGGCGCGACCGTCGGCGGTCTGGGCGTGGGTGACGTAGGAGCAGGTCCCACCGTCCAGTGGTGTGCCGACCCTGATCTCCCACTGGCGTTCCAGGTCAGCAATGAGGCCGGGCAGCTCCGCCAGCCATTCCTCACCCTCGTCGCCGAGGTGGGCGAGTCTCCGCCGCACCACGGCGCGCACCGCGATCGCGCGTCCAGTCACGGCCCCGATGCTGGCACACCGGGCCGGCTCGGCATCAGCTGGAGAGCCTTCGCGCGACCGACCTCTTATCCGGCGAGTTCTGCGACCAGGCGTACGTACGCCTCCTTCGCCACGTTCGCCGACATCCCGCTGACCTTCGCCCACGAGTCGTACTTCGCGCGGCCCACCGGGTTGGTGAACCCCGGGCGCTTGCCCTCGACATCACCGACCGTGGCCTGTTTGTACAACGCGTAGAGCCGCAGCTTGACCTCGTTGCCCGGATCGGCTGACATCGCTCCCACAGTTGCTACCGCCGACGTGAAGTCGGTGTCGACATCGCTCATTCCACACCTCCAGCGAACCCACCTCGGAACTCCCGGTGAATCCCCCTCCGATTCGCCACCCTCCGGTCTAGTCAGCCGGCGCCGCGAACGCAACAACCTCGGGGCGGGTCGCTCGGAACGTCAGGAGCAGCGGAAGATCGCGATCGGGCGACTCGGCGAACCGCTCGATCCGCATCCCGGCCGCATACGAGCGTGTGTCAGGGAGTGAAGACCAGGCAATAGTCGTTGGTGAACCACTCTTTTGGTTCGTCCCAGTCGATGACGATGTCGCGTTCGTACGTGAGAACCTTCGAGACAGCCTGGCCGATGTCCCAGGCCAGCCGGGTTTTGTGCAGGTGAAGGTTGGCGGCGTTGATCACCACCTTCGCGTCGGGCGCGAGCTGGCCGCGCAGGTGCCGGTAGATCTCGGCGAGGTCCGCGAGGTACGCCTCGTAATCGCCGTCGAGCGTCTGATAGCCACTCAACGGGTTCTGCGGATGATCGTCGCGGGTCATGTAGGGCGGCGAGGTGATACTGAAATCGATCCGGGGAAGGTCGAGACGATCGAGAGTGCGGGCATCGGCGCACTGGATCGCGGCGGGATCGTTGAGTCGAGACCGTACGAACTCCACGCGATCCGGCAGGATTTCCAGGCCAAGGGGACGGCGGCCCATCCGTTCGGCAACGATGAGGGTCGTACCAAAGCCAGCGAACGGATCAAAGACGACGTCGCCTGGCCGGGTGTATTCGGCCAGGAACGCCTCGACAAGCTCAGGTGTGAAGGTGTCGCCGCCGGCTCGAAGGTGCAGAACGCCTCTCACCGGCGGCCGTCCACGGGTCGCGGCTCAGCGGCCGTTGAGGGTGACGGTGGCACGCTGCTGCGCGGACTGGTAGATCGCCTCGCTGAGTTCGGCTACGCGGACCGCACCGCCGACGGGCGATGGGTTCGGCGCCTCGCCGCGGATCGCCGCCAACCAGGAATTGTGAACACCTGGGCCGTCGGGCAGGTCGAGCGGCGAGACGATCCCGCCGTCGCGGTAGTGGGTCACCCGGCCGGTACGCCAGGGATGCTGCGGCTCGGTTTCGTACCGCAGGAGACCGGTCGTCCCGGAGATGACGACGTTTTCCATCCACGTCGTCGCGAGGTCGCCGACAACCGTGAACTGCCCCTGGACACCGCCCGCGAAGCTGACGGTCGCAACGGAGTTGATGTCGACGGGCGAACCCGCGTTGTCGACGAGCGCGGACACCGACTCCACCGGCTTGTCGACCAGCCACAGGAACATGTCGGCCAGGTGGGACCCGCTGTCCATGAGCATCCCGCCGCCGGACAGGGCAGGGTTCTGTCGCCACGTACCCTCGGTGTTGCGCAACCAGCGCTGGCCGCAGGTGATCGCGATCGTCCGCAGCTCTCCCAGCTCACCCGCCACAATGGCGTTCCGCATGTACGTGTAGGCAGGATCGAACCGGCGCTGGTAGCTGACCATCACCGTGACCCCGGCCGCATCGGCAGCCGCTTCGATCTCGCGGGCGTGCGCCGACGTACACGTGAGCGGCTTCTCGCACAGCACGTGCAGGTTTCGCTTGATCGCGCTCATCACGATGGGGTGGTGCAGCGTGTGCGGGGTGACGATCGCGAGGGCGTCGACCTCCACCGCGTCGTACATCTGCTCCACGTCAGCGAACGTCGGAACGCCGGCCACCATCGGGACCCTGGAGACGAACAGCTCCAGACTCTCGGCGCTCGGCTCCACCAGGGCCACGACCTCGAAGTCGGACGCACTCGCCAGTGCGGACGCATGCCATGTCGCGGCGCCACCGCAACCCACCACAGCTACCCGAACCTTGCTCACCGAAGCGAATTCCTTCCAACGCGACTGCTACCTGCTGCCTGCTACGAACCACCCCGACGACGGTGAGCCCACGCGGCCACCTGATCGTCGACGTAGTCCCGGTAGACCCTCCCACAGGCGAGCCGACGAACGACAGCCGTTAAGGCGAGCGTGCCTGTCCACAATCGGCGCGGCAACGCTCTGGCTCCGCCCGCTCGGACGACGCGCTCACAGAAGGAATCAGCCGTAATGACAGTGCCGGAAGGCTGGCCGACGGTGTAGCGTCCGGTGCCCAGTCATCCTGGAGAAGCTCAGTGGCGGAGCAACCGGCTTCGGACCGGTCGGGCGCGGGTTCGAATCCCGCCTCCAGGTCTCGAGCCGACGGATGGGCGGTGACAGCGCCATGCGAGTAACCCCGGATACGCGATCGGCCAGTTGATACGCGCCCTCAGCAGCGTCGGCGAAACCGCGGCCAGCCGCGCCGAACAATGGCGGCGGGTTCTTGCTGGGATGTTCGACGGGACGCTGGACCATGGATCGCGTACGCCGGTCGCCGGAACCCCCTCCTGGGTCACGCTGGAAGTCGCGCACGGAGGGTTCGCCACTGGTCGCCTCATGGCCGCGGGACCTCTGGAGGCGCACGAGCTCGAAAAGCTTCACCACATCCAGCGGCCGCCGTCGACGAAGACGCGTGCCGCCCTGAACCATCACTTTCTCGGCGACGCCGGCCGCGAGGAACTCCTCGCGCTGCTCTCCTCTGGCTGTTACCGGGTAACGGTTCCGGAGGAGGCGGCTCTCCTCGTGACCGCATGGCTGATCCAGAGCGGCGACACCGCACGTGCCGAGGCCGTTCTTGCCGAGATCTCGCCGTATCTTGATCGGCTGCGGTTCTATCCCGTTCCATCGGATCGACCGGCACGGTCAGGTGATGGCGTCTTCGTACGGCCGGCCTCAGAGGTCATCACGTCGTTGCGCGGGGTACGCCCGAAGCCGGCGATCCAGACCATGAACGAAGCGATCCAGGTCTGGACCCCGCTCTACGACCGGGCGGTCGAACTCCTCTTGGATACCGTGGAAGGCGAAACGCCCCACCTACGTACGTCTGAGTCAGGCGAGCTCATCCGCCGTGCCGACGGAAGTCCGATCGTCGAAGGCGGCTGGCCCTGCCGTCGTTATCCCGATGACTGGGCCGATCGTGCCTGGGCACTGCTGGAGGAGTACAAGCGGGAGCGAATGAGGTATCGCCTGTGCGGAAAGCCTGAACGGGCCAAGGAAAACTTCGCTCGCCTTCGTGGCTACCTTCGCCGATGCGCCAGAGATCCTCGGGGGCTCACCGGCCGCGACGTCGGGATGATCCGCAAGATCCTCGCGTCGTTCGTGACCAGCCACGGCGCACCGGGCAGCGAACGTCTGGCCAGGACTCGTGCTGCGCAAGCCCGAAACGCGAGCCTGCCGTCCCGCCACGAGCTCGCACAGACGTTGGCTGATCGGATCGCCAAGCATGGCAATGAGGACGGCATTCCCGACCTCGACGCCTGCCTTGGTCCGCTGACGGCGGGTGAGGCGGCCGAGATTGGCGCCGATCCGGGTGCACCCATTCCCGCATCCCTTGCGGAGAAGGCCGCCCACTGTTTCGAGGCGCCAATCGAGACGCTGGTCGCTCGCCGCATAGTCCGGTCGAGCGAAACAATCGCCCGTCTCCTGCCCGCTCTGAGCGCAGCCGTCCGCGCGAACGCGATCGAACCTTCGGAACTACGTGGGGTGTACGAAGCGAGCTACCGCGCGTTCCGCCAACGCCGGTCCTTGCTGCTTCTCAACCTTGAAAGCCAGGTGCGGTTTGAGGAGCTTCCCTGGATCGCGGCTCTTGTGCAGGTAGCTGGAACTCAGGACGATTCCAGGCGCGATGCGCGGACCGCTCTGGTTCGCGCCGTACGGCTTGTCCTGGAGTCGTTCCCGCAGACAATCCTGCCCAACAAGCTGGTTCGGGAGTTGCGGAGTCTCGCCACCGCGGCGGGCGAACGCATTCCTCTGGTCGACGAACTCGCTACTGACATCTTCATGGGCGACTTCTCAGCGTCGTACCTTCGTGCCGCCCAGGCGGCAGCCCCAGTCGTCGCCGGCACGCTCTATGAGCGGTACTACGGCCTGCCGCTGGATCGACTCCTCACCTTGAACGACGTCGAGAAGAGGTGGTACGACACTCCGACGTCGCCGGGCTTTGCCGCGCTCTGTCGCGAGCTTGCCGGAGCGGCGAATCGTCGCCGTTCAGGGTCGGTCGCCTGGAACGGGACCATCATCGAGCAGGCACAGATTCTGACGACGCATAATGTGGCTCCGTTGCTCGATCGCCTGGACCTCGCCGACGAACTCCGACCGGAATTCCCGGATCTCGCACGCCGGTGCTTCGAGTGGATCTGCCGGCGGCAGCAGTTCGCGATCGGCGACTGGCAAGCCCAGATGCAATCGGTCAAGAACTCCGCATACGCGTGGCGACACATGATCCTCTATCTTGCCCTGGCCGACGCGCAGGAACCGCAACGCTTCCTGGAATGGGCCGAGTTGCATCTGAGTCGCCAGCGGGAGGATTTCCAGGTCCGCTTCACGCCCGTGATGGCTGGTCTACGTGCGATCGTGGCGGGTGGCAGCTTCGACCACAACGGCTGTGATCCCGTTACCGGCGGACGGCGCTTCCTGGGGTGGACCATCGGTCGCCACTGGTTGTTGCCCGAGCGCCCATAGTCATGGTTCGGTGAATATCTACCGCCTTAGCCGTCAGGTTTGGAGTCGGTTGTTGCGGATGGGGTTGCGTTGGTGGTCGACCCAGTCAGGCGGGATGAACTCTGGGACCCCGTCCTGCGCCATGCGGACTTGCCAGGCTCCTTGGTGGATGAGGCGGTGGTGGTGGCCGCAAAGCAGTGTCCCGTTGGCGAGTGTCGTCGGGCCGCCGTTGAGCCAGGAGGTGAGGTGGTGGCCGTGGCACCAGGCGGGTGGGCGGTCGCAGCCGGGGAACGCGCAGCCCTGATCTCGTAGCTCCAGCAGTTTGCGGAGGCGTCCGGTGAAGAACCGGGTGCCGTTGGAGAGGGCGACTTCGCCGTCGCGGATGCCGAACCAGCTGATCTTTGCGTCGCACGCCCACTCCTGGACGGTGCGGGCGGACACGTAGGTGCCGGTGCGGAGGAGGCGGCCGAGTCCGGTGCCGTTGACGAGGTTTTCGTCGGTGATGGTGACGACGATGTGCGGTTTCTCCCCACCTTGCGATGGGGATTCCCCGGAGTCGAGGTAGCGGCGGATCAGTTCGTCGAGCGCGTCGCCTCTGCGTTGCGCCGGACTGCGGGGGTCCAGCCCGTCGGCGGTGGTGGGTAGCGGTTTGGACAGGGGCTCGATCGCGGTGCGGAGCCGGTCCGCCGCAATCGGGTCAAGCTTCCCGCGGATATGGGTGCCGGATCCGTCTGGGTCGTCGTACAGCGACAACTCGCACCGTCGGGCAGCCTTGGCTTCTTCCTCGGCGAGCTTCTTCGCCAACACCTTGTCCGCCAGATCGGGGTCGACCGCGTTCAACACCGCTTTGCCCAGGCC
>NZ_KB892772.1 GCF_000373925.1 Actinopolymorpha alba DSM 45243 | reverse complement strand
CGACGTTCACACCTCGTCGCCTTCGACCAGTGCGAGCACTCGGGCCGGGCTGCCGGAGCCCCGTACGATTCGTAACGGCGCGGCGACCAGCACGGCGCCCTGCGGCGGCAACAGAGCGAGGTTCCGCAGCTGGGTCAGCCCGTACTTGCCCGCCCCATGCATGAACGTGTGGCACGGAAACATCGGCTCGAAACCGGCGGCTGCTCCGGCGTCGGTGCCCACCGTCTCGACCCCGAACCCGATCACCGGCGACTCCTCGGCGAGCCACCGGGCGCACTCCACGGACGGACCGGGAGTGTGCGGGCCCGTCCCGTCGGCGTTCAGGAATGCCTCCTGCGAAGCCGAGCGGGCGTCCCAGCCGGTCCGCAGCAGGAGCCAACCGCCCTCGGGCAGTGGGCCGTGCTCGCCCTCCCATGCCTTGATCTGGTCGACTTTCAGGAGGAAGTCGGGATCCTCGGCGGCCTCGGTCGAGAAGTCGAGGACTGCCGCGGGCGCGACCAGCCGGGAGGCAGGCACCGAGGCCACATCATCTGAATCCCGGCCGGTCACCCAGTGGTTGGGCGCGTCGAAGTGTGTGCCGGTGTGCTCTCCGGTGCGGAAGTTGTTCCAGTACCACGCCGGCCCACGATCGTCGTACGCGCTGATCTCCTCCAACTCGAAGGTCGCGGTCTGCCCGAACTGCTCCGGCAGCCGGAGAATAGGCGTGTCCGAGGAGAGCGGCGCGGTTAGGTCAATGACCTTGACGGACCCGGACGCCATGGCGGCGGTGAGGGCGGCAAGGGGTGTCATGAGTTCCTCCTGTGCCGAGCTTCGCTGGCTTTGGCATCGTGCCATTCGTCGCCGGCGGCGGTTGACATTACGCACGTTCTCGACCTACTACCTCTACCACTCCCCGGTGCTACCTGTAGCCACGCGAATTGTGGGCGTTTCAGGGCAGCTGCTCTGTTAGGGTCCGGCCGCATGACCTCGATCTGGTTTGGCGAGCGGGTGCGGCTACGGGGTGTCGAGCCGGAAGAGTGGCAGCTGGCGATGGAGTTCGACCAGGACTCGACGGTCATGCGCGACGCGGATCGGCTGCACACCTGAGACTGTCCGGACGCCCGGCGCGCCTGTACTTCGCTGCGCATCTCCACTCCTAATCACCTTGTCGGGGTGGATCGTGCCGCGCGGATCTGTACGCGGAAGATGCGCTGAAACCGGGGGGGCGCCGCACTGTGATCGCCGCGTTCGGGTCCGCGTCGAGGACGTCGTAGGTCCACACCGGAAGCTTGGTGTCCCGGTCGACCAGCTGCACCTGGTTGTCCCGGGTCGACTTCTCAACTTACGAAAGCTCAATACAGCAAAGCAGAGTTCTGGCCGTTCCGGCCGTGTGTGCTCCGTCGACTGATGAGCGACATGTAATCCAGGTAACGTTGTTGGCCGTTCGCGGCGGCCGCCGGGTCGTGGTCGCGGGAGATAGAGCTTGCCGGTGTGGACCAGCGACTGAATTCGGGCCGCTCGGGTCGACTGCGCCATTTGGAGGGCCAGTGGGGGATCTGACGCATGCTCTTTGGATCGGTGGCCCGGCTGCTGCTGGCAAGACGACAGTGAGTCGCCTACTGGCGAGGCGGCACGGCCTGCGTTGGTACAGCGTTGATGCCCACACCTGGCAGTACTGGGACCGCCGACGACGTGACACCAGAGAAAGCCGCCAGCCTGCTCGCCGAACCCCTCGACGATCACGAATCCGACCCGTGGCACGGTGATCATCTCGCCAAGACCGCCTGTTTCCCAGATGAGCTTTTGGTAGGCGATGCCCTTCCCCGCTCCTGCAGGCGAGAGAACCTGGCGTTCCAAACGCACGTGATCGAAGGCACCTTCGTCCCAGGGGGTATCGGCCAAACGGTCCTTAACGATGAAGTCGTCGACCCTGACCACATCGGCGTCGCCCAGCGCATCGCACAACTGATCCGCGAAGGTTGACTTGCCCGATCCGCCGTACCCCTCCACCCCGACCAGCACCGGCCTCGCCTCGTCCTGCAACCCTCGAATCGCCGCCACCGCTCGTGCCAATTCCACCGGCTTACTACCCCACGCCGGATCCTCGGACGCTCCCACCGCACCTGCCCCCTCCCGCTGATAGCTGCCAAACCAGGCCAGGGCGGCGCATGTCAAGAGTCGGCTTGCCGATCCCGTAGGGACGCCTCTGCCCGCCTATCCTTTGGAGCTGGGTCGTTCCGAAACCAGCGCTGTGACCCAATCGTCGTGGTGTTCTTCGATATACGCGGCGGTCGGTCCCCAGTAGTCGGCATGGCCCTCTGCGTACATCCGCGCCCAGGGTTGCTCACCCGTCCGGTGGCCGCGAACCAACAATTCGTACTGTCCCCGTGTGCGGGCTGCTATCTGTGCGGGAAGGGCTCGGCGCTGCTCCAGATTGAGTCCGTAGCCCTCGACCAGGGCACGCAACCGCGGGCTGTCCGCCTCTACGTCGCCTCTCGGCACAAATGGCAGGAACGCGGTTGCGGCGTAGCCGAGATCCCACAATCGTGACGAGGGCGCCGCATTGTCCCAGTCGATGAACACCCAGCGTTGGTCGTTGCAGACCAGGTTCCATGGGGCGAGGTCGTTGTGGCAGATCAGGTCGCCGCCGGCGGGGTGGGGGACCAACACGTGCCAAGTAGCATCTGACGGTGGCTGAAAGGTGTCCATCGCGTCGTGGAGCTCGCGAATCAGCCGCCCGACCCGGCGCAACTCCTCCGGTGAGAAAGGGGGCAGTGCGTGGGCCAGAGCACCCGGAATGTACTCAAGGACATGCCGATCCTGGTCGTCCCGCCCCAACGTGCGTGGGGCACCGTCGAACTGTCTTTCGGCCAGATGAGTGAGTACGGCCTCGACTCCGGCCGTTTGGGGCAGGGAGGGTTTTCGCACGGTTGAGCCAACCCGGACTACCTGCGCGGCTACGTTGCCTCCAGTCAAAACCTCTTCAGATTCCACGTCGAGAGCATGCCTTGTCTCGCCCCGTGTGCCACACCTGCGCCGTCCCCCTGATAGCTGCCAACCCAGGTCAGCGCGGCGCGTGTCGAGAGTCGGCTCGCCGATCCCGTAGGGACGCCTCGGGCGCTCTTGACGTCAAGACGGTAGCCGCTCGGCTCGCTACTGGGCCGCGTCCGTAGCTCGATGCGACCAGGACTACCTCGCGCCGGGCCGCTACGGAGTTACCCCGCCGGGCCGGCCCGCTCGAGCCCGAGGCACTGGATGGCGTAGGCGCGCACGGCCTCGGCCAGCCACGGCGGCAGGTCGGGGTCGACGGTGGCGACGATGGCGCGCTGCTCGGGGTTGTCGATGATCAGGTCCGCCAGGGCGTAGTAGGCGGTGGCGTCGGCGGGCCACAGGGCGCGCACCCCCTGGTAGTGCTCGGCGGTCAGTTCGAGCGCCTCGGGCGAATCGGGGGCCACTCCTCGGCGTCGGGCCTTGGACATGCAGGTGTACAGGCGGTCACCTTGCTCGGCGGCGTCCTCGTAGTCGGCGCGGGTCCAGTGGCGGGTGACCTGCTTGGCGGCGGCCATGTGGCTTTCGGCGGCTTGGCCGTACCGGACGCGCAGGTCCTGGCCCAGGCGGTCCTTGGCCTCGGCCAACCCGGTGAAGAAGTCCTCGTCGCGTAGGGCGCGCTCACCGGACAGGCTGGCGATGGTGCGGTCGACGGTGTCCAGCACACGACTGAGGCGGTCATGCTCGGTGGCCAGTTGCTCGCGGTGTTCCCGTAGCGCGGTGAGCTCGCTGGCGTCGCCGTCCAGAGCCGCAGCGATGTCGCTCAGCGCCATGCCCAGTTCGCGCAGCAGCATGATGCGCTGCAGGCGCAACAACTCCCGGCGCTCGTACCATCGGTAGCCGTTGGCCGACACGCGCGAAGGCACCAGGAGGCCAATGTCGTGGTAGTGGCGCAGGGTCCGGGACGAGACCCCGGCCATCCGGGCGACCCGGCTGATGGGGTACTCCATGAATGGCAGGCTAGACCTTCTCGTTACGTCAACTTCTAGGGTCGCCGGGGTGAGCACACATCACCCCTTCACCATCACAGACGTGCAAATCTACGACGGCCGCGGTGTCCTCGACGCCACACACGTGCGCGTCGTCGACGGGCGTATCGACGCCGTCGGCGACGCCTCGATCCAGGGCGAGGACGACGCGCTGGTCAACGGCCGCGGCGGAACGCTGCTGCCAGGGCTCATCGACGCGCACGTCCATCTGCTGCCGGGATGCACGCAGCTGGCCGCGGTGTTCGGTGTCACCACCCTGATCGACCAGTTCAGCAAGCCGGAGGTCATTGAGCCTGAAACGGCGGCCGTCGGCGCATCCACACGGGGCTCGGGTCCCGTCCGAGCAGACCTGCGCACTTCCAGCGTCGGGGCGACCGCACCCGGAGGCCATCCCACGATGGCGTACGCGCCCCTGCCGTACGTCACCGGACCGGCGGACGCGGCTTCGTTCGTCAAGGCGCGCCTGGACGAGGGCGCCACACACCTCAAGGTCATCCTCGACGACGGGTCCGGTGCCCTGCTGGACATCCCGACGCTGGACGCCGCGACGATCGAGGCGCTGGTCCGCCAGGCGCATGAGCACGGGTTGCCCGTGGTCGCCCACGCCTCGACGGCCGCCGGCGCGGTCACGGTGGCCCGGTGCGGTGTGGACGTACTGGCGCACGCGCCGTTCGACCCCATGAGCAACGACCAGGTCGCCGCAGTGGCCCGCGCGGGCTGCACGCTGATCGCCACGTTGAGCGTGGTCGACGGCTTCCTCGGTCCCGACGGCGTCCTGCCGCTGCTGGCCGAACCGGGCCTGGTCGAACGTCTGCCCGCGCGCTGGCACAAGGTCCTGCGCGCCCAGTCCCGCCGGTGGATGCCGCCTCAACCGCCCAACGGCGCCGCGGCACGGCGCAACACTTTCGCCCTGCTCCGGGCGGGCACGCCGGTGCTGGCCGGTACCGACACGCCCAACCCAGGCCTCGTGTTCGGGGCGAGCCTGCACCGCGAGCTACGGCACCTGGTCGCCGCTGGACTGGGACCGGCCGAGGCACTGGCCGCCGCCACCGCCGTCCCCGCCGAAGTCTTCGGACTGACCGACCGAGGCCGGGTGGCGGCCGGCCTCCGCGCCGACCTGATCCTGGTGGACGGCGACCCAACCACGCGCATCGAGGACACCCAGGATCTGCGGAGAGTCTGGGTCGCCGGGCGCCGCGTCGACCCAGACGCCTACCCCGGCAGCCAGACCGAGCGGGAGGGCATCGCGTGGCTCCGTGCGACCAACGAGAAGATCATGACGGCGATGCGCCAGCGCTGGCCCGGCCTGCCCGCCCCCGAACAGGTGGTACGGGAGGACGGCGAGCCCTTGGGCCAGGTAGTGCCCACCGCGGGCGGCTGGCAGGCCGCCACCGTCTTCGGCGCCCCGCTCGGCGAGGTCACCAGCCGCGAGGAGGCCGTCGAAACCCTGCACGCGACGGGCCTGGCCCGCCTGGCCGAGCCGTGGTGGGCGCGACCGGTAGGACAGCCGCAATGGAGCCGTGCCCACCTGACGGAGGTGCGCCCCGACCGTGTCCGCCTGCGCTGGGACGACCCGATGGCCGAGCAACCCGCCTCCGGCCAGTGGTTCGACATCGATGACCTCGACCTGTCCCACGACAGACCACCGCGGTGAACACCTGAACTGGACAAGGCGAGAGCGCCGTGGAAGATGTGGCGGTTCGATCGGGGGCGCGCGAACGGGTCCCGCGCGGGTGTTGAGGTTTCGCTGAGGAAGGACTTGGCATGGGACCTGCGTCATATACGCGTCAAAGGCATGACCCTGCAAACGCGGAAAACCGCATATGTAAGATCAAAGCCCACCAAGATGGTTGAGGGCCTGACGGGTGACCGGCACCGGGGTGGAACGCCAGCGTCGGCTGCTGGCGCCGAGCAATGCTCGTACGCGCTGAAGACCCTCTTCCAGCTTGTGTCGGTCAGAGCGTTGGCGTGGCTGTGGCAGGCGGTGAGCCTCAGCTGACCGAGCGGTCCAAGGCGTCGAGCAGCCAGGTGTGCGTGCGGCACCTGACACGTTGCTACATGCGAAGCGGCCCGGACGACGTGTGGTCGGTCCCGCGCCCTTTGGAGGGTCTCGTCGAACCTCCGTAGGTAGGGCGCAGCAGGAGAATGTCCGTCAACGCAGATTGACAAAATCGGCCACAGGTGGTGTTAGGACGTGCCGGAGGTGCTTCGGGGTCGTCCGGTCGCAGGCGACCCAGGCCAGTGAGGGGCGAGGGTGTCCAACGCTGCGTTGGGATCGTGGGCAAGCCAGCGCAGGCAGGCCGGTTGGTGACGGTCGCGATCTGGTGGCGTACGTCACGGGGCCGTGCCGTCACACGTCTCGGTCCGCCGGTGTCTTGTGGTCGTCCAGTACGCATGACCCGTTACCGCGAGGGAGAACGACGTGATGGAGCCCCGGCTCAACCTGTTCGAGAACGAGATCGGCGCCAGGTTCGCCAAGCGGTTCGCGAACACCGGCATGGTGGTCGCGCAGTCGTCGCTGCCGAAGGCCACCCAGGAACTCGTGTCACTGCGTGCCAGCCAGATCAACGGCTGCGGCTGGTGCATCGACATGCACACCAAGGAAGCGGCGGCCGCCGGGGAGACCGCGGTCCGGCTCCACCTGGTGGCGGCGTGGCGGGAGTCCACGGTGTTCAGCGAGGCCGAGCGGGCCGCGCTGGCGTTCGCCGAGGAGGGCACCCGGCTCGCCGACGCCTACCAGGGCGTGTCGGACGAGACCTGGGCCCAGGTGCGCAAGCACTACGACGACGACCAGATCGCCGCGCTGGTTTGCCTGGTCGCCCTCATCAACGCCGCCAACCGGCTCGCGGTGATCGTGCACCAGCAGGGCGGCTCGTACGAACCCGGCATGTTCGCCGCCGCGACGAGCTGATCGGCGGGGGAGTCGGCCAGTGTCGGCCCGGCCTGGGGTCACCCGATCCGATCCGGGCCGACACGGGGGAGCGCTGGCTCTTCGTGCTGGGACGTCAGCGCACCGAGTAGCTGAGCCGGTAGTGGGCGCCATGGCCCTTGAAGGAGAGGACGTCCTTGTCGGCACGTGGCTTCAGCTTGTGCTGGCCGAGGTAGTCGTCACTGTCGGGGAAGTCCTCCTCGTACAGCCGGATTCGGGCGTTGCCGGTGAACTGAATGGTTTTCCTGATCGGCTTGCGCTGGCCCTGTTCGATGTTGATCGTCTTGCCGAGCTTCTGCCCCTCGACGACGATGGCGATCTCGTCGTCGCCGAAGGTGTCCTGCTGCTTCTCGGAGTGCAGCTTGCCCAGCCGCAGCGTGCCACCGGGAATTCCGGTCAGCGTGCTGAGCCGTGCCGTGTGCGTACCCGGGATGACGTTCTTGGCCCTGCCCCCGCGGCTGCCGTCGAACTCGTACGACCCGGACTCGAAGTTCAGGTACACCCTGCCGCCAGGGGTGACGGCGATGCCCTGGCCATCGTCGGGGCCCGGAAGCAGCGTGGCGAGGCCTTGTCGAGGTTGTACCGGCGTTCCACCTCCACGACCAGCGCCTTAACTACCGGGACCCACTCATTGCACTGGATGGTCCAAACAGCGTCACTGTGTCGACAGGTCAGCGCCGCCTGGGCAGGCCTGCGCGTCGTGTTAGCGGTTTGTTAGCTGGCGGCATCTATAAATGCCCAGCGGAACCTTTCGAAGTCGCGATCAGTCGATGACCAACAACACAAGTAGGGGTCTCAATGGGTCAAAAGCGCGTCAAGGCGTTGATCGTCAGCATTCTTGCAATGTTGTCAATGGTGTCGATTGGAGCAAGTGCGTCGCCGGCGCTGGCTGATGGTCGCGCCCATGAGTGCACAGGCTCCTCGAAGTGGACGGGGACATGGGGCGGCCAGTACACCGCTTGGTACCCGACCAAAGGGATGGGCACATACAACCTTGACTGCACGCTGCAACGGGGCGACGTTGGCGAAGGTGTCAAGGTGCTTCAGCAGGTACTCAATATCTGCTACGGAGAAAACCTGACCGTCGATGGAGCTTGGGGCTCAGCGACCGACGCTGCTTTCTACCGGATGCGTCAGGCCGAAGGCATCGCAGGCGGTACCTGGAACGGATACAGCAATGGAACCCGCGGAATGATGCATTGGCCCAACTGGCACGAGACTGTGCGTGACGGGTGGCATCACCACTGCATTGACAACGACCTCGCGTGATCGCACGGTAGTGGCACGCGCCCGTCATGTACCCCAAAATGGGGGGAAGCACCGGGGAAGGTCACCGTGCCCATGCCAGAAGTCGGATTGCGTTGGTGCCCGTCGACGGTCACCAGCGCAAATTCTCGGGTGGGTCGCATTCAAGTCCTGATATGGCTCACTGACCTCCACCTGGCACGCGTCGAGGGTCAGCCGCACCTGCGGCGCTGCCCCCTCGACGATGGAGACGTCTACCGGGTCGTCGGCGCTGATCGCCCAGGGGAGAGGTACGCCGTCAAGGAACAGCCGTACGCCGCCGTCTGGGTCCCGTTCAAGCCGGATCAGGTCGGGGATGGTGGGGGTGTTCGGCATGGCTCCGTGTGTAGGCGCGACCATGGCCTAACGTCGCGTCGTCAGCGCTTGGGCGGGTCCTCGTCGCCTGTGTCCTGCATTCTTGCGCAGCCTCACGATGGACCCTGGGTCCGGATCGGCGATGGCGTCCCCGAATCCGGTCACGTTGTCGTGCTGGCGACGGTTTCGTGCGCGGGCCTTCGCGGGCTGCTCGGCGACGCCGGCGCCCTCGTCGCGACGATGCAATTCAACCTGGCGACACAGCGCGGCTCCGAGGCGTTCGAGCACGTCCGGTTCTACTGGGAGTCCAATGAGGCCGAGTTCTCGATCGGCCACAAGGTTCCGCCCGGCAAGGGCGCCCGCCGCCGTGACGGCGTCCGCGTCATCTTGGTGATCGACCTGTACGAGCTCTCCTCTGTGCTGTTCGGTGCCGCGCCGCTGTCGATGGCGCTGGATGTGAAGTCCGCTGTCCAGCCGGCCCCGGAAGACGACGAGGACGAACCCCACCCTGACGGTGACGTCGCGTGGGACGAGGTTGAGGATCCGGCCGCGTAGCGGCGCACGCTACGGCAGGGCAGAGTTACCGTCCCGTCTCCTGTCGCTCACCGCTTGTCATGGCTGCCACAGGCCAGCGCCACAGCGCCACTTGTCAGGGTCTCCCTGCAGATACTCCGGCCCCTCGTGGGAGACGCACCACGACTTGTGGCCGCGAGGGTCCGCCGGGCCGCAGTTGCACCGCGTACGAAAGCGGATGGCGCGGCCTTCCTCGTATGCCCGCTCCCACCATGCCTCGTCGCGTGACTCCTTGAAGCGCACCTTCTCTGCTTCGAGTTCCGCGCGTTTTGCGATCTCCTCGGGTGTCAGCGCCACCCCGAGGTCGGGGTCGATCGTGTCGCAGTAGCGTCCGATGGGCTCGGGTTCGGTCGGTGGCTGCTTTGCAGGCAGTAGTGCAGTGAGGGACTGGAGGATGCTGTTCAGGCGTCGGAGTTCTGCTGCGAGCTGGTCTTGCCGTTTGGCGAGTTGGGCTATGTCTCGCTGAAGCGGTGTGGGGTTCATAGCGGCAGGTTAAGCCCGGTTTCGCAACGCTGATAGCGTGCGACACGCACCTGTGAGGGGGCGCCAAAGCCCTGTCCCCACACGGGTTCCGGTGCGAAACACCCCTCACCCGTGAAGGGACACCACAGCGAAATTCACAGAGCTTGCAAATACCAGTCGGGGTGCTCAAGGAACTCGGCGAGGTCCACTTGTTCGGGGAGCGCGTCGCCCCTGATCAGTTTGTCTTCGGCTGCCTGCGCCTGCGCCCATTCGATGACCTGACGTAGGTCGTCGTCGGTGAACTCGACGAGCCCGGTGTAGATGTCGAACCAGACCGCGTACCAGATTGGTCGGCTGGAATCCAGCGCGATCCGCAGATAGCCAGTCCCGGGGTCGGGCGGCCGGTTGACCGCCGTCAGCTCGACCGGCACCTCGCTGTTTCCGATCATGATGACGGCGCGGGCGGCGGGCTGGCGGGCCGCCCACTCCAGCACTCCCAGGCGGTGCATGAGTGGGTGCGGGGAGTTGAGGACCCCAGGACCCTCGTCGGCGTACCAGGCCGCCCACCAGGAGCGGGCCAGCATGAACGATGGCAGCTCCAGCCTGTTGACCGGGCCGAGGCCTTGCAGCCAGTCAGGCTCCCGCGACGAGATCACGAGCCATCCGGTGCTGGGTTCTGGAACGGGAGTGGGCTGGAAGCCCTGCATCATGTAGTCCGGCCGGAACCCCAAAGCCTCCGGGTGTTCCCGCATCGCCCTCGGTGTGCCGAGCCTCTTGTTTCTGGCGGCGTGCCAGTGCGCTCCGCTCAGTCATTCGCTAGTTCCTCTCGAAAACACAGCACCCCCGGGTCAGGGGTGGCCCTGGATCCGGGGGTGCTGGTCAGCGTAAGCCGCGACGTGAGCCGGCAGGTTCCGCCACGCTCCACCGCGACCGAGACGAGCGGCCGGTGGCGAGCCTCGGTGCGCTCGGCCGCGCCAGCGGGCAAGTCCCCTCGAACGCGCACGTCATGGCGTTGAGCGCGAGCAGCTGGCCGCTCTTGTCGGTCAGGGTCATCGACGGGTACACCCTCATACCGGCATCGGATAGCGCAGTTCGACGACTCGACGGAGCGCTTGAGATCATTGAGCGGTGGCAACCAAGGCGGCCCCGTTGAGCGAGTCGCATCCTGACCTCGTCGCCCGATGGATGGGAAACGTTGAGGACGCGGACAGCCGGAGTCCGGATCAGTTCAGTGTCAAGGCGCGGCTGAAGTGCTGGTGGTGGTGCGGGAAGAACGGTCACGCATGATTTGCCGCGCCCCCTGGCGAGCACCTGTACTCGTTTCGTTGCCCCGACTGTGCCGACGAGTGGAGCGCGGAGTACGACCGCATCGTGGAGCAGCCCGTCGCGGGGGTGCTAGAGCTGGTGGCCGCGTGGCGTGACCCGCGGCCCTACGGCGGGCTGCGGGTGAAGGATCTGTGTACGGGCGTTGCCGGCAAGAACCTCAGGCTGTCGTACAGCCTGCGGTGCCTGGAGGGGCACAAGATCGACACGGTCGTACGGAGTTTCGTCACTATTGGTTGTCCGTGGTGTCGAGGAAACGAGACGCGCGCTGTGCCGCGCAAGGCAATCCGTGAAGCGGACCCCGAGCTTGCGGCGATCTTCCACCCCACGCGTAACGGTGATTTGACCCCGGATAACACACCCGAGAATTACCGGAAACCGTTGTGGTGGAGTCCGTCCAGTGCTGTGGGCATGAGTGGCAGGAGACGATCATCGAGCGCATCTTGGGTCGGCGTCCGCAGGCCGGTCGGGGTCACTTCTACTGCCCCGTGTGTGAGTCCGTGTGGGGGAGTCCGGCGTGGCTGGACCCCGAGGTTGCAGCCGAGTGGCACGAGGAGAATGACCTCTCCGCGTGGCACGTGAAGCCGTTCTCCGCTGGTGTTGTGGTCAAGTGGCGATGCTCGGCCAACCCCGAGCACGAGTGGGACGCTGCCGTGATCGATCGCTCGGCGGGGCGCCTGTGTCCACTCTGCTCCACCGCTGGTACCTCGAAGATTGAAAGGGCCTTCCTAGCCGCTGCGCAGCTACATGACGCAGATGCCTCCGCGCCTTCGCGCGGTGTCTCCGGCTCGAACCAGGTCGAGGATGAGTTCAATGGCGCGTGGGCATCTGCTTTGCGGCTACTGCAGGGACCAGATTCGTCTGTGAAGCGTAGGCCGATGCGAGATGATCTCTGGGCGACCAGGAGGGAGTGGCGGGGTGCGCGATTCTGCGGGGCTTCCAGCATCGGCCTGGCCCTACTGAAGGACATCCGCAACGAGCAGCGGCGCCCATCGACACGATGAGGGCCGCCGCCCGCGCGCGCTGGCCCTGGAGGGGACACACTGCTTCCCCGCGTGGTCGACCAAACGGCTCAGATAGGCGTCTTCGACGCCCGGCGTCCACCCCATCTCGTCGACCACATCGCGGATCCTGGTCGTCGGAGTACCGCCCTCGCGGGTGGCGAGATACCGGATGGCACGCCAGACCGCGCCGTTTCGGCGGTTGTGGAAGTCGTCAGGGTCGACCAGCCCCAGCAGGACGCCCCTCTCCTCGGACCCGCTGAAAAGGAGATTCGAGCCGATGACAGCCGAATACATTCGAGGAACAGCGGGTTGTTCAGCTCGGACAGCCGCAGCAGCCGACAAGACTCGAACGTCGAACCCGCGCTACTACCTTGAGAGGGCGGCGCGGACCGTACGCCGGACAGGTGCCGGGTCGGTCCCGGCCTCGGATCAGCCGTTCGCCACGGCGTCCTTCAGCTCGCGGAGGAAGCCCGCGGCTGCCTCGTCCGGAGACAGCTTACCGAAGACGACTTGTTCGGCGTACCGGCTGAGGATGGGGACCAGCTGGCTTCCGTTCGGCGGCGTGACCGGCTCGGCGTCGCCGAGTTCGAGCCCGTCCATGTACTCCACCGCGGCCCGGTCGACCTCGGACAGCTTCGGGGCGATGTGCGCGCGCACGTCCTCGTTGAGCGGGATGCCGCGCTCGGTGAGCTGGATGTCGGCGGCCTCGTCGCTGTTCACCATGAAGTCGATGAACTGCGCGACGGCCTCCGGGTGGTCGGTGCGTCCCGATCCCACCCAGAACGACGACGGCTTCAGATAGTCGCTGCCCCGCGACTCCGGGAGCATCAGCAACTGAAGCGGCGAGCCGCTGGCGTCGCTGAGCGCACTGAGCTGGCTGTTCCAGAAGGAGCCGACGGCCACCCGGTTCGTGGCGAGGAAGGTCTCCGAGAGCCCCACGCCCTGACCCTCCTGCAGCGTCGATGCCGGCGGTGTGGACCCGTTCTTGACGAGCTGCGTCAGGTAGTCGAAGAAGCTGGCGACGGCGTCCTCGGACGCCGCGACCTTTCCATCGGCGTCGAATAGGGTCTCGCCCTGCTCCCGCAGCCACAGCCGGAGCGAGCCCTCGTCGTACCCGAAGGAGCTGGCGAAACCGTAGTAGTCGCCGCCGCCCTTCTCGCTAAGCTGCTTGGTCAGTGCAAGGAAGTCGTCCCAGGTCCAGGTGGTGTCGTCTGGGACCTCGACCCCGGCCTTCTGGAAGAGGCCGGGGTTTGCGACGAACGCGTAGGAGGCCGCACCCGAGGCCAGCGCGTAGAGCGTCCCGTCGACGGAGCCGGAGTCGATCGCCGACTGCGGGTAGCCGGACAGGTCGAACTGGTCCTTCAGGGCGGACAGGTCCAGGAGCACGCCCTGCTGCGCGTACGTGCTCAGGTAGATTTCGTCCATCTGCATGATGTCCGGCGTGTCGTCGGCCGCGGTCTGCGTCGCGAGCTTGTCCCAGTACCCGGAGTAGTCGGAGTAGGTCGGTTCGATGGTGATGTCCGGGTGCGCCTGCTCGAACGCGTCGATGATCGCGCGCGTGTTCTTAAGCCGGGTGTCGTTGCCCCACCACGTCATCGTCAGCGTGATCGTGCCGTCCTCGCCGGACGTGCTGCCGGTCGTGTCGGCACAGGCGGTGAGCAATACCGCGATCGCGGCGAGCGCGCTCGCCGCGACGGTGCGGCGGAACCTTGCGGTCATGGTGTCACGTCCTTTCATCGAGCCCGTGGGGCGGAGGCGCGGCTACTTGCCGCCGGTAGTGGCGATGCCCCGGACCAGGAAGCGCTGTCCGATGAGGAACACGAGGAAGACCGGGACCAGCGACACGACGCTCATCGCGAACATCGGACCCCAGTTGGTGCCGGACGAGACGTCCATGAAGGCGCGGATCGCCAGCGGCACTGTGTACTTCTCCGGCTTCGTCAGGAAGATCAGCTGGGTGAAGAAGTCGCTCCAGACCCAGATGAATGTGAAGATTGCGGTGGTGGCCAGCGCGGGAACCATGAGCGGTAGCAGCACCTGCGCGAAGATTCGCAGGTGGCCGCAGCCGTCGATGCGCGCAGCCTCGTCGAGCTGGCGCGGGATGCCGCGGATGAACTGCACCATGAGGAAGATGAAGAACGCATCCGTGGCCAGCAGCTTGGGCAGGATCAGCGGAATGAACGTGTTGACCCAGTGCAGCTCGGAGTAGATGAAGTACTGCGGCACGATCACCACGTGGACCGGCAGCATGATCGAGACGAGCATGATGGCGAACCACACCCGCTTGCCGCGGAAGTCCAGCCGCGCGAACGCGTAGGCGGCAAGCGAGCAGGAGACCAGGTTGCCCAGGATGCTTCCGATGACGACGATCATCGAGTTCAGCAAGTAGACGCCGAACGGGTGCGAAAGCGCCGACCAGCCATCGGAGTAGTTCGACAGATCGACGTCGTCGAGCATCAGGCTGGGATCGCGGAAGATCTCGTCGGTAGGCCGCAGCGAGGCCGCGACCATCCAGAGGACGGGGTACAACATGACCACCGCCGCGAGGATCAGCAGGACGTGACGCAGCAGCCGGCGGCCGCGCGCTGCGCCGGACGCTCGGCGCAGCGCCCGGTCCGCACGGCGGGATAGGCCTCCGCTCACCCTCGGCGGCGTCCGCAGCTCAGTCGTCATAGAACACCCAGGACTTCGAGGCCCAGAAGTTGACGGCGGTGAAGGCGCCGATGATGACCACCAGCAGCCAGGCGAGCGCCGAGGCGTAGCCCATGTCGAGGTTCGCGAAGCCGCTCGTGTAGAGGTACAGCGTGTAGAACAGCGTCGAGTCGGCCGGTCCGCCGGTGCCGCCAGACACGATGTAGGCCTGGGTGAACGACTGGAACGCCCCGATGATCTGCAGCACAAGATTGAAGAAGATGATCGGCGTGAGCAGCGGGACCACGATGCTCCAGAACCGCCGCACCCGACCAGCCCCGTCCATCTCGGCCGCCTCGAGGTACTCGGCCGGGATCTGCCGCAGCGCCGCCAGGAAGATCACCATGGGCGCGCCGAACGTCCAGACCCCGAGGGTGATGAGCGTGGAGAGTGCTGTGCTGGGGTTCGCGACCCAGCTCTCGCCCGGCACACCGAAGAACGCGAGCACGTGGTTGACGAGCCCTTCGGCTCCGAAGATCTGCTTCCACAGGATGGCGATCGCAGCGCTGCCGCCGATCAGCGACGGCAGGTAGAACACCGACCTGTAGATCGCCAGCCCACGCACGCCCTCGTTGAGCACGACGGCGAGCAGCAGCGCGAGTATCAGCTGGAGCGGCACGGAGACCAGGACGTAGGTGAACGTCACCCGCAGCGCCGCCCACAACCGCTCGTCATGGAACATCCGCGTGAAGTTGTCCAGCCCGATGAACCGGGGCGGCTGCAGCAGGTTGAACTTCGTGAAGGAGAAGTAGAGCGAGGCCAGCATCGGCACCGCGGTGACGAACAGCAGGCCGGCGAACCAGGGCAGCAGGAAGAGGTACGCCGCGCGGTTGTCGCGATGCCTGACTCTTGGCCCGTCCCTGCCGGAACGTCTGCTCAGCGCCCTCAACTCGCCGATCGCGCTCACCGCAGTGTCTCCCGATCGCGCACGCTTCCTCCTTGAGCCAGCGGTCATCAGGTAGCCGGCAGTATGGCACCAATTCAGGATCGTGCGATACCACGTGGTCAATTCAGGCAAATTTGGTGACGGCGGCAGCTCGACCAGCGTCACAAATCCACTGGTCAAAGCATCGTTAGACGTACGAAGGCAAATCATGGATGAGTTGCATGCTGGTATCGCAGGACAGTACGATCTCGCCATGACGTTCCTCGTTGTCCCGGAGGGCCAGGCCCCGTCACTGCCGCTCGAGCGGCCGATCTCCCGTGGCGACCGGGTTCGCGACGCCCTGCTAGAGGCGATCTTGAACGGCACGCTGCAGCAGGGCACTGCGCTCGTGGAGCGGGAGCTCTCGACCATGCTGGGCGTATCCAAGACGCCGATCCGGGAGGCGCTGAAGCAGCTGCAGTCCAGCGGCCTGGTCGTCCTCAACGCCTACCAGGGGATGAGCGTCCGCACGCTCGACGCGGCGACCGTCCGCGACGTGACGGTCGCGCGTGCCGCCGTCGAGCCGACGGCGATCCGGCTGGCCGTCGAGCAGCGGCCGCCAGGTCCGCACCCGGCCGCGCGGCAGGCACTGAGCGAGGCACAGGCGCTACTCCGCGCCGACCAGCCGGCCCAGCTCGGGCTGAAGAACCGGCAGTTCCACCGTGAGCTCTACGTGGCCTGCGACAACCCCCTGCTCGTCGACTTCCTGGACAAGATCCAGGTACTGAACACGTTCATCGCCACCGCCGGCTGGCGCGCCCAGGCGACCTACGACACCGAGGGCCTGGAGCACGCCGCCATCCTCGACGCCTTCGAGCGGGGCGACGCGGGTCGCGCGGAGCAGTTGATGCGCGAGCACATCACCCGCTCCTCGTCCGCGCTCCTGCGCAACCTCGACTCCGGTGAGTGAGGCAGCCCTGAGCCGCGTCAGCGCCGTCCGGCTCAGCCCGGTCAACGTCGCACGCGCGACCGGGTTGGTCTGCGGGCACGTCATCGTCGAACTGCGCACCGACGACGGCCTGTCAGGCATCGGCGAGATGTCCGATTTCCAGCACCTGCCGCGGTTCCACGTCGACGTCGCCGAGCTCGAACGCACCCTCGACGCACTGCTCCGCGGCCTCGACGTGGAGGCCGCGAACGAGGCGGCGCGGCGGCTGGAGGCCGCTTTCCCGTCCGCCGGTCATCTCTACGACAAGGCCGCAGTTATCAAGTGCGGTGTCGACATCGCGCTGTGGGACCTGCGCGGGAAGCGGCAGGGCCGCAGCGTCAGCGACCTCCTCGGCGGCCCGGTGCGGTCCTCGCTCGCCGTTGCCTATCCGATCTTCCGTCAGCAGCGTGCCGCCGACGTCGAGGCCAACCTGGAACTGTTGGCGGCACGACTGGACCAGGGCTTCTCGCTGTTCCGGGTCTACGTCGGGCGCCACCTGGAGCTCGACGAGACGTTCCTGCGCTCGGCCCGGGCGCGGTTCGGCGACCGGCTGCGCATCAAGTCCCTGGACTTCTCCAACCTGCTCGACGCCGTCGACGCCGCCCGCTTCGTCGAGCGGACCCGCGAGCTGGACTACGAGCTAGTCGAGGCGCCCGCCCGCGAGCGTGACGCCGCTGGCCTGGCCTTCGTCCGCCGGCGCACCCTCATGGCTGTGAGCGAGCACGTCTACGACGGCGCATGGGCGCTGGAGCTGGTGGCGGCCCGGGCAGTCGACGTGCTCAACGTCGGGCTGTTCGCGCTCGGCGGCATCACGCCAGCGCGACGGGTGGCGGCCATCGCGGAGGCCGCCGGGCTGCGCTGCCTGATCGGAACCACCCAGGAGCTGTCCATCGGCACTGCCGCGGCGGCGCACTTCGGCGCCGCGACGGAGTCCGCGTCCGTGGCGTGCGACCCCGTCGGCCCGCTCCTGTACACCGGCGACGTGGTCGAGCGGCCCGTCGAGTATCGCGACGGCAGGCTCGTCGTGCCGCAGGGGCCGGGGCTGGGGGTGGCGCTCGACCCGGAGCGGCTGGCCGCGGCGGCCGGGCCGCTGCGCTGGGACACGGCCGGCGCGGACACGGCCACGGTGGAGGCCGTCATCGACCGAGTGGGGGGAAGGACCTCGTGATCTGGCCGTTACGCTTCGCCGGGAAGCGCGTCATCGTGACCGGCGCCACACGCAACATCGGGCTGGCGATCGCCACACGGTTCGCGGCGGAGGGCGCGAACGTCGCCGTCAACGGGATATCCGCCGAGGAGGCGCGGTTCGTAGCGCAGCGGCTCCGAGCCGACGGGCACACGGCGCTCGGCGTCGAGGCCGACGGGCACACGGCGCTCGGCGTCGAGGCCGACGTCTCCGATCCCGGCGCAGTGGCCGCGATGACCGACGCGGTCGTCGCCGAGCTCGGCGGGGTCGACGTCCTGGTCAACAACGCGGCCGTGCCCATGCTCGGCCGGGTGCCGTTCGCCGATCTGGGCCTCGACGAGTGGGACCGGAGCTTCGCCGTCAACGCCCGCGGCGTCTACCTGTGCACGGCGGCGGCCGCCCGTGTGATGCCACCAGGGTCGTCGGTCGTGAACATCTCCTCGATCGGCGCGACCAGGGCACACCGCAGCGCCGTTGCCTACGACGCCACCAAAGGCGCGGTCGAGGCGTTCACCCGGGCTGCCGCCCTCGAGCTCGCGCTCTCGGGTATCCGGGTGAACGCGGTGGCGCCTGGCGCCATCGTCAACGACCGCTACGACACGCTCTCCGACGAGGTGCGACGGCGCGAGGCGTCACCGATCCCGCTCGGGCGGGCGGGGACCGGCGCCGAGGTCGCCGCTGCCGTCGCCTTCCTCGCCTCGGACGAGGCGGCCTACGTGACAGGGCAGGTACTGACGATCGACGGTGGTCTCACCGCCCAGGCCCGGCAGATGTCGGCGGAGATCGAACTTCCGGCTTCGGGCCCGGTCGCATGAACCACGCAGCGTTCGACGGCGTCACCATCGTCCTGGTCACTCCGTACCGCAACCACACGACCAGCGTGAACGAGGACGTCGCTACCGAGATCGCCGCCCGCGCCGACCGCGCCGGTATCCATGCCCTCACGGCCTTGGGCAACACCGCGGAGGTGCAGCAGCTGGACATCGACGAGCGGCGGAGCACACTGCGCGCGGTCGCGTTGGGCCGGACGGACGCCCTGCTTGTGGCCGGCGTGGCGGGGAGCCTCGGAACGTTGCTCGCCGACGCGGAGTTCGCCCGCGACCTCGGCTACGACTCCGTCATGGTGCACGAGCCGGCCGACCCGTTCGGCGATGGGTCGGGCCTCGTTGCGTACTACGAACAGGTCGCCGACCGCGCCCCGCTCCCCGTCGTCCTCTACCTGCGCTCGACCCGGGTGAAGGGCCACGACCTCGCCAGGCTCGTGGCACACCCGAACATCGTGGCGGTGAAGTACGCCCGCGAGGACCTCTTCACCCTGGCCACGCTCCTGAACGACGCATCGGCCGCGCACTGCGTGTGGATCAACGGGCTCGCCGAGTCCCGGGTGCCTGCGTTCGCCAGCTTGGGTGTCCGGGGCTTCACCTCGGGCATCGCCAATGTGCGCCCGGAGGCGGCGCTCGCCGTACATGCCGCCGCCCGCCGGGGCGACCTCAACGGGCTGGGCGAGCTGCTGCGCGACGCCATCGGCCCGATCGAGGCGATCAGGGCCGAAGACAACGGGCGCTTCAACGTGGCCGTGCTGAAGGAGTTGCTGCGCTGGCACGGCGTGGAGGCCGGCGACGTTCGCGCCCCGCACTCGCCCCTGACCGATTCGGCGCGAGCGCGGCTGCGCAAAGCCGCCGCGTCCTGGGCCGAGGCGGCATCGGCCTGACGGCGACCCAGCTGATCCGAGGTTCCCACCGACCCCGAGGAGCATCGTGCAACGCATCGACTTCGACCCGCGGAATCACGGCGCGGCCGGCGACGGCGCCACGCTCGACACCGCGGCCATGCAGTCGGCCATCGACGCCGCGGCGAAAGTCGGCGGACGAGTCACCGTCACCGCGGGCCGCTACCTGGTCGGCGCGCTGTTCCTCGCCTCCGGCATCGAGTTCCACCTCGGCGACGGAGCAGTGCTGGTGGCCGCGACCGACGACGAGAACTACCCGACGGTGTTCTCCCGAGTGGCGGGCATCGAGATGGACGGACCTGCGGCCATCCTCAACGCCTTCGGCCTGCACGACCTTCGCATCACCGGGTCCGGCGGCATCGACGGGCGCGGCCAGTTCTGGTGGGACCGCTACTGGGGGCCTGACGGCACCGGCGGCCTGCGCTCCGAGTACGACGGCCGCGGGCTGCGCTGGGCCGCCGACTACGACGTGCGGCGACCGCGGGTGCTGCTCGTGCACGAGTGCCGCGACGTCTCCATCGAGGGGATCACCATCCGCCGCTCCCCTTTCTGGACCGTCCACCTGTGCTACTCGAATGCCATATACGTCAACGGGATCACCATTGAGGACAGCTTCGGCCCGTCGACCGACGGCATCGACATCGACTCCTGCACTGAGGTGCTGGTCGAGAACTGCACGATCGCCTGCGGCGACGACAACATCGTGCTCAAGTCCGGGCGGGACGCCGACGGGCTGCGGGTCGGCCGGGTATGCCGCGACATCGAGGTCCGCAACTGCCGGATCGGCGAAGGGCTCGGCGTCGCCCTCGGCAGCGACCTATCCGGCGGTATCCAGGACGTCCGGTTCCACGACCTGGAGTTCACCGGCACCGACTACGGGTTCCGCATCAAGTCGTCTCGGTCCCGCAGCGGCTTCGTCCGCGGCGTCGAGTTCCGCGACTCGACCATGCGCAACGTCGCGTTCCCGTTCAGCGTGGCGCTCAACTGGTACCCGTGGTTCAACGCCGTCGAGATCCCCGCGGATGTCGAGGGTGCGATCCCGCCGTGGTGGCACGTGCTCGCGACCCCGACACCGGCCGAGGCGCCTCTCACCGACGTCAACGGGCTCACCGTCGCCAACATCCGGGCCGAGCTCGACCCCAGCTACGACGGCCCGTCCCAAGCGTTCGACCTCGACGGATACCCCGAGAGCCCGATGCGCGACGTCCGTTTCGAGCGAGTTTCCGTCGTCGCTCGTGAGCTGGGCAGGATCGTCGGCGTGACCGGGCTCGGGCTCGACGACGTCTCGATCTCCACTGACCACGGCGTCGACCCAAGCAACAACCTCGACGACCACCGCATCCACCACCAGTGGCGGCCCCGAGCTTGTTAGCCCGCCGACCTCCGACCTTGTGGGTCGCCGGACTGTTCTGGCGCTTTGTCTTGGAGAAGTTCGGCATCACCGGCGCCTGACGTGCGTCCGCTTCTGCAGCCAATCGACAAACCAGTGGCTACCGGCCTACGGACCTACCCTTCGGGAATGCCCGAGCGGATCATGACGCCAAGGGCCAACTTCGATTCGAACTTCTACGACGTCGACACCGGAGAAGAGTTCTGGATGTCAGGCCCGAAGCGCGACCGTACCGATGGCCGCTATTCCAATCAACAACCACTCGTCGACGACGACGCGCGCGCGGCGTACGAGAGCTTTCTGGCTTGCGCGCCCCTACCAGGCAGGGAGACCGGCTAGCGGCTCGACGCTTTCATTGGCCGCGGTCAGCGAGCCGCAGCACTATCGACGCGATCAACGGCGCCGGTTCGTCCGAAGGAAGCCTCGCCCCGGCTACGAATGACCGTCCGTACAGCTGACCACAACGGGTGGCAAGACCTCCGCACGGCAGCGCCTGCTGGAACTGGCGGTGAATACACCGATGAGAAGCGCCGCTGCGCCGAGCATCCGACAGAGTGCTCGGCGGGGTGCTCGCTTGCTGGCTGAAGCCGGTCGCGGACTGGCACGCCATCCTCGCCGGCCGGCGAGCGTGGCCTGGTGCACGGAGGCGGCTGGGGCCCCGGTCCGCAACCACCCACCGCAGGCGGGCTCTCGATACCAACGACCGATGGTCGTCTGTTCAGCAGGCGGGCTGGAGCTCGTCCAACTCGTCGTCCTGCACGTCCTGCGAGTCGTGGCTCTGGCGTCGCGGCATCCGCAGCGCGATCGCGACCACGACAAGCGACGCCGCCGCCGCGACCAGGAAAGCCAGCCGCATCCCGCCGAGCTCGGCATCACCCGCGGCCACTCCACCGGTCATCAGTTGGTCGGCACGTGCGGACATCACGGTCATCGCCAGTGCGGTGCCGAACGCCGCGGCAACCTGCTGCAGGGTGCCCAGCATCGAGCTGCCGTGGGAGTAAAGGTGCGGCGGCAGCGCGCCCAACCCGAGCGTGAAGACTGGGGTGAAGACCGCGGCCAGTGACAACATCAGGAGCATGTGCAGTCCAAGCACCTGCCAGTACGGCATCGTCATGGACACCTGAGCGAAACCGGCGACCGCAGTCACGATCCCGACGGAGCCGGGGATCACCAACACCCGCCCACCGAACCGGTCGAACAGCCGTCCGACGGTCGGGCCCAGCAGACCCATGGCCAGCCCGCCGGGCATCACCAGCAGCCCGGTCTGCAGCGGGCTCATGCCGCGCAGGTTCTGCAAAAAGAGCGGCAGCAGGATCATCGAGCCCAGCATCGTCATGAACGCCACCGACATCAGGATCAAGGCCCTGGCGTACGTCGAGTGCCGCAGCGTGCGCAGGTCCATCAGAGGCGAGCCATTGCGCTGCAGATGCAACTGGCGCGTCACGAAGCCCACGATCGCCGCCAGCCCGACCACAACGAACACAGCCGACCGTCCGACCCCGCCCTCGGCGAACTGCGTGAGTCCGTAGACCAGCCCACCAAAGCCGACAGTGGCCATCATCACACTGAGCCAGTCGATGGTGCTGTCCTGCGGATCGCCGACATTCTCGAGGCGACGCAGGCCGAACCAGGTGACCGTGCCCGCGATCGGCAACACCAACAGGAAGAGCATGCGCCAGGAGCCGAGCTGCAGGACCACACCCGAGACCGTCGGCCCCAGCGCCGGGGCCACCGAGATCGCCATCGTCACATTGCCCATCACCCGGCCCCGGTCGCCCTCGGGCACCACGGTCATCAGGGTCGTCATCAGCAGCGGCATCATCACCGCCGTGCCGACGGCCTGGATGATCCGCCCGAGGAGGAGAACCTCGAAGACCGGCGCGGCCGCAGCCAGCGCGGTCCCGGCGAGGAAGACACCCATCGCTGTGGCGTAGGCGTGGCGAGTAGAGACCCGCTGCAGGAACCACCCCGTGACCGGAATAGCCGCGGCCACGGTCAGCATGAACGCGGTGGAGACCCACTGCGCAGCCTGCTCAGTGATCTGCAGGTCGGCCATCAGCCGCGGGATCGCGTTGAGCATGATGGTCTCGTTAAGGATCACCACGAAACTCGCCAGCACCAACACGAGGACCACGGCAGGAGTGCGTCCCGGGGCGGCAGGGATGGCCGTCACAGAACGATCAGGCAACTCGGCAGACATGAATCCTCGCTCGTAGTAGTTGTCGATGTCACAACCGGCAATCCGGCTGACGGCCTCACAAGTCCTGGCCATGCAGGATCAGACCGGCACCCTGCCCACAACTCATCGGTGCCGACACGCATTCCCGCAACCGGCTGATGAATTCGCAGGTCGGGAGCCCGGAGTTTAGACAGCCCTGCTGATCAGAACTTTCGAGTATCACCGCTGAAGAGGAATCGGCTGACGATCAAACCCTGCCTCAGCATCGGTGGGTATCTGCTCGACGTGCGGATACGGGCGCCGATCCTGGCGAAGAGTGTCGCCAGGCTCCCGCCGCCGCGTACCGGTGGGCTGGTATTCGAGTCGAAGTGGGACGCCCAAGCCGCGCGCCGTCCACGACGAGCACGGGCCAAATGGGCTCTGAAGCAGTTGGAAAGCTGAGAGCCCTCGGTGCCGAGCAGGGCTGCTGCAGCATCTCGGCGACGCCCCACCCGCGCGTCGGTAGATGCGGTCCGCGGACCCCGAACGTGACTTGCGGTTATGGTCTTGCGGGTTCGCCCTGAAGTACTTTAGCGTACCTAAAGTACTTCACGAGTTAGGGAGCAAAATGGTGGAGCAGGATGCGGCGCGGGCCCGAACGGTACTGGGTGAAGCGGCGCGGGCAGGAGGCCGTACCACGGCGGCGGGGCGGTGGTGGTCGGGTTACATGGTCTTGATGGGCCTGCTGGCCTTCGGGCTGATCGTGGCTGTCGAGGCGTTCTTCCCGTCGTTCGCCGCCCGGCTCGCCGCGACAGTTGCCTGGGCCATGGCGATCGGTCTACTGGGGACGTGGGCGCGATCGCACGAGGTCCAGCCCAGGGGTGGTTTCCGAAGGCTTCTCATCGCCATGGCGGCCTGGTTCGGGGCGTACCTGGTCGTGATCGGCCCGGTCGTCCGGTGGCAGGCGGGTACGTCGCTGGGCTGGTGGTCGGCAGCCGGAGGGGTCATGGCCCTGCCGTTCCTCGTGGGCGCCTGGCGCGAGGGGAGACGGACGTGAACCATCCGCGCCACCAGCTTGACGCGATCATTCACAACGCCACCCGGTTCTCGATCATGGCGGCGCTCCTGCCGGCGGACAAGGCTGAGTTCAAGTTCATCCGGGATACCGTCGAGATCACCGACTCCGTGCTGTCCCAGCACGTGACCGCCCTGGAACAGGCCGGGTACGTGAAGGTCACCAAGGGGCAGGTCGGGCGACGGCCGCGTACCTGGCTGTCGGCCACCCGGGCCGGCAGGGCAGCGTTCCATGCTCACCTGGCCGTACTCAACCAACTCGCCAACTGGTCACCGACCGCGCAGGAACACCGTGCATCGACCTAACGGGCCCACCGCTGTTGCAGCAGTTGGCCCGACCCGACCATGGCACGTTCGATGCCCCCACTCCCGCCCAGATGGCAGCCGCGCTGAGCGCCGCGCTGGGGCGGGGGTACGCCATGAGCGGGTGCCGCTGGAGGCGATCGGTAACCCCGATATGCACGCGATGTGGAGTTTTTGAACGGGCCCGGCTACCGCGTCGATATCGCCCCGCTGCACGCCGCCCACCCCGAGGTTGCCTGGACCTGCTTCGCCGACTGGGCCCGCCACACGTTCGGCCGCCCCGCGTGACTACCTACCCCAACGGTCCGTGAGTCGGTGGCGATCGGCCACCATTGCCGCGCTCGCCGAGGTACCACGGCTGCTCCCGACCACGATTGCCGCAGGCGCTGGTCATCTCTCACATGTTCAGGTGAGGGAAGGGGAATGGTGGCCGTGTCAAGGTCGGCGTGTGATCCGACATCGAACCTCGAGGGGAAGCGCCGAATGACGGAGTTCGCGCCTGTGCCCGAGTTCGCCACGGGGCCACCTCGTGTGGATGCAGTTCCTTGGCGCGTTGCACGGTCTCTGGCACGAGGCTCCTGCGCGTGTGCAGTGACACTCGGCCTTCCTGGCGGTCGTAGGTGTCACGCCAGAAGCTCGGCCGTCTGCTCGCGGAACTGGGCTTCCCAGTCTGCGTCGTCGACCGCCCGACCGCGACAAGCGCTCATCGCAGCACGGGCCTGTGTCCAGCGGACGGCTCGTTCACGGTCGATCTCGGCGGCATCGGCGAAGATCGCCAAACGACGGTGCAACTCCGATCGGAGGTCATCGGCCCTGCGTAGGCTGTCGAGACTGCAGTGGAGCACCGTAACCGCGTCGAAGGCGAGGTCTCCGACGAAACCCTTGGGGTCGATGACCAGCCACGGCTCGCGCTGGGCGCGGACGACGTTCCCGAAGTGCAAGTCACCATGCACCATGGTGCTCGGTTGGTTGCGGCCGAGGTCGCGAATGGTGGCAACTGCCGCACCCAACGCGCGCTGCGACAGCGGATGCCCAGGCGTCTTGGAGTTCTCGCAGAGCGTCTGATCCCACTCATCGGCATCATTCGACAGCAGGGGGAGGTTGGGCGGGGCTTCGACGGCCAGTCGTCGGGCGAGTCGACCCAGCACTGCCGTTGCGTGGTCGGCGTCGCCGAGATCGTCCAGGGTCTGCCGTTCGCCCTGCTCCAGCAGCATGGCGAACTTGGCGTCGTCACGTTCGTACAACTGAACGGCGCCACGGCCCGCCCAGGTGGCGAACGCACGAGCTTCGTACCGGTTGCCCGCATGGGTGAAGGAGATCTTCAGCACTGCAGGTGTGCCATCGTCACGCTGCACAGCCACGACGATCCCGACCTTGCCGCCGATCAGCCCTGTCGGCGTGCAGCGCCACCGCTGGAGGACATCATCCACCAAGCCAGGCAGAGACGCCAGCCAGGCACGGCCCGGATCGCCCTCACGATCGATGAGCTGTCGCGCGAACTCCTCCGGGATCTCGATCATTGCGGCAGGATAGTGAGCCTCCCTATGCGCCCAACGCAGGAACGATCCGTGGGATGTGGCTTTCTCGCGGGTACGGGCTGTGCTGCCTGCCTGTGGTCCGCGGATTCGGCGGCCATCGCTGCGTCGGTGGCAAGGCCGATGGCCTGACCTGCGTTGAGTGGGTCTGCGCCGATCGCGGTGCGGGCGGCTTTCTCCGCGCGTTCGGTGGCGATCCTCCTTTCTAGTTCGGCGGCGGCGATGGCGACCTTGGCGTCGTTGGCGAGGTCGCGTTCGACGTCGAGCAGCGGGCGGATGATTGCGGAGAACACTGCGGATCTGCGGGAGCCGGGTGGGAGTGCGACGACGGTGAAGATGTTCACTGGCTCGTGCCAGCGGCCCCGTACCTCCACTTCGGCGCGGCCGCCGGCCGCTGTCGACAGGGCGGCGAGGGCGATGCGGCCGGGCAGGTCGACCGGGGTTTCGGTCTCGGTCGCCACTGCCTGAACGTAGTCACCGACCCACGCGGGGAGCGCTTCCACCGGGAAGGGGGTAGCTGGTGCCTGCCGGTGAGCGGCACGGGTGGCTCCCACCGGTCGTCGCGGGTGTCGGAGGTGTTGTCGGGTTCGGTGACCACGTGCAGGGGTCTGGCAGGCATCGTCACGGCTGATCTCCTGAAAGTGCGGGAAGGCCAGAGCGCGGGCTTGCAGGTCAGCTAGCGGCGGGGATCTGGTCCCAGGTGCGGTCGTCTAGTAGCCGCCCGGCGGCCTTCTTGCCGGCGCGGCGCATCCAGGTCCCATCAGATTCGTTGTGTGCGCAGACGTAGCCGGATGCGACGTCGTAGCGGTCACCGTCCAGGCTCAGGCAGATGTCGCAGCCCTCGGACAACCTCGCTGCACCCGGTCACCGGTTTCCAGGTCGCCCCGCGACTTGACCCGGTTCGTATCATCGGGAGCGGCCTGGCGGCCCGAGAGTGAGGAGGTCACGGCCAGATGAGTTTTGATCTTTACGTGTGGGGATTACCTCAGCCCGTTACGGTCAAGCTGGCCGAACAGATCTGCGAGCAGCTGGCTCACGATCATGCCGTGGTTGTGGCGGCCGATCCCCGTGTCGAGGCCTTCTACCAGGCGGTGACCGAGCGGTTCCCTGCCCTGGAGGGCCTTACCGATGAAGCCTTGGACGACTCGCCCTGGTGCATGAGCCCCGGCCTCTCGCCTAGTCATCTGATCATGAACATTCGGTGGTCTTGTGCGCAGGAAGTCGCACGGTGGATCATCCCGCTTGCAGCCGAGCACGGCTTGGTCTGCTTCGATCCGCAGTCCGGTCGGGTTCACAACCCACCGCGGCCAGATATGAACGAACTGCGGCTCGAGTTCTACGACGGCAGCATGGTCGACAGCCCCGCCCCCGCTGACCTGCGCCGCCTGCTGCAGGCGCTCTCCGAGCGAAACTGGTACGCCAGCCTGGAGAAGGAACCTGACTGGTTCGTCCAAGTCGGCGTCGGACAGCAGGCCGGCGATGTCCCCGAAGGACATTACGCCGTGGAGTACCGGGAAGGTGCACCCGACCGGCACTACCGAACACTCATGGCCAGCCTCGACGACGTAGCAGCCGTTTTCGTGGGGTTCGCGACCGACGACCAGACGTGGAAGAACACCTCTGCATGGACGCAACTGCTGCTCTGAACCGGTAGCGAACCTCGTTTGCCGTGAGACCACGCCAGCCAGGCTGTATCTCATAGGGAACGTCAATCGGCCAGTGCCGCGATGCTGGCCATCTGATGCCGTGGTATCTCTGCTCTGGTTCGGATTTCGGTCGGATCGGCGTGCGGGACGAGACGCAGCCATGAAACGAGCCGGTGCACGTAGACCAGGACTCGGGTTGCGGTGAGGTCGCGGCGCAGTAGCTGTGGGTCGGCGTGGAGGTGTTCGCGCCACACTGTTAGGTAGGTGTCGTAGAGCGCTTCGCGGTCCGAAGGTGACAATGGGGCTTCGTTCCACTCCTCCACCGAGTCGAGGAAGCCGTGCAGGGTGACGAACGGGTGGCCCCAGAGTGCATTGCCGAAATCGAAGAACCGCAGTTGTAGTGTGCCGGTTGAGCGGTCGGCGCAGATGTTCGCGGCGTAGACGTCGTTGATTTCCAGGTCGAGTGGCACGGCGTCACTGAGGGGCGCAGTGCACCGATCTAGTACGTCGGCGGCGTGCGCAGCCCGTTCCTGCGTGTCCGGCTCGGCGTGTAGTGGATGGTCCGATGGCAGCGCAGCCCATTCTCGGGCGACAGCGCGCACGTGGTCGCCCGCGGCGCTGGGTGGGAGCACGACGAGCCCAGGGTGCTCGGCAACCTTGAGGTGGCCGAGCAGTGAGCATTGGAGGCGGGCCAATTCGCGGACCACGGTGCACCGTGTTGGCTGATCAGCGACGTCCGGGTGGTCCAGGGTCGTTCCGTGGTCGTTGGAGAGCAGCCAGCCATAGGCGCGATCTACCGCGATCGGCGCGACGACGGCAGCGGGTGTGAGACGTGCCAGGGCAGCGGTCAGGCCTGCCTCGAATCGATGCCCGGGATTGGTCTCCTTGAACCACACCAGCCCCTCGGCAGACGGATAGCAGCGGACCACGGACCATAAGCGGGCTCGGTAGGTGACGGGTTCGTCGATGATCCGGCGGTCCTGCTCGGCGAGCCGGAGGCTCACCCATGCATCCACGGTGCGGGTCCACTCCGGTGACGTCCAGCGGCGGACCCACCGGCCCTCGGCGTCCGGCCCCAGCGGTCTTGCCGGTGGAGGATGGTGTCGTGGCATGGCCCGAGACGTTAGCGACTGGGTACGGCACAGTCCGGATAGGGACCTCTAACGGACAGCACGAGACGCCCGGCTCGCCTGGGCGGTGCCGATCGGACTCCAGAACCCACAGCAGAGTCGTCTTCCACTTGCCGTAGATCACGGCGACCGCGGCGGTCCACCGACGGGTTCCTCCGGATCACCGAGATCATGAACCCCCGCTGAGAAGGCATTCCTGCAAAGTCCCTTAGGGGCGCGGCTCGTGCCGGCTTACTGCGGTCATGCCATCTCAAGCGCTCGCTTCGCTCGATTCTGGCGGAGTGAGCGATCGGAACGAGGTGTCACCATCCCAGTCCGAGATAGTCACCCCAGACCAAGCAGGAGAGCCGACGAGGGTACGAGCAATTGCGTGTGGCATAGTCTCCGGCCGTGACGCGCGACTCGATCGACGACCGCCTGAAGATGCTAGGGATCACCTTGCCGTCCGCCGCCCCTCCTGCGGCCAGTTACGTGAACGCCGCGCAAACAGGCAATCTGCTGTTTCTGTCGGGCAAGGGACCGGCACCATCGTGGCATGGTCGCCTTGGGCGCGAGTACACCACTGAGCAAGGGCAAGCGGCGGCGCGCGAGGCGGGGCTCCAGGTTTTAGCGACTGTTACTGCCGAACTTGGCTCACTGAACCGTGTAGTACGAGTCGTAAAGGCGCAGGGATTTGTTCTCTGCACCCCTGACTTTGAGCAGCCACACGCCGTCCTTGACGGATTTTCCGACCTAATGGTAGAGGTCTTCGGCGAGGCTGGTCGTCACGCTCGGAGCGTCTTTGGAGCCGCCGCGCTGAGGCAAGGCGTCCCCATCATCGTGGACAGTGTTTTTGAGGTTTCGCCCCTTGAGCAGGCCCCAGCGTAGGTGTGAGGAGCGAGCATGCGATATATGAAACGTGAGAAGAGTATAGATCAGTGAGATTCGGAGTTCGCCTCGGATCATTGGCGCACGGTCTATTCGCGCCCTGAGGAGCGCCTACGGTACTACCTGGTTGCCGGGATGCTTCACTCCCATTGTAAGAACCCGGAAATCCTCGATCTGGGTAGCGGTGAAGGAACTCTGCATCGCTAACCGCATTCGTACAAGTGATACGTCGGCGTGGAACAATCTCCGGCTGGCATCGACAGGTACCGCGATCTAATGCCGGCCACTTCAACCCCCATGTGTGCGGCTCGCGTTCGCGTATAACCAAGTCGCATCAAGCAGCGGGTCCCCTCCCAGAACAGGCCCTAACTCAGCGCATAAGGAAGGTAGGGAAACGACGTGATTGGAAACGGTCCACTGACGAAATCGGCCGGGGCGGCCCTCCGTTTTACGAACATGGGTTTGATGACATAGGGGCTCTCCGGCGGAGCGGGCGGAAGACCAAGCGCCTCGGCGACCGCTGCCGCATGTGGCTCGAGGTCGTCGTCGAATTTCCTCTGTAGCTGACTGGCATACGCGGGCTTCTTTCCATCGACAAAGAAGCTGTCCAAAGCTCTTCCAATCTCGGGAACAACGAAGACGTCGGCTGGGTCCTTGACCTCAAGCAGCCAGATGGTCGGGTCGCCAGCCCTTCCAGCTACCGCGTCAATCTCGGTCTGGAGCTGGGGAACGTTGAGCCGGTGAGCCGGGCGGCGGAACCGGTGCCCACCCTTCGCCAACCTTGTAGCGGGTCACCAGGGCGTGGCCCTCGTCAACAGCCTCACGACCGGACAACGGGTCGGTGATGACGACCTGCAGCGACACAGGTGCCACCGCGACGTCTGCGGAGGGCGGCGCGGCATTCCTGGCGCAGCGGGTGGGACGTCAGCGGTCGGTCAGCGGTCGCGGCGCCACTCGTAGGGCGTGGTGGTGGAGACCTTGACCAGGCCGGACCGCTCGAGGATCGGGCGGGAGAACTCGGTCGAGTCGCTGTTGATGTAGCGCTTGCCGTGTGCCAGGGCCGAGCGGGCCCGGGCCGCGGTCAGGGCGCGGTAGATGCCCCGGCCGCGGTACTCCGGACGGGTCGCGCCGCCCCAGATCCCGGCGAACTCCGTGCCCTCGACCGGCTCGAGCCGACCGGCGCTGACGATGCGGCCGTGGTCCTCGGCCACCCACATCTCCATGTCGTCGCGGGTGCGCAGCCGGTGGAGGATCTGCTCGAGCATCTCGGCGGCGAACTCGGGGGAGTCGCCGAAGACCTCGGCCTGCATCGCACACATGGCGCGCACGTCGTACTCGTCCGTCACCTGTCGGACGACGACCCCGGCGGGAAGGTCCACGTCGTAGGCCAGCAGCCGCGCCTCACCGACCATCACCGACTCGGGCTCGTCCGGAACGAAGCCCCGTGCCACGAGGGCGTCGTGCAGCCCGGGGGCGTGGTCGTGGCCGCGGGTCTTCCACTCGACCCGCACGATCGAGGGGTCCTGCTCGAAGTGCGCGAGCGCCGCGTCGACCAGGGCGCGCACCTGCTCCTCGTCGGCCCGCTGCCCGTCTGTGTCGAGGCTGCGGTAGGTGATGAAGCCGCGGCCCCCGAGGTACGTCGCGCACGTGAGCGGGCCGATCCGCTCGACGGCGACCGCCGAGGCGGTCTCCACGCGGAGCTGGTCGTCGTAGGCGCGCAGGAGGGCGGCGGGGTCGCTCGCGGTGTCGGTCACGGCGACGACCCTGCCCGGCGGGTCGGCCAGTCGGCAACTGGGTTTCGGCGGGCCGGGCCGGAGCGAGGTCTCCGCGAGCGACCGCGGCTTCGTCGTCCAAAGTGAGCTCGAGGTGGGTGTAAAGGGAGAAAGTTCGTCGGCTGAAGGTGCCGGTGAGCTCGCGGCCGCTGCGACACCCGGAGAGGGGTGGCATGATGCTTTGCCGCGTCAGGAGTGCCGCGAGATCTTGTTCGGCGCCTGAGTGAGGTTCGCGACATGATGCTCGCCACACTTGGCTTCGATGCCGGGTGCGTGACGCACGCTAAACGATCATCAAGGAGGGGTACGCGGCCCGATGACGGCAACCACGATGACGGCATCCACGATGGCGACGACGGCGGCAGCCAGGCGGAAGGGTCGCAGTGCCGCGGCATTGCAGGAGGAGGCACGGCAGGCCTTCCGGCAGAGCCTCGACAGTGAGTTTCCGCTCACGGGTAAGACGCTCGGCGCCATATTCGACCGGGGAGAGCGCTGGGGGCGAGACCGGATCGCAGAGGTACGAGCGGAACAGCCTTCGGCAATCTTGCCAACTTCTGAACGATCGCAGGTCAACAGGGTTCGGATTGCCGAACGACCAAAGAGTGACTCTCCTGCCCAAGCTGGCGATACCGGAGATCGGCCGAGCTTGGCCGCCGGCGCGGCAACCGAACGACAGTCGAATGACCTGCCGTTGGAGTCGTCGGCCGTCACAGGGGTGACGGCCACGCCAGTCGAGCGGCGCCAGGACCAGCCATCAGCAGCGGCCGGTGATGTGTCGGCGAAGGTGCCGGCGCCAACCTCATCTGCTGTCCGGCAGACCATTGGCACCCGGGCATCATCACCCAACGGTGCCGCGGCATCCGTACGCTGGCAGCCGCGTGGCGCCCGACTGGTGGTCTGGTCGGCATTCCTGCTCGGCATCGGAGCATCGATCGCGGCGAACGTCGCCCATGCTCAACCCGCGCCGGGGCCGCGCATTGCCGGGGCCTTCGTTCCAGTGGCGTTGCTACTCGCTGTTGAGTGCATGAGCCGCCCGGAGTGGCGCCGATCCGGATTCTGGTGGGGCCTGGCTCGCTTCGGTGGCACCGGACTCGTCGCCGCGGTCGCGGCCATCATGTCCTACCGGCACATGACCGGCCTGTTAACCCGGTACGGCGAGGACGCCATCAACGCCGCGATCGGCCCGCTCGCCGTCGACGGGCTCATGGTCGTCGCAGGGTTCGCCCTCCTCGCCATGAACGACAAACCTCAACCCGGGTAGCGGCCCCCAGGTGACTGATTCCAGGGCCCCGCAGCGATAGCGGCACCCAAGCGGTCACCCTCGACACGGGCCGCCACGATGCCCACGCCGGGGCTCGAAAGGGGTCATCCGGCGGCCACGGACGTCTTTCGGAGCGAGCTGCTCCGTGGGATTTGTGAGCTGACGAAAGTGCGTTGACCCTCGGCAAGGGGCGTGGGAGGCTCCGTTGCCGTGTCTGAGGTCGCCAAGCTGCACGATGATGAAGTGGACATCGACGCGTCCCTGGTGGCGCGCCTTTTGGCCGAGCAGTTCCCGAAGTGGGCCGGGCTTCCGGTCCGTGTCGTGGCCTCGTCGGGCACGGACAACGTGACGTTTCGGGTCGGCTCCGACCTGGCGGTCCGGTTGCCTCGCACCGCATCGACACAGGGCCAGGTGGAGAAAGACCTGGCCTGGATGCCGCGACTTGCCCCTCACCTACCACTGGCCATTCCCGAGCCGCTGGCCCTCGGGAGGCCCGGCGCGGACTATCCCTTCACGTGGGGTGTGTACCGGTGGCTGGAGGGCGAGGCTTATCAGCTGGATCAGCTTGCCGACCCGGTGGCCGTGGCGAAGGAGCTTGCCGGCTTTGTGCGCTGCCTGCAGGAGGTCGACACGAGCGGGGCTCCGGTCCCACCGGACGACCCGTTTGCCCGGGGTACACCGCTCGCGCCGCGTGACGCGCTCTTCCGGGAGGCGCTGGAGGAGTTGCGGGACGAGTTCGATACCGGACTCGTGCTCGCCGCCTGGGAGGCGTCGCTCGCGGCGGACACCTTTGCCGGTCCGCCCAGATGGATCCACGGAGATCTGATGCCAGGCAACGTGCTGGTGGCCGGCGGCAAACTGTCCGCGGTCATCGACTTCGGCACCGCGTGGGCCGCCGACCCGGCAGCCGATCTCCTGGCCGCGTGGTACCTGTTCACCGGTGACTCGCGGCGAGCCTTCCGCGAGGCGATGGAGGTCGACCAGGACACCTGGGCGCGCGCTCGCGGTTGGGTCCTGTCGCTGGAGATGATCGCGATCCCTTACTACCGGACCCGCAATCCCGCAATGATACGCGGCGTCCACGAGGACATCGCCGAGCTGCTCGCCGACTTCGCCGCGGATTATTAGCACGCCGCACAATCAGGCCGGCGCACATCGGGCCAGCACCTGAACTCGATGGCTGGGAGCCGTCAGAACGGCAGGGGCAGGGGCAGGGGCAGGGGCGGTAGCCCCGGGTCTGTCGGTGAGGGACTGGGTGTTGGCGTGGGTGTGTGCTGCGGCGTGGGTGTCGGTTTGGGCTTGCGCGCGATCACGATGCTCACGTTGGTGCCGGGCGACCTGCGCGTGCCGGGTTCGGGGATCTGAACGGTCACGGTGCCGGGATCCGCGTCGGCGTTCTCCTGCGGGATCTTGTTGACCTTGAAGCCGGCCGCCATGAGGATCGCCTGCGCCTCGGCCTCGTCCTTGTACTGGACGTCGGGCACCTTGATCAGGCCAGTGGAGTGGTACAGCGTCACCAGTGAGCCTTTGGGAACGACGGAACCTCCCGGCGGGTCGACCCGCGTCACCACGCCCTCAGGTTTCCTGGAGTTGGTGTCTTCTCGGTCGCGGACCCGGAAGCCGGCGGTCTCGAGGGTGGCCCGTGCTCGGGCGACCTGTCGTCCGAGCACCTCGGGGATTCGCACCTCGGGTTTCCCGGTGGAGACTGTGACATCGACCGCGCTGCCGAGCGCGGCTGAGCGTGCCGGTGCGGGGTACTGGGCGATGATCTGCCCCTTCGGCACCTCCTCGCTGGCCGTCTTCGTCGTCTTGCCCAGCTCCAACTGGTGCGCGTCCAGGGCCACCTTGGCCTGGACGGTTGTCGTGCCGATCAGTCTTGGGACGGCCACGGTGTCCGTCTTGAACATCCGGTAACCAGCGACAGCCGCGGCCCCGAGCGCGACGAGCAGCACGACGGCGAGCGCGTACCACCGCATCTGGCGCCGATTCCGACCGTGGTGGGGTTCAGCGCCGCCCCTTTGTGGTCCGTCGTGGGTGGGCGGCGGCATCGTGACGGTCGGCGGTGGCATCGTGCCGGTCGGCGCGTTCGGAGTTGTCGTCGCTTCCTGCGGCTGGGGCGCGGTGGCCACGCTCTGGCCGGTCAGGGCCCGGTCGATGTCGGCCCGCATCTGTGACGCGCTCTGGTAGCGGTCGAGGGGGTCCTTCCGTAATGCCGTGAGGGTGATGCGTTCGGCCTCGGTCGACACCTGGGGTTCGAGCGTGGACGGCGGCTGTGGCTCCTCCTGAACGTGCTGGTAGACCACCGACAGCGGGTCCCCGAGGAACGGCGGGCGGCCGGTGAGAAGCTCATAGAGCAGGCAGCCTGTGGAGTAGATGTCACTGCGGGCGTCGACGGGCTCACTGCGGGCCTGTTCGGGCGAAAGGTACTGTGCGGTGCCGACCACGGCGGCGGTCTGGGTGAGCTTCGCTGACGCGTCGGCCATGGCGCGGGCGATGCCGAAGTCCATGACCTTGGCCTTGCCGGCGGGGATGAGCATGACGTTCGCCGGCTTGATGTCACGGTGGATGATGCCAGCCCGGTGGCTGTACTCCAGTGCGTCCAGGACGTCACCGACAATGGCCAGAGCCCGGTCGGGTGGCATGCGCGGACCTTCGCCAAGCACGTCGCGCAGCGTGCGGCCCTCGACATACTCCATGACGATGTAGGGCACCGACACGCCGTCGAGGACCTCCTCGCCGGTATCGTAGACCGCGACGACCGAGGGGTGGTTGAGGGCCGCCACCGACTGTGCCTCCCGGCGGAACCTGGCCTGGACCGTCTGGTCGGTCGCCACTTCGGTGCGCAGCGTCTTCACCGCCACAGTCCGGCCCAAGCGCTGGTCGGTGCCGGTCCACACCACGGCCATCCCACCGCGGCCGAGCTCCTCGCCGAGGGCGTATCGGCCACCCAGGAGCCGCGCCCCGACGATGCCCTCGGGGTTGCTGGGGGAGCCGGACTCGGTGCGGTGGCTGGGACTCATACCTGCTGTCCTTGAGCGGTCGGGTCGCTTACACAACGCAGCCCCCACCCGCGAGCGGACAGCAACCAGACGTTGCCGCACACCCGGTACGCCGCCCGGGCAGTCTAGGTTAAGACGCCCAGGCCGGCACCGTTGCCGGCGAGGATCCGGCGATCCAGGTGCCCGATGCAAGCCGTAGGCCACCGGACCGGGAAGACTTTCTGGCCGAACGGGTCGGCACCTGATGTCCACTCGGTGGCCAGATGAGGCGGTTGTCGGTGGGCCTTGATGTCGACCTCATCCTCGCGGCACGGATGGCCAGGCCAAGGTCGTCCTATTTGTGCAGAGCTTGCGGAGCCCCGCGAAAAGCCCACGTCCGGGAACGCTGGCTTTCCGGAAGTTTGCCGGCGTAGGGTCACTGCATCTGGAACCGATCGCCTACCGCCGTCAGATAGCCCGCCATCCCACCGCAGGGTCCTGTGTTAGGTCTGCAACAGGTCCACGCACCGAAGACGCCGCACAGGTTCCGGCTGCGTACTCGTGCATTAACCCGCCCGGTCCGAACCGATACCCGGCCGCTGTGTGTGGCCCTGGCGAAGGAGCCCCGTGACTTCTGCTGCTGGCGACCGTAGGCCCATGACCCGGGCGCCAGCGCCGTTGGCACCCCGCCTGCGATGGGGTCCGAGCCTGTCGCGCAGCGCCGTGCTCCACGGCGCCTGGTGGCCGCGGTCAACCGATCCGATCGAAGAACTGCCCGGGCTGATCCTCGCCATCGACGACCGTCGCGGGGGCCCCGTTACGTGCATCATGCTTGGCCTCAGCGGTTGGGATGCCCGACCTCCTCGGCTCCGCGTCGCAGGCCGGCTGATCCGGCTCGGCTGGTTCACGACCCAGCCGAGCAATCTGCTCACAGCCAGCTGGGACAACCGCTACAACATCGAACTGCTGGTCGTCCCGTCGGCCACCAATGTCCCGCTCGCCGAGGCGGCCATGGCCCTAGCCGCAGATGCCGCCAACACCGTACCCGCCCCCGACATCCTCACCACCGCTGCTGGCCAAGCGGCGCAGGCCGAGATGGCGGCCGAGGACCCCTCAGCGATAAGCCAGGAGATGATCAGGCCGCTGTCGCGGTGAGCGGCGAGGCGCGCTAGGGGATGGCCCAGCCACCGGCCAGCGTCACGGACGGACGATCCCTGAGCGAGCAAGTCAGCCGCTGCGGGGCGCACACTTGGGAATGGGACGTCGGGACATGCGATTCTGGTCGGGAAGGTGCCAAACTATGCCTGACCACATTGAACTAACGGTGCGGTTGCCCGATCGCCGGTGAAGACGTGATCGTGATGAGTCGGGATTTCGCTGGAGAAGACGAAGCATTGAATGCGATCGCGCGCGCTTTGGGCGAACGGCGCAGTCTGGTTTTGGCCCGGTATAACCGTGAGCCATTTGAGCATGGCGTGGTCATCAATGTGGCCAATGTGATGTCAGCGATGATATCTAAGACAGCGAGCACCGTTGAAGCGAAGCGACCGGCCAATACATGTGAGGCTGACTCGCGGGAAAACCGTGAACGCGGATGTGTCGCGCCGAGTCGGCCGGCAGCGACACTCGCGCATTTCCGCAGCGTAAGATGTGTGGCCGGAATCCCAGCCCGTGACAGCTCGACGCGGCCTGTCTGCGTCTTCGGGCGTTGGGTGTACATATCGGCTTTTCTCGGCCGCCGCGTTACGTAAATTGGCCGACGGTGGTGTCCGTTCTCAGAGTCACGCCGAAGCCCTGCCCCGAGAATATTCGTTTTCGAGAGTCTGTCGGCGTACAGTTCGTGCATCCGGAGTCGACGACATCCCCATCCTGAGGTTGCCCGCCAGACCGGCCATCGAAGGGGACGTCATCCACATCGCGCATCGCACGCGTAGCACTTCCACCGACAGGAACGCGCCGCTGGCGCCGATGGGTTCGCTCCCCTCGCGTGGCACATCAGCTCCCACCGAATCACAGTTGGCGATCCGTGCCTGGATGAGCCCGACCTGGTCAGCTCCGGCGCCTCCGCCGGGGTGTTCATCGCGTTGAGCCTGTTCACGCTGCAGAAGCCAGGCTCTCCTGTTGCGGAACTGCCTGCGTTGATTCTTGCCATGGACCACCGCCGCGGTCCCATCACCCGCGTCATGCTCGGCCACGGCGCCCTCGACGCAGCGCACACGGAGACGGCGGCGCGTTTCAGCTGAACGAACAGCGCCCGCCGGTCAACCATGACCATCGAACGAAGGAAGCGTGAGCATGCCCGGATCGAGTACTCCTCTGTCCACCAAGGGAACCGGTCCGTCCGCGATAGACCCGCCCAAGGGAAGTGATTACGCCAGGCTGTCGCATCGAATCTGTCAGGCCGGGCTCTTAGAACGCCGGCCCGGTCACTATGCCGCGAGGTTCGTCGTGACCCTCTCGCTGCTCGGCGGCACTATCGCGGGGTTCTTCCTGCTCGGTGATTCCTGGCTGCAGATCGTCCTCGCCGCGATCCTGGCTGTGCTGTTCACCCAGATCGCCTTCCTCGCACACGACGTCGGACACCGCCAGGTCTTCACCTCCCGACGTACGGCACAGATAGTCGGCTTGCTGCTGGCCGATGCTGGTATCGGGCTGAGCTACGGCTGGTGGATCGGCAAGCACACCCGCCATCATGCCAACCCGAACCACGTCGACGACGACCCAGACGTCGGCGTCGGTGTGATCGCCTGGAGCGAGGAACACGCCCGCGAACGGCGCGGGGTTGCCGGCCGAGCGTTAGCCGGATGGCAGGCATTCCTCTTCTTCCCCCTATTGCTTCTGGAGGGTCTGAATCTGTACGTCTCCGGAATCCGCGCCCTGTGGCAGCGCGGTGTCAAGCACAAGGGCCTGGAGGCGCTGCTGCTCGGGTTGCACACGGCGGCATGCCTGTCGGCGGTGTTCCTCGTGCTGTCCCCTGGCAAGGCGCTGGTCTTTCTTGCCGTCCACCAGGGCATCTTCGGGTTCTACATGGGGTGCTCGTTCGCACCCAATCACAAGGGCATGCCGCTGCTGGAGGAGAAAATGGACTTCCTACGCAAGCAGGTGCTGACGTCCCGGAACGTCCGTGGCAGCTGGTTCGTCGACCATGCCCTGGGCGGCTTGAACTACCAGATCGAGCACCACCTGTTTCCCAGCATGCCCATGCCGAACCTGCGCCGCGCCAAACCGCTCGTCCAGGCATTCTGTGACGAACACGGCATCCCTTACCATGACGCCGGGCTGTTCCGTTCCTACCGCGAAGTACTCACCTACCTCCACCAGGTCGGCGCCTGCCTCCGCAGCCCTCAGAGCACAAACTCATGAGGCGGAACGGCCCCAGATCCGACCCTGAACGTGGCCGTAAGTCCCATCCAGCAACCACCGCGCCACCGGTGTAGAGCAGCGCAACAGCCGCAGGTCTATGGTCCGTAGCTATGGCGGAGGTTGTCCTGCGGGTCCGGCTCACCAGCGGCGATCACCTGGACCTCACCTACGACGAACCCGACATCCTTGAGGCAGATCAGGTGATCGAGCACGTCATCTCACAGCTCGCCCAAGACACCGGAGTGCTTCGCGCCAGACACGGCGACCGACTCGTCGTGCTTTACGGCCGAGGCGTAGCCGCCTTCGAAGTGGCCCCTCGCGGCGCTGTGCTATGACCGGAATCGGGGGGTCGAATACGGTTGGCGTGCGCGGTCCGTTGGTTCGCCCAGACCGCGGCTGCACCGGCGGCGACCGCGCTGGCGCTAAAGGAATGCGCGCCGGGTGACGTCGCTCCTCGGGATTGCGGCATCGCAGTGTGGCGCCGACCGCAGCGGAAACCCTTGTTTTCTTCGAAATTCTCCAGCCTGACGTACGGCTCGCTGCACGAAGCCGATTGTCTGCGAGCAGAGCATTCCCACCCACCGATCAGCCCCGGCGAACGCGTCGATCACGAACGCCGTGTAGACGAAACGCCTATCAAACAAAGGAACATAGGTGAATCGGCGACCTGCTGCCGGTTCGGCGCGGTGGCGTGGAAGTTACGACGAACCAGATTCGGCGCCCGGGTCGCAGCCGGGTCCGCAACGGTTGTCATCACCTTCCTCGCACGCGTGATCCCTCGCCAGCCGTGGTCCCGCATCAGCTGCTCGATGGTGCAGCGGGCCACCGGAACGCCCTGGCGCTGCAGGTGAGCCCACATCTTCAGGCTCCCGTACAGCGACCAGGCCGCCGGCGCCCGTCCTCGTCCGGCTCATAGATCCCACGCCCGCAGCGAGGTGAGTCGCCAAGAATCCGTTGACGACGGACGAAGTGAAGTTCTATCGTTATTAGGGATATATTTACTGTATTTGGAATAGAAAGTCTGCGTGGGAGGCGCGATGACTGGGCGTACCGCCGAGGTGGCCGTTGTCGGTGGAGGGATCCTCGGGATGGCGTGCGCGTACGAGCTCGCCTCGGCCGGCGTCCAGGTCGTGCTGTTCGAGCGGCGCGCCCTCGCGGGCGGCACGACCGGCGGCTCGGCCGGGGTCGTCTGCCTGCACGACATGGGCGAGCTGTACGCCGTGATGAGCCTGATCGGGTACGACCGGGTCGTCCGGCTGCACCGTGACCACGACCTGCCGTTCCACCAGTACGGCTCGTTCACGTACTGGCGCGCGGGCCAACCGGCGCCGGAACCGTCGGCGTTCTCGCTCGCGTACGACACCGGGCCGGACGGCATCTACCACCGGGAGCTGCTCACCGCCGACCAGGTGAGGACGCGGTTCCCGTGGGTGCCCGACGACATCGACGGCGGAGAGCTGTTCCCGAACCAGGGCTTCCTCGACCCATACGCCCTGGTCGACCTGTACGCCCGCCTCGGACGAGAGACCGGCCGGCTCACCGTGCTGCCGGGCACACCGGTGCTCGCCATGGAGCACGACGGATCCCGGGTCACCCACCTCGTCACGCGGCGCGGGGCGTACTCCGTCGGCGCGGTCGTCAACGCCACGGGGCCGTGGGGCGCCAAGGTCGCCGGGCTCGCCGGTGCCGACCTTGAGCTCGTTCCCCAGCGGATCCAGGTCGCCGTCGCGACCGGCTACGACGACGGGCTGGAGTGTACGCCGTTGACCGGCTGGCCGGAGGCCGTCGACGGCGCCGGAGGCTGGTGCCGCGGTGAGGTGGGCGACACCCTGCTGTTCGGGCAGCACCAGCACCTGCCCGACCCGGCGTACACCGTCGACCCGGACTTCACCGACATGGCGAATGACGACGACTATCCCGCGAAGGTCGCCGCCATGATCCGCCGGCACTGGAAGCTGCCGACCGCGCGCTTCCTGCCCGGCTGGAACTGCGTGTACGGCATGACACCAGATGGCTATCCGCTGGTCGGTACGTCCGGACCGCTGACCAACCTCGTCCACGTTCTCGGCTGTAACGGCCACGGCATCACCCTGCACCCCGGACTGGCCAAGGCGGTCGTCGCGCGGGTGCTGGACGACCGGACCGTCATCGACATCGGGGACGTCCCCGGCGCACCGGTGTCCCTGGAGACCGGCTGGCTCGACCCCGATCGGTTCGGCGCCGGCCGTGAGATCCGGTTCGACTTCTCCGGTCCCACTCCGACCGACCGGCTGGTCGCACGTAGGTAGATCCCCGCATCAGGATCGATCGAGAGGCACCTCCATGACCAACCTCATCTCGCGTCGCAGGTTCGTCCACTTGGCCGGTGCTGCGGTCGCTGCCGCTCCAGTCCTGGCCGGATGCTCGGGTGGTTCCTCGGGTGGCGGCGGCGAGGGTCCGATCACGTTCTGGAGCGGATACTCGACGACCGACTCCAACGACAAGTCCAAGAAGCCGGAGGATTTCTGGATCAGCCAGGCGATCCGGCGGTTCACGAAGAAGACCGGGATCCAGGTCCGAGTCGAGGCCCTGCCCGCCGACGCGCGCATGTTCACGAAGATCAGGACCGCGAGCCTTGCCCACACGGGACCTGACGTGGCCAACGTGTGGTCGGGGAGCTATCTGCTCAGCATCGCGCCGTTCCTCGAGCCGATGCGGCAGTACTTCGACGACCGCGAGTACGACGCGCTGTCCGGCTGGGCGGCGGTCACCGAGGGGTTCGACCCGAAGCGAAGCGATCGGATCCTCGGTGTGCCCAACGGCACCGACGGCGCGATGGTCCTGCTCTACAACGCCGACCTGGTGGAGAAGGCCGGCGTCGACGCTTCGAAGTGGCCGCAGGACTTCGACTCTTGGATCGCCGACCTCGAGAAGATCAAGCGCTCCGGGGTCACGCCGTTGACGCTCGGCAAGTTCGCGTACGTGTTCTTCACGTACGACACCTGGCTGGCCCAGGCCGCCGGCGGCCCGCCCGGGATCGGCGCGCTCAACACCGGCAGGAATTCGTTCACCGATCCCGCGATCGTCGACGCGACGACGAAGTGGCTGCGGCTGCGCGAGTTCTGCGCCAAGGGCGCACCGACGACCGAGGACAGCCAGGCGCTGCAGCGGCTCTACAACGGTAGGGCCGCGATCAGCGTTGGTGGGGCGGCGGCCATTCCCCAACTGCGGGAGAGGCTCGGCAAGGCCGCCGCGGTCGCCAAGCTTCCCAACGTCGGACCGGACGGCGTCGACGGCGGCACCGTCGGCGGGTGCGGTAGCGCGTTCATCGTCTCCAAGGACTCCCAGCACAAGCCCGAGGCGGTGGCGTTCATCAAGCACCTGCTCAGCGCCGACGAGCAGAAGCGGTACGCCGCCACCGGTGAGTCCGGCCCGTTGGTCGGACGCACCGACCTGAGGGGCGTGTACGCCGACGAGCTCGTTAACCAGGTGCAGGCCTGGGGAGTCGAGCCGACCAACACGTTCTGGCCGGACAACACGTTCTCCGCCGAGCTGGTCAACGAACTCGGCACGCAGGCCCAGCTCGCTTGGAACGGCGACATCGACGCCGCGGAGTTCCTGTCCCGGTTGAACAAGAAGCGAGACGCCATCAAGTGAGACGCCTCCCCGTACGAGCGGCCAGGTCCTCCGGATCGGCCGGGTTTCTCCCTGGCGGCCAGAGGACCCGGGCAGCGCGACACCCTGCTCGCCTGGCTGACGATCGGACCCGCGGTCGTTGTCCTCGCGGTGCTGCTGTGGTACCCGACGTTCTCGACGATCTGGCACAGCTTCACCGACTGGAACGGCGCCACCGGCACCTGGATCGGGCTGGCGAACTACGCCGATGCGCTGCTCGGCGGGCAGTTCTTCGAGCTGTTCCGGACGAACCTCGTCTTCCTCTGCTCGATCCCGCCGCTGCTGCTGTTGTGCGTCGTGGTGGCAGTGGCGATCTACGACCGGGTGCCCGGCTGGCGGGTGTTCCGGTCGGTGTACTACCTGCCGACGGTGCTCTCGGCGGCCGTGGTCGGGCTGCTGATGCGGATCCTGTTCAGCCCCGACGGTGCGGTCAACGGCGTCATGAACGCGATCGGTCTCGGGTCGCTCGCGCAGGACTGGCTCGGCCAGACCGTGACGGCGTTCGCGGTTCTGCTGACGGCGTTCTACTGGCAGACGCTCGGTCAGGGCGTGGTCATCTTCCTCGCCGGACTCTCCACGATCGGGCCCGAGCTGATCGAGGCCAGCAAGGTCGACGGCGCCGGTTGGTGGCGGCGGCTGTTCTTCGTCGTGCTGCCCCAACTGCTGCCGACCGTGGCGTACTTTCTCTTGACGAACGTCATCTATGTGCTGGTCGACCTGTTCGGCCTGGTGTTCGTGTCGACCGGTGGCGGACCCGGCCGGTCGACCACACCGATCGACTACATGATCTACCTGACCGCGTTCCAGGAAGGGCGGCTCGGCGCGGCCTCCGCGCTCGCCGTGCTCCTGCTGGTGATCGCCTTCACCTGTTCGTGGTTCCAGGTACGCCTGATCGAGAGGCTGGGCCGATGACCGCTGCCAAACGGATCGGCCGCGGGCTGACCACGATCGCGCTGAGCCTGGTCGCACTGGCCGCGGTGTATCCCATCCTCTTTATGGCCACGGGCTCGTTGAAGCGGTCGTTGGAGTTCATGGACGACCCGATCGGCCTCCCGCGGAACTGGCTCAACTTCGAGAACTTCATCGCGCTCGGGAACCGCTTCGACGTCGTCCGCATCCTCGCGAACACCGCCGGCTATGCCGCCTGCGCGCTGGTGGTGACCCTCGTACTCGCGGTTCCGGCGAGCTACGCGCTCGCCAAGCTGCGGTTCGCTGGCAGCCAGGTGATCCTCGGCCTCGTGGTGGCGAGCATGGGCATTCCGATCATCGCGATCCTGGTGCCGAACTACCTGTTCTTCGTCGGGCTCGGGTTCGGCGACTCGCCGGTGTCGGTGATCGGCATGTGGGTCGCCCGCGCACTTCCCGGCAGCATCTTCCTCATCACCGCGGTGATCCGTGTGCTGCCAGACGAGCTCATCGAAGCGGCGAAGGTCGACGGCGCCACGTACCGGCGGGTCATGCTCGACATCGTTGTCCCGTTGAGCGTTCCGGGCTTCGTCACCGCGTCGATCTTCAACCTGACGGGGTGGTGGAACGACCTGCTCGTGCCGCTGGTGTTCCTGCATAGCGACGAGAAACAGACCCTCACCGCGAGCATCGCGAGCCTCGGTCAGCGGCTGGCCGGCGCGGACTACCCGTTGTCGATGGCGGCCCTGCTGGTCTCGTCGGCGGCCCCGATGCTGCTCTACGTCGTCCTGCAGAGCTATGTCCGGCGCGGGCTGGTGATGGGGTCGGTCAAGTGACCGGGTTGCGCCACGGCCGCATGAACTCCTGCGGGGACGGGATCCGCGCCTTCCAGGCCTCGGCGAGTCCGGCGGTGCGCATCGCTGTTCAGGTCGAACGAAACGGGTGCGTGCTCGGTCATGTCAGGCCCAACAGTGGCAGGGATTCGCGATGGATCAGCTGCTCGACCTGGTCGGCGTCGAGCGGGTCGAGACCGGGGATTCCAGGTACGGCGGCGACCCTGCGGAGACCCTCGATCGACGCGTCGACGGTGGTGAACGGATAGTCCGATCCGAACAGTAGCTTGGGCCAGACGCCGTAGTCCTGGACCAGCCGGAGCGCGTGCCAGAGCTGGAACGGCGTAGTGCAGGGCCGAGACGTCGGCGTACACGTGCGGGTGTTTTCGGATCACGGCGATGCACTCGCCCTCGAACGGGTGGCCCAGATGGGCGAGCACCATGCGGAGCCCGGGATGCCGGATCGCCACCTCGTCCAGGTGGACCGGCAGCGCCCAGCGCAGGGGAGCGGTGCGGACGAACGTGGTCCCGGTGTGGACCAGCAACGGCAGGCCGTTCCGCTCCGCGTACGCGTAGAGGTCGTCGTAAACCGGGTCGGCCGGATCGAAGCCGGCGTACATGGGCATGAGCTTGATCCCCCGGAGACCGAGGTCCCGATGCCCGTGCTCGAGCTCGTCCCGCCACCCCGGCTGGGTCGGGTCGAGGGAGAGGAAACCGATCAGCTCCGGATAGGCCGCGGTGTAGTCGGCCACGGCCCGGTCCGGCACCCACAACCCGCTCCGCATCGCCTTGCCACCGACCACGATCGTGCGCGTGTCGGGTGGGGCGGTCGAGGCGTAGTCCTCGTAGCGCACCAGCAAATCCACCTCGCCGGCACGCGCGCGGGCGGAATCGCCGCGGAACGGTTCGCCGAGCTGGTCGTAATGGTCGAACAGGTGGCTGTGGACGTCGATGATCACCGATCTGGTCGGCTCTGGTCGCGATCCTCCCACCCGGGGGCGAACAGGTTCCAGAATCCTCTCCGTGGCGGGTGCTCGGCGAACACCTCGTCGTGCAAGGTGATGCCGAGCCCGGGCGCCGTGGGAATCCCGACGTGCCCGTCGACGATCGGCAGCGTGCCGCTGATCGCCTCGGTCACGAAGTCCTCCAGCATGGCGTCGAAGGTTTCGACGATCTTGAGGTTCGGCAGGCCCAGGGCCAGGTGGATGGTGGCGGTGGTGCAGACGGGTGAGTTGGAGTTGTGCGGCGCGACCAGCATGCCGTGCAGGTCGGCGGTCCCGGCCACGTGGCGGATCTCGGTGAACCCGCCGGCCATGGACAGGTCGGGTTGGACGATGTCGACGGCACGCGTGTCGAACAACCGTTGGTATTCGTACCGATGGTGGAAATGCTCGCCGCCCGCGATCGGAAACGCGGCTCTGGCCCGAAGTTCGTGGTAGCGCTCGATGTGGGTCCAGGGCAGCGGCTCCTCGAGCCAGCCTATTCCGTACGGCGCGAGCGCGTCGACGATCGCCGCCGCTGTCGGGAACGAGAACCGCGCGTGCGCCTCGACGAACAGCTCGGTCCCGGGACCGATCGCCTCCCGTACGGCGGCGACTAGTGAGACCGCCTGCTCGAGCTCCTCGGGCAAGAGTTGGCCGTGCCCCGCACCGAACGGATCGAACTTCAACGCCCGAAACCCGCGCGCCACCGCCTCTCTCGCCTTGCCGGCAAAGGACTCCGGCGTACGGTCGCCGGTGTACCAGCCGTTGGCGTACACCGGAACGCGATCGCGGACGGCACCACCGATCAGCCGGTACACGGGCAGTCCGAGGGCACGCCCCATCAGGTCGTGCACGGCCTGGTCGACCCCGGACGCGACGATCCCGCCGATGTCGCCGCCGCGGAAGTAGTCGCCCTGGAACATCCGCTGCCAGATCTCGGTCACGTCGAACGGGTCGGCGCCAAGCAGGTGCCGCGCGCCCATCGCTTCGGCGAGCAGGCAGGTCTCGCGTCCTCGGTACGGATGGGTGATCTCGCCGATGCCGACGAGACCGGCGTCCGTGTGCAGGCGTACGAAGGAGAAGTCGCGCCACGCCGTCCCGAGCGAGAGCGTCTCGACCCCGCTGATCCGCCCGGCCGGCCCGGTCGGTCGGGACCGATCGACCGTCAGCATGCCGGTTCCTCATGTGCGCTGCCCATCGTGCTCACTCCAGTGGTCAGCGTGGCGCCACCGTCGAGGACCGTCGCGTCGATTGCACGGTCGGCCGCCTCGAGCAGGCGGTCGACGTCCTGATCGGTGTGCCGGTAGCTGACGTGCGAGCGCTTGAGGTTGAGCGGCAGCTCGAACAGGCCGTCGGCGATCAGGTTCCGGCGATAGCCGATGAACCGTCCGACGTCGTTGGCGAGCAGGTCGGCGTAGGTCCGGGGTCGCGGTCCGGTCATGAAGTACGCCACGAACACCGAGCCGTACCCCGTCACCTGAGCCGGAACGCCCTTTCCCGCGAACAGCGCGGACAGCCCGTCCCTGATCCGGCCGCCGAGTGTGAACACGTGTTCGTGCACAGGCTCGGTCTGCAGCTTCGTCAAGGTGGCGTTGGCGGCGGCCGCGATGCCCGGATGCCCGTTGTATGTCCCGGCGAAGAACACTGGCCGGCCCGGTATGGTGCTGAACTCGTCCATCAGATCCGCTCGCCCGCCGATCGCGCCGAGCGGGTAACCGTTCGCGATCGCCTTTCCCAGCGTGGTCAGGTCCGGTGTGACGCCGCTGATCGCCTGCCAGCCACCGAGGTGGTGTCGGAAGCCGGTGATCACCTCGTCGAAGACCAGGATCGTGCCCGCCCTGGTGGTCTCCTCGCGCAGCGCCTGCAGGAACTCCTGGTCGGGCAGCAGCGCGCCGACATTGTGGGGGACTGGTTCGACGATCACCGCCGCGATCTGCGGGCCGTGGTCGGCGAATGTCCTGCGGAGCACGGCGATGTCGTTGAACGGCAGGACGAGCGTCGCGTCGAGCACCTCGCTCAGGATGCCCGTCGAGATCGGGTCGCGGCGCCCGATCATCTCCGGCGCGGAGATGACGTTGAGGCTCACCGCGTCGTGCCAGCCGTGGTAGCAGCCCTGGAACTTGACCACGAGACGCCGGCCGGTCACCGCCCGGGACAGCCGCAGGGCATGGAACGTGGCCTCTGACCCGGTCGACGTGAGCAGGCACCGCTGGAAACTCGGTACCAGCTCGATCAGCCGCTCGCCGAGCTCGATCTCCTCGGGCGTGACTCCGACGCCTGCGAGGTCGGTCCGGGTCAGCGCGGAGATCACCGCGAGAGTGACGTCCGGGTCGTTGTGGCCGAGCAGGGGCGGGCCGAACGCCGCATGGAAATCGACGTACTCCCTGCCGTCCGCGTCCCAGAACCGCGCCCCGTCGGTCCGGCTGATCACCAGATCCTCCAGGCCCGGGATCGAACGCTGGCCACTGCTCACCCCGCCCGGCATGGCGGCGCGGGCACGAGCGGCCAACTCGGCCGCGCTTCGGAGTCGGGTCGACGACATCTCTCTCACGCGAGCGGCGCTCCTTGCGGTCGGTTCTTCGTTCGTACGCAGGGCTGTCAGGTCAACGGCGCCTCGCGCCCGGGATCCACGCCGATCCCCGCAGTCCAGGTCCGTGGGTCGGGAACCGCGAGCCAGGCACCGCCCTGAGCGATCGAGTGCTCCGAGACCAGACCTGGCAGTGTCATGTCGAGAGCGGCGTAGATGTCGATCGGAGGCCTCTCGCCGGCCTCGATCGCGGCGACGAAGTCCCTGACCGGCCAGGAGTCCGCGCCCCAGTGGCCGGAGCCGTCCAGCGGATCGGCGTACTGCTCGGGCAGGAACTCCTCGACGTAGCGGTCGATGGGTTCCCACGTGTTGTCCGGTGTCCGACCGTGGACATGGACGCGACCCGGCTCACCGGCTCGCCCGGCCTCGTACGCGCCACCCGTGCCCTGGATCGAGAAGTAGTCCATCAGGTGGGGCCGGTTGGACAGCAAATCAAGTCGCGTCCGGATCAGCGCGCCGCGGGCGGTCCGGCCGAGCAGCAGAACGGTGTCGGAGATGACGTGCTCGGGATCGGTGTGGCGGCCGGTGCCAACGCAGCTGACCGCGGTGATCCGGTCGTCCAGCCACGACAGCAGTGGGCCGAGGCTGTGCGTGGGGTAGGTGTGGCCGTCGCGGCCGACCTGCCAGTGGTAGCGCCAGGTCGGCGCACCGGACGGCGTGGTGTGCCAGGACTTCATCTCGTGCAGGTACTCGGATTCGGCGTAGTAGAGGTCGCCGAACACGCCCTTGGCCACCATGGCACCGACGACGAGGTTGGGCCGCGTGTAGCCGTAGTTCTCCGCCAGCATGTACGTCGCGGTGTTGCGCCGGCAGGCCGCAAGGAGTGCCTGCGCCTGCTCGAGGCTGACCGCCCCCGGCACCTCACTGAGCACGTGCCGGCCGGATTCGAGGGCGTGGATCGCCTGCGGGGCGTGGTACTGCTGCGGGGATGCGACGACGACCGCGTCCACCGTGTCGACCAGCTGCTCGTAACTCGCGGCGGTGACGATCCTGTGCTCGGCGGCGAAGCGCTGGGCCGCGTCGGCGTCCGGGTCGTACACGGACGTGAGAATCGCCTTGCCGGCAAGCGATCTGAGACCCGCGAGGAATCCCTCACCCCGCCTGCAGCCGGCCACGCCGACGCGGAGTGTCATGGCCGGGCCCGTTTACGGGCGACGTCCGCCAGCGCCGTGAAAATCGCCGACCAGCGCGCCTCATGCGACGGATCGCGGTACTGCGGGATATAGCCGAGGCCGAGGTACAGCGTGATCGCCGCCAGCCGGTGGTCCTCGGTCTCCAATACCGAGCACGCGAGTCCTCGCGCAACGAAGTCCCGCAGCACCGCGACGGTGACCGCCGCGCCGAGGCCCTTGCCCCGTACGGCCGGATCGGCCGCGACCCAATGCAGGTAGCCGGCATCGGGATACTGCTCGGGGAGCAGGCGCGCCGACGCCGTCGCGACGATCCGGTCGCCGTCCCGGACGACGTACGTCCCTTTCACGGTCGGGTCGTCGACGAGATTACGGCGTACCCGGTCGACATCCCAGTCCTCGGCGAACGCCGCGTCGAGCACCCGGGCAAGCTCTGTCAGGTCGGCGCTGGTGGCGACACCCACGTCGATGGCGAGGTCCGGCAGGGTGTCCAGAGTGGGACGACGCAGCAGCAGCGAGTCCATGGTAATTATTTTCTGTATTTAGAATGTATAATCGGTAATTTGAATATACTGCTCCGGTTGAAGGAGCGTCAAGGCGCGACAGCGTAAGAGGGATGGAACGCCGTTGCCGCACCCGGACGTATACCCGGCAGCGCATGCTGCAGGGCTGCGGCACGACAAGGGCATGACTGGAGGCGGAATGGCGCAGCGGCCACCCGAGGCAGGATCGGCATCGACCAGGCGGAGCCTGCAGGTGCTCGAAGCGCTGGTCGAGTCCGGTGAGCCGATTAGCCTCACCGACCTCGCCGCGCGGTGCGGGATGGCGGTGACGACGTGCTGGGCGATCACGGCCGCGCTCGAGTCCCAGGGCTACGCTCAGCGCACCGTTGTCGGCCGCAGTCATCTCTGGCGGCCGACGCTGAAGCTGTACAGCATGGGCATGGCCACCTTGCACCGCGTGGAGCTCGGTGACGAGAGTGCCCCAGTCCTGAACCACCTGCGCGACAACGTCGGACTACCCGCCCACCTGGGTGTGCTCGACGGTGCACAGGTGGTCTACGTGTCGAAGGCGGCCACCACCAGGATGGTGCAGTTCAACACGTTCCCCGGCCGGATGTCGCCATACAACCACACCGCGCTCGGCAAGGCGATCGCCGCGTTCTCGCCCGAGGCCAGGGCGGCGGAGCTGATCGAGCTCGCGACGCCCGGCACCGGGCCGAAGGCGAAACGCTTGTCGAGAAAGGAACTTCGCGAAGAGTTCGCGATCATCCGCGAGCGCGGGTACGCCATCGAGGACCAGGAAGAGGAGCCCGGCATCGCCTGCATCGCCGCTCCTGTCGTCGGTGACGACGGCTACGCGGTGGCGGCGATCGGGGTGACCGGCCTGGAGCACCAGATCCTCGGCGAGAGTCGGGCGACGATCACCGAGTCGGTGGTCGGCGCGGCGGACACGTTGGCCCGCCGGACTCGCCTGCGCGGTAATCGCGCAGGGCTTTAGTAGTACTTTGCTAGGTGTCGTTCTGCCTTCTATGGTTGAAGTTCTGAAAATCCCTCCTCGGCGCGGCCGACGACGAAACTGACTGATGAAGTGACTTGCGGTCGGCGCCAGGCGGGTGTCGAACTTCTGGAGTTCGTGGAGCGCTCGCGCCGACGTCGCGGTCTAGTACCGGCGTTGTCGGCCGCTGATACCGATCCGGCGCTGACACAGAGTCGGAGGAGCCGTCAGCCCGGGACCTTGAACGAGTCACAGGCTTCGGCCGCAATTCTGAGGGCCCCGTCATCCCAGGCCTATTGGGCATCGCTGCTCAAGTCCCCGGGTGGCGGGGAACCTCGTCGAGCGGTTCCTTCGTGGCTACACCATCCGCTGAACCGGGCTTCGCCAAACTCTGCCGGTACCCGGCGATCGGTCACCATTGCCGCGCCCGCCGAGGTACCACGGCTGCTGCTGACCGCGGTTGCCGCAGGCGCTGGTTATCTCTCACATGTTCGGGTGAGGGAACGGGAATGGTGGCCGTGTCAAGGTCGGCGTGTGATCCGACATCGGACCGCGAGGGGAAGCGCCGAATGACGGAATTCGCGCCTGTGCCCGAGTTCGCCACGGGGCCGGCAATCCCGGAGTCCGGTTATCGTGTCACCGAACTGGGTGAGGGTGCGTACGGCATCACCAGCGGAATGGTGAACACCATAATCGCGACACTCGTCACTACAGCGAGTTGAATCGGCAAGGCACTCTTCCCATCAAGGTTGACGAGCCGGTCTTTCGGACGCCCTGACCGAGCGCTATCCGGTTGCTTCTCCAACCGATTGGCAGCCTGACGAGCGGACGCAGTTTCCGCGACCTACTCAGTCGTCCCGGCCAAGCCGACGTCTCTACCTCAGATGACGCCGCGCGAGGTGCTGGTTGTCCAAGCCTTCGAGCTGTCCACCGGACCGTGTGTTCATGCACCACAAGCCGGGCTCCGCGGAGCAGTGTGGGCACGGCCTCGACAGCACTCGTGCGAGCGTTGCGAGATCGGCAGTCGTGTAGCCGTACCTCGCGGCCAGGTGGCCATCGAACACCCAATCGAGCCGGCCGGAGTCGATCAGGTTCTCGTCGTTCATCGCTCCACCGCGATGGCCAGGAGATATCCGAACATCACGAACACCGCGAACGTCCCAATCTTCCACCAGCGCACGTCGTCCCTCCCCGCTCCAAGGGCCCGGCGGCGCCTCCGGCCGCCGGGCCTGTTTCATCCGGCTGCCGCCATGGGGGTGAGCGACGGCGTGCCTGTCAACCGATGGCAGTGAGGACTTCTCGCTCCCGTTCCGGCCTGGGCAGCCGCTGACCAGGCGCGAGCTCACTGGAGGCAATCTGACCTCGAATGAGATCCGCGAGCTGGCGGAACAGCGGCCGGTCGGCGCGTGGATCGGGCGGCTCGGGTCTCCACTACGACGTCGCCGACGGGAGGCACCGAATACCGCCGACCGGGCTGGAACAGCGCGTCGACATTCTTCGGGCCTCGCGGCATGGGTGGACGCCAGGCAGGGACGGGCTGCTGGGAGACGGCGAGCCCATCGGGTGACCGGAGGCCCTCGACCGTAGCTTGAGCTGACAGCTCTTTCAGGAGCTGGCCTACCGGTGCCGCTAGTCCGTGTTGCGGGCTTCCCAAAAGCCTGCGACACGGGGCCGCATCGATAGTTACAGCCGTCGCCCGCTATCAACCTGATATTCGCGAAATCCATTCCGAAAAGGCTTGGGAAAAGGAATGATATTGAGACCTGTCGTCGATAGCATCCCTCGCTTCGACCATCGCAATCGCCTCGGCGCTCCGACCCAAGAAGGCCAGGGCAATCGGTACCCGGTACTCGGGCAGCAAGAAGCCATGACCCTCATGCTCTAAGTATTCAGCAATTCTCTGCAGATCCACCTTCTCCTTCATCCATGGGAGACCATATTCATTCACGGCGGCAGCAATCTCATTCGCCGTGACTTCAGGTTTGTCGAAGGCATTGAAGATCCACGGAGTGTAGGTATTACCGCCTGGCATAATCAGATACAAAGGAGTGCTAATGGTGGGTGCTCCGTATCTCTTGAATCGCAGGCTCAAAAGCTCGTCGAAGGCTCGCTCCACTGATTGATGCCTGACCCCTACGACCGGAAGAACCTCGCACACGCCCTTGGGGTAGTGCTCTGTCGCAGTGTTGAGACCCACCCAGCCTAGGACGCCGCTAGCGAGATCTATCGTGAATCCAGCTTCTCGTTTGCGGAATCCAAGCTCACCTAGTGGGCCTCTGACAGCTGCTTCCAATGGCGATACCATGCGCGTATCGTACCGGATTCGTCAAGCTACGGCCGCCAGACTATCCAAAACGGTATTGGGCCAACATCTACCCCAACCCTGAATCCTGCCTCTTCGGCTCGCCTCCCTCGTGGAATAATCTGTTCGTTATTCGTTCCGGCGAGCCTTCCAAGAAGCTTCTCGAATGCCTTCTTCTGGTTCTCTGACAACCTAGCGAATCGACCAGTCTTTACCTCTAGGAGCACTCTCTGCCCATTAATGAGAGCGCATGCGTCCATCCGAATTCGGACCCCTCCGACATCGAAGGTACGTCAATCCCCTGGAACCGTCCACGGTTCCAGGGGATTGACGTGACCTCGACGTCGTAGCCGCGGTTGCTCCAGCTCACGGGGTAATCGCGTGGCGCGAGCCGAGGGTCTGACGGGTCGAGCCCGACCGCCGTCGAGCCACCGGCCCGGCGGTGTGCCCGCGACGTTGTAGCAGCGGGTCAGCGGGGTCGAGAGGGACCTGTCGCAGTCGCCGACCGTGCCCAGCAGGTACTTGTAGCCGTCGCCAGCCGGCATCACGTGCATTGAGACCGTCACACTGCAAGGTGAGCCTAGCGGTCGCGTCGGGCCCGGCGCGCTCCTATGCTGCGACGTATGGTCAGGGATAATGCGGCGGCGGGGCTGCTCGGGGCGCGAGATAACGACGAGGTAGCCGACGGGCTCTTCGCGTTGGCCAAGCGGTCAGGGCCAGACCTGCGCATCCTGCGCTGCGACGGGACTGAGAAGGATTTGCTTGCCTACAGTCGCTCTCAAGGTCCCATCCAGCGCGCGCTCCGAGATCCGGAACTGCTGGCGGAGGACGGAGACCTCGGCTGCCAGGGGTGGAAGTTCCGGGGGCGAGCCGGGAGACCTGCTGCTCGGGGTGTTCGGCACGCGCGGCAAGTACGCGGTCGACTTGGTTCCTGTTTTCGACGTCGAGCGCGGGCATGACGGGTTCGACTTGGTTGCTATCTACGACGATGAGGCAGACGTCGTTATCTCCCCACCCGTCGCGCTCGAGTCGGTCTACAAGCTGATGAACGAACCGCTATCGCCGCGGTGGCGCGCGCCGTTGGAGGGCGAGCGAGCATGGGACCTGGTCGCGGCCCTTGCCCAGGCTGTCCGGGAGCGGACCGTGCTGGGAGACGAAGAGCTGAAGAAGAAGATCGCTGGATGCGACAAGTGGAGCCGGTCGTCCACCAACCGGGAGGCCGCCATCCTCGCCGCAAACGGTATGTGCGCCGCCTGCGACCGGGGCTACGGCGCTCACTTTGGGCTCTTCGCGCTCGATGTGCACCATCGCTCGTCGTTGGGCAAGACCAAGGGAAGGTCGGTCAGCACACAGGTGGACGACCTGGACGTTCTGTGCCCGACGTGCCACCGACTGATCCACCGGCTGCCGGACGAGGCAAGCCCGCTGGAGGCGCTGCGAACGCAGCTGGATGTGTTCCTCCGCGGCCAATGAGCCGACGTTCGTCCCTGCCTCCGCTCTCCGACGACGATCAGAATGGCCGGCTCTGCGTCCCGACGGAACGCAGCGAGCAGGCTCGGGGTGACCTGTCCTTCTAGCGTGGCCGAGCTTGCTTGGTGAGCCGGCAAATGCCATGCGCCACGCGCTCGAAGTCGTCGTACGTTGCAGCAGCATGGTCTGGGGCGATGGCGCACATGTGCGCAGTGATCATCGTTCTGATCGAGCAGTTGCAGGCATTGCCTGGCGACGCGTGCGTCCAGGCGAGTCAGCAAGCGGTAGGGCTGCGGTAATTATGGCCGTCGCCACGCATCATCGCGTCCCGAGCCGACTTCGGCCGCGTGCTTGAGAACTTGTGCGATACCGGCTTGATCGACATGCCTGACCGGTCACGACGCGCGTACGCCGCGATGACTGCGCAGAGCATCGAGGTGCCAGTGATACCCACCTTCGTGGCAGACGACGTCACTGCCGAAGCAACGGCTGGGTTGCTCGCCAACAAGGTGGACGCATCGCGGTCTGTCCGGCCGCACTACGCCGACACCGAGGGAGCTGCCCGATGGCCGTTAGCGGAAAGGGCGCTCCTCTCGGTCTTGATCTACGGGCTCCACCCATTCACCCTGGCGATGACTTTGTGTCACCCGTCAGAGCGATTTGTATGGGCTGTCTGGTTGATGACGATCTCATCGACCGGAGAATGGGGGAGCGTCATGGCGGCGCACCGGTCCAATACAAAGATCCCCCAGCCACGTGCGATACGCGGATCAGCTGCCGAGTTCCTTGAAACGGTCGAGGAAGCGGTCGCAACATTTGGAGCGACAGTCGCGCCGCTACTTCGGGCGGGAATCGGTCAGGCTGAAGCCAACTTGACGTTCGCCGTCGAAACGCTTCTTGGAACGGTAACGAGGAAGCTGGGGCTTGACCTGCGGGCGCACCGGGAAGCTGCGGATCGCTTCCTAGGAGTTCGCCCAGACCTTGCGATCGACGTTGGTGGAGCGAGCACGGGGGTCGTGGAGCTCAAGGCGCCGGGTATGGGTGTACCCGGTTCGCCCCGCTGGGGCAAGGCCAGGGACCGTAAACAGTGGGAGAAGCTCTCGGCGCTGCCGAACGTTCTGTATACCGATGGGTCTCATTGGGCGGTCTATCACTTCGGCGAGCGGTCTGAAATCGCGATCCTTGAGGGGGATCTGGCGCGGGCAGGTTCCAGGCTCCGTCCGAAGGACAGCAGGTTCGCCTCGGTTCTAAAAGACTACCTGCTGTGGAAACCGACTCCTCCGCGCGATCTGCGCGGTCTGATCAAGACGTCGGCGCGGTTGTGCCACCTTCTTCGTGAAGACGTCGGTGAGGCCCTACGACGTGAGCGACAATCGGGCGACAGTCCCTTGCTGTCTGACCACGTCGCGGACTGGCAGGAGTGGTTATTCCCAGACCTGACTGACCAGGAGTTTGTCGATGCGTACGCTCAGACAGTCACGTTCGGATTGCTACTCGCCCGACGTGAGGGTGTCCCGTTCGAAGGCCTGGAGCTTCCCGACATTGGGGAGAAGCTCGCCAAGCGCCATCTCCTGGTGGGGCGGGCACTTTCACTACTGACTGCTCGGCCAGGGCGCGGGCCGAGCATCGAGGATCGCAGCATCGTTCTTCAGACCATGCGGCGGGTCATCGGAGTCGCGGACTGGGCGCAGTGGCCGACGGCAGGGACGTACCACTGGCTGTACGAGGAGTTCCTCGAAGCTTACGACCCTCTGCTTCGTCGCAAGACAGGTGCGTACTACACACCCGCAGCGGTCGCAGACTTCATGACGAACTTCGTCGACGAGGTGCTACGGGCGAAGCTCAAGATCAGGCGGGGACTTGCCGCCGACAACGTGGTGGTGCTGGATCCCGCAATGGGAACTGGGACCTTCCTGCAGAGCGTGATCGATCGGGTAGCCGATACCGTCACCGGCGAGCGCGGTGATGTACCGGCCTCCTTACGGGACCTTCTCCCACGACTGATCGGGTTCGAACGTCAGATAGGACCCTATGCCGTTGCTGAACTCAAGCTCGACCAGGCTCTCGCTGCGCATCACACCGAAGCGAAGGACGAGGACTTCCGACTCTATGTCGCCGACACTCTCGACGACCCCATCGGCATGCCGATACCCCGCCGATCCCGTCCCTATCGGCCGCTTGTGGATTCACGCATAGCCGCGAACAAGGTGAAGACCGACGAGCGGGTCATGGTCGTGCTCGGGAACCCACCCTACCGAGCTATGGCGAAGAAGTTCGGGAAATGGGTGCTGGATGGTGGGCGCCGTAAGAGGTCATTGCTGGATGACTTCCGCCAACCAGGGAATGGCAAGCACGAGTACAAGCTTCATGACCTTGCTGTCTACTTTTGGCGCTGGGCTTTATGGAAGGCCTTCGAGTCAACAGCGGACCAGCCAGCGGGTGTCGTTGCGTTCATCACGACGAACGCGTACCTCAACGGGCCAGGCTTCGCGGGGATGCGCCGCTACTTGCGGCAGCAGGCCGACTTCGGATGGATCATCGATGTCTCACCGGAGGGCCATCAGTCAGAGGTGAGGACCCGAATATTTCCTGGTGTTCAGCATCCAGTGGCTATCGGTATCTTTGCGCGTTCCTCGGAACCTCGGGTCGATAATCCCGCACGGGTTCGTTACCTTGCGGTGGCGGGTAGCCAACTGGAGAAGTTCAATCGTCTGGCTTCGATTAACCTTACTCACGGTTCATTCCTTGACTGCCCGATCGGTTGGGATGCGCCTCTACGTCCAATGCAAGCTGGCGACTGGACCAGATTTCCGACAATCGACGACCTCCTCCCGTACGGATCGCCAGGCGTAAAGAGCAACCGAGCATGGGTCCATGGACCAAGCAGCGAGATCCTCGGTGAGCGGTGGAGGGAGATCATTCGCGCCGACCCGTCTAAAAAACGCAGTCTTCTGAAGGAGACGAGGGATCGCACAATCGATAAGGTCCTACCAGCGTTATCGGGTGAGCATTCAAGACCGACGCTCAGGCAGGAGGTCAGTCGCAAGCCAGCAATCGCACGATTAGGATTTCGAAGCTTTGATCGACAGTACCTCATTGCTGATCAGCGGGTCATAGACCGTCCGCGTCTTGACTTGTGGCGTATCGCTGGGCCGCGTCAAGTCTATCTGGTCACTCAGCTTCGGGAGCCGCTAACGAACGGCCCTGCCGCCGTGTTCAGCAATGACATACCCGACACGCATTACCTGCACGGTCGCGGCGGTCGTGTCATGCCCCTGTACCGCGATCCGGCGGGTCAGACCCCCAACGTCGCGCCGAAGCTGCTCGCTCTGCTCAAGATGCGACTCGGCCTCAAAGTCGGTACTGAGGACGTGGTGGCGTATTTGGCGGGCATCGTCGCGCATTCCGGGTACACCGAGCGCTTCCGCGATGAGCTTCAACAACCAGGCGTACGAGTACCGCTGACGGCGGATCCAGGGCTCTGGCGCCGGGCTGTAGGGCTAGGTCGGCGGGTCATCTGGCTACATACGTATGGAGAGCGGTTCGTCGACGCGAGCGCCAACAGACCGAGTGACGAGCCAATGCCAGGCCGACCAGGGGTGCTTGTCCCCATACCGGGGAGCGAAGAGGAGATGCCTGACTCGATGACCTACGACGAGTACAGCCGAATCCTCTGGGTGGGTTCTGGTCAGATCGGCCCGGTCAGCCCGGCCGTGTGGGCATACGAAGTCTCCGGGATGAGAGTCATCAAGCACTGGTTCGACTACCGCAGGCGCAACCCGAAAGGGCGTCGCGGTGGATCGCCGTTGGACGACCTGACGGTTACCCGTTGGACGGGAGCTGTGACCGAAGAGCTTCGGGATCTTGTCGCTGTCCTCGAGGGTTGCGTCGCTCTGGAGCCGGAGCAGGCTGATCTGCTCGAGCGGATCGTCTCAGGTCCACTCCTCACAACAGACGACCTTGAAACTGCCACGGTCATTCCGCCTCCGCGTGATGCGAGGACCGCCGTGCCGTCTGATGACCCACCCACTCTCTTCTAGCGCTCATAAGGCCAGGCTTCCTCGGGTCTCGAGCGTTGAGTTCGACGAGGCTACGGTTCGAGTTCGGCGATGTCTGCCGAAGGACCAGCGACCTGTGCCACGTATGCGATCTCCCTTCGGGCGGTGTGGTCTTCCGGCATGACCTGGCGGGCTTGGCACGGAGCCTGCCGCCTCGCCCCGCTCCGGCTAGTTGACGATCGGAGGAGGTCAACGACTGCCTGAAGTCGTGGCCGGTGAAGGACGTGCCAGGCATCGGGCCGGTCCAGGCCGCCGAACTCACGCCGAGAACGGCGCCGCAGTCCGGGCTAGTGTCGATGTTCGAACGCCTCGGCTTCGTGCCAACGCAGCGCAACGGTCAAGCCGGCGTCGTCATGCGCTTCAAGGTCTGAATTCCTGCTGTCGAGCAACAAACAGCTGAGCGTTGCGGCGTATGCGCGGCGAAATTCTGCGCGTGTCGGCGAACGGGCAGGTCAGACGGCAGAAGCCGGCTTTCTGTAAAACCGTCGGCTCAGCCTACGCAGGTTCGAACCCTGCACCTGCCACAACCAGCACAAACAGGCCTCTGACCAGCGAAGGTTCAGGGGCCTGCGCCGATCCCTGTTGATCATCATTTGTGGGCGCATCGTGGGCAGGACGGCATGCGGGTTTGGTCGGTGGACTGGCGTCCCTTGACGTGCTGTGTGGTCGAATCGTGGCCACCAGAGTAGGGATGTCCCGGCGCTTAGAGCAGATTGGTACGAACCTCGGCGACGGCGGCAAGGGCAGTATCGAGCATGTCTCCGCCCGCCACGCTGCCTTCTCCCCACAGTTCGCGCCACTCGGAGCTCTCGCCAGTTACGCGGTCCAGCGCTCGCACCGCTTGGGCCAGGAGTTCGGGCGTTGGCGGGGCGATGACGATCTCGTCGGTGCCACTGTTGAGGGGCTGACCTGCACGTGCTGCGGCTACAGCTGCGGCCGCCACGATCGCCATCTGGCCGTCGTCGATATCGAGGTAGTCCTGGCTGCCTGCGGCGGTCTGGAGCGTTTGGCGGATGAACCTCTCGCGATCTTCGGGATCGCACTGCCTGAGTTCGGTGAGGAAGTCCAGGGCGCCGTCGTTGTCGAAGACTCCAGTGCCCCATGCACCCATCAGATCTCCCATCCCAGGCCGAACTGGCAAGGGATCTCAGCACAACCCCACGGACGGCTGCAAGGTGCGTGGTGCTTCTGTCACCCGAACGGGGCCAGGGAGGGACGTCGGCAGCGTCAACCGGAAGCCATGAGGGCGTCGACTGCGCCGGTCAACGGAATGCGTTCCTGCTCCATCTGATGGCGCTACCCCCACGGCTCCGGACGCGCCCCGTGGGCCACCCTCAACTTCAACCGCACGCAAATCGTCGAAATCGCCGACGTCGTAGGACAACCACAACCAATCGACCCCGCCGGCCTCGCCCCGATCTACCTCCTAGCAAGACATCCCAGCTGACCATCCGTAGACGACGGCACGACCAGTGTTCGGGCATATCTGCTTCACCAGACAGGACGTGCTGTCCGCCGTCCGCGTCGCGCTGGCCCAGCGAGCCCGGGGGAGCGGTGACGATCGATGCGCGTCGTTCGCACGCCATGAGCCACCGCCGGTCGCCGTCCACGGAGCCTATGTGTCAGCTTCACAAGGCACTCGCGCTCGGAATGAGCGACCCGCACGTCGAGCACCTTCGCCGCCGGGTGGCGGAGGTGTAGATCCGGGCGGGACGCCGCGTCGAGTCGAGCGCTCCTCGAGTGGACGCCGGGTCGACTCCTACGTGCGGCGGACCCGGAGGACCGCCGCTAGAAGGTGAGAACCGCCCGGACAAAGTTCACGGGTGTTCGTGCGTTCGTGGCCCGTCGGTCCTCCGCTGGCCGTAGCTTCGGTCCACGTCTCAAACATTGATCATCCGGAGGTACGTATGTCTGCTGGGAGTTTGAGTCGACGCAACCTGCTGCGAGCGGGCGGGGTCCTGACCGCCGGTGCGGCGGTGACCATGCTGCCCGAGGTGGCCTTCGCCGAGCCCGGCGCGGACACCACGACCCAGACCCGCACCGTCACCGGCACCTTCCCGCTGAGCATCTCCGACTGGTTCTACCTCCCGGTCAAGGTGCCGCAGGGCGTCAACCAGATCGATGTCGTCTACTCCTACGACAGGCCCGCCGTTCCGCCCGGGACGCGCGGGAATGCCTGCGACATCGGCATGTTCGGGCCCGAGGGCATCCAGCTCGGCAACCAGAACGGGTTCCGCGGCTGGTCCGGCGGCTTCCGGGACCGGTTCTCGATCAGCGCGTCGGAGGCCACGCCCGGCTATGTGCCCGGCCCGATCAAGGCGGGCACCTGGCACGTCATTCTCGGGCCCTACACCGTCGCGCCGCAGGGCCTCAACTACAAGGTCGACATCACGCTCTCGTTCGGCCCGCAGGGCAAGGCGTTCGAGCCCAACCCCGCTCCGACGAGTGCGCTGGCCAAGCAGCGCGGCAAGGCGTGGTACCGCGGCGACTCCCACCTGCACACCGTCCACTCCGACGGCAGGCGTACGCCGGACCAGCTGGTGGCCGCGGCCCGCGCCGCCGGCCTGGACTTCATCACCTCCACCGAGCACAACACCCAGAGCGCCCAGCTGCATTGGGGTAACTACGCCACCGACGACCTGCTGATCCTCAACGGAGAGGAGGTCACCACCCGGTCCGGGCACTGGCCGGCGATCGGGCTCCCTGCGGGGACGTGGGTCGACTGGCGCTACCGCGCCTCCGACCCGAAGGACTTCCGCAAGTTCGTCAACGACGTCCACGACGTGGGCGGCCTGGTGACCGCGGCGCACCCATTCGCGAACTGCTTCGGCTGCACCTACGAGTACGCCTACGAGCTGGCGGACCTGGTCGAGGTGTGGAACGGCCCGTGGGACCGCGCCGACGAAGCATCCGTGACGCACTGGGACGGTTTGCTGCGTGGCGGGCAGTGGATTCCGGCGATCGGCAACTCCGACGCGCACAACCCGGACCACATCGTCGCGCTTCCGCACACCGTCGTGCTCGCCGACAGCCTGGCGCGCACGGACCTGATGGCAGGACTCAAGGCGGGCCGGTCCTACCTCGCCGAGTCCACCGCGGTGTCGCTGGCGTTCACGGCCCGCGCCGAGGGTCGCGAGGCCGGCATCGGTGAACGCCTGCGCGCGAGCACCGGGACGCCCGTCACGGTCGAGGTCACGGTGAAGGGTGCGCCCGACACCACCGTGGTGATTAACGACCAGCTCGGCCCGGAGCGGAGCGCGACTGTGCCCGCGAGTGGTGAGGCGACGCTGACCTGGACCACCTACCCGCGCTACACCCGCTGGGTCCGCGCCGAGGTGCGCCGCACCTCCGGTGGCCCCAACAGCACCACCCCGAACGCCATGGTGGCGATGACCAACCCGATCTTCATCGGCGACGAGTGACCCGGCTGGGCTCCGTCGCCGGTTCACCACGAACCGGCGACGGAACCCGGGGACCCCGGACGCCACGACCTCGGCACGATGTGGCCATCCGGGCACGTGTGGGTCGTGGAAGGGTGGGGGCATGACGACAGCCGGCAAACCACTGAAGTTCGCCGTACTGGGACTAGACCACCCCCACATCCTCGGCCTGGTACGCGGCCTGACCGAAGCGGGCGCGGAATTGGCGGGTCTGTGGAGCGAGACCGACACCAAGCTGACCGCTGCCGTCGCAGAGCAGGCCCCCGAGGTGCCGCGGGTCGCCGACGCCAGACAGCTGCTCGAGGACCCGAGCATCGCGTTGGTCGTGACCGCGGCGGTTCCCGCGCGTCGCGCCGAGATCTCGGTGGAGGCATTGCGCCACGGCAAGGACGTGGTGGCCGACAAGCCGGGCGCGATCACCCTGGACCAGCTGGCGGAGGTGCGCGCGGCGGTGGCGGAGTCCGGCCGGTTCTGGTCGGTGGCGTTCTCGGAGCGGACGGACTCGCGCGCCACGCTCCACGCGCGGAAACTGATCGAGGAGGGCGCGATCGGCCGGGTCGTCCAGACGGTGGGGTTCGGTCCGCACCACCTGCGCCCGGAGACGCGGCCGGCGTGGACCTTCGATCCCGGGCTCGCGGGCGGCATCCTCGCCGACATCGCGTCCCACCAGGTCGACCAGTTCCTCTACCTCACCGGTTCGACGTCGGCCGAGGTGGTCTCCTCCACCGTCGGCAACTTCGCCCACCCGGACCGACCTGGGTTCGAGGACTTCGGTGAACTGGTACTACGCAGCGATCAGGCGCAGGGTTACGCGCGGGTCGACTGGTACACGCCGGCCGGCCTCGGAGTGTGGGGGGACGTACGGCTCACGGTACTCGGGACCGAGGGCTACATCGAGGTACGCAAGCACATCGACCTGCTCGGCCGCCCCGGAGGCGACCACCTCTTTCTCGTCAACGGCGAGGGCACCAACTACCTGCGCAGCGACGACCTCGAGCTTCCGTACTTCCCCGCGATCCTCGCCGACGTGGTCGAACGCGGCGACAGCGCGATTCCGCAGGAACTGGTGTTCACCGCGACTGAGATCGCCCTCACCGCCCAGCGCGACGCGAACCGGGTGGGCAACCTGCGGTCAACTTAACCCGGCCCTGAAGGACCGGGCTTGGAGGTAGCGCCCAACTGGCTGCTGGGTTGGCTCCTGCGTCCAGACACTCCTTATGGGGTGGCAGGGACGCGTGACTCACGCCCCGCAGTCCACACAGCCTCGCCCTTGCGGGCGATGTTGTGGGAAGCGTTCCGGTCGGCGTGGGCAACGACCCCGCAGTTCCGGCAGATGAAAAGCCCCTGGTCGACACGGTTGCGCTTGTCGACGTGGCCGCACTCGGAGCACTGCT
>NZ_KB892771.1 GCF_000373925.1 Actinopolymorpha alba DSM 45243 | reverse complement strand
CTCCTCGGAGTACCAGCCGCTGGCCTGCGGCGGCAACAGCCGTACGACCACCAAGGGTGTCGCTCTGTGGGTCGTGCCNTGNGGCACGCTCGTTCGCATCACGAGCAAGGCGACCGGCAAGACCGTGACCGCTCCGGTCGCGGACCGCGGTCCCGCGTCGTGGACCGGTGTGGCCATCGACCTGCTGCCCGACACCTGGGACGCGCTCGGCGTCTCCCGGGGCCAGGGCAAGCAGCAGGTGACCTACGAAGTGCTTGGCAAGTAAGCACTCCGTGTCCTGTCCGCGGGCCCGCACCTCCCTCCCGGGTGCGGGCCCGCGGCGTCTCTGGGTACGGGAACGGTCGAGGCCGATTGCGGCGCCCGCGGTCAGTTCGCGGCAGTACTGCTGAGACAGTGGGAGCCGGCGTCCCGTGAGGCCCTGAATGATCACGTATACGTGGTCATTGGGTGCTTCACATGGCATCGACGCCGTGCGAGGCAGGGAATGACCACGTAAACGTGATCATTCCGCGTCGTGGGCAGGTCTGGTGTGGAGGTGGCTGTGGCGAAGGCGGGTGTGCGGGAGACTGCGTGCTCGGCGGTGTCGGCGGCGCTGGGCGAGCCGATGGCTGGAACGGCCGCCGCCGCGTCCACCTGGCTCTGCATCGAACAACCTGGGCCATACGGCGCCGACGCCCTGCTGGAGAGCCACCTCGACCATGCGGTCGGAGCGGAGCTGGCCCGGCGAGCCAAGGATTCCGGCGTACGTATCCAACTCATCCGGCGGCCTGGCCGGCACGCTGACGACCACCACGCACTCACCCACCGGCAGGTGTTCCTCGCGCACACCCGGCCGGGTGCGACGTGGCTGGAGCGGGCGGAGGTGGCGGATCCGGAGGAGCTGCTCGACCTTGATTTCGCGGCCGCCGGTGCCGGGGTCTCCCAGGCGTTCGGTGTCCGTGACGAGCGACCCCTGCTGTTGGTCTGCACCAACGGCCGCCGCGACGTGTGCTGCGCACTGCTCGGCCGCCCGGTGGCGCACGAGTTGGTGCGGGAGTACGGCGACGCGGTGTGGGAGTCGACGCACACCGGTGGCCACCGGTTCGCCCCGACGGGGGTGCTGCTCCCGACCGGCTATCTGTACGGCCGGCTCGATCTGGCGTTCGCCGGGCAGGTGCTGGAGCGGGCCGCCGCCGGTGAGGTCGTCGTGGACCGGTGCCGCGGCCGTTCGGTCTGGAGCCCGCCCGGCCAGGTCGCCGAACTCGCGGTCCGCGAACGGATCGATGAGGTCGCGGCCGACGCACTGACCGTCGAGGTCGAGGAGGAGTACGACGACGGCTGGCGGGCCCGCGTCACCTCGCGGGACGGGCGGGCCTGGTGGGTGCGCGGCCAGGAACGCGAGCTCCGGCCGGAACGGCGTACCAGCTGTGCCAAGGCCCCGGTCACGCCGACCGCGCACATCGTCACCGGCGTCGACGAGATCGTGCCCGCGATCGCCGCGCCCGTCGCGCCCTGACCGTGCGCGTCGGCGCATCACGGTTTGAGAGGTCGCGCGACCTCCTAGACGAGGGGCGCTTCGAGGGCGGCGCGGTGGTCGGCCACCCAGGCGTACGCGTCGTGGATCGCATACACGTGCCCACCGTCAACCAGGGCTTGCATGGCCGGATCGCCTTCCGACGCGCCCGCCTCGATGCCACGCCAGCAACGGTCCTGCCACCACAGGATGGTCTCGACGAGTTCCTTGCGGTCGCGGGTGGTCAGACCGTACGAATCGGCGATCAGCAGGAGCAGCCGCGCGGGTCCGGCCGGGTTGGAACGCCGCGGCCCAAGGTCGAGGAACTGCCAGCACACGTGCGCGACATCGTGGAGACGGCGACCCGGCGCGGCGCCGTCCCAGTCGATGAAGGCGTACGGCCGGAGCCCCATCCCGTCGTCGCGGTAGACGGTGTTCTTGGGTGACAGGTCGTTGTGACAGACGACCTCCTCGTCCTCGGCAAGGCGCGTACCCGCCGTCAGGTCATGGAACTGCCTGACCAGCTTGGCGACCCTCACCAGGCTCTCCTCCGACCAGACGTCCGGTGGCTGGGCCGGCTCCCAGGCGACGTGGCCCTCGAGGTAGGTGAGCACCTCGCGCTCCTGCTCGTCGGACCCGAGGTACTTCGGCGCGCCCGGCCACTTGTGCTGCGCGAACATCCGCAACACGTCGTGGACGTACGGCGCGCGGTCAGGCATGGGCCGGCGTACGGTGTCGCCGATGCGGACGACCTCGTTGATGTGCCCGCCTGCCAGTAGCTCCTCGCGCATGGGCACAGCCTGCCTGGTATGACCGCATCGCCCCAACTCGGCACGCCCGAGCTGATCACCCAGTGGCGCGTCTTGGGGCGGGCCTTGCATGGTGGGGACTTGACGCGCGAGGTCCCAGCCGTCTCGCATTGTGTACACCCGAGCGGCCCGAATATTGAGATAAACCGGGGACCAGCAATGAGGCTTATTCAAAACCTCTGGCGCCGGAGAGGCTGCTGGATCTGATTGAGCGCGGAGCCGGTTCATGATCAACTTGTAGAAATCGCCCACGTTTCGCGCGAAAACTGGGCGATTTCTGCAAGTTGCGGGCCGCGGAACCCTGCGGATCTGCGCAGGGACCTTGCCGTGCGGGAGTTTCGGCCGTCTTTGCCCGGGCTCCTTGCGGTTGTTAACGAATCGCGTCTGCGGGGTTCTGCCATTGAAGGGGCCCGCAGGGGGCAAGCTTGAACGTATGACCGAGGCGTACGTCTTCGATGCGGTCCGCACACCCCGGGGCCGGGGCAAGCGGGGGGCGCTGCACAGCGTCAAACCGGTGGCGCTCGCGGCTGGCGTGCTCGACGCGCTCCGCCAGCGCAACCAACTCGACACCGGTCAGGTGGACGATGTCCTGCTCGGGATCGTCACACCGGTGGGCGAACAGGGAGCCGACCTGGCGCGGACGGCGGTGCTGATGGCCGGCTGGGACGTCGGCGTACCAGGTACGCAGCTCAACCGGTTCTGTGCCTCCGGCCTGGAGGCGGTCAACCTCGCCGCGCAGAAGGTGCGGTCGGGGTACGACGACCTGGTGGTCGCGGGCGGGGTCGAGTCCATGTCGCGGGTGCCGATGGGGTCGGACGGCGGAGCGTGGTTCATCGATCCTGAGACGAACCTGCGGACCGGCTTCGTACCCCAGGGCGTGAGCGCCGACCTGCTCGCGACCCTGGAGGGCTTCGGGCGCGAGGACGTGGACGAGTTCGCGTGCCGGTCCCAGCAGCGGGCGACACTGGCCCGTGACAAGAGCTACTTCGAGCGGTCGCTGGTCCCGGTCGTGGACCAGAACGGCACCGTCGTCCTCGACAACGACGAGGCGATCCGATCAGAGACCAGCATCGAGGGGCTGGCGGCGCTCAAGCCCAGCTTCGAGGAGGTTGGCGCTCTGGGGTACGACACCGTGGCGATCGACAGGTATCCCATGGTCGAACGCATCCAGCACGTCCACACCGCGGGTAACTCATCGCAGATCGTGGACGGCGCGGCCGCGGTGCTCATCGGGAGCGAGCGTGCCGGTGCCAACCTCGGGTTGACACCGCGGGCACGGATCGTGAGCACCGCCGCGGTGGGCACCGACCCCACGATCATGCTGGTGGGCCCGGGACCCGCCGCCCGCAAGGCGCTTGACAAGGCCGGCTTGACAGTGGGAGACATCGATCTGTTCGAGGTCAACGAAGCGTTCGCGGCGGTGGTGCTGAGGTTCATGCGCGAGCTGGAGATCTCGCCGGAGGTCGTCAACGTCAACGGTGGTGCGATCGCGCTGGGCCATCCGCTGGGCGCGACCGGAGCCATGCTGCTCGGCACGTTGATCGACGAACTCGAACGCCGGGACCTCCGCCGCGGCCTGGTCACCCTCTGCGTCGGCGGCGGCATGGGCGTCGCCACGATCGTCGAACGCGTCTAGGTCGAGGCACCCACCCAGGGCTCGTCGCCGAACTCCTTCTGCAGCCGGGCCAGCTCGACCTCGAGTTCCTGGCGTACGTCCGCGTAGGCCGGATCGTCGTGGACGCTGCGCAACTCGGCCGGGTCGCGCTCGAGATCGAACAACTCCCACTCCGGCGGCGTGATCCGGTCAGAGGTGCCGGGCAGGCCAAGCCCGTCGCCGTAGTAGTAGACGAGTTTGTACCGCTCCGTGCGGACGCCGTAATGCGCGGGCACGTGGTGGCCGGGCTCGTCGTGTTCCCAGTAGCGGTAGTAGAACGACGTCCTCCAGTCGGCCGGGCGTTCCTCCCGAAGCACCGGGCGCAGGCTCCGGCCCTGCATCCGTGGAAGGGCCTCCAGACCGGCGTAGTCGAGGAACGTCTGGGCGAAGTCGATGTTGAGCGCCATCGCGTCCGTTGACGAGCCGGCCGGGATCTCGCGGGGGTAGCGCACCAGCATCGGCATGCGCACCGACTCGTCGTACATGAAGCGCTTGTCGTACCACCCGTGGTCGCCGAGGAAGAAGCCCTGGTCGGAGGTGTAGACCACGATGGTGTTGTCCCGCAGGCCCTCGGCGTCGAGCACGTCGAGCAGGCGCCCGACGTTCTCGTCGATCGACGTCACGCAGCGCAGGTAGTCCTTGATGTAGTGCTGGTACGCCCAGTGGGTCCGGTCGGTCTCGTCCAACTCGGGCGGGTACGGCGCCTTGAGGTCGCGCTCGTTGAGGTCGCGGCTGATCCGCATGGTGGCGTTGCGGGCCGCCTCGCTGTGTCCGGCGTGGTCGTCGAACAACGTCGCCGGCTCGGGCATTTCGCGGTCGGCGAAGAGGTCGGCGTGCTTGGTGTCGGGGTCCCAGCTGCGGTGCGGTGCCTTGTGGTGCAGCAGAAGGCAGAACGGCCGCGACTGGTCGCGGTCCGTGATCTGCTCGATCGCCAGGTCGGTGAGGACCGTGGTCGTGTAGCCGGGAATGGTGCGACGGCCCTGCGGCGAGATCAGCTCGGGGTTCCAGTACTCACCCTGATCTTCCAGGATCTCCCAGTAGTCGAACCCCTGCGGGTCATGGATGCCGCCATGCCCGAGGTGCCACTTGCCGGCCAGCCAGGTCTGGTAGCCGGCCTCGCGCAGCATCGAGACGAACGTCGGCTGGCTCGCGTCGATGTGCGTCGACAGCCCGCGGACGCCGTTCACGTGGCTGTAGGTGCCGGTGAGGATCGACGCCCGGCTCGGCGCGCACAACGCGTTGGTGCAGTACGTCGCGTCGAACCGCATGCCCTCGTTGGCGATCCGGTCGATGCCCGGGGTCTCCAGCAACGTGTCGTCGTATGCGGAGATGGCGTGGGCCGCGTGGTCGTCGGACACCACGAAGACGATGTTTGGTCGGTCGTACGCCGTGTCCGGCGAGGCGTGGTCAGGACTCGACACGGGACCCTCCTGTCGTCTGGATGCGGTTGGGGGTGGGCCCCACGGGCAGAGCCCGTGGGGCCGGATACCACACAGTCAGTCGGCGTACTCGATCGTGACGGGCGCGGTCGTCTCGACGCTGATCTTGCCGGTCGCGTCGACGTCCACCGTGAGTGGGTGGCCGGCGAGCCGCAGCCCGCTCACCCGCAGCGGGAACCACGAGGCGAACGCCTCGGCCGGTGCGACCCGGAGGACGCCGGACGGCACGTCGGCCGCGAGTCCGAGCGCGGCCTGCAGCAACGTGATCGCCGCGGCCGCGGACCAGGCCTGCGGCCGGCACGAGGCGGGGTAGGCCAGCACGGCCTCGCCCTCCCGCGCGTTCGTGCCCGCGAACAGCTCCGGAATCCGGTAGGCGAAGTCCGGCGCGATCCGGAGCAGCCCGGACGCCAGCGACGCGGCCGGGGTGGCGTGCCCTTCCCGGGCCAGGCCCAGGACGGCGATCGCGGTGTCGTGCGGCCACACCGAGCCGGCGTGGTAGCCGAGCGGGTTGAATCCCGCGGCGTGCGCGCTCATCGTGCGCAGACCGTAACCGCAGTCGAGGTCGTCCTGCGCCAACCGCGCGGCCACCGTCGCCGCCTCGCCCGCGTCGAGCAGGCCGGTGCCGAGCAGGTGGCCGAGGTTGGAGGTCGCGGTGTTGACGGGAGTCTTCGAGCCGTCGAGCGCGATCGCCGGGAAGCGCCCCCGGGCGTCTGACACCCAGAACGTCGTACGGAACCGCTCCCGCAGCGCGCCCGCCCAGTCGCGCAGCCGCTCGGCGCCCGGGCGACCGAACGCCTCGAGCAGAGTGGCGCCGGCGAGTGCCGCCTCGTGGGCGTACGCCTGCGCCTCGCTGAGGGCGATCGACGGGTCCGCGATCCGCCCGTCGGGGAACTGGATCGAGTCGCCGGAGTCCTTCCACCCCTGGTTGGCCAGGCCGTGCCCGCTCTCGTCGACGTACTCCAGGAAGCCGTCCCCGTCCGCGTCGGCGTCAGTGAGCAACCAGCCGAGCGCCGCTTCGAGCGGATCGAGGAGTTCCGCGACGTCGGCTGCCGCCATGCCCCACCGCCACGCGTCGTGCAGGAGGCAGATCCACAGGGCGGTGGCGTCGACCGTGCCGAAGTAGATCGGCGGCAGTCCCGCGTGGCCTCGGACCTTCACCGGCTCCTGGCGTACCTCGTGCAGGATCTTGCCGGGTGCCTCGGCGGTGGCGGGGTCGTGCCGGGTGCCCTGTCGGCGGGCGAGGGTACGCAGGGTGCCGCGGGCGAGGTCGGTGCCGAGCGGCAGAGTCAGCCGGGCGGCCCAGAGCGAGTCGCGGCCGAAGAGCGTGAAGAACCACGGGCTTCCCGCGGCGAGGAAGACGTCGCCGGGTGCGAGCGGATCGGCGAGCGCGAGCGCGGCGAGGTCATCGATGCTCTGATCGACCAGCCGGGTCAGAACGGCCGGGCCCGCCACGGTGACGGGCTCCCAGCCGGGTCCGCTGGCCGCGGGGAGGAAGGAGTTCGCCGTGGCGGCGGGCGCCTCCTCCGCGATCTCCAGCCGAAGCCCCATCGACCAGGTGGTCCGGGCCGGCACCGTGACCTGCCAGGTGAACACCGCCCGGCCGTCGGCGTCGACCGCGATGGTCGGCGGCTCGGACGGCGTACCTGCCGCCTGTTTCCCGGTCTCGGCGCGCAGCGTCACCCGGGTCCGGTCGTCGCCCCACGTGACGGCGGCGGGACCAGCCTCGCCAGCGGGTAGGGTCGCCGCGCTCGCGCCCTGCTTCACCGCGTCCATCCCGGCGAGGTCCACCGACGCCCGCAGGCGCACGGTCGTGGTGATCGCTGTCCGCGCCGCGTTGACCAGCAGCAGCGACTCCTCGAGGCAGCCAGGACGGGCGTGGCGCTCCCGCTCGACGCGGACCGTCGGGTCCGCTCCGGGGTCTCCCAGGTGGCGGAGGACCCCGACGAAATGGGCGTTTCCGGCCGTACGGAGGTGATGGCCGACAGGGACGGGTTCGTGCCCGTCGACGTCGACGACCAGCTCCGACAGGGCCCGCCGGTCGTGGTGGAGTACGCCTTGTACGCCGCCTGGCCGGACCTGTCCGTCGGCGCCGGACAGCGCGACCGTGGGGGCGGCCACACAGCTGACGAGCTCGTGCAGGAATGGTTGCTCCACCTGGCGTCTCCTCGGTCGTCTGCTCCGCCGGTCTGGCGGAGCGCGCTTGACAGGGCTTTGTCACACAGCCTTAACTTTCCTACCAGAATCCGATTTGATGGCGCGCTCGCTGCGTACGCGGACGACCCGGCTCCTCGGCTACTGCGTCCGACCAGTGCCCTCCCTCAACCCGGTCCTCGCGCAGTTCGTGCACGCGGTCACCGAGTCCGCCGCCGAACTCGGCTTCCACGTACTCCTCTTCACCGCGCCATCCGGCGCCGACGGTCTCGAGCGGTACGCCGAACTCCTCGCCCAGCGGGCCGTCGACGGGTTCGTGCTCTCCGACACCGTGGTGGACGACCCACGGCACCGCTGGCTCGCCGCGCACGACGTGCCGTTCGTCGCGTTCGGCGCACCTGGACCGACGACGACGAGTTGTGGGCGTGGGTGGATGTCGACGGTGCCGCCGGCGTGGCGCAGGCGGTCGAGCATGTGCGGGCGCGGGGCCACCGCCGGATCGCGTTCCTGGGCTGGCCGGAAGGTTCCGGGGCCGGCGACGACCGGTGTGCTGGTTACACCTCCGCCTGCGCGCGGCTCGGCGTCACACCGCTCGTCTTCCGGAGCGAGGACGGCATCGACCACGGTCAGGCGCTCGCGACCCGGATGCTCGCCGAGCCAGAGCCACCGACCGCCCTGGTGTGCGTGAGTGACCTGGTGGCAATCGGCGCGCTGCAGGCGGTGAGCGAGCGCGGCCTACGCCCGGGCCACGACATCGCCGTGGTGGGCTTCGACGACACGCCGTCCGTCGCGCTCCCCGGCATCGGCCTCACAAGTGTCAGGCAACCCATCGAAGACGTCGGGCGCGTCGCGGAACGCCTGCTGGTCACCGCGCTCGGCGGCCTGGACCAACCAGGTGATCAGTCCCCTGAACGGCTGCTCAGGCCTTCCCTCAGCATCCGTTCGAGCACAGATCCAGATAGTGGTCCTCAACGAGCTCGGGATGTTCAACACGTACGCCGGGATGATCCTTCCGCTGCTCTGTGATGCGGTCGGGATGCTGCTCATGAAGAGCGCATTCGAGGCCGTGCCGTACGAGCTGGAAGAGGCGGCGCGGATCGACGGCGCCAGCGTGTGGCGGACGTTCTGGAGTGTCGTGCTGCCACTGGTGCGGCCGGCCCTGATCACCGTGACAATCCTGTCGTTCCAGGGATCCTGGAACGAATTCACCCACTTCCTGGTCGCCACCTCCGACCCGGACCTCGCGACGCTCAACCTCGGGCATCGCCCGGCTGTCCGCGGGCGACCTCAAGGGAGCGCAGCAGTTCCCGCTGGAGCTGGCGCTCGCGACGTTGTCCACAGTCCCGATCGCGGTCGTGTACGTCTTCTTCTCCCGCTACTTCCTGAGGTCTGGCTCGACGTCCGGCCTGAAGTAGCTCGACTGAAGAGGCCCGACCGCGGGTACCGTTTCGGCTGTCGCGGGGACACCCAGCCGAGACGGAGTTGACCCAGCGCGGGAGAGGGCCGTCATGACAGAAGCGGTGCGGTACGACAGGGACGCCGACGGCGTGGTGACGCTGACGCTTGACCAGCCGGGTCAGGCGGCCAACGTGATGAACGCGGAGTACGTCTCGGCGATGGGTGCCGCGGTCGACCGGCTCGAACGCGAGCGGGACGAGATCCGCGGAGTAGTCCTCACCTCGGCCAAGTCGACGTTCTTCGCCGGCGGTGACCTCGAGCTCCTGAGCCGGGTGACCGCCGACAACCTGGAGGAGTTCGCCGGGTTCCTCACTCAGGCGAAGGGACAGCTGCGCCGGCTCGAGCGCCTCGGCCGACCCGTGGTCGCCGCGATCAACGGGTCGGCCCTGGGTGGTGGGCTGGAGATCGCGCTGGCCTGCCACCACCGGGTGGTGCTGGACGATCCGAATGTCAACCTCGGCTTTCCCGAGGTGACACTGGGCCTGCTGCCGGGCGGCGGTGGGATCGTCCGCACCGTACGCCTCCTCGGGCCGCAGGCCGCCCTGCCGTTGTTGGTGGAAGGCACCCAGCTGCGCCCCGCGGCCGCCCAGAAGCTCGGGCTGGTGGACGAACTCGCCGGCGGTCCCGACGAGGTGGTGGCCAAGGCGCGGGAGTGGCTCGACTCCGGTGCCGAGCCCGTCCAGCCCTGGGACCGGCCGGGCTTCATGATTCCCGGGCTGCCGCCCGGTGACCCGCGCGCGTACCCCCTCTTGTCGGCGGCGCCCGCGATGCTCGCCAAGCGCACCCACGGCGTCTACCCCGCGCCCGAGCGGATCCTCGCCGCCGCGGTGGAGGGTGCCTTCGTGGACGTGGACACCGCGTTCGAGATCGAAAGCCGCTACTTCCTTGAGTTGGTGATCAGCCCGATCGCCAAGAACATGATCGGCACGTTGTGGTTCGGCCGTAACGAGGTACGCCGCGGGCCGTCGAAGCCGGCCGGCTACGAGCGGCGGCCGGTGGAGCGGCTGGCCGTTCTCGGTGCCGGGATGATGGGGTCCGGCATCGCCTACACCAGCGCGAACGCCGGTATCGACGTGGTGCTCAAGGACGTCTCACTCGCCGCCGCCGAGGCGGGCCGGGACCGGATCGGCGCCCTGCTCGACGAACGGATCGCTGGCGGCAAGTCGACGCCGGAACGGCGTACCGAGGTCCTCCGCCGGATCAGCCCCACCGACACCGACGCCAACCTCGCCGGGTGCGATCTCGTCATCGAGGCCGTCTTCGAGGATCGCGAGCTCAAGAGCGCCGTCCTCGCCATGGCCGAACGTATGGCCCGGCCCGACGCTCTGATCGCCTCCAACACCTCGACGCTGCCGATCACCGGGCTGGCGGAGTCGGTGCGGGCGCCTGAGCGGTTCGTCGGCCTGCACTTCTTCTCGCCGGTGCACAAGATGCCGCTCGTCGAGATCATCCGGGGGCGCCTCACCTCTGACGTGACGCTGGCGCGGGCGTTCGACTACGTACGCCAGATCGGCAAGGTGCCCATCGTCGTCAACGACAGTCGCGGCTTCTTCACCTCGCGCGTCTTCGGGACGTACCTCACCGAGGGCATCGCCATGGTGGTGGAGGGCGTCCCGCCGGCCCTGGTGGAGAACGTCGCCCGCAAGGCGGGCCTGCCGGTGGGGCCGCTCGCGGTCGCCGACGAGGTGAGCCTGACCCTGGTGGCGCGGATCCGGGCGCAGGAGGTCGCCGACCTCGCCGCCGAGGGGCGGGCGCCGCTCGACCATCCCGCGTACGCGGTGATCGACCGGATGGCGACCGAGCTTGGACGCCCGGGCAGGTCCGCCGGCGCCGGCTTCTACGACTATCCGCCGGGCGGCGGAGCCAAGCGACTGTGGCCCGAACTCGCCGAGCACTTCGCGGTCGGGTCCGGCGACGTGCCCGAGGAGGACGTCCGGGACCGCCTGCTCTTCATCCAGTCGATCGAGACCCTGCGCTGCCTGAACGAGGGGGTGGTCCGGTCGGCGCGCGATGCGAACGTCGGCAGCATCCTCGGTATCGGCTTCCCGGCCTGGACGGGTGGGGCGGTGCAGTTCGTGGAGGCGTACGGCGGGCCGGCGGCGTTCGCGGCCCGGGCCAAGGAGCTGGCCGCGCGGTACGGCGAGCGGTTCCAGCCGCCTCCGATCAAGTCATAATCCTTGATTTGACCCGTTCAATGCTGTTGCCTTGACTCCCATGGCTAACCGGGTGGGGAGGAGGCGCGCATGCTGGTCCTGACGATCGACCAGCAGGCGAGCCGGAACGCCGAGGACCGGATCGAGGAGCTGCTCGACCAGCTTCGCGCCGAACCGTGGGCTGACCGCCTGGTCCGTGGGTTCGAGCGCACCGCCGGCGATGAGGTGCAAGGTCTGCTTGACCAGCCTTCGGATGCGGTGGACGCCAGCCTCGCACTGGTCCGCGACGGCCGGTGGTACGTCGGAGTGGGTGTCGGACCGGTCCGCGAACCCCTCCCCGACAGTGTGCGGGCGGCGGCGGGTCCGGCGTTCGTGCACGCGCGGGAGGCGGTCGACCGGGCCAAGGCGAGCCCGGCCAGGTTGGCCGTGGTCGGACCCGACCCCGAGTCGGCACGTGACGCCGAAGCATTACTGGCACTCTTGGCCGCGGTGGTGCAACGCCGGAGCCGGCAGGGCTGGGAGGTGGTCGATCTGATGGCGCGGGGGCTCGCCCAGAAGGACGTCGCAGAGCGCCTTGGCATCAGTCCGCAGGCGGTGAGCCAGCGGCTGCGTTCGGCCCTCTGGAACGAAGAACGCCGGGTCCGCCCGCTCGCGGTTCGGCTGCTCGCGCAGGCCGACGCGCCCGGAGCGAAGCGAGGACGCGCATGAGCGAGCGCAGCGAGCGAATCATTCAGTACAGCGCCATGAGCGAGCGCGGCGAGCGAATCATTCAGTACAGAGCCATTAGTGCCTCATGCGCGCCCGGAGCGAAGCGAGGACGCGCATGAGGGCGGCGACGCTCGTCGTCCTGGCCGTCCTCCTGCTGGGAACCCTCGCCTGCTGGGATCCGCGGGTGAAGGCCCGGCTGGACGCCGTTCCCTGGTGGATGGTGGCGCTCGGTCCCTCCGCGGCGCTTGCCGTGGCGGGGCTGTTCGCCTCCGGCGCGCCGGCCGGTCAGACAGGGTGGACGGCGAACGCCGCGGCGGTGCTGGCGGTGGCGGTCGCGGTCACCGGCGGCGGCCCCGTTACCGCAGCGCTCCTCCGCGGAGCCGAGCCGGCCGTCCCCGAGATCACCCACCCCACCGAACCCGCTGAGCCGGCCGAGTCACGGCACGCTTCCGTCGGCGTTGCTGACCCCATCGAGTCGCGGCCGACCTCTCACGAACCCGTTCGGCCGGTGCTGCGCGGCGGCGCATGGATCGGCGCCCTGGAACGCGCGGCGATCGCGGCCAGCCTGCTCGCGGGGCTCGGCGAGGGGGTCGCGGTGGTCCTCGCGATCAAGGGCCTGGGCCGGTATCCCGAGCTGCGGGCGTCGGGTGCGGCGGAACGCTTCATCATCGGTACGTTCGCCAGCCTGCTCTGGGCAGGCGGCGCGGTCGGAGTCGCCCTCCTCCTCCGCTAGCGGGACCGAGGCCTCGCGGGTCGTGCCCAGAGACCGAAGGCCCATCGCAGACCTGGTGATGCTGGCAGCAGCCGACTCGGCCCGGATGCTGGCAGGATCGGACCATGCGGGTTGGCTACTTCGACACCGATCATGATGCTTTCCGCCAGTCGTTCCGGGCGTTCTGCGAACGCGAGATCGTCCCGCGCCAGCCTGCCTGGCAGCAGGCCGGTCAGGTCGACCACGAGATCTGGCGCACCGCCGGGAAGCAGGGCTTTCTGATCCCGGCGGCGGACGCGGCGTACGGCGGGCTCGGCATCACCGACCTGCGGTACGAGCAGGTGATGATGGAGGAGCTCGCCGCGGTCCACGAGTCCGGCTTCGGCCTGCCGCTGCACAACGCGATCGTGGCGCCGTACCTCATCCACGCGGGCACCCGGCACCAGAAGCGCCGCTTCCTCACCAGGGCGGTGACTGGCGAGGCCATCCTCGCGATCGCGATCACCGAGCCCGACGCCGGATCCGATGCGGCCGCGATGCGCACCCACGCGGTCGAGGCGGACGATCACTGGGTCCTCGACGGCGCCAAGACTTTCATCTCCAACGGCATCAGCGCCGACGTGGTGATCGTCGCCGCACGGACCCAACCCGACCGGCGGCACGGCATCGGGTTGTTCCTCGTGGAGAGTGGTACGCCGGGATTCAGCCGTGGCCGCAAGCTCGACAAGCTCGGTCTGCGTACCCAGGACACCGCGGAGCTGTTCTTCGACAACGTGCGGGTTCCCAAGGATCACGTGCTCGGCAACCCCACCGAAGGGTTCGCGCAGATCACCCGGCTGTTCGCGCAGGAACGCCTGGTGGTCGCGATGAGTGCGGTGGCGACCGCGGCGGTGGCGCTCCGGGACACGATCGCCTACGTACATCAGCGGCACGCGTTCGGCCGGCCGATCGCGGCCTTCCAGGACACGAGGTTCCGGCTCGCGGCGCTGCGGACCGAGGTCGACGTCGCGCAGGCGTTCGTCGACCGGTGCGTGCTCGCCGCGAACGCCGGGAACCTGGATGCGCCCTCCGCCGCCGAGGCGAAGCTGTTCGCCACCGAGATGCTCGGGCGGGTGGTGGACGACTGCGTCCAGATGCACGGCGGGTACGGCTACATGTGGGAGTACCCCATCTGCCAGGCGTACGCCGACGCCCGCGTCCAGCGGATCTACGCGGGCACCTCAGAGATCATGAAGGACATCATCGCCCGGTCGATGCTGGACTCGTCCAGCTGATCGCCGGGCGACAGACGGGCAGCGTCACGCGGAAAGGCTGCGGGCGATGGCCGTGGCCGCGTCCCGCACGGCCTGTTCGAGTTCGGTGTCCAGAGCCGGCGTGGTGCCCTTGTCGGTGAGGTCGACGCCGGTGTAGCTGACCACGACTCGGGCGTCGTCGAGAGCGAATCCGATCCGTGCCGTGCGCGCCTTCTTCGGGTACGGCTCGAGGACCAGGCTCGCGTGCTCGCCGGTGCCCGCGGAGAAGGGCTTCGCGGCGTACCCCATCGCCCACTGGCGGGCTCCCACCCGGGCGCGGGCAGCTCCGTCGTGGCCCGCCTGAGGTGCGTACACCCTGATCGTGACCGCCAGATCACGGATGACCGCCTTGCGGTCCGGTCGAGGCGCGGGAATCCCCGCCAGCTCGCGCATCTTCCACTCGCACCTGGATTCGGAGTAACTGCGGGGGCGGGATTCGTTCGTCGGCCCGTCCTGGCTGTCGATGGTCCCGGTGAGCCGGCGCGCCACCGCTGACGGCAGCTGTCCGCAGGCGTCGGGGATGGTGACCGGGCGTTCCGCACGGGGCCCCCGCTCAGACGCGCGGGCGGCCGGTGCCGCCATCAGGCGGCGCGAGACCTCCCGGCCCATCGTGACGACGGTGCGTTGGGCCTCCGCCTTGCCGAGTGGTTGGGGCTTCGGACTGTCGGGACGGCTCTCCCAGGCATGCAAGCCGACGGTGATCCGGGCGCGATCCTGGCAGAAGTTCACGGAGGTGGTGGTCGGGTCGAACGGGTCTGACTGGAAGACGACGGCCTCTCGTCCCAGGTCGTCGAGGCGTACCCCGCGACCGTCCCTGGTGAAAAGGCGCATGGACTCGCACGCCCGGTCGGGATCCTCATAGAGCGAGACTTCGACCGCGGCCCGCCGCTTGGAGGTGGTGCGACTGGAGAACGTGAGGGCGTCGTCCGTGGCGAACTCCCAGGTGCACGAGGCCATCGGAAGGACCTTGGAGGTCGCGCTGTCCAGGAGGCCGGGTGCGCCGAGGCTGGGGCCGACCACCCGCTCAACCGTCTGGGACGTCAGCAGGGCGCAGGGATCGGGGAGGGTCGTGCGCTTTCCCTTCTCCGGCGCTGGTCCGGACCCACATCCGGCCGCGCCCAGGGCCGCGATGGCCAGGAGTGCCAACGCTCTCCGCGCATGCCGTCGTCTCATCGCGGCGTTCTCCTCTTCCCCGTTCGAGTTCCCCGTCGAGTTCCGCCGTGCCTTATCCGTCCGCCGGCAGCGACTGGCTCCGCCGCGCCTGCCACGACCGCCGGGCCGGCGACTTTATCGGAGGACCCGGACAGACATGATCGTGACCTTTGACCTTTCGCCCGCGGGCTCGGCGCGGGTCGGTCCGGTCCCCGATGATGGGACGGTGAGCGGTCCTCTGAGTGGCATCCGGGTGGTCGAGATCGCGAGCCTGGCGCCGGGCCCGTTCGCGGCGACCATGTTGTCCGACCTTGGGGCGGAGGTTCTGCGGCTGGACCGGACCGATGCGCCGTCCGGGGCGCCGCCACCCGATCCCCTCGGGCGCGGCCGGCGGTCGGTGGCGATCGACCTCAAGCATCCCGAGGGCGTCAAGGCCGCCTTGCGGTTGATCGATGCGGCAGACGTCCTCGTCGAGGGCTTCCGGCCCGGCGTCTGCGAACGTCTCGGTATCGGGCCGCAGACCTGCCACGCCCGCAACCCGCGCCTGGTCTACGCCCGGATCACAGGATGGGGGCAGGACGGTCCGCTGGCCCACACCGCCGGCCACGACATCGACTACCTTGCGGTGTCGGGTGCCCTGGAGCCGATCGGCCCGGCGGACGGCCCGCCCGTACACCCCCTCAACTACGTGGCCGACTTCGCTGGTGGCGGGTTGCTCGCCGTGGTCGGGATACTCGCGGCCCTCCACGAACGCACGAGATCCGGACGCGGCCAGGTCGTCGACACGGCGATGGCCGAGGGTGCGGCGCTGCTCTTGGCGCATCTGCACGGCCTGCGCGCCGCCGGGATGTGGTCGGCGCCCCGTGGGCGCAACCTGCTCGACGGCGGTGCGCCGTTCTATCGCACCTACCCGTGCGCCGACGGGAGGTACGTCGCGGTCGGTGCTCTGGAGCCCAAGTTCTACGCCGCGCTACTTGCCGGGCTCGGCCTCGCCGGCGAGGAACTCCCCGAGCAGTACGACCAGGCCGGGTGGCCGAGGCTGCACGAGCGGTTCGCGGCGGCGTTCCGCGCCCGGACCCGGGACGAGTGGGCCGCGACCTTCGCGGACACCGACGCCTGCGTCGCACCCGTCCTCGATCCGGACGAGGCGCCGCTCCATCCGCAGTTGGCCGCCCGGGGGACCTTCGTCGACGTCGCGGGGATGCGACAGCCCGGCCCGGCACCCCGCCTGTCGAGAACGCCGGGTCGGGTCGCCGGACCCGCGCCGGCCACCGGTCAGCACACCCGCGAGGCCCTGTCCGACTGGGGATTCGAGGCGGCCGAGATCGAGCACCTGCTCCGGGTGGGTGCCGCTCGCTGAATGATCACGTATACGTGGTCATTACCAGCTTCACGTGGTGCCGACACCATGTGAGGCATGCAATGACCACGTATACGTGATCATTCAGGCCCCACCCGAGGTCTCGCTCGGCCTCGCGTTGCTGGGCCAGAAGTGTGGTCGCGCAACCCGCACGATTCCAGACATAGCCCCCGCTGGCCGAGCCAACGAGCGTACGCCCATTCCGGTAGCTCAGAGGCGTCGAGCGGACACGCGGCGCCGCAAGATCCAGATAGTCGGGTGTCCGACCAGAAGATCGGGCGTTCGACTAACTGTGGAAGCCGTACGACAAACCTGTCCGGCGAACCGTGGGTTCCGACATGGTGTGGCTCCGCGGGCGGGGCTGATCCTGGATTTGGTTCCACACAAGTTCGTGGAACGACCGGGCGCACGCGGCTGGATCGGGTGCGCTGACGGGGCGCTGTAGGTACGTTGGTGGCACGACTGTGGGCTCGATACCCACGGTCGTGCGCGTCGTACCCCTCGCGCCCACCGGTGGCGATGAGTCCCGACGCGCCGAGCTCCGGCCCGGTGGCGGCGATCCCGCCCACCGATGGACTGAAGGAGTGCACGGTGACGACGGAAGGCACGTTCGGGCCCGCCCAGGGTTCGGCGCAGGAGGGTGGTCCCGAGCTCGTCCAGCTGCTGACCCCCGAGGGGGAACGCCGCGAGCATCCGGACTACACGTTCGACCTCGACGACGAGGCGATCAGAGGTTTCTACCGCGACATGGTGCTGACCAGGCGGATCGACTCCGAGGCCACCGCGTTGCAACGCCAGGGTGAGCTGGGAATCTGGGCGTCACTGCTTGGCCAGGAGGCCGCGCAGATCGGCTCCGCCCGCGCGACCCGGGCGCAGGACTTCATCTTTCCTTCCTATCGCGAGCATGGCGTCGCGTGGTGTCGCGACATTGACCCACTCGCGTTGACCAGCATGTTCCGCGGCGTCGACCACGGTGCGTGGGATCCCGGGGCGGTCAATTTCCATCTGTACACGATCGTCATCGGCGCCCAGACCCTGCACGCGACGGGGTATGCGATGGGCATCCAGAAGGATGGCTGCGTCGGCACCGGTGATCCCGATCGGGACACCGCGGTCATGGTCTATTTCGGTGACGGTGCCAGCGCGCAGGGCGACGTGAACGAAGCGTTCATCTGGTCCTCGGTCTTCAACGCGCCCGTCGTGTTCTTCCTGCAGAACAACCAGTGGGCCATCTCCGCGCCGAGTGAGAAGCAGTCCCGGATCCCGCTCTACCGCCGGTCCAGCGGGTTCGGATTTCCCGGTGTACGCGTGGACGGCAACGACGTCCTCGCCTGCTATGCCGTGACGAAGGCCGCGCTCCAGCAGGCGCGGGAAGGCGGCGGCCCCAGCCTGGTCGAGGCGTTCACGTACCGCATGGGTGCCCACACCACCACCGACGACCCGACCCGTTATCGCCTGCAGGCCGAACTCGAACACTGGAAGCACAAGGACCCGCTCGCCCGGGTCAAGGCGTACCTCACCCGTAACGGCCTGGTGGACGCCGACTTCTTCGCCGAACTCGAGCGCGAGGCGGACGAACTCGCCGAGCGGGTCCGCTCCGGCACCCGCGCGATGCCCGAGCCCAACCTGGCTGAGCTTTTCGACCTGGTGTACGCCGAAGGCACACCGGAGCTTCAGGAACAGCAGCGGTGGTACACCGAATACCACGCGTCGTTCCACGATGCCGCATCCGCGGAGGTGGCCCGATGACCCAGCTCACCCTCGCCAAGGCTCTGAACGCCGGCATGCGTCGCGCCATGGAAGGCAATCCAAAAGTCATCGTCATGGGCGAGGACGTCGGCAAACTCGGCGGCGTTTTCCGGGTCACTGACGGATTGCAGAAGGACTTCGGCGAAGCACGCGTCATTGACACGCCGCTCGCGGAGTCCGGAATTATTGGTACGGCCGTCGGCCTTGCCATGCGCGGATATCGGCCGGTCTGCGAGATACAGTTCGACGGCTTCGTCTATCCGGCGTACGACCAGATCGTCAGCCAGGTAGCCAAAATGCGCGTCCGGTCGCGGGGCAAGGTCACCTTGCCGGTGGTGATCCGGATCCCGTACGGCGGCGGGATCGGTGCGGTCGAACACCACTCCGAATCCCCGGAAGCCTATTTCGCGCATACCGCGGGGCTGAAGGTCGTGACGTGCGGCAATCCCAGTGACGCGTACTGGATGATCCAGCAGGCCATCGCCAGCGACGACCCGGTGATCTTCTTCGAACCCAAGCGTCGTTATCATGACAAGGCCGAGGTCAATACCGAGCTTTCGGCCCCACCCGTTCCCTTGCACGCTTCACAAATCGTCCGGGACGGGACCGACGCGACGCTGCTGTGTTATGGCCCGATGGTCAAGACCTGCCTTGCTGCCGCGGAGGCCGCCGAGCAGGACGGCCAGCACCTGGCCGTCGTGGATCTGCGCACCCTTTCGCCGTTCGACCTTGGTCCGGTGTATGAGTTGGTACGCCGCACCGGCCGCGTCATCGTGGTGCACGAGGCGCCGATCACCGGTGGGCTCGGCGCCGAACTCGCGGCCAGGATCACGCAGGAATGTTTCTTCTCGCTGGAGGCGCCGGTGCTCCGGGTGGGCGGATTCGACCTGCCATATCCACCGGCCCGGGCCGAGGAGGAATACCTCCCGGACCTTGACCGGGTCCTCGATGCCGTCGACCGCGTGCTCGCGTACTAAAGGAGAAAGCCATGGCGGAACTCCGCGAGTTCAAGCTGCCGGACGTCGGTGAGGGACTTGTCGAGGCCGAGATCGTGTCGTGGCGGGTGAAGCCCGGCGACGCGGTGAAGGTCAACGACATCGTGGTCGAGATCGAGACCGTCAAGTCGCTGGTCGAGCTGCCCTGCCCGTACGACGGGACGGTTGCCGAACTCCTGGTCCCCGAAGGTCAGGTAGTCCCGGTCGGTACGCCGATCATCCGGATCGGTGTGGGTAAGGCCGCGGGCGTCGCCCCGACCCCGGCCGGTGCGGGCGCACCGGCGGCGGCCTCGGCCACCGACAACGGCGCGGCCGGTGGCCCCGCCGGGGACGGCGCGACCAGCACCCTGGTTGGTTATGGCCCGAAGCCGACGGCGGCCGGCCGGCGCCCCCGAAGCCGGCCAGGCTCGCCCCCGCCCGCTGTCCCTGCATCCGCTGCGGCCCCGGCGCCCACAACCGCCCCGCCCGCTGCCCCAGCACCGTCGGTCGTCCCGACCCCGACCCCGACCCCGGCACCCGCGCCCGAACCCACCCCGGTGCGGGCGAAGCCGCCGGTCCGCAAGCTGGCCAAGGACCTCGGCGTCGACCTGCACACCGTCCTGCCGACCGGCCCCGACGGCACTGTCAGCCGGGCCGATGTGGAGGCGTTCGCGGCGGCCACCGCGGTCGCACCAGCCGAGGTAGGACCCGGCGTTCCGGAGCGCGCCGCACCGGGCATGCGCGAGACGAGGGTGCCCGTCCGTGGCGTACGCCGGGCCACCGCGCAGGCGGTGACGCAGAGCGCCTTCACCGCGCCGCACGTCACCGAGTGGGTCAGCGTCGACGCGACGGCGACGATGGACCTGCTGGCGAAGCTCAAGGAGCGCCGCGACCTCGCCGACGTCAAGCTCACCCCACTCGTCGTGGTCGCCAAGGCGTGCCTGCTGGCCCTCCGGCGTACGCCCGAACTCAACGCCACCTGGGATGACGCGGCCGGCGAGATCATCCTCAAGCACTACGTCAACCTCGGTATCGCCGCAGCCACGCCGCGCGGACTCGTCGTGCCGAACATCAAGGACGCCGACCAACTGTCGCTGCCCGACCTCGCGCGGGCGTTGAACCACCTCGCAAAGACCGCAAGGGAAGGCCGGACGCCGCCGGCGGACATGCAGCACACGTCGTTCACGATCACCAACGTCGGGGTCTTCGGCATCGACGGGGGCACTCCGATCCTGAATCCCGGAGAGTCCGGCATCCTCGCCGTCGGCGCGATCCGCAAGCAGCCGTGGGTCGTCGACGACGAGGTGGTTCCGCGCTGGGTGGTCACCTTGTCGGTGTCGTTCGACCACCGGATCGTCGACGGCGAGCAGGGTTCGCGGTTCCTCGCCGATGTGGCGAGTGTCCTCGAGGATCCCGCGAACGCCCTGCTGCTCGCCTGACCCGACAGTTCCGCCCGACTCAACCTGTTCCGCTCGACCGGCCGGGACCTCACCGCGAGGTCCGGGCCGGTCGAGGCGTGGTCAGCGGGCCGCCGGAGCGAGCGACTTGGTGAAGAGCACCTTCGCGTCCTGGTCCCGCAGGCGTACCGTCAGCTCGGCCGTCTCACCGGAGATCTCGACCTCACCGAAGTGCTGGAACCCCTCCAAGGGCGAGGTGTTGTCCCGCGGCGGCGCGCTGACGAAGACCTCCTCCGGCCCGAACGTCGGGTCGAGCGGCGTGGTCCTGAACGCCCCCGCGTGGATCGGCCCACCGACGAACTCCCAGAACGGCTCGAAGTCCTGGAAGCTCGCCCGGTCCGGTGAGTAGTGGTGCGCCGCCGCGTGGTGGACGTCGGCGGTCAACCAGACGACGTTGCGGATGTCTTTCTGGCGCAGCGTCGACAGCAGCGAGGCGATCTCGATCTCCCGGCCCTTCGGCGCACCGGGATCGCCCTGCCCGATCGCCTCCACCGCGGTCGCGCCATCGGGCACGACCAGGCTGAGCGGAAGGTCGTTCGCGATGATCTTCCAGGTCGCGCGGGACTTCAGTAGCCCGTCGGTCAGCCACCGCAGCTGGCGCCACCCCAACACGCCGCCGTCGGGGACGGTCTCGAGCCCGTCAGTGTTGGGGTCCTTGTAGGTGCGCATGTCGAGAACGAAGACGTCGAGCAGCGGGCCGTATGAGATCTTCCGGTAGATCCGGCCGTCGGGATCGCTTCGCTGCGTGCGGATCGGCATCCACTCGAAGAACGCCTGCCGTCCCCGAGCGGCCAGCACGTCGATCCGCTTCTCGGTGTAGCGGGTGTCGTCGATGATCTGACCGGGGTACCAGTTGTTGCGGACCTCGTGGTCGTCCCATTGGTTGATCTGCGGAACGTCGGCGGCGAACGCGCGGACGTGCTCGTCGAGCAGGTTGTACGCGTACTGGCCGCGGTACTCGTCGAGCGTCTCGGCCACCTTGCTCTTGGCCTCGGTCGTGACGTTGCGCCAGACCCGGCCGTCCGGAAGCGTGACGGTCGCGGGGATCACACCATCGGCGTACACCGAGTCGCCGGAGTTGAGGTAGAAGTCCGGCTGGAGGGCACGCATCCGCTCGAAGATCCGGATGCCACCGAGGTCGGGGTTGATGCCCCAGCCCTGGCCGGCCATATCGGCGGACCAGAGGAACCTCACATCCGAACGCCGGGCCGGCGCGGTGACCAGGCGACCGGACAGGGGTTCGCCGCGAACCCCATGCCGGTCAGGGTCTTCCAGGACGACCCGGTAGAAGAGTTCGCTGCCGGCGGGCAGACCCCGCAGGTCGACCTTGCCGGTGAGGTCGGTCTGTGCGGTGAGGACGGGCCCGCGCACGGTCGTGAACCTGCTGAAGTCCGGCGTCCGGCTCACCTCGACGAGCAGGCGCGCGGTCCGGTCGGCGCGGGCCCAGATGACGGAGCTGCCGGCGGTGGGATCGCCGCTGGCGATGCCATTGGTGAGCCGCGGCCGACCGGAGCGCAGGACAGCTGGGGCGTTCGACCTGTTGGCGGCGTAGGCCGGCGTACCCGAGACGGCGGCCAGGCCCGCGGCGGCGAGCCCGGCGTGGAGGAGGGTACGGCGGGGGAGCGCTAGGGGTGCTGGACGTGTTGGGAAACGGCGTTCAGGCATGCGTTTCTGTCTACGGGCACGCGGTGAGCGCGGGTACAACGTGGATCAGCCACGGGGTGACCAACGACCGACCGCATGATCAGCAAATCTGCTCAGACGTATCCGGTCGGGATGGTGAATAACGCACGACTGGGCACTCGCACTGACCGAAACCGGGCGTGTACATACGGTGATTTCGGGCAAACGTTACGACAGTGATTTCGGGCCCATGTCATCATCATTGGCAGACGTGCGTAGTCCGACCGTCCAGGAGGTGGTATCCGTGCGTCGACGTCGAAGTATGTGGTTGGCCGTGCTGACCGCGATCGTGGTCGCGGGATGGCAGGCTCAGATCGCTCAGGCCGCTCCGCTCGTCGGGACCGCCCGGCACTGCGTCGCCGGCTTGGCCGCGGTCCCCGTTGATGGTGTGGCGGGTACGTCGAAGGTCACTGACTTCACTTGTTACGACACCTTCGCCGAGTCGATCAGGCACGCGACAGGTGGCCGCGTCACGGTCGCATCCGGCGCCGAAAGCGTGACCACCAAGCAGCTACTCACCGCCGGCGCGATCTCCACCGGCACGGCCGCGGCCGCCCAGCCGCTGCTCGGTATTGAGTACCAAAACGGCAGCTTCGGGGGCGAATCCCTGGTGTTGTACGGCTCGAGCGGCACGGGCTGCTACGCCGGCACCTGGTACGGCTTCCCGCGGATGTCAGACCTGGGATTCGACAACCGGATCTCATCAGCGAGGGCGTACTCCAACTGCATCGGCAAGCACCACGACGGCACCAGCTACACCGGTGACTACGTCTACTGCGAGTCCAGCTGTTCCTCGCTCGGCGCCATGAACGACCGCACCTCGTCCATCAAGTTCTTCTGAGAGGCCCCCTGGCCGCGCTGCCGCCCGGGGGCAGCGCGGCCATCCCTGCTCGGGCTGGTCAGCTCGTGGTCTGCGGGAGACCGAGGCGTTGACAGGTGGAGGGGTTACCTGGGAACACCCCGGCTACACCCTCCTCGAGGGTGCACGCCACGAGCTTGGGGACCTGGTGTCGGCCGCCTCGCGCCGGCTTCGCCTGGCTGGCGTCTCCGGAGGTGAGCAGGCCGTCTTGCCAGGCTTGTGTGCACGTCGCGACCGGATCGTCGATCGCGGTGGTTCCGCTCTCGGATGCCGGACTCCCGGCTGGCATGTTGCGCGCCACCGCGACCCTGGCGCCCTGGACGTGGTCAGAGCCCAGGTCGGGCGCGGAGTAACAGAGGACGCTCGCCTTGTCCTCGGCGGGCTTGAAGGCGACGTAGGCGGTCGCGGCGCCGCCGGCGAACACCAGCGCCAGGGCGCCGCCACCCACCGCCACGCCTTGCCACGAACGACGCCACCACGGTCGGCGGCTCCTCCGGACCTCCTCCATGAGGGCATCCCGAAGGGCGCCTCGTCGCTCGCGCGCCATTGCGCGATGCGGCGGTATCTCGTCGATCTCGGTCATCTCACTAGTCCCCGTTCACCACATTGGCTTGACCGATGCGTTGACATTGCCGCCCGCCGGGCTTGGGGTGGGCGCGGGACCCCCCGTCCGTCCCGCGCCCACCTCAAGTCCGGCGAGCCTGCGCAGGTGTTCGCGCGCGCGGGAGAGCCGGGAGCGCACCGTGCCGACGGGTATGCCAAGGGCGACCGCCGCGTCGGTGTAGCTGAGTCCGGCCCAGACGCACAGAGCGAGCACGTCCTGCTCGTCAGGCAAGAGACGGGTGAACACCTGGAGCACCCGTCGCATCGCACGCTCGTCGTCCACCCGCGACACCGCCTCGTCGGCCGGGTCGGGAGTGACCACGGCAGGAGGGAGTTTCGCGAGGAGGCGACGATGTCGCCGCAGGCTACGGTCGCGGTTACGAACAACGTTGTTGGCCACCGCGAGCAGCCAGGGCAGGATCGACTCTCCGCTGAGCGACACGTCACGGCGACGGCGCCACGCTTCCAGGAACACCACCGAGGCAAGGTCCTCGGCCGCCTCCCAGGAGCCCGTACGACGGAAGCAGTGGTTGTAAACCGCCTCGATGTGCCGCTCGAAGAGCGCTCCGAACGCCGAAGGATCGCCGTTGGCGGCCTTACGCCAGAGCTCACCGTCGGTGACGTCAGCGCTCCCGAGTTGATCCACACCCGGTCTATGTCCGGCTCGTGGTAGGGGTTCCGAACTTTCTTGTCCCGATTTTCTGGACACGTCGTGAGCCCCCCTCCGGCCGGCTGTGGTGATCAGCCCCAGGACAGACGTGGTCGCCTCGTCCTGTGGCGTTGACTGAGACGACGTCCCTGCGGCCGCGAAAGGTTGCCCCGGTCGCTCGCCGGGGTTGGGGCATACCCGCTGCCTCTGGGAGCCCGGACGAAGAGGGCGTCGGGTGGTTCTGGGTCGGGGGCACCCTTGGCCAATAGAGCCGTACGCGGGTGCCCCCGACCCAACAGTCAGAGGCCGCGGAGCGGGCGTCCGGTGTGGGCCGCGCGGATCAGCTGCGGGCTTGGGCGGTAGCGGCCACTGGGATAGGTGCGGGCGAGGGTGCTGAGGATCTCCGCGACGATCGCCGACCCGATCCGGTCGCCCCACTCGAGTGGCCCCCGGGGATAGCCGGTCCCGAGCCGCATCGCGGTGTCGACGTCGGCGGCGGCCGCCTCGCCCCGGGCCACCAGGTCGACCGCCTCGTTGACGAGCATGCAGATGGTGCGGGCGACGATGAGGCCGGGAACGTCGTCGATCACGCTGACCGCGAGCCCGGCCGCCTGGAACATCCCGATCGCGTCGTCGAGGGTCGCGGGTTCGCAGGCGTCCCCGGGTGCGAGGCAGACCCGGCTCGCCGTGGCCGGGTCCCCGACCCAGTCCAGCGCCACGGCGTCGCCGTCGACGGTCGCGGGTTCGCCGACCGTCTCGAGGACCAGCCCACCTCCGGGGAGTTCGATGCCGTACGCCGACTCGCCCGGCTCGAACTCACCCGCACCCGACCGGGTGCCGGCCGGCCCGGTTTCGTACCGCTCGACGCTCACACCGGCCGCCGCGATCCGGTCCAGCAGGCCGTAGCAGGCGGCGAATCCGCCGTGGTAGGTGACGCGTTCGGGTGCCGGTCGAGGCTCGGCGGTGTGCGGAGCGGGCCGGTCGCCTCCGTCGTAGGCGTACCACCCGCGGCCGGCCTTTCGGCCCAGCCAGCCCGCGTCAACCACCTGCTGCTGCGCCACGAACGGCGCGTAGCGCGGGTCACCGAATGTCTGCTCCCAGACGGAGCGACCGACCGCGAGGTTGACGTCGTTACCGACGAGATCGGCGAGTTCGAACGGCCCCATCGGGAACCCACCGGCCTCCCGGAGGACGGCATCGATGGTGGCGCAGTCCGTGCCGCGCTCCTCCAGCACCTGCATCGCCTCGCCGTAGAACGGCCGGGCGATCCGGTTGGCGACGAAACCCGGGGTTGACGCACACCGCACGGGTGTCTTGCCCCAGGCCGCGGCGGTGGCGGCGACGATCTCGGCGACCGTGGGGTCGGTGGTGGCACCCGCCGGCACCTCGACCAGCGCCATGAGGGGGGCCGGGTTGAAGAAGTGCATGCCGGTCACCCGCTCGGGCCGGCGCAGGCCTGCCGCGATCGCCGTGACCGAGATCGTGGAGGTGTTGGTGGCGAGGATGGTGTCGTCGGCGCAGACCTTCTCCAGCGCGGCGAAGAGCTCCCGCTTGGCCGGGAGTTGCTCGACGACGGCCTCGATGACGAGCCCGCAGTCGGACAGGGCGTCGAGGGACCCGACGGCGGTGAGGCGTTCCTTGGCCGCGCGTGCCTGGGCGTCGGACAGCGTTCCCTTGGCCACGAGCCGGTCGAGCCGGGCGTGGATCTGCTCGACGCCCCGCGCCGCCGCGCCGTCCAGCACGTCGTACAACCGCACCTGGTGGCCGGCGACCAGGGCAACCTGGGCGATACCGGAGCCCATGGTCCCGGCGCCGACGACTCCGACCGGCGCGCTGAGAGGAAGTTCCGCCATGGTCACCATCCTGGCGGACGGCCGTCCTGGTTGTGCGCAGGACCGTCCGCGCGCCGGTTGGTGAGTGGCGGGCGGGCCCGTCCGGAACGTCGCGCGCGAAACCGGCTCGCGCTGGGCATGGTTGACGCAGGGGCGGCTGCCGGCGTACGACGAACGCAGGAGGAGGACGTCATGGCTCAGTCATCCGCGGCTTCGAAACCGCCGGCCACCTGGCCCTGGCCGCGTTCCATGGACGGCAGCATCGCCGCACCGGAGGCCCACCACGTGGTGTTCGAGAACGACCTGGTGAGGGTCGTCGAGGTCAAGATCGATGCCGGGGAGCGGCTGCCGGAGCACACCCACCGGCTGCCGAGCGTGGTGATCGTCGACGCCCCGGCCCGGCTCCGCGTCCGCGCGGGCGACTCCGCCGAGGGTGACGAGGGGGAGCCGGAGCCGGCGGAAGCCCCAGAAGCTCCCGGAGCCCCGGAAGGCCCGCGGCCGTCCTGGGCCGAGCCGGTGGGACCGCACTCGGTCGAGAACATCGACGACCATCGCTACCACGCCCTGCGCATCGAGTTGAAGGTCCACTGATCCTTTGATCAGTTGATCCGGGACGGCGGCGTTCTGAGGTCGCTGGCCGCGTCTGCCGGATGCGGTCAGCGAGTGCTCTATCCACAGCCGGAAGGTGCATGTCGAGCAGAGCCGCTGTGATCCGTGCCAAGATCGACGAGGGAGGTGGCCAATGGGGGAGCACCTTAATCTCTCGACCGGAGACGTAGAGGGCCTGCTTGCGGACACGCGCCGGGCCCTGGAGCGCATGCGGAGACCGTCGGCCGAAGTGACGCCGGAGCCCACCGAGCTGATACGAGGTGAGGGCGAGGGCGGTCAGGGCAAGGTCCATGCGGTCGCCAAGGTGCCCGGGCGCATCGAAATTCTCCAGATGGACCCTCGCCTGATGCGCGATGGTTCTGAAGCCGTCTGTGAGGCGATCGTCGACGCGATCAACGCGGCGCTCGAAGACCTTCAGAACAAGGTGGTTGGTGGCACCACTATCGACGCGGTTGAGTTGTCTGGCGAGCTCGAACGCCTTCAGGAGCAGTCGCTCGACAGTGCTCGATCCATGATGGCCGCGCTACAGGATGCGATGGACCGTATCGAACGAAGGATGTGAGGCTCGGTGAGCAAGCAGTTCGATCCGGAGAAGATCCGTGCGGCAGCGAAGGAGCTGCTGAAGACCTCCGATCGTCTCGACCAGCAGATCGACGATTTTCTCAACGAGACCAGGGGGATCGGTGAGCCGTGCGGCGACGCCGAGCCGATCGGCATGCTGTTGGGAATCAGCTACGAGGCGGCCGAAGAGGTTGTGATCGAGGGGCTGGAATCCGTGGTCACAGGTTTCGAGATGTACGCCGGCAAGCTCGAGGCCATGGCAGTCAGGGACGAGCTGGCAGAGCAGAGCAACCAGGAGCGCATCAGCACGGTCGGAGTGTGAGCTCATGGCGCGTGGATTGACTCTTCCCGGGCCACTGGTCACTCTCCTCAGCGACCTGGGCTACCTGTGGCCGGACGCCGACGAAGTACGCCTGATGCAACTCGGGCAGGCCTGGGTCAGCCTCCAGTCGAAGCTCGACGGCTTCGCCGAGGAGGCCCAGCGCGCTGCCGAGAGGGTGTGGACAGAAAACCAAGGCACCGACGTCGACGCGTTCAAAGAGGCGTGGGGTAGGCCAGAAGACGCCCTCGACACGCTCCGCAAGGACTCCACCGGCGTCACGGTCGTGGGGGCCCTCATCCTCGTCTGCGCTCTCGTGGTCCTGATGCTGAAGATCTGGGTCATCATCCAGCTTGTCCTGCTCGCCATCGCGATTGCGCAGGCCATCGCCACCGCCGCCGTCTCCTTCGGGGCGTCCCTGCTCGAGATTCCGGTCTTCAAGGAGATCTTCGGAAGGATCATCAACCTTCTGATCAGTCGGGCCCTGGAGGTGCTCCTTGGGTAAGGCAAGACCTCTCAAGGGCGTGGCGCGCAGCGCGAAGGGCGCGATCGCTAAGTGCGCCAGGAACGCCGTACCCATGGCCAAGAACGTTCGGCGGATCAGGAACCTCGACATCCCGAAGAGACCCCCGCCACCGAAGCCCAACGCCACCAATCCAAGGCTCAAAAACATCATTGATAACCTGTGGAAGCACGCGGGCAAGCCGGGCACCGCGGGCGACGGAACAACCTTCGACGCGCTCCGCAACGAGCTCCTGACAGGCCGTCCCTCAAACGGGATATTCCATATGCAGAAGGCAATCGAGAGCATGCGGGGCCTGCAAAAGATCATCGACAACCCGAGCACCTCAGCTGCGGACAGGCAGATCGCACAGGATCTGCTCAGGAGGTTCGGGGACGCGTTTGGTAGAGGATGGGGATGATGTCGCAGCGGTCCAAGCAGGGCCTCGTCGAGGGGTTGGTGGAGGCCATACCTCCCCTACGCACGATCCTGGACGAGCATCGGCGAGAGTTCGGTGACCAGGCTCCGGAGGCGTTCCTGCGCACTCTCGCGTTCGTGGCCGTCAGCCACTATCTCTCCGGTGCACCCTCGACGGGGGATCAGCTTCGAGAGGTGCTGCACTTCCTCGAACCCCGGTTCGGCACCGACGAGCAGACAGACGAGCTGATCGCCGCCTCCTTCCTGGCGCATCTCCCGCTCCCTGACGACCCACGCGCCCGAGCGCTCGAACTCCTCGGGCCGAAGCTCCGCAGCCAACTTGAGCTCCTGCGCCAGGGCAAGGGAATTCCCGTCTCGTCGCCGACGGCCGACACGGTTCAACGGCTCGTGCGAGCGGTGCCAGCACTCGAACCCGACCTGCGGGAGCATGTGGAGTTCTACGACGAGTTGCTCCCCCACCTGTTCCTCGGGGAGGTTTCTTCCAAGCTGGTCGAGTGGTTTCAGTCCGGTGACCCTGACGAGCTCGCTCAGGTTCGAGCCAGTGTGGTCGCGCTGGAAGCCGCGTACGGCAGCAACTACGAGGTCGACGAGCTGATCGGCGCGTCGTTCGTGGAAAACATGCCGGGGCCGGGTGAGCCCGGCGACGGCATTGTCCAGCATTTCGGTCCGAAGCTTCGGGCCGTACTCAAACGTCAACGCGGCTAGTGTCCCGCGTCCGACAATGTCGGCGGTGTGGCCGTAAGTGCCGGCCACACCGCCGCTGCATTACCGCCAGGCTTTGGCGCGGAGCAGGCGCAGGCCGTTGAGCCCGACGAGCACGGTCGACCCCTCGTGGCCGGCGACGCCCAGGGGAAGCGGCAGGTCGCCGAAGAGGTCCCAGGCGACCAGGATGACGATGAACGTGCCGGCGATGACGAGGTTCTGAGTGACGACCCGGCGGGCGCGCTGGGACAGCCGGATCGCGGCCGGAACCGTCGCGAGTTCGTCGCGTACGACGATCGCGTCGGCGGTCTGCAGCGTCAGGTCGGATCCGGCGCGGCCCATCGCGACACCGAGGTGGGCCGCGGCGAGCGCGGGCGCGTCGTTCACGCCGTCACCGACCACGAGCACGTGGTCGCCGGCCTTCTGCAGGCGTTCGACCTCGGTCACCTTGTCCTGCGGGAGCAGGCCCGCGCGGACCTCCGTGACGCCGACGGCCTCGGCCAGGTGAGCGGCCGCGCGCGGGTTGTCGCCGGTGAGGAGCACCGGCGGGCGACCGGTGAGTTCCGCGAGCGCGGCGACCGTGCTGGCCGCGGCCGGGCGCGGCTGGTCGGCGAGGGCGAGGACGCCCGCGGGCTTGCCGTCCAGGCGTACGACGATCGCGGTGTGTCCGGCGTCCTCGCAGGTACGCAGGGTCGTCGCGGCCCACCGGTCCAGCTCGCCCGCCGCGTCACCGGCGGTGTCACTGGCGCCGTCGCCCGCGGCCCTGCCCGCACGGGCTGGACCACCCTCCTCGTCGAGGTCGCCGAGCAGGGCCGGACTTCCGACCTCGACCTGCTGGTCGCCCACCCGGGCATGGACACCCCGGCCGGGTACGGCGCGGAAGTCCTCCGCCTGCTCCAGCGAGAGCCCACGCTCCTGCGCCGCGGCCACCACGGCTCGGCCGACCACGTGCTCGCTCGGCCGCTCCGCGGAGGCGGCGATCGTGAGGAGCTCGTCGGGGGTGATGCCGGGAGCGGTGTGGAGCTCGACGAGGCGCGGCGTGCCTTCGGTCAGGGTGCCCGTCTTGTCGAACGCGACCCGCGTGGTGGTGCCCAGCTTCTCCATCACGACGGCCGACTTGACCAGCACACCGTGCCGGCCGGCGTTCGCGATCGCCGACAGGAGGGGCGGCATGGTGGCGAGGACGACGGCGCACGGCGAGGCGACGATCATGAACGTCATGGCCCGCAGCAGCGTCTCGGTGAGGTCGGCGCCGAACGCCAGCGGCCCGAAGAACAACGCGAGCGTCGCGACCACGACGCCGACGGAGTAGCGCTGCTCGACCTTCTCGATGAACAGCTGGGTACGCGCCTTCGTTGCGGATGCTTCCTCGACGAGGCTGACGATCCGGGCGATCACCCAGTCGGCGGCCGGCCGGCCGACCCTGATGCGGAGGGCGCCCGCGCCGTTGAGAGTGCCGGCGTACACCTCGTCCTCGTGGGTCTTGTGGACCGGCATGGGTTCGCCGGTGATGCTCGCCTGGTCGACCTCGGAGGAGCCGTCGATCACCATGCCGTCGGCCGAGATCCGCTCGCCGGGGCGGACCAGGATGAGGTCGCCGACCTCGAGGCTGGCCGCCTCGACCACTTCCTCGGTGCCGTCGGGACGAAGCCGGGTGGCGCGTTCGGGAGCCAGCGTGAGGAGGGCCCGGACGCTGTCTTCTGTGCGCTTGGTCGCGACCGCCTCGAGTGCGCCGGATGTCGCGAAGATCACGATGAGGAGGCCACCGTCGAAGACCTGACCGATCGCGGCGGCGCCGAGGGCCGCGACGATCATGAGCAGGTCGACGTCGAGCGTCTTCTCCCGCAGCGCCTGGAGGCCGGCGAGCGCGGGTTCCCAACCGCCTGCCAGGTAGCAGCCGGCGTACAACGTCCAGCTCACCCATGCCGGGGCGTCGAGGAGACCGGCGCCGGCGCCGAGCAGGAAGAGGATGAGGGAGGCTCCCGCCCAGCGGACCTCCGGGAGGGTGAGGAGGTTCGTCTTCAGGCGTACCTCGGGGGCGGGACCCGCGGCCCGGTCTGCGGCGACCATGGTGGACGGCATGACAACTCCTGTCGGGATGGGCGACCCGGACAGGATGACATGAAGAGGTGTTCATGCAAACACCGGTCCTATGATGCGGACATGGGCCACCAGATCACAGGTGCCGGCGAAGTCGTGGACGTCGCGCCGCCCGCACGGATCGATTCGCGTACGGCGAAGGGTGTCGCCGCCACCCTGCAGGCGCTCTCGACGCCCAGCCGACTGCTCATCCTTGGCCGGCTGCGCGAGGCCCCCGCGACCGTGACCGAGCTTGCCGAGTCGGTCGAGATGGAGCAGTCGGCGGTCTCCCACCAGCTCCGCCTCCTGCGCACCCTCGGCCTCGTCACCTCCGAGCGCTCCGGCCGCACGATCGTCTACAGCCTGTACGACAACCACGTGGCGCGGCTCCTCGACGAGGCGGTCTACCACGCCGAACACCTCCGCCTCGGCCTCACCGACGAGGGCGCCAACCCGTGATCATGATCCAGGCCGCGCTTTTGGCCTCGACGAGGAAGCGGAACGGCCTACTCTGACGGAGTGAACCGCGCGATCCTCGACCAGGCCCTCGACGCGATCCGGACCCGCGCCTACTTCTCAGCGTTCCCCGAGTCTCCAAGCCCCCGTGTCTACGGCGAGGACGCCGCCCCCGCCGGCAAGGCGGCGTTCGAGGCATGGCAGAACTCCGACTTCCCGGTCAGGACTCCGGCCGCGCGCGACCAGGTCACGACAGAACGCTCTCCGTACGGGATCCCACTCGACGTGCGCTACCCCCGGGTCACCGCGGGCTCTCTCGAGGAGTTGCTCGCCGCCGCCCGGGCCGGGATGCCGCAGTGGCGCGACGCCGGACCCGACGCCCGGGTCGACGTCGTTCTCACCATCCTCGACCGCCTCCACAAGCGGATCTTCGAGCTCGCGAACGCCGTCATGGCGACCACCGGCCAGGCGTTCGTGATGGCCTTCCAGGCCGGCGGTGCCCATGCGCTCGACCGCGCGCTCGAGGCGGTCGCCTACGCGTACGCCGAGATGACCCGCCACCCCGCCACCGCCGTCTGGGAACGCCCGGCGAAGGGCGAGCCGGTGCGGATGGAGAAGACCCTCACCGCCGTCCCGCGGGGGGTATCGGTGGTCATCGGATGTACGACGTTCCCGACGTGGAACTCCTATCCCGGCCTCTTCTCCTCCCTCGTCACCGGCAACGCCGTCGTCGTGAAGCCGCATCCGAGAGCGGTACTCCCGCTGGCCATCACCGTGCAGGCCTGTCAAGACGTGCTTGCCGAGCATGGGTTCGACCCGCACCTGGTGACGCTCGCGGCGGAGGAGGACGGTGACGGGCTGGCGAAGGACCTCGCGGTGCGACCAGAGGTGCGGATCGTCGACTTCACCGGCTCGGCGGAGTTCGGGAACTGGCTGGAGACCAATGCCACGCAGGCGCAGGTGTTCACGGAGAAGTCCGGCGTCAACCCGGTGGTCCTCGACTCGACCGACTCGTTCCGTGGCCTGACCGCCAACCTCGCCTTCACCCTCGCGTTGTACTCCGGCCAGATGTGTACGACGTCGCAGGCCATCTTCGTTCCGGCGGACGGCATCGACACCGACGAGGGGCACAAGAGCTTCGACGAGGTGGCGGCGGGCCTCGCGACCGCGATCGACAAGCTCCTCGCCGACGAGACCCGCGCCGTCGAACTCCTCGGCGCCATCGTCAACGAGGCGGTCCGGGGCCGCCTCGAGGGCGCGCACGAGTACGGCCAGCTCGTCCTGGAGCCGCGCGCCCTGAAGCATCCGGCGTACCCCCACGCGGTCGTCCGGACGCCCGCACTCGTCGCGCTCGACGCATCCGACATCGAGGTGTACGGCCGGGAGTGCTTCGGGCCGGTGACGTTCCTCGTGCGTACGTCCGGGACGTCGGAGTCGCTGGAGCTCTTCAGGCGGCTCGTGACCGAACGCGGCGCGATGACCGCGGCGGTCTACTCGACGTCGGAGCGGGTGCTCGCCGCCGCACGGGAAGCCGCGCTCGACGTGGGCGTGGCGCTGTCGGAGAACCTCACCGGCGGTGTGTACGTCAACCAGTCCGCGGCGTTCAGCGACTTCCACGGCACCGGCGCCAACCCGGCGGCGAACGCGGCGTACGTCGACGCGGCCTATGTGGCGGGCAGGTTCCGGTTCGTCCAGAGCCGGCGACATCTCTGAGTGCCGATCAACCTGGGCCCGGATCGTGTGATGCCGGGCCCAGGTCGACACAGGCGTTACTGGGTCGTCACTGGAGCCGCTTCGCCAGACGGGGGAACACCCGAAGGGCATTTCGCCGGTTGATCGCGTGCCGGGTCTGCCGGTCCAGCGCCTGGTCGCGATCCAGGTCGACGGTGATGGCGCCCACCTCATCCGCCGGTCTGGCGGCGAAGTCGGTGCCGTAGAAGATCTGACTGGGGCCGACCGCCTTCAGCAGCGTAGGCATCGCGTACGGCGACGCGGGCAGAGCGGTGTCGTAGTAGAACCGCCGCAGCGCCCTGCCGAAGACCTCGGGGTCGACGAACTCGCCTCGCCGGCCCTGAGATTCGGCTCGCCCGGCCAGGTAGGGGAGGAAGCCACCGGCATGCGACAAGATGATCGACAGATCTGGGTTGCGTTCCAGGGTGCCGGAGGCGATCAGGTTCAACGCCGCCCGCGTCGTGTCGAGGAGAAAGTCAGCAAGTGACGGGGACACCCCGGGCAACTCAAGGGTGCTGTCGGGAAGCCCGTCGGGGTGGACGAAGACGACCGCGCGACGCTCGTTCAGCGCCGCGAACAACCGGTCGAAGGCCGGGTCGCCGAGATAGCGACCGCCCGCACTGGCCATCAGGATGATGCCATCGGCGCCGAGTTCGTCCAGCGCGTATGCCGCCTGATCGATCGCCAGGTCGACGTGCAGGGGTGCGACATTGGCGAAGAACCCGAAGCGGCCGGGATGATCGGCGACGAGTTGGGCGTACGACTCGTTGCACACGCGGACACCCTCCTCGGCGAGGTCCCTGTCCGCGAACGCCACCGACGGCACCGGAGCCGAGACGACCGCGGCCGCGATGTCGTTGTCCCTCATGAGCTGCAGCGCGTCCTCCTCGGTCCAGTACACCCACGACGGCCCGCCCTCCTCCGGTATCAGGCCCCGGGCGATCGCCCACTGCCGCATGTCGTCGGGTACGGCGTGGTGATGGGTGTCGATCCGTCCAGTCGCCTTCCGTCCGCTGGGGCTGGCCGATGCCGCCGGGCCCGGCGCCAGTCCGATGCCGGCGGCTACCGCGGCGACACCGGCCGTCTGAAGGGCGCGCCGTCGGGTAATCGACATGTCCACTGTGGTCCTCCTGTGCGTTGGGTCGCTGGAGGTCCTCACAGTGCTGGCTGTCGGACTGCCGTCGCATCGGGGCTGCGCCCTACATCGTGATCAGGGTTTCTCCCCACCGCCCCGGGGGATTGGCCTGGCGTGGCCACCCGATCAGGTGCGCCGGCGGCCTAAGCTGAACGCCGTACGTCAGCAGATCAAGGACTTGCGAGCGGAGCTCATCATGGAAAAGCGTCGGCTCGGGCGGCTCGGACACGAGAGCAGCGTCCTCATCTACGGTGCGGCTGCCCTGAGCGAGGTGTCCCAGGACGTTGCCGACCTGTCCATCCAGGAGGCGCTGGACGCCGGTATCAACCACTTCGACACGGCCGCGAGTTATGGCGACGCCGAGCTGCGGCTCGGACCGTGGATGCCACGCATCCGCGACCAGATCTTCCTCGCGACCAAGACGGGCGAGCGTGAGCGGGACGCGGCCTGGGCCCAGATCAACGCCTCGCTCGAACGCCTCCAGACCGACCGGCTCGACCTGATCCAGCTCCACGCCGTGGGTGACCTCGAGGAGCTCAACAAGGCGACCGGCCTCAACGGCGCGCTCGAGGCGGCGATCCGGGCGCGCGACGAGGGCATGGTCAGCGCGATCGGGATCACCGGCCATGGCCACGAGGCACCCGCGACCCATCTGGAGGCGCTGCGGAGGTTCCCCTTCGACACGGTCATCACGCCCCTCAACTACGCACTGGGTCGTGATGAGGCCTACCTCGGGGCCTGGCAGGAGCTCGCCACCGAAACCCAGCGGGTCGACGCGGGCCTGATGATCATCAAGACGGTCTCCCGGCGCAACTGGTCAGAAGACGACCACCGCTACACGACGTGGTACGAGCCGCTCGACGAGCAGGAGCAGATCACCGCCGCGGTGGCCTGGGTGCTCAGCCATCCCGAGGTGACCGGGATCGCGACTCCGGGTGAGGTACGCCTGCTGTCGAAGCTGATCAAGGCCGAGCGCGAACGCGTCGGCGTCACCGGCGCGCAGGTCGCCGATGTGCTGGATGGCGTTGCGGCGTACTCCTCGCCGTTCGTGGCGATGCCGATCTAGGGCCGCTGAGAGGTCGCGCGGATAGGGAAGCCTTATCCGCGCGACCTCCCGCGCGACCTCTCAGTCGCCGCACTCGCCGGGCTTCAGCAGGGACGTACCCGCGGCGGCCTCCGCGAGAACGTCCTTGGTCGCCTCGATGGTGGTGTCGCTCGCGGACCCGGCCGGCGCGTAGGAGATCGTGACGAGCTGGCTGCGCTCCTCGGGGAACGCCTTGGCCAGGCGCCATTCGTTCCCGCGGCGGACCGGGCGTTCGGCGTACACCATGCCGTCCTTGGTCACCTGCGGCCCGACGGTGTCGCTGTCCTTGCCGCGTACGAGCGCCTCGAGGTCGGCCTGGGACTTGTGCGCGTCGGCTCCGGTGTAAGGCGTGCCCGCGACCTTGACCACGCCGCCGCCGGCGTCCTCGGGCAACGTGTAGGACCAGGTCTGGTCGGCGGACTGGCTGGACTCCCAGGACTTCGGGAGGTCGATGTCGACGGTGACGCAGTCGACGAGCAGACCCTCCGCGGGTGGGGTCGTGGTGGTCGGCTCAGGCTCCGGCGCGGGCGCGGCATCGCCGGCCGGCGCGGACCGTGTCGGCGGGTCCTTGGGCGGCACAGCTTTCAGAGTCGCGGGGTGGAGCGTCTCCCGGCCGCATCCGGTGACGAGCACGAGCAGGACGACGGTGAGAGCCGCGGACCAGCCTCGACCGCGGCGCGGTGGCGGCACGGCCCGAGCCGTCCGACTGGCCTGCGTCATGGCACGCACCTTCCCCTTGAACGACAGCGCTTCAACTGCCCGGCACTGTAGCCGGCTTGGGCAGGTGTCCGGCGTCTCGTAGCGGTCCGCCTGTGGACGGAGCGCGGCCTGTGGATAGAGCGCGGGGCTGTGGACGCAGTGATGCGTGGATACTGACCTCCAGCGATCATGTGAGGTGGCTGCGCACCGGCTGTGGAACGCAGGGCGAAGCCCGACGAGGACCGCGTACGACGCGCACCCCGGAGGGTTGCGTACGAGGAAGGATGGCGATGGCACGGCGGGGTGCGGCGGGAGAGTCGAGTACGCGGGTCGCGCGGGCGATCGTGAAGCGGCTGGAGAAGATGACCGGCAGGCGGGCTCGTCACGTCGACCCGTCCGATCCCCGCGTCAACCGGAACCTGCCCAACTCGACCCCAGGCCACCGGGGCGATGCCTCGGAGGCACCGAACACCACCCGTGGCTGGGAGCCGGACCAGATCTACCGCGTGCACGACAGGAGCACCGGACTCAGCGCGGTCTACACGACCGACCGGCATGGCCGAGTGTCGCGGATCGAGGGTCGGCTGGTACGCACACCAAACGTCCGCGACCGCAACCAGCAGGTCTGGTCCGGTGGCTCGGATCGGCGGCAGCGCGGAAACCCGCAAGGTTACGACTCCGATGCGGGCGGCCACATGATCGCGCGCGAGCTCGGCGGCTCGGGCGCGGGCATCAACACCCTCCCGCAGAGCTGGCGCGAGAACAGCTACGGCCAGTGGCGCAACATGGAGAAGGAGTTGAAGCGTCTGGTCGACGGGGACAACGACGTCGACCTGAAGATCGTGCCGAAGTACACCGGTAGCGGCGAACGCCCCGACTGGTTCAAGGTGGAATACACGGTGACTCCGCGCGACGGGAGCCCTCCGTATACGGTCACGGAGGTAATCTCCAACCGCAGCAAGCCAAAGTAGGGACCGAGGATGTCGGATCTGGACAGGCAGCAGGATCTTCTGCAGGGCATCGGGCAGGCGCTCTTCGACGAACTACCTGACGACTTCACCTCCGCGCGGGTCGTCTGCTCCATGATCGGCTTCCAGGCCCGCTTCGTCTGCTCCTACACCCGCGCGTCCGGTGCCGAGTCCACGATCGGGATGCCCGACGACCTGTACGAGCTGTTCCTCGACCTGCGGGATGCGACGTACGAGCCCGGCAAGGGTGCCTGGTACACCGCCGAGTTCGTCGTCGATGGCGACGGGCGGTTCAGCATCGACTTCGACTACGACAACCGTCCGGCCGTGGTGAGCGCGACTGAGGACGACTACTTCGACGACCTGGAGAAGTACCCCCGCGCCCCGGAGCTGATCCCGGACTGGTATCCACGACCCGCCTGACACCGGCCGGACCGTCGCTGATCAACCGCGCGGTTAGTTTGGGGGCATGCGGATACGAGCACCCGAGCTGACGGGCAGGCAGTGGTTCAACACGGGCGGGAAGCCTCTCCGGCTCAGTGACTTCCGGGGACGCTTCCTGGTGTTGGACTTCTGGACCTTCTGCTGCATCAACTGCCTGCACGTCCTGGAAGAGCTCCGTCCGCTGGAGGAAAAGTACTCCGACGTGCTCGTCGTGGTCGGCGTCCACTCCCCGAAGTTCGCCCACGAGGCGGAGCCGGCGGCGGTCAGGTCCGCGATCGAGCGGTACGCCGTCCGCCACCCGGTACTCGACGACCCTGACCTCACCACCTGGCAGGCGTACACCGCGCGTGCCTGGCCGACGCTCACGCTGGTCGATCCTGAGGGGTACGTCGTCGCGCAGTTCTCCGGTGAGGGTCACGCGCATGCGCTCGACGCCCTGCTCGCCGAACTCGTACCCGCCCACGACGCGCGGTCCACCCTGCGCCGGGCCTCGTCACCGTACGTTCCGCCACCGCCGCCCGAGACCACGCTGCGCTTTCCCAGCAAGGCGGTCCGGCTCGCCGACGGGCGGTTCCTGGTCGCCGACGCGGGCGGGCACGGACTGCTGGAGCTCGAGCCCGACCTCGAGACGGTCGTACGCCGGATCGGCACCGGTGACCGCGGATTCCTCGACGGCGGTCCGCGCGAGGCTGCGTTCCGCGAACCGAACGGACTGTGCCTGCTGTCGCCCGACGTGGCCGCCGAGGTGGGGTACGACGTCGTGGTCGCCGATACCGTCAACCATGCCTTGCGCGGCGTCCGCCTGGCCAACGGGCAGGTACGCACGCTGGCCGGCACGGGTACGCAGTGGATGCAGGGTGACCGCGACGGCGCGCTCTCGAGCCCTTGGGACGTGGTCTGGTACCACGACCGGGTGTGGGTGGCGATGGCGGGCATCCACCAGCTATGGACGTTCGACCCGCGTTCGCGGGACGTCGCTCCGGTGGCGGGCACCACGAACGAAGGGCTCGCCGACGGCCCTCTGACTGAGGCGTGGTTCGCTCAACCGTCTGGGCTCGCGGCGTCGGCGGACGGTAGCCGGTTGTGGCTCGTGGACGCCGAAACCTCGGCCCTGCGGTACGTCGAGGGCGATGAGGTCCACACGGCGGTAGGCACCGGCCTGTTCGACTTCGGGCTGCGCGACGGCGTGGGTCAGCAGGCGATGCTCCAGCATCCGCTGGGCGTGACCGTCCTTCCAGACGATTCAGTCGCGGTGCTCGACACCTACAACGGTGCCGTACGCCGCTTCGACCCGGCGACCGGCGCGCTGACGACGTTGCTGACCGGCCTCGACGAGCCGAGCGGGGCTGTGGTCGACGGGGAGACCCTGATCGTCGTCGAGTCCGCCGCCCATCGGCTGGCGCGGTTCCCGTTGGGCGGGGCGGTGCGGCCTGTCGAGGGGTTCGCGCAGCGGACCCAGCGTCCGGTGACGCCCCTGGCGGGTGGCGAGGTTGAGCTTTGCGTGGTCTTCGAGCCGCCGCCCGGGCAGAAGCTCGACGACAGCGAGGGGCCGTCGACCCGGTTGTTCGTGTCGTCGACGCCGCCCGCGCTGCTTCGGGAGGGAGAGGGGCGGGGGAGCGGGCTGACCCGCCGGCTGGTCCTCGACCCCGCCGCGGGAGACGGGGTCCTCCACGTGGCGGCGATGGCGGCGACCTGTGACGTGGACGCCGAACATCCGGTCTGCCACGTTCACCAGCAGGACTGGGGAGTGCCGGTGAAGATCGAGGACGGTGCCGACGCGAGGTTCGTGCTCGTGCTGGGCGGCCCGGTCGAGCCTGTATGAGCCCTTGAATGATCACGTATACGTGGTCATTACCCGCCCCGCACGGCATCGGCGCCACGTGAAGCATGCAATGACCACGTATACGTGATCATTCAGGTACGCCGACCAACCGCGCGAGGTCGTTCAGCATCACCTCGAACATCGGCTCGGGGTCGTCGAGGATGTGCCACAGATGCCCGAAGGTCTCCATCGAGATCAGGCCATAGATCCGGATCCAGTGCTGGAGCAGGACGGCCATCGCGGCAGGGGGCAGCTTCTCGATGACGAGTCCGGAGGACGCGGCGCGGGCGAGCACCTGGTCGCGGTACTTCAGCAACCCGCGCTCGAGTGACGGTGGCAGCTCAACGTCCGCGGGTCAAGGTCGACGAGGAGAACCGCGGCTGGGGCCGCATCGGCCGGGCGGTGATGCGCCGTCCCGGGCTGGTCGCCGTCGTCGTCGTCGGCGGGTTGCTGGTGGCGGGTACGCCGTTCCTGCGTGCGGAGTTCGCCGACGTCGACGCGTCTGTCCTGCCCAAGGGCAACAGCGTCCGGGTCGCGACGGACCTCGTGGACAAGGAGCTTCCGGTCGCCTCGTCGGACGCCGCGCAGGTCGTCCTGGTCGGTGCCGACGGCCGACCACCGTCCGCCGCGACCGTGGGGGCGTTCATCGCGGACGCGGAACGGATCGACGGCATCGGCACGGTGGCCCCGACGGCCAGCAGGGACGGCACGATCGTCCTCGCGGCGCAGGTCGAGGGGGACGCCCAGGCGAAGCCGGCCCAGGATGCCGTCCGCGCGTTGCGGGACCTGCCCGCACCGACCGGCGTCGACGAGGTCCTCGTCGGAGGTCCGACCGCCTACCTCGTCGACGGGCTCACCGCGATCGGGGACCGGTTGCCGTGGATGCTGGCGATCCTGGCGGGTGCGGTGTTGCTTCTGCTGCTCCTGGCGTTCGGTTCGCTCGTCGTACCCGTCAAGGCGGTCTTGCTCTCGGCGCTGTCGCTCACCGCGTCGTTCGGTGCGATCGTGTGGATCTTCCAGGAGGGTCACTTCGTCTCCTGGCTCGGCGCCGAAGCCGGCCCGCTCGACGCCTCCCTGCCCGTGCTCATGTTGGCGGTGCTGTTCGGCCTCTCGACGGACTACGAACTCTTCCTGCTGTCCCGGATCGCGGAGGGATACCGCTCCGGGCGTACGCCGAAGGATGCCGTGGTCTACGGCCTCAGCCGTACCGGCGGGCTGATCAGCGCGGCGGCGCTGTTGCTGGCGATCGTGGTGGGGGCGTTCGCGTTGAGCGGCCTGAAGTTCATGAAGCTGCTCGGCGTCGGCATGCTGATCGCGATCGCCGTCGACGCGACGATCGTGCGTGGGCTGTTGGTTCCGGCCATCCTCGCGCTGCTTGGACGGGCCGCGTGGTGGGCGCCGGGTCCGCTGGCGCGACTGGCGCGCCGGGTGTCGCTGGAGGGAGAGGAGCCGGACGCCGACTCTGGCCGGGAGCCGGCGCCGGAGTTCGCCGGGCGCGCTGAGGCGAGATCGTGAGGCTCAGGGGCCGGCGTTCGTTCTTCGGCGAGGTCTGCTGACTGGCGGAGAGCGTTCACCATGTACGCTCTGACCAATTTGGTTGATCGGGTCAGAACGTACAGGAGTATCAGCATGGCAGTCGCGGTCCGGACCGAGCGGATCTTCGACGCCGCCGCCGAACTCTTCGTCAGGTACGGCGTCGCGAAGACCACCGTCGACGAGATCGCCCGGGCCGCCGGGATCTCCAAGGGCGCGGTCTACCTCGAGTTCCGGAGCAAGGACGCGCTGATCGAGGCGCTGGTACGCCAGGAGATGCGGGTGTACGTCGCGGCCGTCCTGGCCCGGGTGGAAGCGGATCCCGACGGTGGCCGGCTCTCGCGGATCTACCAGCACTCCGCGCGGGAACTCCTGGCGCGGCCCTTCCTCCGGGCGCTCTACACCCGCGACGCTGACGTGCTCGGCGCGTACGTACGCCGAGGCGTGCCCCGGCAGGAAGCGACCCGTAGCTTGTTGAACAACGCGTTCGTGCAACGCCTGCGCGAAGCCAACCTGATCCGACCCGACATCGACGCGGAGGTGCTCAGCCAGGTGATGGGTGTGGTGTCCCTCGGGTTGGTGACCGCCGGACCAAGTCTGGGCGGCACCGCGTTGGCCGGCGTACTCGACCTAGTGGCCCGCATGCTCGCCACCACAGTGGAGCCACCGGCCGGACAGGGCGATGTGGAAGCTGGCCGGAAGGCGTTCGCGGAGCTGTGCGCCGGGATCGATGCGGAGCTGGCCCGATGACCCGGGTCCGTCCGCCCCGGCGGCGGCAACCCGGGAGCGACGACGTGGCAGCCGCGTTGTCTCCTCAGGTGGAGCGGCCGTTGCTCAGCGTCGACGGGCTCCGTCATTCCTACGGCGTGCACGTGGTGTTCGATGACGTGTCGTTCGAGGTGGCTGCCGGGGCGTCCCTGGCGATCGTCGGGCGCAACGGCACCGGCAAGAGCACCTTGCTGCGCTGCCTGACCGGCGCCGAGAAGCCCAGCGGCGGCACCGTCACCTTCGACGGGGAGGCGTACGACGAGACGTCACCGCGGGTACGCCGCGAGGTCGCCACGGTCTTCGACGACATCGACTTCTTCCCCGATCTCACAGTGGCCGAGCACCTGGATCTGCTGGCCCGCGCGCATGGCGTACCCGACGTGGAGGAGACCGTCGACCGGGTCCTCGACGATCTTGGGATCGCGGGCGCGAGCGGTCAGTTCCCGAGCACGTTGTCGTCTGGGCAGCGGCACCGGCTCGCCCTCGCGACGGCGTTCGTCCGGCCACGGCGGCTGTTGCTGCTCGACGAACCCGAACAACGCCTGGACGAGGACGGCCGGGCGTGGCTCGCCGGGAAGCTCCGCGCCGACCTGGTCGCGGGCGTCGCGGTGGTGTTCGCGAGCCACTCGGCTGACCTGGTCGCCGCGGTCGCGACCGACGTACTCCGGATCGATGGCACCGCATGACCGCACCCGTCCGTGCGGCTCAGCCGGTCGCCGCGGTCCCGAGTGCTCGCGCGCTGCGCAAGGAACTCCGAGCCCGGCGGCGCGCGCACTCTGACCGGACGCTGCGCGATGCGCTCGAAGACCTGTACCTCTGGGTGTTCGGCGTACTCATGCTCGGCTCGATGACTGGTGCTGTCGCGGTGCGGCTGTGGGCCGAGATCTCCCGCTGCGACACCGCGAGCTGTGTCAACGCCCGCGACGTGGTGCCCCTCCCGCTCGGTGTTGGGGTGCTCGCTCTCCTGCTCCGGGCGCTCATGGCGCTCGGCCCGGTGTGGACGAGCCGCGCGGGGAGTACGTTCCTTCTGGGTACGCCGGTGGACCGGCGGGGCCTGCTGGCCCGGCACGTGCGGGCGCTGCTGGTGGGCGGGCTGCTCGGGGGCGCCCTCCTGGTTGCCACGCTGGTCCTCCTCGCCTCGACCCGACCCGATGTGGTGGGACTTGGTGCGGCGGCAGGGGCCGCGTTGGGTCTCACGGTGGTCGCCGGTGCGGTGGTGGCGCAGCGTGCGCCGGGCGCCCGAAGGGTGCTGTCGATCCTCAGCGACGCGTTGGTCCTGCTGGCCCTGACCGCGGTGCCGGTGTTCCTGCTCGGAGTCGACGTACCCGCGGCGGCCTGGGCCCGGCCGGTCCCGTTGGCGGTCGCCGCGGTGGCCGGGTCGGTGGTCGCTGGCGGCCTGGTGGTCGCGGTGTTCAGGGGACTCGGGCGGGTACAGCGGCGCGACGTGGTGGCCGGCGGCGAACTCCTGGCCGGTCTCTCGGGTGCCGCGGCCTCGATGGACACCTCGATGCTCGCCGATGTGCTGGTCGCGCGGAGGTTCCGCCTGCTGGGTGCGGCCCGCTCCCGCCGTGGACGGTGGACCGGCCTGGTCGCGGTCGCCTACCGGGAAGCACTGCGGTCGCTGCGTTCTCCGCACCGGTTGGTGCTCGCGGTGGGTCTGCTGGTCCTGCCGTACGCCGTCGACCGGCTCGGCGTCCCCTCGGTTACGCCGTTGGTGGCGGGTGCGCTCGGCTACCTCGCGGTCCGGCCGTTCTCCGGTGGGCTGCACACGGTGGCCAGGTCAGCTGGGCTGCGGCGCGGCTTCCCGGTCGCTGACTTTGCGCTGCGGATGGCGTTCACCGTGCCGCTTCTTGCCGCGGCCGGGGTCTGGAGTGTGGTGGCCGCGCCGACCGTCGCGGGACCCTCGCAGCTGGCGTTGTTCGGGCTGGCGACGAACGTGCCCCTCGGTGTCGGATGGGCCGCGCTCGCGGCGACGATCGCGGCCGCGGCGATCCGGTCGGCGACCCGCAAGCCGGTGAGCTACGAGGGCCCACTGATCTCGACCCCCGCGGGCGCGCTGCCGGCCGGTTTTGTGGGGCAGGTGTTCCGGGGACCGGACTTCCTCCTGGTCGGTATCGCGCCGCTGACGTTCGGGCTGCCGTGGCCGCTGACTCTCGGCGTACCCCTGCTCCTGCTCCTCGTCAGCCTCCGCCGCGGCTAGAGATGGGGCTCATTCAAAACCCCGTCGCGTCGCCTTCAGGTTCGACCGCGATGTGTGAGACAAAAGGGGCAGGGTTTCTCAGAAGCTTATTCAAAACCCCTGGCGCTGGACAGGTCGCGGCATCGTGAAGGTAGCGGGAGCCGACTTGGCGGAGATGTCTCGGCTTCTCTGCCGACACTCCTCCGCCCGTCTCGAATGGCGTACACCTCACCCATCCGGCAGCTGAGGCGTCCCGGTCGAAGATCGTGAAGGATTTTAGTCAAATAGCGACGAAAATCCTTTACGATCATGGCCGCCCCGCTTGGCAAAGTTGATCAACGGTCCACGGATCGGGAACTCCCGCGTGGGTGCCGGAATTCGGGACCGTTGATCAACTTCGGCAGCACGGTGGTTTTGAATAAGCCTCTCACTATCCGATGCAACCGGGGTGTATGCCATTCGAGACGGTCGCCACCTCACGCGGCGTCTCCCCACGAAACGCGCTGAATTCGCCTTGCCTGGTGACGCCTCCGGTGCACGAGGACCCGAACTGGCCTCACGTCCGCAGTACCTCAGCAAGACCGTGAAAACTTACTGACGGCCGTGGTGACCTGGTCGCCTGTCAGATTGTTACCCATCGCCGAAACCGTCTCTACATCTGTCCCGCCGGCGGGTTCCGGCTTGACGGCGGCATTGCTCTCGCCCGGCACTAACACAAGAACAACAGCCACCATCGCCAACCCTGCCAACAGCGCGGACAGACGCTTTCGCCCTGCGCCAAGGAATCCGCTCGACACGCTTCGTCTCCTCTTCACTCAGCCAGCGAGTCTGTGCGCATGAGCTCGGTCAACGCGCGGGCGCCACTCAAACAGCCGCCGCTCCCACGCCGCTCCCACGCCGCTCCCACGCCGCTCTCACCGAGCTGACATCCGGCACGTTCGGATATCGGGTGCGGACGTCGGCGTGTTCTGCAGCGCGTTGATGTGCCGGCCAAGGACGCTGAACGCGGCCGCCTTTTCCAGGCGTCAGACCACAGCGGTTGGGAGCGCCTGGCCCGCCTCGCCCGACGTGGCCGGAACCGCCATCAGCGGTGAGGAGATCACGAAGTCGGCGGTCGCGCGGTTGCACGCCACCGGGATGTTCGCGAGGACCGCGAGCCGCAGCAGCGCGCGGATATCCGGCTCGTGGGGCTGCGGGCACAGCGGATCCCAGAAGAAGACCAGGAGGTCGATCTCGCCCTCGGCGATCCGGGAGCCGATCTGCTGGTCGCCGCCGAGCGGCCCGCTACGGAACCTGGTGACCGGCAGGCCAAGCCGCTCGACCAGCAGTCGGCCGGTGGTACCGGTCGCATAGAGGCGGTGGTTTGCGAGAAGCGTGCGGTTGAACGCCGCCCATTCGCAGATGTCGGGCTTCATGGTGTCGTGCGCTACCAGCGCGATACCCCGGCCGGTTGGGCGGACAGGGGGTGTTTCAGCGCTCACTGACGGGTCCCCGTTCGTGCGGATCGGTTCATGCGATCCCAGGCTTCCCCGCCCCGGTTTCACCGCCGTTACCGCGACGTGCCGGCGGGCGAACGTCTCCCGGTGTTCATGCCGCCCACACGGTCTTGGTGTTGCAGAACTCCCGGATGCCGTACGCGGCCAACTCGCGGCCGTACCCCGACCGCTTCACTCCACCGAAGGGCAGTTGGGGGTACGACACGACCATGCCGTTGACGAAGACCTGACCGGACTCGATGCTTCGCGCGAATTCCGCCTGCTCGGCGGGATCGTGGGTCCAGACGCTCGAGCCGAGGCCGTACGGCGTGGCGTTCGCCAGCGCGATCGCGTCCTCGACCGACCCGACGCGGTGTATTTGGGCGACCGGGCCGAACACCTCCTCGTCGTACATCCGCATCGCCGGCGTGACGTCCGTGATGACGGTCGGTGGGTACCACCAGCCGGGCCGGTCGGGAGTCTCACCACCGCAGAGCACCTTCGCGCCCTTGCCGACCGCGTCCGCGACGACCTGCTCGACGCCGTCCCGGCCGACCTCGGTGGCAAGCGGGCCGAGGTCGGTGTCGTCGGCCATCGGGTCACCGATCCGCAGGTCGGCCATCCGCTCGACGAACCGGTCGGTGAACTCGTCAAAGCAGTCCTCGTGAACGAGGAACCGCTTGGCAGCGATACAACTCTGCCCGTTGTTCTGGCAGCGTGCGGTGACCCCCACGCGTACCGCCTGATCGACATCCGCGGACGGCATCACGACGAACGGGTCGGAGCCGCCGAGTTCGAGCACGGTCTTCTTCACCTGGCTCCCGGCGATCAGACCGACCGAGGAGCCGGCCGCGTCGCTGCCGGTGAGGGTGGCGGCCCGGATGCGTGGGTCGAGGAGCACCTGCTCCACGTCCGTGGATCCGATGAGAAGGGCGGCGAACGCACCCTCCGGGAAGCCGGCCCGGGTGAAGAGCCGGTCGAGGTACAACGCGGTGCGCGGAACGTTCGACGCGTGCTTGAGTACGCCGGTGTTGCCGGCCATCAGTGCGGGCGCGGCGAACCTGATCACCTGCCAGACCGGGAAGTTCCAGGGCATGACGGCGAGGATGGGCCCAAGTGGCTGATAGCTGACGTACGCCCGGGACGCTCCGACGCTGTCCGGGTTGTCCAGCGGCTCGTCGGCGAGGAACCGCTGGGCATGCGTGGCGAAGAACCGCATACCCATGGCGCACTTGGCGATCTCGGCGCGGGCGCTCTGGAGCGTCTTGCCCATCTCGGTCGTGACGGTGCGGGCCAGGTCGTTGATGTCGGCGTCCAGCAGGTCTGCGGCGGCCCGCATCCACTCCGCACGGGTGTCGAAGGAGGTACGCCCGAGCGCGCGGAACGCCTCGTCGGCCAGCCCGAGCCGGCGGTCGATCTCCTCGGGGGAGAAGGGTTCGAACTCCTCCAGCGTCTCGCCGGTGGCGGGATTGATCGTGGCGATAGCCATTGGTGCGCCCCCTTCCGGGGTGGCGGATGGGTTCGCCTTCCATCGTCGCGCGGCGCGGCGCGGCACGGCACGGCGTCGAGTCGGCCGCACCTGAGAGCGGTTCCGAAGACAGAACTCGGACCGACCGTTACGGTGCCATTTGTGAGGGTTCACTACAGCCGGGAGCCGCTGGTGCCGGAGCCGACGCTCCAGGAACGAGGGCGTGAGGCGTTGTTCGGCATCAAGATCCCCTGACGCCGGCCTTGCCGCCAATGTGGAACCGATGCGTCGCGTCTGCCAGGCATGTCATGACCCGTGGTAGGTCTCTTGCTTGGGTTGTATGGTTGCTCTTGACGCCGCCCCATCGCGGTGGGGTTGGAAGCGAGCCTCGGGAGATCCTGCCGGACGACAGGGCCTGAGGCTTCGCGCTCTTTATGGGCTTGGTTCGTCTCGATCCTCAGATGGAATGCACCTCCACCTTGGTTCGGATTGACTGCCAGAAGGCATCGTCGCGTCCGGTGTAAGACGCCCCGAAGGCGCCGCAGATCACGTCAGGTATCCACAGGGCAGCATCAGCCGGTCCAGGAACATGGTCGATGCGCAGTCGGTGACCGACGATCTTTCGGGCCCGCAGCGCATCGAGCATGCCCCGGTCTGCCTTGTTCTGCCCTCTCGCCCGCGCCTCGAGATAGACATGCCAAACCTCGAGTCGGTTCAGCTCATACAACATCCGCTCCAAGCAAAGTCGCCGACGCCGCTCAGATGGTTCGTCCGGCTTGCCGACGCGGACGACAAGGATGTGCTCGAGGCAGCTATATCCGGCGACGGCTTCAACGATCTTTTGGCGGCGGTCGGGGCTCTCGTCACGCCAATGGAGTTTCCGCTGGCCTCGAAGTAAGAAGAGCTTCATACCTTCGCGAACCGGCTCCACGTCTTCCGGTGAACACAGCACGCCGGCCAGAACGTACGCGGGCGAGGCGCAGGGCGACCCGGGCTCCGATTCGTCGAGCCATGCATGCCACATGGAGGCAGTTCTTTCGGGGAGACGGTAGGGCTTCGGCCGTCGGCACGGGGCATGAGGGTTTCGGAACGAGGCGACCTCGTGGGGGACACTCGTACGGCCGATGGGCGCCACACATTGTGCCGGGAAAGCGTAGCGGCCCGGACTCAGGGGCTGGGTGATACAGCGAGCTGGTGACTCTGTCGAGTCGCCTGGCCTAGCGCATCAGCTGCCCGCGATGAAGCCGGCCGGACGCGGCCAGTGCCAAGTCTTTACAACGTTGATCATCACGGATAGACACTGCGGCGAGGCTGCGTACGCATTCCCGTGAGGAGATCGCTATGCAAAGACGCCGGCGAATTCGTACCGTCGCGGGGTTCGGTGCCCTTGGGGCCGGACTCGCCGCGGCGGCGCTCGCCGCCCCACCGACCTCGGCTGCTCCACCAGGCTCGGCCGCACCCGCGCGCCCGACGTACACCAACGAGGTGACCCGCGGCTACTCCATCGATTTTCCCGACCCCGCCGTAATTCGCGGCAAGGACGGCAACTGGTACGCCTACGCGACCGGCGGACCGTACGACGAGCAGGGGAAGGCCGGATCGTCGTACAAGATCGCGAAGTCGGCGGATCTCGTGCACTGGGAGAACGCCGGCGACATCTTCCCCGCCGGCCGGCGCCCGAGTTGGGCGACCGCGACCACAGGGTTCTGGGCGCCCGACATCCGCTACGTCAACGGGACGTACCTTCTCTACTTCACTGTCCCCGACACGACCACCAGCACTCAGGGCTTCGACCCGGCGATCGGTGTCGCGACCGCACCTACTCCGGCCGGCCCCTGGACGCCGTCTGACGCGCCGCTCATTCCGGCCCGGCCGGTCGGCACTGGGTACGACACGGTGATCGACCCGGCGCTGTTCACCGACACCGACGGCACGCTCTACCTCTACTACGGCGGGTACGGCTCGGGGATCTGGGTCGTGAAGCTGTCGCCTGACGGGCGTCGGGCGGTGACGGAACCCCGGCATGTGGCGTCCTCGCGCTATGAGGGCCCGTACCTCATGCACAAGGACGGGTGGTACTACCTCTTCGCCTCGTCGGCGAACTGTTGCGCCGGGCCCACCACGGGCTACACCGTCTTTGCCGGGCGTTCGAGAAGTCCGCTCGGGCCGTTCGTCGACCGCCTCGGCGTACCCCTGCTCGCCAGCCGGGCGGGTGGCACGCCGGTCATCGCGCCGAACGGCAACAAGTGGATCGGCACCGGTCACCACTCGGCGGCGCTGGACGTGAGTGGCCAGACGTACATGGCCTACCACGCGATCGACCGCGACGACCCATGGCTGGACGTCTCGCCCGGCTTCACGATGCGGCCGATGAACCTCGACCGGCTGGACTGGATCGACGGCTGGCCGATCGTCCGCGCGGGACTCGGTGCGTCGGACGACCCGCAACCCGCGCCGATCGTGCGCGGGGAGGTGGACGACCGGTTCGAGAACGCGGACGCGACGGCGGCGAACTTCAGCACCCTGACGGGTGACTTCGCGGTCGCGGGGCCGGATGACGCCTCGGACTCGGGTGGCTTCGCCCGGCTCTCCGGTAACGATGCCCTGGCGGTGACGAAGAAGGTGCTGTCGGACGCCGATGTCCGCGTCGAGGCCGACGTACGAACGACTGCGAGCGGCAGCGTCGGGGTGGGCGCGAGGTACGTCGACCAGCGGACCGGCGTACGCGCGATCCTCGATGCGGGCAAGCGCGAGCTGCGGCTCGAGGCGTCCCTGGGCTCCAACGTGCGCACGCGGAGTGTGCCGCTGCCGGCTGGGTACGACGTGTCGGCCCGGCACGTGCTTGCCCTCGAAGCGCGCGGCACCAAGGTGACCGCGAACCTCACCGACGCGCGGCTCGGCGACCCGTGGGCGGAGGTCTCGCTGGAGGTGCCCAACGGGCTCGATCGCCCGGGTCGGGCTGGTCTCCTCGCGGAGGGTTCTGGCGAGGCGGACAACTTCTCGGTGAACCCGCTCTTCACGCCCGTGACGAAGGCGGTGCCGGCTCCGAAGCCGGGCAAGGTCGACCCGGCGTACTCCGACGAGTTCACCGGCGGGCTTGGTGCCGGCTGGTCCTGGCTGCGGGAGGACGCCAACGCGCAGGTGAAGGACGGCCAGCTGGTCTGGCCGACCCAGACCGCCGACCTGGTGGGCGACGGCAAACCGGGACTCCTGCTGCGCGGGGCGATGCCCGAGGGCGACTACACGGTGGAGACCAAGCTCAGCATCGACCTGGGCGTCGACGCGGTACGCAACTACCAGCAGGGCGGTCTGATCGTCTACAACAACGACGACGATTTCCTGCGGTACGACGTGGTGGCCGTGGGGCCGACGAGGATCGCGGAGTTCGGCAAGGAGACGGTGTTCCAGGGCAGGCGTTCCTGGGGCGGCGGACTCGTCGGCGCGCCGGCGGAGACGACCTGGTTGCGGCTGGTGCACACCCGGGATCCGAAGACGGGCGAGCATCGGTTCCGGGCCGCGTCGAGTACGGACGGTGAGAACTGGACCTGGGGTCTGACCTGGACCCTGCCGGCCAACTCCACACCGAAGGTCGGACTCGTCTCGCATGGATCGCAGCCGGCGACGACGGAGAAGTTCGGCCCGGCACTCTCGGAGTTCGAGTACTTCCGGGTCTCCCGGCCGTAGCGGTTCGGTTGGAGCCACCCTTCTCTACTCGAGGAGGGCCGGCTTTTGGGTCGGGGGCACCCTTGTGCGAAAGAGTCGTACAAGGGTGCCCCCGACGCAACGCTCTCGCAGGCGTTTCTCCTGGGCTCACCGGCGGTATGGGCAAGCTGGCCGGCTTCTTCGCCAGATCGTTAGCCGGCACGTAATGTCGAAGGGGTCCTGCTTCAGGTGAGAGGAGAGCACGCTCGTGCCCGTCACGCGTTTCGGTTTGCAGATCCCGCTCTTCACCTATCCCGGTGTGCCTGACAACCAGCTGTTCGAGCGGGTCGCCGCGATCGCCAAGACCGGCGAGGAATCTGGCTTCGATTCCATCTGGGTGATGGACCACTTCTACCAGTTGCCCATGCTGGGTTCGGCTGACGAGCCGATGCTTGAGTCGTACACCCTGCTCGGTGCCCTGGCCGCGCGCACCTCCACTGCCAGGCTCGGCACGATGGTCACCGGTGTCACCTACCGCAACCCCGCCTTGCTCGCCAAGATTGTGACGACTCTCGACGTGATCTCGGCTGGTCGGGCGATCCTCGGGATTGGTGCCGCCTGGAATGACGTTGAGCACAAGGGGTACGGCTTTGACTTCCCGTCGACCCGCGAGCGGATGGATCGGCTGGAGGAGGCCCTGCGGATCTGCCGGGCGATGTTTACCGAGGAGAGCCCGAGTTTCTCGGGAAGTCACTACAGGATTGTCGACGCCTTAAACGTCCCGCGGCCGGTCACGCCGGGTGGTCCGCCGATCCTCATCGGCGGCAGCGGGGAGAAACGCACCCTGCGGCTGGTCGCGGAGTACGGCGACGCGTCCAACCTCTTCGGCGACGTACCGACGATCAGGCACAAACTCGCTGTCCTGGCAAGGCATTGCGAGGATGTGGGCCGCGACCCGGCCGAGATCACGAACACCAAACTCGCCACCCTCGTCATCGCGCCGACCGCGAAGGAGGCCGAACGCAAGGCCGCGTTCGTTCTCGACCATTTCGGAAGGGACGAAGAGGCGTTTCGGGCGACGGCGATCGCGGGTGAACCCGACCGGGTGGTCGAGCAGGTGCAAGAGTACCTTGACGCTGGCCTGGACGGCTTGCTTTTCAACCTGCCTGACGCTCAGGATCTCGACATCGTCCGCCTCGCTGGCGAAACCCTTTCCAGGCTTGCCTGACGTCTAGGTAGGTCGCCCCGACCGGGCCAGCGCCGTCAGGGTCAGAACGCTTCTTCGGGAAGGGCCATCAGGTCGTTCGTCGTCGACTCGGCGATGGTTCGCTCGGCGGAAAGCTTGGGCAGGACCTGCGTGCAGAACCACCGCGCGGCGGCCACCTTCCCTTCATAGAAGGCAACGTCGTCGGCGGCGACCGGGCCGTTGGTGGGGGAGAGCCGGGCCAGGGCCACTTCCGCCTTACGCAGCAGGAGCCACGCGCACACCACGTCGCCCAGTGCGAGGAGCATCCGGGTGGTGTTCTGGCCGACCTTGTAGAGGTTCGCCGGGTCGCCGTTCGCGCCGGGTTGTGCGCTCATCAGGAAGCCCGCCATCGCAGCGACAATCGCCTGCACGTCCTCAAGGGCCTTGCCCAGAAGGCCGCGCTCGACCCTGAGCTCGTCGTTGCCCGCGTCGGACTTCACGAACGCCTGGATCTCCGACGCCAGCTTGCCGAGCGCCTGACCCTGGTCGCGCACGATCTTGCGGAAGAACAGGTCCAGACCCTGGATCGCCGTCGTACCTTCGTACAACGTGTCGATCTTGGCGTCGCGGACGTACTGCTCGATCGGGTAGTCCTGAAGAAATCCCGAACCCCCCAACGTTTGCAGGGATTCCGAGCCGAGCAGCACCCACGCGCGCTCCGAACCGTAGCCCTTGACGATCGGCAGCAGCAGGTCGTTGAGCCCGGCGGCGGACTCGTCGGGGGTGCCGGACCTCTCGCCGAGCTCGACCGCGTCCTGAACGGACGCGGCGTACAACACCAACGCCCGCATGCCTTCGGCGTACGCCTTCTGGGTAAGGAGAGAACGCCGCACATCCGGATGATGGGTGATCGGCACCCGCGGCGCGGACTTGTCGGTCATCCGGGTCAGGTCGGCGCCCTGGACCCGCGACCGCGCGTACTCCAGGGCGGTGAGGTAACCGCTGGACAGCGTGGCGATCGCCTTGGTGCCCACCAGCATCCGGGCGTACTCGATGATCTGGAACATCTGCCGGATGCCGTCGTGAACGTCGCCCAGCAGATAGCCGACAGCCGGTTGGCCGTTTCCGACCTGCGGGTCTCCAAACGTCAGCTCGCACGTCGTGGAGACCTTCAGGCCCATCTTGTGCTCGACATTCGTGGCAAAGACGCCGTTGCGGTCGCCGAGCTCGCCGGTGTCGAGGTCGACGTGGTACTTGGGTACGACAAACAGCGAGAGGCCCTTCGTACCCGCCCCGCCCGCACCCTCGACACCCACCGGTCGGGCGAGGACGAAGTGGATGATGTTCTCCGACAGGTCGTGCTCGCCGCCGGTGATGAACCGCTTGACGCCCTCGACGTGCCACGACCCGTCGGGCTGCGGGTGGGCCTTGGCCCGCCCGGCCCCGACGTCTGACCCGGCGTCCGGCTCGGTGAGGACCATGGTGGCGGTCCAGCGGCGGTCGATCATGAGCTGGGCCAGGCGCTTCTGGTCGGGCGTGCCGTTGCGCCAGAGCGCGGTGGCGAAGCGGGGCCCGCTGGCGTACATGAACAACGCGGGGTTGGCGCCCAGCGACAGCTCCGAGGCCGCCCAGCGCAACGACGGCGGGCAGGGCTGGCCGCCGATCGCGGGATCGATCTCCAGGCGCCACCACTCGGCGTCGATCCAGGCCTGGTAGCTCGCCCTGAAGGCGTCGCCGACATGGACGCTGTGGGTGGACGGATCGTACGCCGGTGGGTGGCGGTCAGCTTCCTCGAAGGATGCCGCCACTTCCTCGCGGGCGAGCCGGTCGAGCTCGCCGAGGATGCTCCGCGCGGTGTCGGGGTCGATGTCGGCGTACGGGCCGGAGCCCAGGATGGCGTCGCGTTCGAGGACGTCGAAGAGCGTGAACTCGATGTCGCGAAGGTTGCTCTTGTAGTGGCTCATGGCGCTCCCTTGAGACGCGGGCCGGGTCGTACCGAGACCGACCATGACCGGACCACGAATGCTACCTGCGAGTAACTTCGGCCTCCCCATGGTGCGCTTCTCAGGCCGGACCGCACAAGTCGGACGCCAATGTGAGCCGCGTCACGGAGCCTTTCTGGCTACTTCAGGCGGGTTCGTCGTCGGCCTCGGTGCTCAGGTGGCCCCCGACGAGACCGCGGATGGCCTGCCCGACCATGCGGGCGTCGACGTCGCCGAAGAGAACCTTCTGGAGCATGAAGCCGGGGAACATCCCGACGAGGATGGGGGCGACGTCCTCGGCCGGAACGCTCGGACTGATCTCCCCGCGTTCCTGGTAGGCGCGGACGAGGCGCACCGCGAGCCCGCGGATGGTGAGGACGAGCTCGCGGAGGCGTTCGGTGAGTTCGGGCGAACGGATGGCCTCGCTCCAGAGCTGGATCGCCATCCTCGCGATGCCGTACTCGTCGTCCATCCGCTGGATGGTGCTGGTCACCTGCGTGAACGCCTCGTCGAGCGGCGGCGGGGGGTCAGCCTCGAGGACGGGTTCGAACGCCGCGCGGATCTGGCCGATGGCGTCGGCCGCGATGGCTCCTATCAGGTCTTCCTTACTCGGGAAGTACCGATAGACGGCGCCCGCCGACAGTTGCGCCTCCCGCAGGATGTCCTGCATCGACGTCGCGTGGAAGCCGTTGCGGGTGAAGCAGCGGCGGGCGGCGTCGAGGATCTGCTGGCGGCGACTGTCGAGGTACTGCTGGGAGACGCGGGGCATAACCGCAACCTAAAACGAACGTTCCTTCTTGACAATCATGTGGTGTCGCGAGCACGCTGGGCGACAACTAAAAGAACAATCATTCGCTTTGGGAAGGGATCCCATGGCATCGAACCCGGACGCCACCGCAGGCCCCGCCGAGCACGCTGGGGGACCCACCGCCGCCCGTCCAATGGAGCCGCATGTTGCGGGACACTCCGCCGCGCGCCAGGGGCGGAGGCTGCTCGGCGTGACGTTGCTCGTCCCCGTCCTCGCCGCGGTCGCACTGCTGATGTTCGTCTGGCCGGCCGCCCGGATGGCGCCGCACGACCTGCCCATCGGCGTGGCCGGGCCCGCACAGGCGACGGGCGTACTCACCGAGCGACTGTCGGCAGTAGGGTCCGGCGCGTTCGAGATTCATCAGTACGCCGACGAGGCCGCGGCGCGGTCTGCCATCCAGGACCGTGAGGTCTACGGCGCCCTGGTGGCCGGGCCGAGCGGCATGACCGTCCTCACGGCGTCAGCGGCCAGCCCGCTGGTTGCCCAACTGCTCACCCAGGCGGTGACGGCTGAGGCCGGGGGTGCGGGGGACGCCGGGGCAATGCCGCGGATCGTCGACGTCGTACCCACCACTCCCGACGACCCGCGGGGCGGCGTGCTCAACGCGTCCCTGCTGCCGCTGGTGCTTGGTGGCCTGCTGGGCGGCGTTCTCCTGGCCACCGTCACCCGGCCGGGTCTCGGGCAGTCCGTCGCGCTGGTTCTGGTCGCCGCGCTGGTCGGGCTCGCGGCGACGGGGATCGCGCAAGGCTGGCTTGACGCATTCCGGGGCGACTGGTGGGTCAACGCGGGCGTCCTCGGGCTGACCGTCCTCGCGATCGGGTCGGCTGTGGCCGGGCTCGCGGCGCTCTTCGGGCGGGTCGGCATGGGGCTTGGGGCGGCACTCATGATGCTCGTCGGCAATCCGTTCTCAGGTGTCACCTCCGCGCCCGAACTCCTGCCACGGTGGGCGGGCATCACCGGGCAGTTGCTGCCGCCGGGAGCGGGCGGGACGTTGCTGCGGAGCACGGCGTTCTTTGACGGCGCGACCGCTCTTCGGCCCCTGACGGTCCTTTGTGCGTGGACGGTGTTCGGGCTCGCCGCCGTCTTCCTCGGCGCTCTGTGGCGAGGCCGCCCGGCGGCCGGGGGCTCGTGACGCGCTGGTGATCATGAAGCCAAATGGGGCTATGTATGCCTCCCGAAAACCTTCATGATCATGATCACAGGCGCCGGAGCCGGACCAGTGTGACCGGGCAGCTCTGGGGCTAGGGCGTGCCCCGTAGTTCTTCGTTGAGGCCTTACTTTGAGGTCAATCCAGGGGGTTGTCTCACATTGCGTACACCTGGCGGGCACCTCACATGGCTAGCACCTGCCTTGCATGGCGTCCATGCCATGTGAAGCCCGTAATGACCACGTACACGTGATCATTACGGGGGACAGGCCTCCACCGAAAGCCTGACCTACAGGACACGCCCTAGTCGGGGAGCGCCACGATGGCGTCCACCTCCATGAGGAACCCCGGCCGGAACAACCCCGCCACCTGGATCAGCGTGCTCGCCGGGCGCGGCTGGTCGTCCCGGAGTGCGAGGACCTCGTCGCGAACGTCGCGGATCACCTGGACCTGCGCGGCGTCCAACACGTACCACGTGAAGCGCACGACGTAAGACCAGTCGGCGCCGAGCGCGTCAAGGACGCGTTGCAGGTTGTGCAGTGCCTGCCGGGTCTGAGTGGCGAGGTCGCCGGGCCCGACCAGGTTGCCGTCGACGTCGGTCGCGACCTGACCCGACACGAAGGCGAGCCGCCCCGACACCGTGACGGCGTGGGCGTACCTGAGGCCGGGCACCACGCCAGGCACGTCAGTCAGGTGGTCGTGGATGGGCATGCGTCAATCTCCGATCGCGGGATGAGTGGGGAGCCCGGCGAGGAACTGCTCGAGCAGCGAGGTCTGCCGGGCCGGGGGAAACCTGTCGGGGTCGAAGAGGGCCTGGACCACCAGCCCATGAGTGAACGCCGCGGTAATCGTGACGATGTCGTCCGGGTCGGCCTTGGCCGGCAGCTCACCCAGACGCTGGGCGGCTTCGACGTGCGGCCGGAGCTTGGCCCGCCAGCGGGCGTAGCGTGCGGCCTCGCTGGCGCCCAACTCCGGATCCGCGAGTGCCGCGTCCCAGAAGCTGACCCACACGCGGTTCATCGCGGTGGCCCTAGGTGTGAGAGGGAGTACGTCGAGGAGGGCGGAGCGGAGGGCGGCGAGCCCGTCGGCCACTCCGGCCCGCCGATTCCGGATCACGGTGCGCTCCTGGGTGATCTCGAGCGCATGCCGGACCAGGGCCCGCTTGGTCGGGAAGTAGTGGGTCAGCAGGCCGGTGGACGCACCCATCTCGGCCGCGACCGCGCGCAGGGTGAGGCCGCCGAACCCGTCCCTGGCAAGGACCCGCCAGACCGCTTCGGACACCTCCCGTCGCCGAGCGTCGTGGTCGCCGCGTGCGGGCATGGGCGTCCTTCCCTCCCTGTGGTGGATCCGTCGCGGGGGGTGGGCCCCAACGCAGTTGAGGGTCGGAACCAGCACTGGTGCACTATGGTACGTACCAAACGTTTGTTATGTACGTCAGGAGGGCCCGAATGCTCACCCAGCCGCTCGGTGATGGCGCGGAACTTCGTGCACTGGAGCCCTGGCGGGCCGCTGAGTTCGCGGCGTACCTCGACCGCGTGCGCGCCCACCTCGCTCCGTGGCTGCCCTGGGCGACGACGATCACCGACGAGCCGTCGGCTCGGCAGTGGCTGCAGCGGTACGCCGACGGTCAGGCTCAGGACGGCATCCGGATCTACGGGATCTGGCTCGACGGCGAGCTGGTGGGCGGTGTGCTGTTCCGGATCTTCGACCTACACACCCAGACCTGCGAGATCGGCGTGTGGCTCGCACCCGAGGTCCAGGGGCGCGGACTGATCCTGCGGGCCGCGAGCCACCTGATCGACTGGGCCGTCGGCACCCGCGGCATGGCCCGGGTCGAGTGGCGGGCGGTGTCGAGCAACGTCCGGAGCATCGCCGCCGCCAAGCGGCTCGGGATGTCGCTGGACGGCGTGCTCCGCGAGGCGTCCCCACACCACGGGACCCGGCACGACGTCGAGGTCTGGTCGCTGCTTGCCGGGGAATGGTCGGGGATGCCGTCCGGACAACCGTCCTGACGGAGCGGCGCGACTAGCTCGACGATCTCGTGCCCGCAGCGGTTCACGCTGTGTCTCATGATCGACACTGAGGGGTTCCCGGGCGTGTCACAACACGGGATACTCGGGGCCGTGACGACACCGCGCTGGTCCCGGCCCTCAACTGCGTTGGGCTCCACCCCCACCGCTCTCGCCGCACCGCCGAGGATGTTCGGTTCTGTCGTTCCCTCCGATCTTCTCCCGTGGGGCTGGGCCGAGGAACGCCTCACCGCAGCGCGGAGCTACTGGGTGGCCAGCGTCACCAGCGTCGGGCGTCCCCACGTCAGGCCGGTCTGGGGGGTGTGGTTGCGGGACGCCTTCGTGTTCTCGACGGGATCGCCGGTGGCCGCCGGCAATCTCGCGGACAACACCGAGGTCAGCGTCCACCTCGAAAGCAGCCAGGACGCCGTCATCGTCGAAGGAACCGGCGAACGCCTGACCGGTCCCGACGACCTGCGGGAGTACGTCCACGCCACCAACGAGAAGTACGACCACAACTCCTACGTGGTCGGGGACGGGGTGGCCGCGCCGGGCATCCCGCCGGGTCCGGCGTTCCGGATCAACCCGCGGGCGGTCTTCGGTTGGGATGCCGACCTTCGCAACCCGACCCGGTGGACCTGGCCGAGGTAGGCCGCACCGGGTCGCATCCCACCAGCTAGTCTGGCCCCGGCCGAGCGGCGTTCGACAGGGCAGGAACGGCGAATTCACCATGTGGCGGATGCGGGAGATTGGCGTCTTCACTGGCAGTGCACACCCGGAACTTGCCGAGGAGATCTGCCTGAACCTTGGCGTGGATCTGTCGCCGGCGCATATCCAGCGGTTCAGCAACGACTGCCTGCTGGTCCAGCTCGGGGCGAACTGCCGGCAGCGCGACATCTACCTCGTCCAGCCGATCGTGCCGCCGGTTCAGGAGCACCTGATGGAGCTCCTGCTCATGCTCGACGCGGCCCGGGGTGCGTCGGCGGCGCACATCACCGCCGTGATCCCGCACTACGCGTACGCGCGTTCAGACAAGAAGGACGCGCCGAGGATCTCGATCGGCGGGCGGCTGGTGGCTGACCTGCTGGCGACCGCGGGTGCCAGCCGCGTCCTCACCATGGCGCTCCACGCCCCGCAGGTGCACGGCTTCTTCAGTATCCCGGTGGACCACCTCACCGCCATCGGCGAACTCGCGCAGCATTTCGTGGGACGCGACCTGAGCAACACGGTCGTCGTCTCACCGGACCTCGGAAACGCCAAGCCGGCCACGCAGTTCGCCCGGCTCCTCAACCTGCCGGTGGCGGCCGGAAGCAAGCAGCGGTTGGCAGATGACCGGGTGGTCATCGACGCGATCGTGGGGGACGTGGACGGCAAGAACGTCATCGTGCTCGACGACGAGATCGCCACCGCAGGGACGCTCATCGAACTCCTCGACCGCCTGCGCGAACGCCGCGTCCGAAAGATCTCCCTCGCCTGCACCCACGGGTTGTTCACCGGCAAGGCGATCCAGCGGCTGGCCGCCCAGGACGACATCGAAGAGATCGTCACCACCAACACCGTCCCGCTGGCTCCTGAGAAACTTCTGCCGACCATGGACGTACGCTCGGTCGCGCCGCTCTTCGCCGAGGCGATCCGGCGTATTCACCTGGGCGAATCGGTCAGCAGTCTCTTTGTCAGCCCGGCCACGGAAGGATGAGGGCGGTGACTGGGAAGGTGTTTCTCGCCGGCGGCGGGGGCGCTGCGGACTCGCGCCCGCTGGATGAGCGTTTCGCGGCGACCATCGGCTCCGGCCCGTTGTCGTACTGGCCGGTGGCGCTCGATCCGCACACCCACGACTACGCCGCCTGCCTGTCGTGGCTGCGCGGTGTCTATCGACCTCTCGGCGTTCGCCACATCACGATGTGGACCGGCAACGGAAGGATCTCGCCCGGAGACTTCCGCGGCATCTACATCGGCGGCGGCAACACCTACAGCCTGCTGTCGATCGTCCACCGCTTCGGGCTCCTTGACGCGCTGCGAGAGTACGTCGCGGCCGGCGGTGCGGTCTTCGGCGGCAGCGCCGGCGCCGCGTTGCTGGGCGCCGACATCACCACCATCGCCCATCTCGACCGCAATGACGTGGGCCTTGAGGACACTCGCGGCACCGACCTCGCCGCCGGCTGCGGAGTCTTCGTCCACCACCGCGACTCCGACCTTCCCCGGGAGAGCGTCTGGGTGGCGAGCCAGCGCCGCCCGGTGATCGCGCTCACGGAACGGTCGAACGCCATCATCACCGGCAGTGCCATCACGGCGGTCGGCATCGACCCGGTTGTGCTCGTGAACAGCAGTGGACACAAGACGCTCGCGCCCGGTGCGACGTCGTACGACGGTCTCGCTGTGCAGTAGCGCTCGAGCGGCGCGCCGCCGGGCCGCCGGCTCGGTAGCCAGGCGAGGCCCGGTCAGCCGCCGTGCGGTGCGGGTTTGACGTACTCCTCATCGCCCCACACCGCCCGGGCGCCCGCGTCGCCGATACGTACGACCTGGATCGTCGTACCCACTGACAGCAGCACCGCGGTGGCGGCGAGGAGAACGGTGAGTGGGCGTACCCATCCCGCGACCCGCGGCCGTGCTCGGCTTGCGGTCATCGCGCCCGGCCCCTCGGCCCGCGACCGCCGGTGCTGGTAGAGGTCGAGGGCGTTGAGGACCGCCACCGCCACCAGCAATGGTGCGACGAAGATCAGCAGTTCACCTCCGAGGTCGGCGTGCCGGGCGATCGCCTCGCTGGGCTCGAGGCGGTCACGCAGACCCTCGCCGGTCTCGGTGGCCAGCGGGACCGAGCCCACGGCGACGGCCGTCACTGCCACGACGAGCCAGCCGTAGCGGCGGCGGGCCGCCGGCCACAGGGAGATGACGACCGAGCCGAGGGCGGCGAGGGGCACGAGGACGACGACGGCGTGAACGATCAACGCGTGGAGAGGCAGACCGCTGATGAACGTGGGCATTTCCGACGAGCCTTCCGGACGTCACGGTTCCTTGCGTGGCGCGGCTTCCTTACGAGCGGGTCTTGAGGGCCGGGACTACTGACGATTGCCGCCAAGATTGGGAGATTTCTTGGAACCGTCCGTGGGCTCGGGCTACGGCCGGGCGTCGGCCTCGGGCTCGGGTAGGGGCGCCGGCGTGGGTGCCGCCACCGCCGGCAGCGTGATCCTGAACGTCGTGCTGGAGCCCGGATCCCCATCCGCGGCGATCTGCCCGTGATGCTGCGCGACGATCTCGCCGACCAGCGCCAGGCCGATCCCGTAGCGCCGCCGGCGCCCGTCCGGTGAGGCGCCGCCGCTGGAGGCGAAGCGTTCGAAGAGCCGGGGCGCGAGTACCGGGTCGATGCCTGGCCCGTCATCGCTGACCTCAAGCACGGCATCGCGATCGTTGGTTGTCACCGTGACGGTGACCGCGTGCTGCGCGTGCCGGATCGCGTTGTCGACGAGTGCGGTCACCGCGCGGCGGAGCGCGACCGGTGTGCCCTCGACGTACACCGCTCCGCCGTCGACCATGGTGAGGCTGACCGATCTGGCGTGCGCGGCCGCCGTACTCGCGGTCACGACGCCGCTGGCCAGCAGGCTCAGGTCGATCGGCTCCGCGCCCTGGGTGGACCGCGGGTCCGCGGCCAGGAGCAGGTCCTCGAGGATCGCCGTGAGATGGTCGCTGTCGGTCACGAGATTCTCGACGTCGGCGAGCGCCTTGTCAGGGTCCCTGCCACGTTGCAGATGCCGCCGGAGGAGCTGCGCCCGCGTGGTGAGGAGCGTGAGGGGAGTACGGAGTTCGTGGCTCGCGTCGGAGACGAAGCGACGCTGCAGGCTGAGCGCGGTCGCGAGCGGCTGGACCGCCCGTACCCCGAGGAGCGCGCCGGCGCCCGCGGCGAGCACGAGCCCGATCACCCCGACAAGGCCGAGAGCCATCACGAGTTGCTGGCGTTCGGCGTTTGCCGAACGCAGGTCGAGGATCCCCTCGATCGTGGTCGCACCCCGGCGTACGGTCTGGATGCGGTAGTCCCGGCCGGCTACCTGGAGCTCGTGCGCCTCGGCGACGCCGGTCCGTGCCGTCCGGGCGAGCGTCGTACCGTCGAAGACGCCGGCGGGCAGACCTTTCGTGATCTCACGTCCGTCGGCGTTCTGCAGGACGAGCCACATCCCGGCCGGCGGATCGTCCGCGTCCTCTGCGCGCTGCACCGCGTTGACGAGGAGGGCGTCGGCGGCCTGGTGCTGGCTGCGCAGCACGACGACCAGGGCCACGCCGACGAGCACCGCGACGACCGCGGCGACGATCAGCGCGGCCTGCAGTCCGAGCCGGATGGCGGTACGGCGCAGCAGGGCGGACTCAGGCGTCGGGGCCGGCGCTGTCGGCCGGGCAGGCCAGCGCCAGAACGAACGCTTCACGGGCTTCCTCATCGGCGGGTCACGTGGCGGCACCGGCCGTCAGGTTGGCGGGCAGTCCAGCCGGTAGCCCCGCCCCCGGATCGTGCACACGATCGAACGGCCGAGCTTACGGCGCAGATAGTGGACGTACGTGTCGACGATGACCTCGCTTTCGGCCTCGGGGAAGACCCGGGCCAGGAGTTCGGCGCGGCTGAAGATCCGCGCGGGATGCGCTGCCAGCATCGCCAGCAGGTCGCATTCGCGCTGCGAGAGCCGCACCGGGGGTGCGGGTGGCGTAGGGGCGGCTGCCGGGACGCGGACCTCGCGGCTGTCAAGGTCGAGTTGGCGGTCGCCCAGCGGCAGGATACGTGCGGTGTCGAGGTGCCGGCGGCGAAGGGCGCGTAAACGGGCCAGCAGCTCGGCGACGTCGAACGGCTTGGCCAGGTAGTCCTCGGCGCCAGCGTCCAGGCCCTCAACCCGGTCGGCCGGGTCGCCGAGCGCCGACAGGATGAGTGTGGGTGTCGTGACCCCGCTGCGGCGGAGCCGACCCAGCAGGTCCAGCCCGTCGATGGCCGGAAGGCACCGATCAACGACGATGATGTCGTACGAATGGGACAAAGCACGGTGAAGCCCCGCCTGCCCGTCACGGGCCGTGTCGACCGCGTACCCCTCCTCGCCGAGCAGACCGGCCAGCATCTCGACGAGCGAGGGATCATCCTCGACCAGCAGGAGAGGCACGGGTGGAGTTCCGGGTGTTCCAGACGGGCCGGGGGTAGCGGGCGTTCCGGGCATTGCGGAGGGGTTGGGCGTTCCGGAGGGGCCGGGGATGCCGGCGGTGCTGAATCCGTGCTCCACGTACCTCTCCTCGTCGTCGCACCGAGTCTTACCCGAGAGCTGTGGAGGCTTGTCCATGCCCTGACCCGGAAAGTCTCCACTGCTTTTGCGACAGCCGAGTCCAGCGAACGCCGCACGGGAGCGCGGGGACGACCGAGATGGTCGCAGATAGTGTCGAGATCGTGACTGATGTGGACCTGGTCCTGGGGAGCCCACGCGGCCGGCGGTTCTGCGTGGAGGTCGCGGCTACTGGTGGCGGGCGGCCGATATTGCGTGGCGCGGGTGGCCGTTCGTTTGTAGCTTTCTGGATTGCGTTCCTCGGGTCGGCGGCTCTCCTCGAAAGCAGGCGCACGCGGTGATCTCCATCCGTCCGTACCAACCATCCGATCGGCCCCACCTCCGGACCCTGCACGATCGGGTGTGGCCAGCGTGGCACAAGGGACCCGAGCCTCCCTATTGGTTCACCGATCTGGAACGCGTCGAAGAGTGCTATGAGGCATTCTGGGTCGCCGTGGATCAGCGCGGCGACGCGGACGTGCTGGTAGGAATGGTCGGCGCGGATCTTCCTGGTCCGGATGTGCCGGCGAGCCTGACCAGCGGCAGGACGAAGGTCGTCCATCTCAGCCGGATGCGGATCGCGCCCGAATGCCAGCGACAAGGTGTTGGGCTCCGACTCTGCAGAATGCTGATCGAATGGGCCCACGACAGCGGCCAGGAAGCGGTGATCACCAACACGCCGTCCAACAATCCGTCGGCACGTGCGTTGTACCGCAAGGTCGGCTTTACAGAGGTGGGTACGTCGGTGGTGGGCCCGGCGGAACTGATGTGGTTTGATCAGCCGATGGTTCGGTAGGTCCTACGCGTGGACGTTGCGGTCGACCGAGGCTGTTCCGGAACGAAATCTGGTGTCCGTTGTCACGAATTCCGCCGTCTCGGCGCCAGCCCATCGCCTCATAGAAACGCTGGCCACGGTCGTACCCACTGAGCGTCCAGAGAATTCCCTCGGTGAAGCCGGCCTCCACAATTCCTTCCAGTGCGGTACGCATGAGCGCTGTGCCGACACCCGAACGCCAGTAGGCCGGGTCGACCGCAATGGTGTCGAGTTCTCCGAGCGTGGGATCGATCGGGTCGCGACTGGGGCCGATGCCGACGAAGCCAGCCAGGAATTCATCGAGTTCCGCGACCCACCAGCGGGTCCTTCCTCCGGAGAGTTCGTTCCTCCAGCGTTCGACGCGTGCGCTGTCGACGGTGATGACGGGCATGAGGGAACCGAATCCAGCGTTCCAGGAGTCAACGTATATCCGCACGATTCGCGGCGCGTCGTCCGCATGCGCTGGCCGAACTATGAGGTCCATGCCCACCAGTGTGCCGCAGGCTTCACTACCCTCACTTCGATGAGGGTTGCCGCGTACCAAGCACCGTATCTTCCGTTCGGGTCCATGGAGGCCATCGAACTCATTCGACGCCAGCTCGCGGAGTGCGAGGCACGCGATGTCGACATCCTCTGCTGTCCAGAGGCGGTCATCGGTGGCTTGGCGCACGAATCCGATGGGCAGTCGCCGTACGACGTGGCCATCCAGGCAGACAACGGTGAGCTGGCCGAGGTGGTCGCGCCCCTTCTGGATACGGCTGTCAGCGTCGTTGTCGGTTTTACGGAACGCGATGCTTCCGGGCGCCACTTCAGCTCTGCTGCTCTCCTTGACGGAGGTCGGGTGGCGGGGGTCTACCGAAAGGTCTATCCGGGTTACCGCACGGTGATTCAGGCTGGCGAAAGCTTGCCGGTCTTCCGGAGGGGATCGACGGCGTTCGGAATCATTGTGTGTAACGACATCTGGTACGTCGAACCCGCGCGGATCATCGCGGAGGCGGGCGCGGCGCTTCTCTTCGTTCCCACGAACAGCGGACATCTGAAGAGCCCCTCCACGTCGCTGCGGGCACGAGCACGTAACCTGCCGATCGCGCGTGCGGTGGAGAACTCCATCACCGTTGTGGCCGCGGACATCGCCGGCCGTCAGGGAGATCGGCTCGCCTGTGGCTCATCGGCGATTGTCGATCCCGATGGGATCGTGCTCGCGCAGGCGGGGTCGTCCGGTGATCAGCTGGTGATCGCGGACGTCGAGCCGCAGCGGCGTCGTGCACGCGATCCACGAGGGTGGGACGGCGCTAACAATCCTGCCGTGACGGATGCGTTCCTTCGCCTTTGGCGCCGGTAAAGCGACGGCTGAGCAGGGACCCGGTTCGACCTTGGGCGGCGCTCGCGGGGACTCGGGTTCAGGCCGCGCCAGAGCGGGCGATGCGGAACCCCACATCGTCGGTGCGGAACGTCGGGTGGCTCCGGCGCCGCACGGAGGCTCGGCAACTCCAGTGTTCGTCGAACCATCCGCCGCCGCGAAGGACCCGGTAGGTGCCGTAAACCTCGGTGTCGTAGAAGTCCCAGCACCAGTCCCAAACGTTGCCGAGCATGTCGTGGAATCCCCAGGCGTTGGGCCGCTTGCCGCCCACCTCGTGGATTCGTTCGTCCGAGTTGCCGCGGTACCACGCGATCTCGTCGAGCGGGCCGTAACGCGGACCCGTCGTGCCGGCGCGGCAGGCGTACTCCCACTCGGCCTCGGTGGGCAGGCGGTACCCATCGGTGGATTCGTCCCACTCGACATTCTCGCCGACGGGATCGAGATGGTACGCCGGTGCCAGCCCCGCGCGTTCGGACAATGCGTTGCAGAACCGGACCGCGTCCCACCAGGAGACGCCCTCGACGGGCAACTGATCTCCGTGAGCTGAGCTCGGCCGCTGGCCGGTGACCTGTGCGTACTGGGCCTGGGTGACGGGGAACGCGGCGAGATGGTACGGCGCAAGCTCGACCAACCAGCTGCGCTGCGTCCGACGGTCGGACAGCGTCACCTTGCCGGACGGGACGGCGATCATGGCGCCGGCGTTCGTGTCCAGGGGCAGCCGATCCAGGGGAGGCACGCATGGACCGTATCAATGGGAGGATCGCCGAACACTCACCATCCTGGGCCCCTGACCTCGGCCTAGGTCCGGATGGGGCGTTGGTTGATGTCGATCCAGGGTGGGGGTATGTATTCGGGTCTGCCGTTTGGTCCCATGCGGACTTGCCAGTCGCTGTTGTGGATGAGGTT
>NZ_KB892770.1 GCF_000373925.1 Actinopolymorpha alba DSM 45243 | reverse complement strand
CAAGCCACGCTCGACGATGTGGCCTTCGTCCGCCCAGACCGCAGAAACGAAAAACGCCGTTTCGGCAACCTCGCCGGCATCCGCCAGCTCATCGAATCAGTCTTCGACACCGGCAAAGGCCAGCTCTCCCTCGAACTACACGGCGCCCGCACCCCCGAAAGCCTCTACGCCCGCATCGCCCAACGCCTCCTCGCCCTCGCCACCGCCATCTGGCACAACCACAACACCGGCGCNCCNNTCACCCGATCCCTCATCGCCTACGACCACTGAGTTAGGAATCAGTCGTCTAGGCCTCAGAACGGTATGGGCTCAGCTTCCTGAGTGAGGTGCACGCCCTCGGGCCTGTACGTGCCAGCGCACGTCGCGCCTTCGGTGGGGTACGCCGCGACGGTTTGGCGTTTCGGCTTAGCGTTGGGGTCGGCTTGCCGTCGGATTCGGCCGCCAGGAAGCGGATCAGGACGAGCTCGACCAGCAACGCTGCGATCGCGTCGACGGCGCGGAACTCTCCGGCGGAGTTGAAGCACGTGGTGGGGAGGGGCACCCCTCCCCACCACGACAGATCAGTGGATCAGTGGATCAGCACAGCGAGGTCGAGCGCGGCTCGGAGGTGTTGCCCGCACCGTCGATGGCTACGACGGTGACCTGGCAGCCCACCAGCTTCGGGAGGCCGCTGGAGGGGATGTCGTAGTAGCTGGTCCCGGTCCTCGTGTGGTCGGTGCCGCCGTCGGTGGTCACTCGGTACCGAATGGCACCCGTCAGGGTGACGTTGTCGGTGGACGCGTCCCACGCCACAATGTTGTACCCGCCCGGAGAGGCCCGCAGGTTGGTGACGGGTGTCGGGGGCACGGTGTCGGGGTCGACGCCGGTGGTGATGGTGGCCGGCCTGCCCGGCTCGGACACGTTACGCGCGGCGTCGCGTGCCCGCACGGTGAAGGTATAGCTGGTCTCCGGCTCCAGGCCCGAGAACACCGTGCTGACCGCGTGCTGGAATGGGCTGCCGTCCCCAGGCACGACCTTGGTCGTCTCCCCGTTACTGACCAGGAAGTCGACAACACCGACGTTGTCGGTGGGCGAGAAAGTGGGATCGTCGACTCCCCACGTGAGGGTGACGCTGGTGCCGGTCCGGTCCCGGACTCCCAACCCCAGAGGGGCGTCGGGCGGCTGGCCGTCGCGCGGGGTCGTCACCGACACCTCGCCAGGCCCACCCACGAACTCGTCGCCGCCACCCAGGTCCATCACGGCGCTGATAGTGATCGTGTAGTTGGTCTCGGGCATGAGCCCGTGCACGGTGACGCTCGTGTTTGCCCGGTCGTAGCCGAAGTTCCAGTGCCCCCGGCCGTTCACGGTCACCTTGGGGAAGTCGTCGAGCCGGGGATCGTCAGCCAGCTCGAAGTCGATCTTCACGTCGGTGCCCGTCTGGTTCTCCACCACCCGCAGGTTGGTCGGTGCCGGAAGTGGCTCGGTCTGCTCGGTGGTGAAGGTCACCGGGTTGCTCTTCGGCGAGGCTGCGAGGGTCCCGTTCCATGCCCCCACCCTGAGCGTGTAGCTGGTGTCGGGCTGCAGGCCGGTGACCGTGCCGCTCGTGGTGGCGCCCGTGGGGAACCAGTCCACGATCCTCCCGCTCTCGTCCAAGGCGAAGTACCTGGGCGACTTCGTGCTGTCGAGCGTGGCTGGCCCCCAGGCGAGGTCGACAGTGAACGGCCCGACGTCGGTCACCCGCAGGTTGCTGGGAGGCGCGACCTGCTGCGCCGCCGCTGCCGCGGGTGCGATGAGCATGAGACCGGACGCCAAGACAGCGGCGGCCACCGCACTGACGGCTGCGCCGATCCTCGCCAGCGTTCTTTTCGTTGCCGTCATGCACTCTCCTCCGTTCCATGATCTCTGTGTTGCCCCTCGTTACGTCCGGAAGGTATGAAGCGTTCACGTTCACACGACAGGAGGGCCATGAGCGGACAGCCGTACCACTTTTCCTGACAGATGATGAACCGTTATGGGGACGAGGACGTTTCCCCACTCAGGGATATCTACGTTCTGATCATCCTGCGATGAGCACGATCACCCACATGAATCCGATGCTCGCGCAGATGAGGAAGCGTCCGAGTTTCCACATCTGGACTTTCCGCTCTTCTGGAGACGGCGCGCGCCGTCTCCAGAAGAGCGGAGCAGCGGAATCTCGTAGCGAATGATGGCAAGACAGCGCCCATAGCCGCCTGCTCGCAACTTCCCACCGATCGTCCACGGTTACAGGGGATTGGCGAGTCCTACTAGTAACTGGGATGGCTGCCAGCAGACGCGTCTCCAGACGCGGCGGTCACCAGGGCAACACCATTGCTCGTACCCACCAGGTCGGCCCCAGCGGCGAGCAGGGCGCGCGCGTGCTCGGCCGTGCTGATGCCACCCGAAGCCTTCACCCGGACATTCGGAGGAGCCAGTTCGCGCAGGTAGCGAATCTCCTCGGGCGTGGCCTTGCCGACCTTTCCACTGCTGGCGTTCTTGAGGTAGGCGATGCCAGCTGAGATCGCGAGCCGGACCGCCACGTCTCGTTGAGCGGGCGCGAGTAACGGGAGTTCGAGCATCGCCTTGAGCGGCACCGCGCCGGCGGCCGCCACCATCGCCGCCAGATCGTCGCTGAAGTACTCCGCGTCGCCTGATCGAAGGTGACCGATGGGCACGCCCACGTCAATTTCGTCGACTCCACTATCGACCAGCGCACGGATCTCCGCCACCTTGCCGGCTGTTGTCATCGCGCCGTACGGAAAGTCGACGGCGGAGGCGACCTTGATCGACGTGCCTGCCAACCGCTGCTTGACGCGCGACACCCAGGCAGCCGGGACCATCGCCGCATCGAATCCGTACGTGCCGCATTCGTCGCAGTGCCGGTCGATATCGGCGGCGTCGACACCACTGTCGATCAACGTGTGCTGGATGTGCGCGGCGAGCGGCCCCTGCTCGGCGTCAGGATCCACACCGGTGCTCACATTGGTACTCAAACTGACTCCCTTGTCGATGGGGCGTTCTCGCCTGTGCTCGTGGAAAGGATCTCGACCATCGCGGCGAAGAAACCTTCGGTGTCGATCTCCTCGACGACTGTGGCATTGGGCGGATTCCTGTCGGCTCGCCAGTCGAAGAGCGAGTAACCACGGGTGAGTTCGCCCTGCGTCTCGACGTCCACGTGGCAGCGCCCGGCACGTTTGACGAGGTCTGGCTGGACGAGCAGCATCGCGGTCAGTGAGTCCGGATGGGTGCTCCCCATGATGCCGCGCGCCTCGTCAGCCTCCAGGGTCGGCTGGTTGACGATGCTGAAAAACCTCGAAAGCGGTGTGTCGAGCGCCTCGATCTTCTTCAGACGTTCACGATCCCACAATGCCTGGGCGAGAGTGAGTGTCCAGGTGACGATGGTGGTGGCGAAGCCCGCACGAAGGACGATCCGAGCCGCTTCGGGATCGACGTAGAAGTTGTACTCCGCGGCGGCCGTGACGTTGCCGACCGAGTTGTTACAGCCACCCATGATGAACAGCGACCGCACCTTGCGCGGGAAGTCGGGGTCCTGGACCACTGCGGCGGCGAGGTTGGTGAGCGGTCCGATGGCGACGATGTCGATCTCGCCAGGAGATTCGTCAACCAGCCTGAGTAGCGCGTCCACGGCATGCTCGCTCTCGGCACCTCCCGGAGGTTTCGGGAAGTCCCAGTTGCCCTTCCCGTCACCGTGGGCGCTTGCTCGATGCCAGGGGCGCAACATCGGCTTGCGGCACCCCGGATAGACCGGGACCGTTCCCGACCGGCCAGCGGTGTCGAGCGCGAGCAGGGCATTCTCGATCTGCTGGTCGAACTCCACGTTGCCGGCGACGATCGTCACCGCTTCAAGCTGAGCCTCCGGATGACACAGACCGACGAACAACGCGAAGCAGTCGTCAGCCGCGGTGTCGGTGTCAATGATGATGCGACGAGTCATGCTGTCCTCATCTGCTCAAGCGTCAAGACGTCCTTGCGGGTAGGCAGGCCATCGAGAACGCCGTGGTGTTGGACTGCCCACGCCGCGGCCACACACCCGAAGGTGGCAGCCGCGGATGGACCCTTACCTTCGGCCAGGGCAACGGCGTAGGCCGCGGTGAAGGTGTCACCCGCCCCGGTCGTGTCGACGACAGGGACGTCAAGTCCTGGTACGTGCGTGGGCGACCCCGCCGCACTCACCCACGCCCCGTCTCCGCCGACCGTCACGACTGCCGTACATCCGAATGCCTCGCTCAGGCAGGAGGCGAGGCCGGCACCCTCACCGGGTGGCGATCCGGGCGCCAGGGCCGCGCACAGCCGGGCAGCTTCGTACTCGTTGGGAAGGAGGTGGTCGACGAGTCCGCCGAGTTGGGGTACGACGTCAGGCGGCGGCGCTGGTGCCGGCGCCAGGATCGTCGGTACGCCGTGCCGCCTGGCCAGTCGCAGCGCCGCGAGCACGGCAGCTGGCGGGATCTCCATCTGCAGCACACAGATGTCGACGTCCACGAACGCCGCGGCCAGACCATCGAAGCTGTCCGCGCCCAACGCCTCGAGCGCACCGGGCGTGATCGCGATGCGGTTCTCGCCGTTCGACTCCACGAGGATCGCGCCCGTCATCGTCGGCCGGCCGGGCGCCGGCAGCAAGGTCACCTTGACGCCCTCGGCTCGCCACATCTCCTGAGCGGACCGACCGAAGTCGTCGTCACCCACCGCGGTGACCAGATGAACGTCGGCGCCGAGGCGGCGGGCAGCGACTGCCTGGTTGGAACCCTTACCACCGTGCTCGCGAGAGAAGTCCTCGGCCAGGACGGTCTCCCCCGGGCCCGGTGCACACCGCATCCGCCAGGTGAGGCCGACGCCGTAGCTGCCGACCACCAGGATCCGAGGGCGCCCAGACATCAGGTCACCGCCCCGGCGGACGACGAGCTGTCGACGTTCACCCCCGGACGCATCCGGTCGAGCGCGATCAGCCGGCGCATACCAGCGACCGCGGCGTCAATGACACCGTCGAGTTCGCACGCCGCCTTCTCCTCGTCAGTGAGCGGCGCCCGGTCGTGGTGGCCGGCGATCAACACCACCGCACCTGCCCGCACGCGGAGGACGCTCGACACGACGAACAGCCCGGCCGCCTCCATTTCTGAACAGATCGCACCACCGTCAACCCAGGCTTTCCATCGGCTGAGCAACCGATCGGCGACCGGCATCCGCGCGGGCTCGTGCTGACCGAAGAAGGAGTCCTTGGTCTGTGCGACTCCGAGCCGGACGTTCGCCCCACTGGAGCGCGCACCCTCGGCCAACGCCCAGGTGACGTCCGGGTCAGCGACCGCCGGAAACTCGATCGGAAGGTAGTGGCTCGACGTGCCCTCGTCCCGGATCGCTGCCGTCACCACCGCGACGTCGCCCGGAGCGGTGTCGGGCTGCATTCCACCGCCGGTTCCCACACGTACGAACGTGTCCGCGCCGGCCCGGACGAGTTCTTCGACCGCGATCGCCGTGGAGGGGCATCCGATGCCCGTCGAGGTCACCGAGACGGGTTCGCCATCGAGGGTGCCGGACCAGGTGGTGTATTCCCGGTTCGTCGCCACGTGACGGGGATCGTCGAAGCGGGCCGCGATGCGTTCGCACCGGCCGGGATCGCCGGGTAGGAAGGCGTATCGACCGACGTCACCGGGGCCGATCTGCAGGTGATGTTGCTTGGACCAAGCTGGCTGTGCGGGCACGGCTTCCTCTCAACGACGGAACATCAGGACGAGCGTGAAGCTGATCAGGCTCAGGAAGACGATCGCCGCCACACTCACGAGGGTGAGGGCGAACGCCGCCGGAAAGACCACTGACTGGCTCATGTCCAGCCGCCCGTTCAGCACGATCACGACGAGCCCGCCGATGGTAGCGACCGCACCGAGCACACCGACGGCCCAGTCGATCGGTCGAACCGTCACCTGGCGGTAGCTGGTCCGCTGCCCAGCGGACCCGAACGCCCTTGATTCCAAGGAGATCGACAGCTGTTGCACGCGTTCGATCGCGCCGACGAACACCGGGACGAAGCTCGGGAGCACNGCACCAAAACCGCGGGCCCGCATCGCGCGGGACTTCTGCGCGCTGAGGATGATCCCGAACTCCCGCTGGAGGACCGGAATCAGCTGGAGCGTCATCGCGACCATGAAGTTGAATGTGTACGGCACCCGCAGCCGCGCCAGCGACGTGAAGAGATCGCTCGGGTGCGTCGTCATCACGATGGCCAGCGAGACGATCAGGACGCTGACCACCCGCCCCAGCAACACCAGGCCGTTGTAGATACCACCCTGGTAGATCGTGAACGGACCAAGCGATCCGATCACCTCGAGCCCGAACGCGGACGTGGGCGGCGTGACCGCCTGGAGGAAGATCAGCGACGATCCGATCGGGAGCAGGACGAACAACGCCTTGCCCACCCGCCGTAGCAGGCCCGACCCGATCACCAGTAGGAACGCGAATACCGCCATGCCGTACAGCAGGAACGGATTGCGAGTCGAGAACGCGATCACTAGATACCCGACGATCCAGACGATCTTGGCCAGGGGATTGAGGCGATGCAGGAACGAGTCCCCCGGGATCATCGAGAACGGCAGCGCCGTTGTGGACATGGCTCCTCCTCGAGCGGAAAGGTCGTACGTGTCAGCCGGACGTTGACGGCGTGGCAGTGGGGTTCCGGCCCCGGTCGGGTGTCGCCCGTCCGGGCCCACCCCCACCCCGGCGTTCGGCCACCGCCGAGGCCACCTCGTCAGGGGTGAGCGGCACCACGCCGCCGTCCCGCGCCACCGTCCTGAGTCCGATCTGGGTGGCCTGCGGAGCGTGCAGGTTGGTTCGCTTCATCAGGTCCTCGTCGGCGAAGACCGCCCGCGGGCTCGCGTCGGCGATGACCTGCGCGTCCCGCATGACGACGACGCGTTCGACGACGTCCGCCAGCAGCGGCATGTCATGGGACACGCACACCACCGTCGTTCCGAGCTCGGCGAGTCGACGGAGCAGGGTGTTGATCACGCCCGTCGTCCGGTGGTCCTGACCGGTGGACGGCTCGTCCAGCACCAGCACGGGCGGACGCATCGCGTAGATGGACGCGATCCCCACCAGCTTGCGGAGCGGGAAGCTGAGCCGGTACGGGTGGGTGCCGAGCTCACCTGACAGATCGAAGAACTCCACCGCGTCTGCCACCCGCTCGGCGATCTCGTCGTCCGTCAACCCAAGGTTGCGCGGCCCGAACTCCAACTCCTCCTGGACGGTCCGGGCGAAGAGCTGGTGATTGGGATTCTGGAAGACATACCCCACGTGCCGCGCCAACTCCTGCACGCTTTCGTTGCGAGTCTCGATGCCGTTGACGACCACGCGGCCGCCGGTCGGCTTGAGCAGGCCGTTGAAGAGCTTTGTCAAGGTGGTCTTGCCCGAGCCGTTCTGCCCAACCAGACCGACGATCTCCCCATGGCCGATGCGCAGGGTCACCTCGCGAAGCGCCACCACGTCACCAGTCGGATAGACGTACGACGCGCCGTCGACGAGGATCGCGGGCACCTCATCGGGCGACGGGTCAGTCGCCTCAGGCACGGACGTCGTGGCGGGACTACTCATGCCCGTCCTCGCTCCGCTCCGGGCGCGCATGAGGCACCATGCACGCTGTGTTGGATGATTCGCTCGCTGCGCTCGCTCATGCCCGTCCTCGCTCCGCTCCGGGCGCGCATGAGGCACCATGCACGCTGTGTTGGATGATTCGCTCGCTGCGATCGCTCATGCGCTCCTCCCCAGGATGGCTTCGATTCCGGTCGCGGCGTCCTCGGCGAGCACCGGAAGCGGCCCGTCCCACAGGTGATGCTCGTCCCGCAGAAGCTCGGCGATCCGGGTCGCCTGGGGAGGTCGCAGGTGGAGTTCCGTCAGGCGTTCCACCTGCGACAGCACGTCCTTCGGTGGCCCGTTGAGGACCACCCTCCCCTGGTCGAGAACGACGATCCGGTCGGCGTACCGCGCCACCACCTCGACCTCGTGTTCGGCGATGATGACCGTCATGCCCTGCTCGCGGTTGAGGCGTTCGGCGATCTCGAACACGTCCTGCTTCCCCACCGGGTCGAGGTTCGAGGTCGGCTCGTCGAGCACGAGCACCCGTGGTTTCATCGCCAGGACCGCCGCGATCGCCAGCCGCTGCTGCTGGCCGCCAGAAAGGCCCAGCGGCGTACGTTCCTCGAATCCGGCCAGGCCGACCTGCGCCAACACCTCAGGAATCACCCGCCGCATCTCGGCGTAGGACACTCCGGTGTTCTCCATGCCGAGCGCGACCTCCTCGGCCACGGTCAGCTGACTCATCTGGAATTCCGGATTGTCGAAGACGATTCCGACGACCTTCGCCATTTCCCGGACGGCGTAGTCGGCGACGTTCAACCCCGCGACCCGAACCTCGCCGGTGAGTTCGCCTCCCAACATGTGCGGGACGACTCCGTTGACACACAGGCCAAGCGTCGTCTTGCCAGCGCCGTTGAGTCCGAGAATCGCGACGTACTCACCCTCGGAGATCGCGAGATCGATGTTCGACAGCGCGGGCGTTTCACTTCCCGCATAGGTGAAGGAGACGTCTTCGAAGGCGATGATCGGGTCACTCATGCGCGTCCAGCCTTACTTGACGAGGAGGAAGAAGATGACGAACGCGACGCCGATGACCACGCCACCGGCGGCGTACAACACCGACCGCATGCCCGTCGCCTTCATCAGGTTGACGCGCGAGGTGAGGGTGGGTGGAAGTGCCTCGATGACGGCGAGGGCGAGGAAGCCGCCGATGATCTTGTCAGCCAGGGAGGTAAGGATGTTGCTGGAGAAGACCGCGACGAACAACTGGTTGCCCATGGCGACGAACGACGCGGTGAGCGCGTCAGAGGCGACACCGGTCGCGCCACCGAAGACCAGCACGATGATCGGCGCGGCCACCAGGGTGCAGGCGAGCGCAACGATCAGGTTGAGAAGGAAGAACCTCGGGAACGACGAGCCCAGCTTCCATGCGCGTACGCCATAACCCCACAGCAACGCGCCGGTGATGTTGACGAGCGCGAACGGCAGGAGTTGCGGCCCAGAAAGGAAAGCCGAGCCGGTGTTGGTGATGACGCCGACAAGCGCACCCCACCACGGTCCCAGCACCATCGCCGCGATCGCGGTGCCGATCATGTCGAGGTAGACGGGCAGGTTGAGCGCCTTGTGAATGTAGGACCCGACGATGTTGAGGGCCGCACAGACGGGGACGAGCGTGATGACGTACGTCATCGGGAGGACGGCTCCGCCCGCCGGGCGGGACGACCTGGCAACTGGTTGGGAAACCATGATGGGACCTCCAGGGACAAGGGAGTGAGTCGTTGCTGTGTGGGATCCGCCCCCACGGTGTGGTTCCGGCCCCCACGGGCTTCGCCCGTAGGGCCCACCCCCGCTGTGTGGGTTCAGGCACCTGTCGCGATCAGGTGACCGAGCGCAGCGGGTTCTTGTCCCCCGTGGACGGAAGGTGCGTGGCGGGAAGGTCGCGGAGGTCGCTGAGGGCCGGCCCGCGATGGACGTACAGATGGAGTGCGTCGCTGCGCAGCGACACGACGGAATACATGACGGGTGTGCCGTCGGTCAGCTCGTGCACCTGGCTGAGCACCAACAACAACGCGCCTTCTGCGAGTTCGAGCTGTGTGGCCAACTGCCCGAACGCCTGGCCGGGTTCGATCCGGGCCAACCCGCTGGCAACGGGTTCGCGATAAACACGTTCGAGGAGTTCGTACACCGAGGTTTGGTACTGCGTCCTCGCACCGGTGAGGCCCGGGGCTTTCACGAGGTAGTCCGCACTGTGCGCGACCGGCGTACCGTCCGCCGTTCTGGTGCGGTCGATGACGATCACGCGCGCACGAGGTGGGAGCCGCAGGGCGGACGCCACCGCGTCGGGTGCGATGACCGTGCTGACGGACAGGTCGGTTGTCCCCGGCTCCATCCCCGCGGACCGGATCACGGTCGTGACGGAGAGATTGGCTTCGAGAAGGATGTTGATGTCGACCCGGCCAGTGCCGCGGACGAAGGTGCCACGTCCTTGTTCGCGGCTGACCAGGCCCCTGGCCTCGAGGTTTCCGACCGCCGACCGGATGGTGGTACGGCTGGTCGAGAACTCCTTGGCGAGCTCGGGCTCGGTCGGCAGCTTCTCGTCGATGGCGTAGGTGCCGTCGACGATCCGCCGCTCGAGTTCCGCGACCACGAGCTCGGTCAGGGACATCCGGACTCCGTTGCTCCCGGCCTCCGGGCAGAGGTCGGGCCCATCTCCCGAGGGATCGGCCCTCGGTCCGCATACGGGATTCGTATGACGAATCAAGGTAGGAGTGTCCCCGGCCGGACGGCAAGAGGCCGCGTGTGACTTTTTTGGGTCAATGAGTGGGCCAGGGGTCGACTCAGCGAAACACCAGTGCAACACTCCCCCGGTATGGTCACTGGACCATCGGCCTACTGAATGAACCAGGAAGGCGGTTCAGCCGTGTCGCTCGATGTGCGCAAGGTCGTCCACCAACTCGTGGAGACGAGGCGGGAGAACGGTCAACCAGTCCCAGGTCCGCACCGGATCGCCATTGTCGGCGTCGTGATCACCAACCCGTTCCCGGCGACCTACGTCGACGATGTCGTCACCATCGCGAACGAGGTCGGCGCTGAACTCGGCGCCCTCGTCGGACCCGCCTGCGTCGACCTCCTGGGCGGCGACGGTACGACGGTCGAGGCGTTCGGCAAGGCCGCGCTCGTCGGCATCGACGGCGAACTCGAACACGGCTCGGCCCTGATCCACAACCTGCGGTTCGGCAACGTCTTCCGGGACGCGGCCCAGGGCACCGAACTCCTGCCCGCCGCCGAGAAGGTCGGCCTGCCCGGCGCCCCGATCGACGTACCCCTCAAACACAAGCTGGACGCCAAGACCCGGTCTCACCATCAGACCGTGACGTTCCGGATCGAGGACGCTCCACTTCCCCGGGAGATCCTCGTCCTTGCCGCCGCCGCGAACGGAGGGCGCCCGCTCGCCCGGCTCGCGACCTTCGGCGCGGAGGTCTCCTCATGACCGCGGATCCGGAATCCCTTGCCTGGGTGGCGAAAGCCCAACGCGAGCACGTTCTCACGTCCTGGTCGAAGCAGTCCGGACCCGACCCGCTGGTCGTGGTCGGCGGCGAAGGCTGCTACTTCGTCGACTCCTCCGGCCGCCGGCACCTCGACTTCATGTCCCAGCTGGTGAACCTCAATCTCGGCTACCAGCACCCCAGACTGGTCGAGGCGATCAAGCGGCAGGCCGACGAACTCTGTTACATCGGGCCCAACCTTGCCAACGAGGCGCGGAGCAAGCTCGCCTTGCAGTTGGCCGAACTCGCGCCCGGCAACCTCACCGCGTCGTTCTTCACCACCGGCGGTGCCGCCGCCAACGAGAACGCCATCAAGCTCGCCCGCCATTACACCGGACGGCACAAGATCATCACCCGCTACCGGTCGTACCACGGTGCCACCGCCGGAGCGATCACGCTCTCGGGCGAACCCCGGCGCTGGCCGGCCGAACCCGGCATGCCTGGCGTGGTGCGGATGCTGGATCCGTACACCTACCGCTGCCCCGCGGGCCACCCGGATCCGTGCCCGGTCTGCTCGGGAGGCCCGCACCTGGAGGAGATCCTTCAGTACGAGAATCCGGAAACGGTGGCGGCGGTCGTCCTGGAAACGGTGACCGGCACCAACGGACCGATCGTCCCGCCGGACGGGTATCTCCGTTCGATCCGCGAGGTCTGCGACAAGTACGGAATCCTGCTCATCCTCGACGAGGTCATGGTCGGATTCGGCCGGCTCGGCAGCTGGTTCGGCTGCGAGCACTGGGATGTCGTGCCCGACATCATCAGCGTCGCCAAGGGACTCAACTCTGGTTATGTCCCGCTGGGCGCGATGATCGTCTCCGAGCCGATCCGTGACTGGCTTCGGGAACACACGTTCTCCGGCGGCCTGACCTACAGCGGGCATCCCCTCGCCTGCGCCAGCGGCGTCGCGTCGATCGAGATCATGAAGGACGAGAAGATCGTCGAGAACGCCGCCACGCAAGGGATCCTGCTCGAACGCCGGCTGCGCGAGCTCGCCGACCGCCACCCGAGCATCGGCGACATCCGTGGCCTCGGCCTGATGTGGGGCATCGAACTGGTCCGTGACCGGGAGACGAAGGAGCCCCTCGCGCCGTTCAACGCCAAGGGTTCGGAGGCCGCGCCGATCAGCCAGGTGATCAAGGCCGCCAAGGACAAGGGCGTTCACTTCGGCGCTTTCAACAACGTGATCCGGCTCGCACCGCCGCTGATCATCACCGAGGCCGAGATCGACGAGGGAATCGGAGTGCTCGACGAGGCACTCACCCTCGCGGATCAGCAGGTCTGAGGGAACGACGCGATGCCGAAGCGAACGCTGATCCGAGGCGGTGAGGTGGTCACCCCCACCGACCGCTTCCGCGCCGACGTTCTCATCGAGGGTGAACGCATCACCGCCCTCGGCGATGGAGCGCAATGGGACGCGGACACAATCGTCGACGCCGCCGGCTGCTTAGTGATGCCCGGCGGCGTCGACACCCACACGCACCTGGAACACATGAGCGCCAACGGCCTCACCAGGACAGCGGACGACTTCCACTCCGGCACCGTCTCCGCGGCCTTCGGCGGGACGACCACCATCGTGGACTTCGTCCGCGCCCGACCCGACCAGGGCATGTACGACGCGTTCCAACGCCGCCTGGAGTCGGCCGAGGCGCAATGCGTGGTTGACTTCGGCTTCCACCCGATCGTGCCGCCGACCGCCGGTGACGCGACGTTCGACGAGCTGGCTCGACTCGCCCGCGAAGGTGCCACGAGCTGGAAGTTCTTCATGTCCTATCCGGGGACGATGGTCGATGATCGGGTGCTGATCCAGGGCTTTCGCCGGTGCGCCGAGGAAGGTGTCCTTCCGATGGTGCACGCGGAGAACGGCACTCTGGTCGCGGACGCCACCCAACGGCTCCTGTCTGACAACCAGACCGCCGAACACCAGCACCACGCGGCACATTCGCACGTGGCCGAACGCGAGGCGGTCCACCGGGCGGTCACCATCGCCGAGTCGGTCGGCAGCCCCCTCTTCGTGGTCCATGTCTCGTCCCGGTTGGCGGCCGAGGAGATCGCCCGCCACCAAGCCCGCGACTTCGCGGTCTTCGGTGAGACCTGCCCGCAGTATCTGCTCACCAGCTACGAGGACTACGCCGGACTGGGGTTCGAGGCGGCGGCGTACGTCTGCTCCCCGCCCATCCGTGAACGCGCCAACCAGGAAGACCTCTGGCACGCGCTTCAGACCGGCGTCATTTCCACGCTCGGCACCGACCACGCGGCGTTCACGTTGAGCCAGCCCGACGACCTGCCACCGCAGAAACCACAGGGACGTGGCTATTTCCCCAAGATTCCCAACGGCGTTCCCGGTGTGGAGGACCGCCTCATGGTGATCTGGGAGGCCGGCGTGGTGGGCGGACGGTTCGACGTCCACCGGTTCGTGGATCTGGTCGCGACCCGACCGGCCAAGCTGTTCGGTCTCTATCCCCGCAAGGGAACCTTGACACCCGGATCCGACGCGGACGTCCTCGTCTGGGATCCGGCCGCCGACCACACCATCACCGCCGCGGGGCACCACACCCGGGCCGACTACAACCTCTACGAAGGCATGCGGGTGTCCGGACGTCCCCGGCATGTCCTCTCCCGTGGCGACATCGTCGTCTCTGACGGAGAACTCCATGCCCCCGCTGGACGCGGCCGCTATCTGGCCCGCGCCACCTCTGACACCTCCCGGTAACCGATCACAGACTTTGCTCCACAGGAGGACCGATGCGCATTCCTCTCGGCGTTCATCTCGGCGAACGCTTCACGCTTGACGAAACCTGGGCGGTCGCTGACCTCGCCGACGAAGCCGGATTGGACTCCTTGTGGGTTGCCGAAGGACGGATCACCCGCGACGCGATCACTCTCATGACCCTGCTGGCCAGCCGGACCCAACGGATCCGGATCGGCTCCGGGGTCGTCAACAACAAGACCCGCAACGCCGCGCTCATGGCGGCGACGTTCAAGACCCTGGACGAGTTCGCACCCGGCCGCATCATCCTCGGCATCGGCGCGTGGTGGGAACCGCTGGCGAGCAAGGTCGGCCTGCCGCTGCACAAGCCGCTGAAGCACATGCGTGAGTACATCACCGTCCTCAAGACGTTCTTCCGCAACGAGGTGGTCACCTTCGACGGCGAGTTCGTCCAGATGGACGGCGTGCGCTTCGACCGGATGTACGCCGAGAACAAGCCGGTTCCGGTTCCGGTTTACACCGGCCCGGTGGGCATGAAGATGCTGGAGCTGTCCGGCGAGGTCGCGGACGGCGTCTACATGGACTTCCTGTTGCCGATCTCCTACCTGGACGAGGCCATCCCCGCCATCCAGCGCGGGCTGGCGAAACGCGCCGAACCCAAGGACGACTTCGACCTCACGCAGATCATCGCCTGCAGCGTCGACGACTCCGACCCGCAGGAGGCGCTCAACCACTGCAAGGCGTTCCTGACGCTCTATCTCATGCAGCAGCCGCACATCGCCAAGCACTGCGGCGTCGAACCCGAACTCGTCCAACGTATCCAGGAGATCGCCGGCTGGCCGGCTGCCCCCGATGACGTCAAGCGGGCCATGCCACTCGTCTCCGACGAGCTCGTACGCCGGGTCAGCGCCTGCGGCACCACCAGCCAGGCGGCCGAGACGATCGAGGCCTTCCACGCGGCCGGAATCCGGGTGCCGGTCCTCAACCCGCTGGGCCGCAAGATCGAAACGGTCCAGGCACTGGCCAAGACCTTCGCGGCCTGACCGGCCTGACCTGATGACCGCTGGCAAGGAGAGGAGAGACATGCGCGTCGCCGCCCTGCAGTACCACCCCACCGAGAGCCGCGAGGACAACCTGAAGCGGGTGGGTGCCAAGCTCGACGAGGCGGCCGCGGCCGGCGTCAAGGTGGTCCTGCTGCCCGAGTTGTTCGCGGTGCCCTTCGTTCAAGGGGTGCCGGGCGATCCGGAGTTCTTCTCCTACGCCGAGCCGCTGGACGGGCCGAGCAACGCCCTGGTCGCGGCGAAGTCCCGCGAGCACGGCATCACCATCGTGTCGTCCCTCTTCGAGGCCACCGCGACTCCGGGCGTCTACCACAACACCGCCTGCACCTTCGTCAATGGCGTCTTGACGTCGACGTACCGCAAGTCACACCTGCCGTTCTCCAACGCCTTTCCGGAGAAGTTCTACTTCCGGGCCGGCGAGGAGCCACCCTCGGCCGTCGACACCGGAGAGACGAAGATCGGCACGATCATCTGCTACGAACGGCACTTCCCGGAGATGGCCCGCCGGGTCGCTCTGGAGGGCGCCAGCCTGTTGTGCGTACCCATCGCATCGGCGACGGCCTACTCCAGGTCCATCTTCGAGATCGAGCTGCGCGCACACGCGGTCTTCAACTGCATGTACGTCATGTCCGCCAACCGGATCGGCTCCGAAGGACCCAAGGAGTACTTCGGGGGCAGTGCGATCTACGGGCCCGACGGCGAGGTGCTCGCGGTGAGCACGGACAGCGGCGATGACGAACTCGTCCAGGCCGACATCGATCCCGGCCTGCTCGCCCGTAAGCGCGCCATGGAACGTCCGTTCCTCCGCGACCGCCGGCCCGAGCTCTACCGCTGATCGTCTGGAGGAACGGCCCATGACGAACGCCGAGAACCCTGCCGGAGGCACCCGGGTTTCGCCGGTGCGGCTGGCCCTTGCCAGTCTCGTCGGCACCACGCTGGAGTGGTACGACTTCCTGGTCTACGGCACGGTGGCCGCGCTGGTCTTCGACAAGCTGTTCTTTCCGGAGTTCAGCCACCTCGCCGGCACGCTGGCGTCGTTCGCCACGCTGGCGGTCGGATTTGCCGCGCGTCCCCTCGGCAGCATCATCTTCGGCCACTTCGGTGATCGGTTCGGGCGCCAGAAAACGCTGGTCGTCACGCTGGTCCTGATGGGCGGCACGACGTTCGTCATCGGACTCCTGCCGAGCTATCAGACCATCGGCGTGTGGGCACCGATCCTGCTGACGGTGCTGCGTTTTATCCAGGGGCTCGGCCTCGGCGGCGAATGGGGTGGCGCCGCGTTGATGTCGGTCGAACACGCGCCCGCACACCGGCGTGCGTTGTACGGAAGCGCCACCCAGATGGGTTCGCCCGCCGGACAACTCCTCTCGACGGCGTTCGTCACCACGATGGCGGTGACCACCGGCGACAGCTTCGCCACCTGGGGATGGCGGGTGCCGTTCCTCGCCAGCGCCCTGCTGCTGATCTTCGGACTGGTGCTCCGGATGACGCTGCCGGAGTCGCCGGAGTTCGCCAGGATCGACCACAAGGATGCCAAGCCGAAGGTGCCACTCGCGACCGTCGTCCGCCGCTACCCAAAGACCGTCGGTGTGGTGTTCGGCATCAGCTGCTGCAACAACATCGCGTACTGGACGGGCTCGATCTTCACCTTGTCGTACGTCACAAGTGAGCTCGGGAAGTCGCGCAACACCATCTTGACGGTCAACCTCATCGTGGCGGCGATCTACGTCATCGCGATTCCGTTCATGGCCATGCTCGCCGACCGGGTGGGGCCGCGCCGGGTCATGATGACGGTGGCCGGCTTCGGTGCGCTCTTCGCGTTCCCCTTCTTCACGATCGTCAACACCGGAAACACTCTCCTCATCCTGGCGGCGGTCGCCATCCTGGTGGTGGTCGTCAACGGCGCCGTCTACACCCCACAGCCGGCGTTCTTCGCAGCGCTCTTCCCCGCGGAGGTGCGTTACACGGGCGCCTCGGTGAGCTACGCCCTGCCGACCGCGATCGTCGGAGGGACGGCGCCGTTCATCGGAACCGCGTTGTACGCCTGGGCCGGCAGCACCTGGCCGATCGCGGTGTACATGACGGTCCTGTGCCTGGTGAGCTTCGGATCTTCGTTCCTCGCTCAACGGTTGCCGACCTATCTCGACGACTCTTCGACATCCACGGCGGCCTCCGGCGCCGTTCCCACCCATTCCACTGCGCCGACCCGTGCCTGAGAGGTCCTCGCCATGCAACAGATCGCCGACAACATCTACGTCGAGCTCGGAAATCTCGGCTCCAACAATGCCGTGATCACCACGTCCGAGGGCAATGTGCTCATCGACGCACCCCACAAGCCGACCGACGCTGTCGCCTGGCGTAAGGCGGTCGACGAACTCGGCCCGACGAAGTACCTCATTCACACCGACCACCACATCGACCACACCATGGGTGGCTACTTCCTCCCGGGCACCGTCGTCGCGCACGAACGAACCCGCGCGGGGATGCAACACGACTTCCCGGACCCGGCGTACGTCCGCGACCTCATCGCCCTCATCGACCCGGATGGCCTTCCGCTGATGGAGGGTCACCATCTCCGGTTTCCCGACATCACCTTCTCGGACGAGCTGGACCTCTACGTCGGCGACGTACACCTGCGGCTCATCCGGCTCAGCGGCCACACACCCAACACGATCGGGATCCTGCTGCCCGAGCAACGCATCTTCTTCAGCGGCGACAACGTGTGCGAGGCGAGCCTGCCGTCGTTCCAGGAGGCGTTCGTCGACGAATGGCTGGCGAGCCTGCGCCGGATCGCCGAGCTGGACTTCGACGTACTCGTTCCTGGCCACGGCGAGGTGTGCGGCAAGGACGTGGTGACGGCCTTCGACCAGAAGGCTTACGCGCTCGTCGGCCAGGTTCGCGCAGCGCTGGACGCGGGCGTCTCCGAGGCGGAGGCCGCCGACACCATCAGGTTCGAGGACCGGATCCACGTGACCACCCCGGCGTACGCCGGCTACCCCGACGACATCGTCGAGAGCCTGCAGCGCCGGTCGATCTCGCGGATTTATCAGCACCTGATCGAAACCGCCCGGACACGAAGCGGGACGACGTCCTAGCATGACCCGTCTACCGAACGCTGGATGGACTGGCGTGTTCAGGGAGAAACTGCGATGAGTGACATCGGACTTGTGCAGAAGACCATCTGGATCCTGCGCGCGGTCGCGGCACATCCGGAAGGTATCGGCCTGTCCGATGTGGCGCGCGCGTCCGGCATCCCCAAGGCGACCTGCCACCGCATCCTCGGAATCCTCGAGCGGGAGGGCTGGCTGACGGCCGACCCCGACAGCCGGAGGTTCCGCGTCTCCCTCGGCCTGCTCTTCCTGCTGGGTGGGCTGCTCGACCAGGAGTCGGCGTACGGCCACGCTCAGAGTGTCCTGCGTGATCTCGCGGACGAGGCTCAGGAAACCGCCGGGCTCGACCAGCTGGTGCCGCCGTCGGTGATGGTGGTGGCGCAGGTTCAGGGTCCCTTCCTCATCAGCCACGGGCTGAGTCCCGTGCCACGGATGCTGCCGGCCTGGCGTACCTCCACCGGAAAGGCCCTGCTCGCCTGGCAGGACACCGAGAACATCCGCAAGGAGTTCGCCGAGGACTTCCAGGACAACCCGTCGGAGAAGTTCGCCGACTTCGATGCGTTCCTCGCCGAACTCGCCACCATCCGCGAGCGTGGGTACTCCGTGGCCTACAACGAGTTGGAGGAGGGGGCCGCCGCGGTCGCCGCGCCGGTCCACGTCGGCAACAGCGTTCCGTACGCGATCTGGATCGGCGGTCCCACCTACCGCCTCACGCAGGACCGGATTCCCGCGCTCGCCGAGTCAGTCATGGCCGCCGCCGCTCGGGTCGGCCGGGTCCTGGAGATGAGCCAACGCGCCACGGCGTTCCCCGACGGCGGCGCCGGCCACCCGCGCCCCACCTCCGGCCAGCTGATCACGCAGCGGTCGGTACGCCGGGCCGCCACCGACGCCGATCCCGCCACCACAGAGAGGTGACCCCGTTGGTCCTGCTCCTCACAGAGGCCGAGGTCGAGCGGTTGTTCAGCCTCGACGACGCGCTGGTCACCAGCGAGGAGGCGTTCCGGCTGCTCGGCACCGGAGCCGCCGAGAACGCCGTCCGCCAGCGGGTGATCCGCGCCGGCGCGACGCTCAACCTGATGGGGGCGATCGCGCCGACGCTCGGCGTGATGGGGGTCAAGACCTATCCCGTCGTCCGCACCGACGTCACCCAGGGCGCGGCGTTCACGTTCCAGCTCTTCGATGTGACGACCGGCCAGCTCACCGCGCTACTGCGGGCCAACGTACTCGGCAACCTCCGCACCGCCGCCGCGACCGCGGTCGCCACGCGGGTGCTGGCCCGTCCAGACAGTCGTACCCTCGCGGTGTTCGGGGCGGGTTGGGTGGCGCGCGGCCAACTCCTCGCCACGGTGCGCGCGCTTCCGTCACTCGAACGCGTCCGCGTGGTGGGCCGGTCACCCGAACGCCTCGCGGCTTTCTGTACGGAGCTGGCCGGTGAGACCGGCCTCGACGTGGCGCCAAGTGATGCCGAGTCCGCGGTCCGGCTGGCCGACGTGGTGATCACCGCGACCGGTGCGAGCGATCCCGTCTTCGACGGGTCCTGGCTGCGACCCGGCACGCACGTCAACGCCGTTGGTTCCAACTACGCCGTCAAACGCGAACTCGACGCGGCCGCGGTCCTGGCCGCCGACGTGGTCGCGGTGGACAGCATCGACGTCGCCCGGACGGAGAGCGGCGACCTGATCGCAGGCCTCGACGACTGGTCAGGAGTGGTTGACCTCGGCACCATCCTGGTGGGCAAGGCGACCGGGCGTACGAGCGACGAGCAGATCACGTTGTTCGAGTCGCAGGGAATGGCGCTGCTGGACCTCACCGCCGCCCATCACGTCGTCGGCCGGGCGAACGCCGAAGGAGTTGGCGTACGCCTCGACTCCTGGTGAGCTCGCTCTCCTGAGCCTGTTGAAAACTCCATGCGGGGTCCAGGTCCCCTTGGTCGGGAACCTAAATGATCACGTATACGTGATCATTTGGCCCTTCACACAGCAGTGCGGCGACCACGAGATTCGCCGGGCGCGGGAGCCAGGTTCAGTCGCCTTCGACGAGCGCTTCGAAGCTCGGTCGGAGCAGCTCAGTGATCTGTTCCGGTGTGGCGTCACGGAGCTGGTCGATCTGGAGCAGGTGGCGCCCGATCGTCACCCCGAGCAGTGTCGCGACGATCAGCGCCGCCCGAAGCTCCGCGTCCTCGGCGTGGATCGCCGAGGTCGCCTGCGTGATCTGATGACCCAACGACCTCCGAACCTGCTCAGCGGCCTCGGGGTGGGTGAAGGCCGACCGGATCAGCGGGATTGACGCCTCGGGAAGCTCGCCCAGCTTGACGCCAAGGATGGCGAGGAGGAGTTCGACGAACTCACCCGTCTGGTCCGGAAGCTCCTCGTCAGGGGGTACGTGGACCGCCTGGCGGAACAGCTCGTCCTTCGAGCCGAAGTACTGCATCACCAGCGCCGGGTCGACCCCGGCCGTCGCCGCGACCGCCCGGATCGTCGTCCGGTCATAGCCGACCTGAGCGAACTGCCTGCGGGCGGCCGCCAGGATGCGCGCCTCGGTCTGTTGGCGGCGTTCAGCACGTGACAGGCGTCGATCGGAACCGCTCACAGTCCCCGACTCTACTGGCGTTGACCGAGGACCCAGATTCGCTCTACGCTCGTTGAGTCTCAACGCCCGTTGAGTGAACGGAGGTTTGTGTCGTCATGCCCCAGTCAGCCGATACCACGCTCACCCCGCGCGAAGCGTTCGCTCGCTTCCAGGAGGCCGTACTCGAGGGAACCACCGAAGACCTGCCAGGTCTGGCCGCGGACGTCGTCGTCGAATGGCCCTTCAACCCGCCAGGCCGGCCGCGGCGGATCCAGGGACGAGATGCGTTCCGCGCGTTGGCTCGCCGTGGCCAGGAAGCGCTGCCGCTGCGCTTTGAGGAGTTCCGCAACGTCGTGATCCACGAGGTGGGGGCAGAGCCCGACAGCATCGTGGTGGAGTACGACCTCGCCGCCACGAACACCGCGACCGGCCACAACGCCGCCGCGTCGTTCGCCCTGATCCTCAGCGTTCACGACGGTCAGATCACCCACCTCCGTGAATACCAGAACGTGCTCGCGATGGCTGAGGCTCTCGGCCACCTGCCGGCTCTGCTCGACAGTCTGGGTAGGCCGACAGCGGCACATTCAGTCCCTCACGAAAAGCCCACCCGCGACCAGGTTCTTCCAGCCGGCAACCAGGTGCTGCCGGCAGGCAATCAGGTGCCGCCGGCCGACCATGGTCCGCGTGCGGTGTTCGCGCGCTACCAGAACGCCGTACTTCAGAATTCCGCCGGCCGGATGGCGGTGGCGGACCTCTTCGCGGTGGATGGCGTGATGGAATTCCCCTTCACCGCGCTTGGAATGCCGGAACGTGTCGAGGGACGCGAGGCGATCCGCGCCTGGTTACGACCGAACCTCGGGGTTGGTTTCAGGTTCGAGGAGTATCGCAACGTCGTCATCCACGACACCGCCAATCCCGAGGTGATCACCGTGGAGCACGACATCGCCGGCTCCATTCTTGCCACCGGCCAGCCGCACCAGATTTCCTACCTCTACGTAATCCACGTTCGCGAGGGCGAGATCGTGCTGCTGCGCGATTACGCCGATCTGGTTGACGTCATGGCCGCACTCGGCGGGCCGTCCGCGCTGGCCGCGCGGGTTGCCGGCCAGGCGCCGAACGGCAAGCCGACGGCTGACCTCAGCCCTTGATACCGGTCTCGGTGACGCCGCGTACCAGATAGCGCTGGAGGAACACGAAGATCAGCACCAACGGCAGGATGGACACCGCCGCGGCCATGAAAAGCTCGTGGATGTTGATGGTCTGCGCGGTGATGAACGTCGACAGGGCCACCTGGACGGTCCACGACGACGAATCCTGGCCGATCACCAACGGCCACAGGAAGGAATTCCAGTTGCCGATGAAGGTGATCGCCGCCAGTGCCGCGAAGAACGGCAGGGAGTTGGGCACAACGATCAGCCAGAACGTCCGCCAATAGCCCAACCCGTCAACGCGCGCCGCCTCCTCCAACTCCCGGGGGAAGTTCAGGAAGTACTGCCGGAAAAGGAATGCCGCGAAGCCACTGAACAGCCCGGGAATGATGAGCCCACGCAGCGAACTCACCCAGCCCAACGACGAGACGAGAACGAAGCTGGGGATGAACGTCACCGCGCTGGGAATCATCAGCGTCGCAACGATCAGGTAGAACACCTTGTTGGCATGCCGATGCGGGATGCGTGCCAGGCCGTATCCCGCCATCGACGCCAACAACAGCTGCCCGGTGGTCCCGAGCACGCCAACGACCGCGGAGTTCCACAGGGCCCGCGCCATCGGGACCTCCTGGTCGCTGAACAACTCACCAACGTTCTCCCAGTGCAGGCGGCTCGGAAACAACGTCCATTCGGGAGCCGTGATGTCCGCCTCGCTTGACAGGGCGTTCCGCACGACGAGATAGAACGGCACCAGGAAGAGCAGCGTCCCAATAGTCAGTGCTACCCAACGGGCAATCGCGCCGGCCACACCGATCGGGCTGGTCTGGTGGCCGATCGGCCGTGGGGTTCCGGTCGTTCGCTCGGGCGTGGTTGTCGCCATCACTCCGCCTTACCGAATCCGAAGATCCTGCTCTGCACCAGCGTGACGATCATGATGATCACCGCGAGGATGAGGGCTCCCGCACTGCCGCGGCCGAGGTCCTGGATCGAGCCGAGCGAAACGCCGTACAGATAGACCAGAGGAGGTCGCGCGTAGTTGACGTTGCCGACCAGGTTGTAGAACTCATCGAACGCCTGATAGGCCGCGATGAGGTTCAGGATCAACACCGCGACCGAGGTCGCCCGAAGCTGCGGGAAGGTGATGAAGCGGAAGATCTGCCAGCCGGGCTTAGCGCCGTCGACGTACGCCGCTTCGTACAACTCGGTCGGAATTCGCTGGAGTCCCGCGATGAAGAGGATCATGTAGAAACCCAGCTGCAGCCAGAGCCGCACCGTTACCAGCGGAATCCAGTACCACGGCGGGTCCACCGTCGAGAGCCAGGCGATGTTCTCGATCCCGAACCACCCGAGCACGGTGTTGGCCAACCCGAACCGCACGCCGTTGAAGATCGAGAGTTTCCAGATCAGTGACGCGACGACGTACGAACACGCGGTCGGAAGGAAGAACACCGAACGAAAGAACGCCCGAGCAACCCTGACCTGGTTGACCAGCAGCGCCAACGCCAGCGACAGCGCGAAGGTCAGCGGGACGATGAAGATCGCGAACACCGTGAACGTCACCATGCTGGACAGGAAATCCGGATCCGTCAGCATGTCGACGTAGTTCTGTAGGCCGACGAAATCAGTCGGCGTCACGGTGTTGCGGGCGTCGAAGAAGCTGAGGAAGAGGCTCCAGACGATCGGGACATAGGCGAAGATCAGCAGGCCGAGGGTGAACGGCCCGACGAAGATCCAGAACGCGAGGTTCGTCCCGCGGATGCCCTTCCTGGCTGGGCGCCCCGCCGCCGAGGCTCGACTCTCGGCGGCGGACGACTCGGCGACCGTGCTCATCCGACGGTCACCCGAACAACCGGTCGAGCTCCGTCTGCACCGTCTTTTCGGCCTTCGGGAGTTCGGTGGCCGGGTCGGCGCCCTTCTTGATGACGTTGGTGAGCATGTCACCGAACGCCGAACCCATCTTGGGTGTCCAGGCGGGGTTGTCAGTGTTGCCGTAATCGGCGGCGAGCCGCACCGCGTCGGCGGCCGGGCCGGCCTGCAGCTTGGACGCCTTGGCGGCAAGGCTCTTACGCGGCGGGATGTGGAATCCGTAGCTCAGGCACCAGTCTTCCTGGAATTCCGCCTTGTCGATCCAGAGCCACCGGACGAACTTCTTGGCGGCCTCGACGTTCTTGCTCTTGGCGGAGACGAACTGCGTCCAGCCACCGGAATACACCGCGTCCTTGCCCTGCGCGTCGAGCTTCGGGAACGCGATCACGCCGATGTCGTCCCCGAACTTCTTCTGGATGGCGGGCATGGCCCACAGGCCGATCCATTGCATCGCGGCGAGCTCGTTGATGAGGGCACCAGGGTCCCACCAGTCGGTGGGCGCGCCGAGCAACAGCGCCTTGCTGGTGTGCAGCTCGCGTAGTTTGCTGAACGCCTGTGCCGCGCGCGGACCAGCGAAGTTGGGCGAGCGCTCGGGCGTGAGGAAGCTACCGCCGGAGGACCACAGTGCGGGCCCACCAAGTGCCAGCCCACCGTCGTTGCCGACGAAGATGCCCTTCATCTTGTCGGTGGTGAGCGCCTTCGCGGTCTCGATCAAGTCGTCGACCGTGGTGGGTGGCTTGAGCCCCGCCTTGTCGAGCAGGCTCTTGCGGTAATAGATGAGCTGCGGATCGTCGATCATCCGTACGCCGTAGATCTTGCCGTCCACGGTGTTCGTCGTGATGTCGTTCTCGTTGAAGTCGTCCTTGACGTCTTCCATGATGTCGTCGAGGGCCACCACCTGCTTGCTCTGCACCATGGCGATGTTGAGCTGGCTCTCGAAAACGTCTGGACCCTTGTCAGATAACAATCCCGAAGCCAGCTTGGAGCCGTAGTCGCCGGGGGTCCACTGGACCGTCACGCTGGCATCTGGATAGGCCTTGGCATATCTCAGTGCGGCTTCCTTGGTGCCGGCTTCGCCGTACTGGTGATACCACTGGGCAAGCGCGACCTTGCCATTACCGCCTGGCGATCGCCCGGTGTTGCTACCGCAGGCCGCGGCGAGGATACCCAGGGCGGCGACGCCGCCCGCGCCGCGAAGGAAGCCGCGGCGACTCATGAATGCGGTCGGGTGGTGCGAAGTCATGTGCCACTACCTCCGATGATGCGTCAGCCTTGCAAACCGGAGAGCCGCTTTCCACGTGGCAGACAGTCGCAGGTTTACCTGATCGACGTCAAGGCGTAATAGAAACGATGATTCGGATCGTGACCTTTACGACCGACGCCGACCGCACGACGCACCGCCGGACCACACCAGACGGCTGATGTCGACCCGGACCGAGAAAAATAACTGAGCCCACGCCTGGGCGGTCCAGATCGCGGAGGCGGGCGATCTGGACCTTCCGAGCGCGGGCTCAGGAAGGTTGTCCTGCTTCTATCCGGACGCAGTAGCCCGGTCGTCGAGCCAGTAAATACCACCGAATCCGCCTGCGCCATCGCTGATGCAGAAGACCAGGGGGTCATAGGAATCGCCCGACGCGCTCAGGTCAAACGCCGCGCCCGGCGAATGTACGAGGGTGTCTCCGCCTTCTGGGGAACCACCCGCGGTCGGCCCGTTCATGGTGCCGCCTTCCGTGCACTGGTCACACAGCTTTCACCGGCTTCTCCTCGGCTCTCAGTGGTCTGAGCGCCTCGGCGACGCGGGTGGCTGCGAGAGTACGAATCTCGGCCAGGAGTTCGTCATCCACAAGATTGCGTTCTCGTAGTGCGAACTCGTACGTCGGAAGCGGGTCCTGGGCCACGACGTCGTACGCGGCTGGCGGGGAGCCGATGCGCCTTCTCTCGGCATCGGACCGCCAGAGTCTAACGGTGTGCACTTCGACGATGGCGGGTCCTTCACCCGATCTGGCGCGCTCGACCGCGCGCCCGACCGATGTGTAAACCGTCTCCACCGCATTGTCTTCCACTCGCTCGCCCGGAACACCATGCGTCGTCAAGGGGGCGACGGCGCCTGTCGGAGCGCTCCGAAGAGTAGTGGTTCCCCAATCGTGGTCCTCAATCACGAAGACGAGGGGCAGTTTCCACAAATTTGCAAGATTTATTGCATCTCGGAAGCCGTCCTGATGAATCTCGGCCCTGTCCACCACGGCTACGGACACCTGGCGGGTCCGCCGCTGCTGGAACGCGAACGCCCGCCCGAGGGCGCGCGGATAGCCTTCCGCGATCGTCCCGGAACCGGAGACGTCGGTGTCCGCGACGAACAGGTGCCGGTGCTCCGGCCCGGTCCGAGCACCACCACCACCGTCCCCGCGGTCGAGCGCTTCGACCGCGAGCTTCGTGAGGTCGACCCCGTGCGCGACGGCGAGATGATGCGGACGGTTGGTGGCGGTGATCGCATCGTCGGGGTGGAGGTGCGCGCAGACTCCCGCGGCGACCGGCTCACGGCCCCCGGAGAATCCCGCCCGCGCCAGGTCAGGGTCCGGCGCTGCCACCCCTGCCGGCCAGACCGCGGGGTGGGGCCTCCGAATCTTCGCGTACTCGCCGAGGATGGCGTCCTCGAAGGTCCTGATCAGGACCATGACACGAAAGAGCTCGACGCGGGTGGCGTCTGAAATGGTCGGGCCCTCGCCCACCATGTCCCCCTCCTCAGTAGGTCCCCCCTTCTTGAAACCATCGCGTGGGCGAGCTGGTTGCACCAACGGTTCGATTTCAGATGGTGATAGCCATCGCGCGATGTGGACACGGACAGAGAGCGACCAGCGTCACGCAATGCGACCGGCGCGCGGGCGGGCTTCGCCTATGTGTTCTCGGTGGCGAGGGCGAACGCGATCCGCTGGGCCGCCCGGCTGATCGCCTGTCGCTTCTCGAAGACCCGCTCCAACCGGCGGCTGGGCAGCGACACCGCCACCGCGCCGGTGAGGTCCTCGAGCTTCACCGGCGCCGCCACGCACACCGTCCCGACGGCGTACTCCTCACGGTCAAGGGAGTACTCGCGCTCGGTCTCCAACCGCGCCAAGAGAACCTTGCTGTCAGTAATCGTGTGCGGGGTCAGATCGTTCAGATCGTGACGGGCAAGGTAGTCGCGGCGGTCGTCCTCGGGCAGGCAGGCGAGCAGACACTTGCCCAGCGCGGTCGCGTGACCCGCGTCGTGGAAACCGACCCAGAGATCGACGCGGGGCGCGGCGGGGCTGTCGACCACATCGACCAGCCTGATCTCGCCGTCCTCGTAGAACGAGAGGTACGCCGCGCTGCCGAGCTCATCGTGCAGCATCCGGAGGGTCGGGCGTACCCGCAGAGCGATCAACTGGCCGCGGCTGCGGTGGCTGAGAGCCGCGATCCGGTCGCCGAGCAGATAGCCGTCCTCGACCCGACACAGGTAGCCCTCGTGGACCAGCGTGCGGAGCAGGTGGTACGTCGTGGGCAATGGCTGGCCGGTCTGGCGGGCCAGCACCTTCGCGGGTACGGGCCGGTCAGCGGCACCCACCGCGTCGAGGAGGCGCAGCGCGCGTTGTACCGAACCAATCAGCGTGGGCTCGCCCCGACCTGCCACGTACGCCCTCCTCCGAAAGAACCACCGTACGTGGACCGGGTGGCAGTACGCCGGCTCTTGGTGTGGCTCACGGCGGGACCTCTTAGTCGTGGAGTGCGTGCTCGTGGTCGCGGTGCTGGGCCGACTCGATCTGGAACGTCGAATGCTCGACGTCGAAGTGATCCGACAGGCACTCCATCAGAGCGTCGAGGACCCGACCGGTGTGGCCGCCGTTCATCGTTCCCTCGTCGACCACCACGTGCGCCGACAGCACGGGGAGTCCTGACGTGATCGTCCAGGCGTGCAGGTCGTGGACGTCGATGACGCCGTCCAGATGGAGCATGTGGTGGCGTACGCGTTCGAGGTCGACGTCCTTCGGCGTGGCCTCGAGGAGTACGTCCACCGCGTCCCGCAGCAGGGCCCAGGCCCGCGGCAGGATCATGACACCCACGAGCATCGATGCCACCGCGTCGGCGCGCAGCCAGCCGGTGACCGCGATCACCACGGCGGCCACGACGACCGCGACCGAACCCAGCAGGTCGCCGAGCACCTCGAGATAGGCACCCCGCAGGTTGAGCGACTCCGCCTGAGCCCGCTGCAACAGCAGCAACGAGGCGGTGTTGGCGACCAGGCCGATCAGCGCCACCACCAGCATCAGGGTCGAGCCGACCTCGGGCGGGGCGAAGAGCCGCTCGAAACCCTCGACCAGGATGTAGAGCGCCAGCGCGAAGAGGAGGACAGCGTTGGCGACGGCCGCGAGGATCTCGACCCGCTGCCAGCCGAACGTCCGCCTCGTCGTCGGAGCGCGCTGCGCGATGGTCACGGCGATCAGCGCCATAGTGACCCCGGCGGCGTCCGCCGCCAGATGGCCAGCGTCTGCCAGGAGCGCCAGCGATCCCGACAGGACCGCGCCGACGACCTGCACCAGCAGCGTCACGACCGTGAGCGCCAGCACCAGGAGCAGCCGCCCGCGGTGCGCGCCCGTCGCGGTGCCGTGGCCGTGTCCCGCTCCCATTCCTGCTCTCCTCGGTGCTGTCCACGTGGTGTTGCCAGCGTGGAGCTGCCAGCGTGGGTGAGGTCAGCCGACGACCTTGAGGAACTCGACCAGGGCATGCGCGAGCTGCGGGCTCGCCAGCTCGTACCTGACCTGCCGGCCTTCCGGCGTCGCCACCACCAGACCACAACCGCGCAGGTAGGTCAGGTGGTTGGACAGGTTGGAACGCGTGCGGCCGAGGGACTCGGCCAACTTCGCGACGTCGGGCGGTGTTGCCGTTGGGCCGCTCACGCGAAGGTGGGATCAGCGCCCGGCTCGAGAAGCGCGCACCAGCGGGTCAGGTCCGCGAGGAAACCTGGGAGTTCCTCGAGTTGCTCCCGGGCACGAATGTCAGCTTTGTGGGGTTCGGTGGAGCCGGCACCGATCCGGCCGACGGTCACCTGGAGGCGCTCGCTGAGCCGGGCGAGCTTCAGCCCGGCGCGGCGCGCGGTCAGGTCCCGACCGGAGGTGAGCGGGGCTCCGCCCGCGTCGACGTACGCCGCGAGCCCCCGGCGTACCCGCGCCGGATCCGGCTCGGCCTTCCCGATGGTCGCGAACGTCAGCAGGGCCTGCGCGGCCTCCAACGGGGCGCTGTCGGGGCCGGAGGTGTCCCAGTCGACCAGGACCGGGCCGCGGTCAGTGATCAGGACGTTCCAGGGTTCGACGTCTCGATGGGTCAGCACGTAGCCCCCGGCGTTCGCGAACGCGTCCGCGATCCACCGCGATGTCTTGAGGATGACGGGAACGGCTTGGCGGAGGGCGGGTGCCCATGCCCTGCCCTGGGCCTCGCCGGCGGCAAGCCAGTCGTGCCACCGCTCCGGCGGGTGTAGGCCATACCACTCCGGCTCGGGCTGCGACCCCGCCAGCGGCTCCACCTGGTGCAGGCGGGCCAGCGTGGCGCCCACCCATTCACTGAGGTCGTCGCCTAAGTCGACCGGGCGATGGTCGAGCCATTCGTACACCCGGAAGATGCCGTACGACCCCACCAGCGCCGCACAACCAAACGCCGGACGCGGCGGCACGATCGCCACCGGCATGTCAAGACCACCTTGACGGGCGCGGCGTTCGAAATCCATCGACCGCTCGAGCGCCGCCCGCCACTCAGGCTCCGGCCCCAACCAGAGCCGCTTGACGAGGAAACGCCCGGCAATCGTGGTGAGGATCCAGGTCTCGAAACTTCCGTAGCGATGCGGGGTCAGCGACTCGATGGGATGCCCGAGGTCGAACGCCGATGCGACCATCGCCGCCGATGGGGAGGGGTGAGCCATTTGATCACGTTAGCGAGCCAGCCAGCCTCCGTCGACCGGGATGATCGCACCCGAGACATAGTCCGAGGCCGGCGAGGCAAGGAAGAGGAGCGCACCCGCCAGATCCTCCGGGCGCCCCCACCGGCCGGCCGGGATCCGGTCGAGGATCGCCTTGTTGCGCAGGGGATCCTGGCGCAACGCCACGGTGTTGTCGGTGGCCATGTAGCCGGGTGCGATCGCGTTGACGTTCACGTCGTACGCCGCCCACTCGTTGGCGAGCGCACGCATCAGGCCGACGAGACCGCTTTTGGCCGCCGCGTACCCGGGCACGGTGATGCCGCCCTGGAAACTCAACACCGACGCCGTGAAAATCACCTTGCCCGCCCGGCGTTCGAGCATCCGGCGTCCGACCTCGCGGGTCAACACGAACTGCGAGGAGAGGTTGACGGCGATCACCTCGTCCCACGCCTCGTCGGAATGCTCCGCGGCCGGCATTCGCCGGATCGTGCCGGCATTGTTGACGAGAATGTCGACCGGCCGGTCACGACCCGAGATCTCCCGCGCGAATTCGGAGACCGCGGTGCGGTCGGCGAAATCCACGGCGTACGCCTCGAACGCCCGGCCCCGGGCCGTGACCGCGCGCTCGACCGCGCTTCCGGACGGCTCGAGGTGCGCGCTCACACCGATGATGTCGGCGCCCGCGGCGGCCAGCGCGTCCGCCATTGCCAGGCCGAGACCCCGCCGCGCACCGGTGACCAGAGCCAGCCGGCCGGTCAGGTCGAAGAGGCCGAGCCCGGCCACCGGCGTACCCGCGTCCCTGCCTCCGCTCACGACTCCGCTCACGACTCCGCCTGGCAGTCGATCAGGACCTTCATCACGCCACCACCGGACTCCAGCGCGTCGAACGCCTCCGTGGCACCCGACAGCGGGACGACCCTCGAGATCAGTGCGGACGCGGGAACCACGCCACTGGCGACGAGACCGACCGCGTGCTCGAAGTCGGCCCGGGTGTAGACGCGGGTGCCGACGATCGTCAACTCCCGCAGGAAGACGCGGTTGAGGTCGACCGGGCGCGGCTCGGGGTGGATCGCGACGATGACCAACCGGCCGCGCACCCCCAGCACCTCCGTCGCCGAACGAACCCCGGCCGGCGCACCCGACACCTCGAACGCGACGGGTGCGCCCGCGCCCGCCGTCCACTCCGCGACGTACCCGGCCACGTCGGTCTGGGCCGGATCCACCGTGGTGAGGCCGATCCGCTCGGCGATCGCCCGGCGATGCGGGTCGGGCTCGGCAACGACCACCTCGGCGCCCTCCGCGATCGCGACCCGCGCGATCAGCAGGCCGATCGGGCCGCCACCGACGACGACGGCCTTCTCGCCGGCACGCAGCTCCGCGCGTCGCACGTCGTGAACCGCCACCGCCGTCGGCTCCACCAGGGCGGCCTGGTCGAGGGGAAGGTCGGCGGGAAGGGGTACGACAACCTCGGCCGGAACCGTCCAGCTTCCCTGCATGGCACCAGGCAGGTCCACGCCGATGACCTTCAGCGTCTGGCAGACATGCGTGTGGCCGGCCCGGCAGGCGGCGCAGGTGCCGCACCAACGCAGCGGCATCACCGTGACCGGATCGCCGCGCCGCCAGCCGGTGACACCTTCACCGACCGCCGCGATCCGGCCCGACGACTCGTGCCCGAGGATCCCCGGCAGCGGGACCCGGTCGTCCATCGCGCCGTGCCGGATGTGCAGGTCGGTGCCGCAGATGCCGGCGTACGCCACCTCGATCTGGACCTCACCGGGTCCGGGCGGCACCGTCGGACGGTCCTCGACGGTCAGGGTGCGGCTGCGGGTGTACAAGGCTGCGCGCATGAGTGCTCCTCGGTCCGGTCAACACCATCAAAGAACCCTTACCAGACAGCGCCTCCAGACCGGGAGTTCACTCGTCCAGGAGTTCGATGACGGGCGCGAACTGCTCGATGTACGGCTGGGCGACGGTGACGTACGAGATGCCGTACTGATCGCGGCGCCGGCGGAGGGTGTCAGCTATCTCCTTCGGCGTGCCACTGAGCCGGCTCACCGCGTCACGCGGCACGTCACGGACCAGCATCCGCATCGCCTCCGGCACCTCGCCGTCACCGACGACCAGGACGCTCAGCGCGAGCTCGAGCCCGTCGAACCGCGTGCCGGCGATCGCCCGCAGCTCGCGGATGCTGGCCGCGAGCCGCTCCTCGCCCACTTCGAGGAGGAACGGCAGCGCCAGGGTGTCGGCCTCGGCGACCGCGAGTTCGAGGAGCTGCCGGCGGGCACCAGCGAGCAGGATCCTGGGCGCCGGTCGCCCGGCGTCCGCGAACTGCCGCCTGACAGCCGCGACGATGTCGGCGACCTGTGCCACCCGCTGGCTCGGCGTACCAAACGGCACCGGAAACCAAGAATCAGCGAGACAACGGCCAGCAGAAGAAGTCCGATCGCCAAACGGAACTGCGGCGAATAGTCACTGGCGCGAACGTGGGTGTAGACCGCGCAGACGAAGAAGTTGGCTCGCACATCATCGTCCGTACCCCGTCGAACCGGAGTATCAGTTTCCCGGTGGATCTAGACCGGAGAAGGAACCCGTCTGTCCAGAACTATCTGGCTCGGTTTCGACGTGAAGGGTTGCCGATCTGATGGCGAGTAGGAATCGGTCTGCGGGTAGGAGTCAGTCCATGGAGCAGACGCAGGAGCAGAAGGTCCAGGCTGTCGTCGCCGCGTGGACCGACAAGACTGATGTCCCGATCGGCCAGGAGGCCCGGCGGGACATGTTGGTGAACACGTGGCCGGAGCTGGCGGAGGCGCTGCAGGCGCTCGCCCCGGTCGACTACGAGCCGATCGCCTCGGCTGACGAACTCGCGGAGCAGGTCCGCAAGCACGCGACCGTGATGATCCAGAACGTTTATGGAGGCGCGGTGCCGGTTGAGCAGTCCGGGGAATGAGGTCGCCGAGATCAGGGAGTACGCCAAGGCGGCGCTCATGGCCGTGGGGATGGATGACCCCGAAGGGTTCGGTGGAGCCCTGGAGCAGGTCGCCCTGCGGTGGGGAGACGGCGGTGTCGGCGCGTTCCTGTTCTTCCTGGGCCGCGCGTTCGCGGTCGCCGCCGAGGAGCACGGTGCGCCGGCCCCGGAGGACGGCGGGTTCTACCAGCTCGTCGTCGTCAATTGACGAACTCCCGGGTCGCCTCGTCCCTCACGACGTTCATCGCGTCGTTCCCTGCGACGTTCATCGCGTCGCCCCTCGGGTCGTTCATGGTGCGGTCTCCTCTCGCGCTCGCATCCTGAGAGCCGCGCCGGCCGCCTGGTGTGACATCGGCGGTGGAGATGTGACCTCCGCCTCATCGAGAACGGCGAACCTCAAGTTTGGTCGAGGTCAAGGCTAAGGTGCGTCCTGTGACCCATCTTCCGTCCGCCGCCGCGGAGCTCACCGTCGGCCAGCTCGCCGAACGCAGCGGGGTCGCCGTCTCCACGTTGCACTTCTATGAGTCGAAGGGGCTGATCCGCTCCCGCCGTACGTCCGGCAACCAGCGTCGCTACACCCGCGACATCCTGCGCCGGGTGGCGTTCATCCGGGTTTCGCAACGCCTCGGCATTCCGCTGAAGACCATCCGGGAGGCGCTGTCCCGCCTTCCCAACGAACGAACGCCGACCCGCCGGGACTGGATGGGCCTGTCCGCCGCCTGGCAATCAGAACTCGACGCCCGGATCGAACAACTGCAGCGCCTGCGCGACAACCTCACCGACTGCATCGGGTGCGGGTGCCTGAGCCTCGGGATCTGCCAACTGTCGAACCCCAACGACGTCCTCGGCACCACCGGCCCCGGTCCGCGTCGGCTCCTCACCGACGTCCAGGCGGCCGCCATCGACGCTGGGACCGCGGCTGCGACCGCGTGCGCAACCCCGAACGTCGACTGCACCGACCAGGACGACTGAGCGCGGGGGTGCGGGGAGTCCGCAACGATCCCTACAGCAGAGGACCCGCACGTCTCAGCATCCGGGCCGACTTGGTGTTAACTCGCGCCGACCAGGATTGTGAAAAGTTTGGGGTGCTATGACCCCCTTAAGTTTTCACGGTCTTGCTGAGGTGCTGCGGATGTGAGGCCAGTTCGGGTTCTCCTGGACCGAGTCGTCGCCAAGCAAGGCGAATTGAGTGTGCTTCGCGGGGGATTCCGCGTGAGGTGGCGGCTGTCTCGAATGGCGTACACCCGGTCGTATCGGATAGTGAGAAGCCAAGGTTCTGTCTCACATTGCGTACACCGTTTGATGGACCTCACGCGGCAAGTCCCCACCTCACTAGGCCAATTTGCCTTGCCTGGTGGGAACTTGCCCTGCCTCGCACTGCAGAAGGTGTACACAATGTGAGACAACGTCTGGCTTGTCTCACATCGTGGGCAGACCTGAAGGTGTCGCGGCGCGAACCTTGAGTAGATGCCCAGTTCCCGCGAAAAAGTGGGCGTCTACTCAAGGTTCGGCAAGCACGGGCACCTGGGCCGCCCCATCGTCGCCAGGTCCCACGTCGACCTCGGCTCAGCCAGCTGCCTGGCGCGACGGGGTTTTGACTAGGCCTGCGGGCGCGGCGTCCCGCTACAGGTCCAGCGCGATCCGGAGCATGGAAGCCACCCGCTCCATCACGTCGTGCTCGACGAGGCCAGCCTGCTCAACGCACGAGCGCTGGTAGAGCGCGTCGAGTTGTTGGGGAGTGACCCATCCGGTGCCCGGAAGCTCAACCGCCAGCAGGTGACCCGGATCCTCCGGTGTCACCTCGAGGGCGAGAAACCAGCCCTGTCCGGGTGACCCGTTGATGGCGTCCGTACTGACAACGACGACGAGGCGCTCGCGGCCGAAGCCTTTGGAGACGTAGCGCCAGATCTCACCCCGTCGCACGATAGGCGGTCTCCTCCGCCGAGCGATCTTCCTCGTCGCGGAGCTGACCTTCCTCGGAGACCTGGCCCGGCGCCTGCCACAGCGCGTAATGGCAGGCGGCCCGCGAGAGCCATGCCGAGAGGGACATGTCCGCGTCCGCGGCCGCGCGTTCGGCGAGCCAGTGCGCATCCCCCGACAGGCTCACCGTGATCTTCTTCGTTGTTGCCATACCGGCGACCATACCGATTGTCATACCAAACTGTCACCTCTCGGGCACCAGGGATAGCTACCCCAGGTTGACGGGCGCCAAGCTGGCATTGACGCGCGCCGCGAAGGTTCACGAAGGATCCTCGCGGGAGCCTTCGCCGGTTCACGCCGTCACGCGAGCATGACCGCCGACAACGACGATGGGAGAACGGCGTGAAGAAGTGGCAGTGCCTCGCATTGGGCGCGGCTTTGTCGACCTCACTCATGGTCGGCGCTTCGCCAAGCATGGCGGCAGTGACAGCGGGAAACGACAAGGGCTTCACGTTCGCGGTCATCGGCGACGTGCCGTACGGCCCCACCCAGATCACGGAGTTCCCGTCGGTGGTGGATCAGATCAACGCCGACCCCGACGTACGCCTGGTCGATCACCTCGGTGACATCAAGGATGGCTCGTCGCTGTGCAGCGACAGCTACTTCGCGCGCATCAGGTCAGACTTCGACCGGTTCGCGGACCCGCTGGTCTACACACCGGGCGACAACGAGTGGACCGACTGCCACCGCGCCAACAACGGCTCCTACAACCCGCTCGAACGTCTGACCGCGATCCGGCGCACGTTCTTTCCCGAGCCCGGTCGTACGCTCGGGCAGCACAAGGTCGCCGTGAAGTCCCAGGCCGCCGCCGGCTACGCCGAGAACGTCAGGTACACCCGCGCCGACGTGACCTTCGCCGCGGTCCACGTCGTCGGCAGCAACAACAGCCTGCTGCCGTGGACCGGCAACACCTCCGCCACGCCGGAGCAGTTGGCGGAGGTACGCGGGCGGACCGCCGCGGCGGTCCAACACATCAGGGAGACCTTCGCCCAGGCGAAGCGGGACCGTGACCGCGCGGTGGTGCTGCTGACCCAGGCCGACATGTTCGACCCGTCCGTGTCCAACCCGAACCCCGCGAACCTCTCCGGCTTCACGCCGATCATCCAGACGATCGCCGAGCAGGCCACGGCGTTCGACGGGCCGGTCTATCTGTTCAACGGCGACAGCCACGTCTACAACGCCGACCGGCCGCTCGCGAACGGCTCGAAGTGGCTGTCCGTGTACGGCGTGTCCGCCGTACCCAACCTCAACCGGATCACCGTCGACGGCTCCACCGGCGTGAACAGCTGGCTGAAGGTCACGATCAACGCGCGCGGCCCGCAGGTCCTCAGCTGGGTCAAGGTGCCGTACGCCTCGAACGGTTCCTGAGGCTCGGCTGACACCTCGGGGCGGAGAGCGCCGGCGCCGACCGCGCTCTCCGCCCGGCCAGAGGCTCAGAGGCGCGGTGGGTTCCGGCGCGGGGTGAGGGTGGCGTTCGGTAGGGCGGGCGCGGGAAGCCGGTCGCCGGCGTACCCCTCGACGGCGCCAAAGCGGTCAGAGGCCTTCTGCCAGTCTTCGCGCGCCTGGACGATGTCGGCGTGGCTGCGGCCGATGAAGTTCCACCACATGACGATCTGGTCGTCGAACGGCGTACCACCGAGCAGGACCAACCGGGCCGCGTCCTCCGACTCGTTCGTCAGCGTGAGGGTGTCGAACCCCGTGCTGGCGTAGCCCAACTCCGCCGGACGCAGGAGTACGCCACCCAGACGGACGTTCCCCTGGTCGACCAGCAGGCCGTGCTCGAAGCCGGGGTCCACCGCGAGCGTGGTCGTCGCCCCTGCCGCGAGGCGGAGCTCGGCACCCAGCAAAGGTGTGAACGTCCGCACCGGTGAGGTGTCCCCCGCAAGCGAGCCCAGGAAGACTCTGAGCTCAGCCCCGTCCACCTGGACGGGAGTGGGGGCGTAGTGCTGGAGATCCCGGCCAGCGTTCCGGTGCGCCGCCGGCAGCGCCACCCACAACTGGACGCCGTGCAGGACCCTGGTCCGCGCGGTTGAGACCTCCGAGTGGCTGATGCCGTAGCCGCCGGTCATGAGGTTGAGTTCGCCCGGGCGCACCAGGGCGTGCGTGCCCAGGCTGTCGCGGTGCTCGATCTCCCCGCTGAACAGCCAGCTCACCGTCTGCAGGCCGGTGTGCGGATGCGGGGGGACGTTCATGCCGCCCGCCTCGGCTACGTCGTCAGGGCCGTAGTGATCGGCGAAGCACCAGGCCCCGATCAGCGTCCGGGCCCGCTGCGGGAGCGATCGGCGTACCGACATCGCCCGCGGTCCGCCCAGAGGAACCTCACGTGCGGAAAGCACCTCGACGTACGGCGCCCGTGGTGTTCGTGGTGTCCGCTCGTCGGCGACCGCTCCGCAGCGCTGCTCGGCGGGTTCCGCCTCGACGTTGCTCACCGTCCACCGCCTCCGACAACTGGTTTCAGATTCAACAACCACCCTCGATGATAGGCCGCCGCTCCGATCGGTGGTCCGCCCAACCGGCTCGTACGGCCGGGCGACCTGCAGCGCTCCGCTCCCCGCGACCGCGGTCGGGGCCCCGTGGGCGGCGGCATCTGTGTCCTGATCGGTTGGCTGACCCGCCGGTACAGTCCCTGCCCATCGAATCCAAGGAGGACGCATGGCCGTTGATGTGTCGGTGCAGCTGACGTACGTAGTGACATGGCGGGAGATATCTGACGGACTGAAGATTCAGATGCGACACAGTCCAGTCGGGCGATGGTGCTATCGCGCCCTGTGGGGACTGGGCGCATTGCTCGGCTTGGTGAGCGCAGCCAACCTGTTGACCAGAGGTGTTGGTGCCGTCGGCTTGGGGGCGTGGAAGTTCTTTCTGATTCTCTGCCTCTTCTTGGTGGCCGTCCGCTGGCTGGCGGCTCTCGCCTTGCTCGCCTACGCCCGGCATCTGGGCGAACATCGCGTGACGGTCGATGAGGACGGGATCAGTACCGTTTCCGAGCGGCATGCGAATCAGACCGACTGGGGGTTCTACGGGCGCGGCGTCGAGGGCCGACGGGTATTCGTGCTGCTCACCCCGGACATCTGGGGAACCGGAGTGCTGCTCCTCCCCAAACGTGGTCTGGGTGCTCCGGAGGACTCCGAACGACTGCGGTCGCTGATCACCAGGCATCTCGCAGCCGCATGACCGCGGGCGTCAGGCGCCGTCCTTCTTCACCGGCTCCAGGATCGCCACGCACTCCACGTGGTGGGTCATCGGGAACGCGTCGAACGCACGCAGCCCCGCAAGGCTCCAGCCGTGCTCCGCGAAGTACCGGAGATCGCGGGCCAACGTCGCCGGGTCACAGGAGACGTACGCGATCCGGCGACGGGCGAGCGCCGCGACGCGGCGTACGACGGTCTGCCCGGCTCCTGAGCGCGGCGGGTCCAGCACCACCAGGTCCACCTGATCCAGGCCCGGACGGTCTCGATTGGCACCCGGCCCGCCGCCCCGGGCCGGCCTTCCGCGACTGAGCACCCGCTCGACCCGACCCCTCTCGATGGTGACGTTCGGCAGGTCCCGGAGGTTGTGCCGCGCGTCGCGGACCGCGATCGGGTCCTCCTCGACTCCGGTGAGCGTGCCGGCCGGCCCGACCCGCTCGGCCAGCGCGCCGACGAACAGCCCGACACCGCAGTACAGATCGAGAACCCGCTCACCGGAGCGCGGCTCCAGCGCCTCGAGGACAGCCTCGACGAGCGTGTCCGCCGCGGCCGGATGAACCTGCCAGAAGCCGGTCCCGCTCACCTGCCAGGTGCGGCCAGCCGCGTGTTCGCGTACGTACGGCAGGCCAGGACCCGGTTGCGGCTCACCGCGGACGAGCCGGACTGGGGCCGCGAGGCGCGGGACCTCGACGGCGCCGCGATTCCGGTCCGGGACCGCGACCACCCGGTCACCCGTCGCGGCCGACGCCGCCACCTCGATCTGGTCGGCGCCCGGCCAGCGGTGGCGCTCGATGCCGAGGCGTTCGATCTCGGGATGGGTGATGACGCAGGCGTCGACGGGCTCGATCTCGTGGGAGCGGTGCCGCCGGAAGCCGACCACGCCGTCGTCGCTGACGGCGAACCGCACGCGGGTACGCCAGCCGAGCCCGCTGTCGCCGGAGGGATCCTCGTCCGGGACGGGGGACGGCAGCGCCTCGACGGTCACCTCGACCTCGAGGCCGGCGATGCGACGCAACTGCTCCTTGACGACCGCGGCCTTCAGCTCCCGCTGCGCGGCAAGGGTCGCGTGCTGCCAGTCGCAGCCGCCGCAGCGCCCGGGACCCGCGTACGGGCACGGTGGGGCGACCCGGTCCGGAGAGCCGCGCAGGATCTCGATCGCATCGGCGCGTACCAACCGGGCGGTCTCCTCGACCACCCGGGCGCGGACGAGTTCGCCGGGCAGCGCATGCCGGACGAACACGACCTTCCCCTCGTGCCGGGCGACGCACCAACCGCCGTGCGCGACAGGACCGATTTCGAGTTCGAGAAGGTCGGAGGTGGAGGTCGTGGGAGCCGGGCCTTGGGAGCGGCCTTCGGGACGGTCTTCGGGGCGGGCAGATTCGTTCATAACGAGGACGAGTCTGCCCTTCGCCTGCCGTCGGCCCGCGAGCACCCGGGCCGGGTGTTCAGTCGCCGGCTACGGAGCCGCGCGCGGTGGCTTCGGCGTACCTCTCGTGTAGCCGTGACCGGATCTGCTCCGGCGTGTAGGCACGGCGCCGGCGTTCGGCCCGCGCGATCACCACTCCGGTCGCGGCCACGCCCAGCAGGCCCGCGACGCCCAGCACCTTCCACCAACGCATGCGGCCTAGGCTACGACCATGCCGGGCATGAGCATCAGCCTCGACGAGGCCCTGGACCTGACCCGCACCGGCGACCTCTGGCTGTTCCGTGGCCGGTCGGCGGCAGACCGGGCGATCCGGATCACCACGAACAGCCCGGTCAACCACGTCGGCATGACCGTCGCGCTCGAGGATCTGCCGCCGCTCATGTGGCACGCCGAGCTGGGCAAGTCGCTGCCGGACCTCTGGTCTGGCACGCACCAGCGCGGTGTCCAACTACACGACCTCCGCGCGTCGGTTCTGGTGTGGGCGCGTAAGTACGGCCAGCGGGTCTGGCTGCGTCAACTCGACCCGACAGCCACCCGGGCGATGGAAGACGGCGTACTCCGGACGATCGCGCGTTTGGACGGTACGCCGTTCCCCTCGACGGCCCGGCTCGCCACCCGTTGGGTGAGTGGGCGGGTCCCGAGGATCCTTCGGCGTGGGGAACGCCGCACCGAGTTGGAGACGGCCTACTGCGCGGAGGTCGTCGCGGTGACCTACCAGGCCATGGGACTCCTGCCCGGCGGCAAGCGCCCGAGTTGGTACGACCCGGGGCGCTTCTGGAGCGGCGACGACCTGGCCCTGTCGGGCGGCTGCCGTCTGGGCACGGAGATCTGCGTACAGATCCCCGGCGTGGACCCGACAACCAGTCGGTGAAGACGACAGCTAGCTTTGCGACCTCTCGGTGATCAACCACGAGGGAGGCAGACATGCGCATCCATCTCGACACCGACCTCGGCGGCGATCCCGATGATGCCTGCGCGCTGGCCATGCTGCTCGGTTGGCCTGGCGTCGAACTCCTCGGCATCACCACAGTGCTGGACCCGGCCGGCGTCCGGGCCGGCTACGTCCGCCACCTGCTCGAACTCGCCGGCCGAGCCGACATTCCCGTCGCGGCCGGTGCGGGCGCGTCGCTGACCACCGGACAACTGGCTGACCCGGTCATCGGTGACCCGCGGTACTGGCCGGCGAGCGCCCACCCCACGCCCTCACCGCCGGGCGCCGCCCTTGATCTCCTCAGCAGCAGCGTCGAGGCCGGCGCGACGGTCGTCGCGATCGGTCCTTGTACCAACCTGGCGATTCTTGCGACCTGCCGGCCAGGCAGTCTCGCCGAGACCTCCGTCGTGATGATGGGCGGTTGGGTACGCCCACCCGCCGCCGGTCTGCCGGCATGGGGCCCTGACCAGGACTGGAACGTGCAGTGGGACACCCGGGCGGCCAGCATCGTCATGAGCGCGGTCGGATGCCTGACGCTGACCACCCTGCCGGCGACGCTGGGCAGCCATCTGCGGGCGTCAGACCTCCCGCGCCTGCGAGCCGCCGGACCGCTCGGCGTACGCCTTGCCTCCCAGGCGGCCGCGTACGGCGAGGACGCCGGCATGACCCGGCTGGGCCATGCTCATACCGGACTTCCCGGCGATCTCCTGAACTTCCACTACGACCCGGTCACCTGCGCCGTCGCGCTGGGGTGGCCGGGCGCCACGGTCGAGGAGATGAACCTCCGGCCGGACCTCGACGGCGGCGTCCTGCGGTTCGTTCCGGACGAGAACGGAATCCGCACACGGGTCCTCGTGGACGTGGACGGCCCGGGTTTCACCGAGGTCTGGTTACGCGCCGTCGAAGCCGCCTCGACCGCCGATGCGGCCGCCGATGCGACCGCCGATGCGGCCGCCGCCGACGGCCCGCGGCCGCTCGGGTAGCTTCTGAAGAAATACGCGGAAAGATTCTCGCCGGGACGTCGAGAACTCCCCACCCACTCCGACGTCACCGCTGAGAGTCGCCCAACCGGGCGCGCCAACCAGAAGGTGTGACGCCGTGAAGTACATCCTGCTGATCTACCAAAACCCCGCCACCTGGGCGACCCTCTCCGAAGAGGAACGCAACGGCCTGATGAACGAGGCTGGCGAGATCTGGAAGGAACTCACCGAGTCCGGCGAATGGGTCGGTGGGGAAGCGTTGGCTGACTCCTCCCAGACCAAGACGGTCCGGGTGCGGGACGGCGTACCCGCGGTCACCGACGGCCCGTTCAGCGAGACCAAGGAGCAGCTGGCCGGCTACTGCATCGTCGACTGCGCCACCCCCGAGCGCGCGATCGAGATCGCCGCCCGCTGGCCGGACGCGAGGTACTGGGCGATGGAGGTCCGGCCGCTCCACGGTGAGCCCGAACCCGAGGCGTGACGACCAATCCTGTGCCCGAGGACCTGCTGCGCGAACTCGCGCCGCAGGTCCTCGGCGCGCTCGTCCGCCGTTATGGACACTTCGACGCCTGCGAGGACGCCGTACAGGAGGCGCTACTGGCGGCCGCCGTCCAGTGGCCCGAGCAGGGTACGCCGGACAACCCGAAGGCCTGGCTGATCACCGTCGCCTCCCGGCGGTTGACCGACCAGCTCCGCAGCGACCAGGCCCGCCGGCAGCGGGAAGCGACCGCGGCGACCTTGGGCCCGGCGGATGAGTTCGTGACGCCGGCCGCCGACGACACCCGCGTCTCCGGCGAAGACGACACGCTGACTCTTCTGTTCCTGTGCTGCCACCCGGCTCTGTCCCAGCCGTCGCAGCTCGCGCTCACCCTGCGGGCGGTCGGTGGTTTGACGACGGCGCAGATCGCCCACGCGTTCCTCGTACCCGAGGCGACCATGGCCCAGCGCATCAGCCGGGCCAAGCAACGCATCAAGGCCACGGGTACGGCGTTCCAGATGCCTCCCGAACAAGAACGCGTGGAACGGCTGCGAGTCGTCCTGCACGTTCTGTATCTGATCTTCAACGAGGGCTACACCGCGACGTCCGGGCCTGACCTGCAGCGGACCGACCTCACCGCCGAGGCGATCCGGCTGGCCCGCACCCTTCACCGGCTCCTGCCGGATGACGGCGAGGTCGCGGGGCTCCTCGCCCTCATGCTGTTGACCGACGCGCGGCGGCCTGCACGGACCAGCCCGAACGGCGACCTGATCCCGCTCGCCGAGCAGAACCGCGACCTGTGGAACACCCAGGCTATTGCCGAGGGCGTCGCGCTGATCACCGATGCGCTGGCGAGATTCCCGGTTGGTTCGTACCAACTCCAGGCGGCCATCGCCGCGATCCACGACGAGGCACCGGGCGCGGAGGACACCGACTGGCGGCAGATCCTCGCGTTGTACCAACTCCTCGAACGCCTCTCACCGAACCCCATGATCGCTCTCAACCACGCTGTCGCGGTGGCGATGGTCGAGGGGCCACGGGCGGGGCTCGACCACCTCAAGGCGCTCGACGAGGACGACCGGCTGGCGGAGCATCACCGACTCCACGCCGTACGCGCGCACCTCCTGGAGATGGCGGGCGACCACGCGGCCGCCCGCGCCGCCTACCACCAGGCCGCCCGGCGGACGACGAGCCTGCCCGAACAGCGCTACCTCGACGCCCGGGCCGCGCGCCTTCCTCGGGACGACGACGGGTAGCTGCCTCCTGCCGGCCGGAGTTGGGGCCGTGAGTCAGATCCAGTAGTTGTCGTGCCGGAGGTAGAACTCCAGCTTCTCCTCCTCGCTGAGCACCCGACCCCCTGCGATCTCGGCCAGGGTCTCGAAGTACTCCTCGCGCGGCGCACCCGGCGCGAACAGCAGCAGCATCGACGCCGGCTCTCCAGACTCGTTACGGAAGCCATGGATGCCACCCTCGGGTACGAAGAGGAAGTCGCCCGGCGTGCCGTCGATCCACTTGTTCCCGTCGTACAACCGGACGGTCCCAGACAGAATGTAGAACGACTCCGAGATCGTCTTGTGGAAGTGGGGGTCGGGGCCGGTGCGTCCGGGGCCGAAGTTCCAGCGGTAGAGGCCGAACTCGCTCTTGGTGTCCGCGCCCTTCGCGAGGTAGTCGACGCTGCCGGCCGACGGATAGACGAGTTCGGGTTCGTGGTCGGCGGGCCGGTAGACCGCGCTCACCTCGCCGGTGTCACCGAAGTAGGTGGGTTCGGGGTACGACATGCTGCTGTCCTCTCGGTCGCGGAGCTACCACCTCGTGGAGGGGACGCGTCAGGTATCGGCGCGAACCGCTCGTACCCACGATCCTCTCGCCTTGCTGGATTCGCCTTCGTTTTGGGTCGGGGGCACCCTTGTACGGCTCTATTGGCCAAGGGTGCCCCCGACCCAGAACGGTGGCCCTGGCGGATGCCGGATGCCCTTGTTTTGTTGGGCTTTCGGGCCGGGGTCTTGTCGGTGGTGGCCGCTAGTGTTCGGGTATGGATTCGACCTCGGCGGACACGGGCCGGCACCCGTTCTCGGTGCTGGTCGAGCGGATACGTGCCCGTCTCGCTGAGGAGTCCGGTGCGCTGTTCTGGTCGACTCCTCACGAGGAGCTCATCGACCTGCTCATGAACCTGGAAGCTCTCTCGGCACAGATCGAGGCGGTCAAACTTCAGGTGATCCGCGAGGCGGACCGGCAGGACCTGGGCCGCACGGTTGGTGCGACCAGTACCGCCGCCTTGTTGTCGTCGCTGCTGCGGATGCGGCCGGAACACGCGCGGGCGGCGGTGCGCCTGGCGAACGATCTGGACACCGCGTTGCCGCTTGTGCAGCTTGCGTTGAACGCCGGTGAAATCAGCGTCGACCACGCTCGGGTGATCGCGAAAGCGATCCGCGATCTACCGAAAGAGGCCGGACAGGAAACCAGAGCCGAGGCCGAACAGGTCCTGGTCGAGCATGCTCGCGTGTTTGACCCGAAAGACCTGGCCGGGCTGGGCAAAGCCGTCTTGAACGCGGTCGACCCCGACCTGGCCGACAAGGTGTTGGCGAAGAAGCTCGCCGAAGAAGAAGCCAAGGCTGCCCGGCGGTGCGAGTTGTCCCTGTACGACGCCCCAGACGGATCCGGCACCTATCTTCGCGGCAAGCTCGACCCGATCGCGGCCGACCGGTTCCGCACCGCCATCGAGCCCCTGTCCAAACCCCTGCCCACCACCGCCGACGGGCTGGACCCCCGAAGCGCCGCCCAGCGTCGAGGCGAGGCGTTGGACGAGCTCGTCCGCCGCTACCTCAACTCCGGGACGTCCCCGTCGCAGGGTGGGGAGAAGCCCCACATCGTTGTGACCATCACCGACGAGAACCTGGTCAACGGCACCGGACTCGGCCGACTGCTGCGTACCGGCACCTACGTGTCGGCACGCACGGTTCAGGAGTGGGCGTGTGATGCGAAGGTCAGCTGGTTCGGCATCCGCGACGGCGAGGTTGCCCTGTCGGACGGGACACGGTTCTTCACCGGACGCCTCCGCAAGTTGTTGGAGCTACGGGATCGGGGATGTGCATTCCCCGGCTGCGACCGGCCACCCGCCTGGTGCCACGGCCACCACATTCGTTCATGGCTCGACGGCGGCTCGACCACGCTGGCCAACGGGACCTTGCTTTGCGGTTATCATCACCGCCTCATCCACCAAGGAGCCTGGCAAGTCCAGGTTGCGGTGGACGGCGTGCCCGAATTCATCCCACCCGAATGGATCGACACCAACGCAACCCCATCCGCAACCAACGCCTCCGAACCTGACAGGCCAGGAGTAGCAGAGCACCACTACCTACAGCGGGACCGGCGTGTCGAGCCAGGTGCGCAAATCTTCGTGGCTTTTGGTGTACGCCTGGTTTCCCTCGAGGCACTCCTCTATGCACAGCACCTCATAAATGCCGGTATAGAGCCAGTGCTGTAGCGCGAACGACGGCGGAAGCTCGCCCGCGATCTCCCGGTAGCCGGCGAGAAAGGGGTCCTCGCACCCTTCGTAGCAATCAAAAACGCCCTGGAGCCGGTTGGCGAAGTCCCACACGAAATCCCACTCCCGGACCAGCTCGAAGTCGATCAGCCCGACGAACCGGCCACTGGCGATCAGGGTGTTATCGAGGTGCAGGTCACGATGCACCAAGCGGGGTTGGACTGTCGGCAGTGCGGCGAGTCCGCACTCAATCCGCCGCTCCGCCTCGGTGAGCACGCCGGCCGACACCAGCGAACCCTGGTCTCGGATCGCCCGGATCGCGGCGTCAGGGCGGGCGGCATCGGCCCAGGTGGCATGTGTTTCACCACGATCGTCAACCCAGCCAGAGAATTCTGGCAGATCAAAGCTGTGCAACCAGCCGACAGCCCGACCGAAGTCAGCGAAGAACTCCGCCCGCTGGACGTCGGTCAGCGTCCAGATCGGGTCACCCGCGGCCTCGGCGTCAACGAAGCGTTGCACCGACAGCTGGCGTCCGTCGAACTCCGGGCACTCCCACACCAGATACAGCAGTTCCGGCACGGGAAACCCCACCTCGGCAAGCCACCGCTGCGCCCGGATCTGCCCATGTCGTGATGCTGGCCGTCGTACGCCCACGAACACAAGCAAGTTTCGGTTGACAGTAGCGAGAGAGCGTTCACCGACAGACGATCAGCCGTCACGGTTCCAGCGAAGGTGTGGGTGCGCCACCGCTCCCCTCCACACACGCGGCGGCCCGGCGAAGGAGCAGCGCGCGCTCGCGTTCGTTCCGGGTGAGGGAGGCGGCGCGCTCGAACTCCTCCCGCGCCTCGTCCAGGCGGTCGAGCTTTGCGAGCAGGTCACCTCGCACGCTCGGCAGGAGGTGGTATTCCTTCAACGACGGCTCCGAGGTCAACGTTTCGACGAGTTCGAGACCGACCGCCGGCCCGAAGGCCATCGCGAGTGCGACGGCGCGGTTGAGTTCGACAACTGGCGACGGTACGAGTTGCGCGAGCGCGGCATACAAAGCGGCGATCCGGGCCCAGTCGGTCTCCTCCGGCGTACCCGCCCGCGCGTGGCAGGCGGCGATCGCGGCCTGCAGGGCGTACGGCCCAGGTGGCTGGTCAGACCCGCTCGCGCGGTCGAGGGCCGTGAGTCCGCGCCGGATCAGCAACCGGTCCCAGCGGCTGCGGTTCTGGTCGAGGAGCAGGATGGGTTCGCCCCGCGGGCCGGTCCGGGCCCATGCCCGGGACGCCTGGAGTTCCATCAACGCGACCAGGCCGTGCACCTCGGGTTCGGACGGAACCAACTCGGCCAGGATCCGCCCCAGCCGCAGCGCCTCCTCACACAGCGCCGGCCGCATCCAGTCATCCCCGGCGGTCGCCGCGTAGCCCTCGTTGAAGATCAGGTAGATGACCTCGAGGACGGACGACAGACGGGTGGCCCGATTCTCTCCGGTCGGAACCTCGAACGGCACCTGCGCCTTGGCGAGGCTGCGTTTCGCACGGACGATCCGCTGGGCGATGGTCGACTCGCGGACAAGGAACGCCCGCGCGATCTCGTCGGTCGTCAGCCCACCGAGCAGGCGCAGCGTGAGCGCGATCCGCGCTTCGGTCGACAGGACCGGGTGGCACGCGACGAAGATCAGGCGCAGGAGGTCGTCCTCGATGGTGTCCTCGAACGCCGCGTCGAGGTCCGGCGTGGATTCCTCACCGTCGATCGCGAGTTCACGACCGATCTCCGCGAGCTTGCGTTCGTACCGCTCCTGACGGCGGATCTGGTCGATCGCGCGGCGCTTGGCGATCGCCATGAGCCAGGCGCCGGGATTGCGGGGTACGCCGGATCCGGGCCACTGCTCCAGCGCGGCGACCAGCGCGTCCTGGGCGAGTTCCTCCGCGAGCCCGACGTCGCGCACCATCCGGGCCAGCCCGGCGATGAGCCTGGGCGACTCGATTCTCCAAACCGCGTCGATCGCGCGATGGGTCTCAGGAACGGACACCCACCAATCAGACCACCCAGGGCTGGCCGAACGCTCGCGCGGCTCGCGAGGGGCAGCCGGGCGGCGCCGGGATTTGACTTCGTCGAACATGTGTTCGATGATGGGCGGGTGGTGGAAGTCCCGCGCAGGCAGCATCGACGTCCCAGGGCATGGACGCGATGAGCGTGCGCACCGTGGTGGTGTGGTGCCCCGACTGGCCGGTGATCGCGGCCAGTCGGGACGCCGGTATCGCCGCTGACGCCGCCATCGCCGTCCTCGACCGAGGTCGGGTCTTCGCCTGTTCCGAGGCCGCCCGGCGCAGTGGCGTACGCCGGGAGCTGCGGATCCGGGAGGCGCAGTCACGCTGCCCCGATCTTGTCGTCCTGCCGTACGACCCGGCCATCGATGCCCGCGAGTTCGAGCCCGTCGTGACGGCGGTCGAGGCCCTCGCCCCAGGCGTGGAGATCATCCGCCCCGGCATGTGCGCGCTCGGCGCCCGCGGGCCAAGTCGTTACTACGCGAGTTCCCGCGCCACGTCCCCTGACACCGAGGCAGCGTTGGCCGGCGCCGAGCCATCCGGCCGGGCCGGTGCGACCAGAGGCGAGTGGGCGTTCGCGCAAACCCTGCGTGCTCACCTGGAGGAGGCTGGGTTCGCCTGCGTGATCGGGATCGCCGACGGGCCCTTCGCGGCGGAGCAGGCGGCCCGGCTCGCCGAGCAGGCCGGCGAGCGGCAGCTGGCGTTCCCTCCGGGAGAGTCCGCCACCTGCCTCGCCCCGCTGCTGATCGACACGCTCCACCGCCCCGAACTCATCGACCTCCTCCGCCGGCTGGGGATCCGCACGCTTGGAGCGTTCGCCGCCCTGCCAGCCCGGCACGTCCTGGCGCGGTTCGGCAATGACGGCCTGCTGGCGCACCGGCTCGCGTCCGGTCGTGACGACCGTGCCCTGGCCACCCGGCGGCCGCCACCGGAGCTTGCCACCGACACCGCCTTCGAGCCGCCCGTCGAACGAGTTGACCAGGTGGCTTTCGCCATCCGCGGCGCCGCCGACGAGCTGATCACCAGGCTGGCCGAACTCGACCTGGTCTGCACCTGCCTCCGGGTCGAGGTTCATACCGAACGCGATGAGCCGCGGAGCCGGCAGTGGCGGCATCCCCGGTGGTTCAGTGCCGCCGATGTCGTCGACCGGATCCGCTGGCAGCTGCAGGGCACCCGCACCGCGGACGACCGTCCGTCAGAGGAGCTGACGTCGGGTGTCGTACGCGTCCGCCTGATCCCCGACGACGTTGCCCGCACCGGCGCCTACCAGGACGGCCTGTGGGGTGACCAGGCACCCGACGAACGCGTTCACCGCGCTTTCACCCGAATTCAGAGCATGCTGGGGCACGAAGCGGTCACCACGGTCGTTCTCTCTGGAGGACGGGCGCCAGCCGAACGCATGACTCTCGTGCCCTGGGGAGACGAGGTGGCGCCGGCCCGCCCCATCGAGCCGCCGTGGACGGGGCATCTTCCGCCTCCTGCCCCGTCCACGGTTCCCCCCACGCCCGAGCCCATCGAGGTGCGCGGCGCCACCGGCCAGCTGGTCGAGATCGACGAGCGCGGCGACATCTCCGAGGAATGCCGGGTTCTGGTCCGCCCAGACTCCGAGCCGTCCGAGATCGTCGGCTGGGCGGGTCCCTGGCTGGTCGACGAGCGGTGGTGGGATCCCGCGACGGCTCGCCGGTACTCCCGGTTCCAGGTTGCCTGCGCTGACGGCAATGCGTTCGTCGTCCTCCACGAGGACGGCCGCTGGTGGATCGAGGCGAGCTATGACTGACCGATCCACACCGCGGGCCCACCCCCACCGCCTGGGCTGGGGCAATCCGCCGATCAGCTGGTCGGAACTCGAACGCAAGCTGTCCGGACGACGGCCCGGCGGCCCACCCGGGGAAGCCGACGGTGGCGACAGTCCCGCCTGGACCTCCGCGCGGCCGCCGTACGACCCGCCGCCCGAGCAGCGCCCGCAGCGACCGCCCGGACCGGTGGTGCCGTACGCCGAACTGCACTGCCATTCCAACTTCAGCTTCCTCGACGGCGCCAGCCATCCCGAGGAGCTGGTCGAAGAAGCCGTACGCCTCGGGCTCCAGGCGCTCGCCCTCACCGACCATGACGGCCTCTACGGCGTGGTCCGGTTGGCCGAATCCGCCGAACTCTCCGGCTACGACCTCGCGACGATCTTCGGCGCCGAGCTGTCCCTCGGTCTCACCAAACCCCAGAACGGCGCCGCCGATCCCGAGGGCAGCCACCTGCTGGTCCTCGCGCGCGGTGAGGAGGGCTACCACCGGCTGGCCGGCGCGATCACCGAGGCGCAGCTACGGGGAGGCGAGAAGGGCCGACCGGTCTACGACCTCGACGATCTCGCCGCCCGCGCCGCCGGGGAATGGCTGATCCTCACCGGGTGCCGCAAGGGCATGGTGCCGCAGGCGCTGGCCCGCGACGGCATCGACAGTGCCGGCCGCGAGCTCGACCGGCTGGTCGCGTTGTTCGGCCACGACCACCTCGCGGTCGAGCTCATCGACCACGGCCACCCGCTCGACACCGACCGCAACGACGCCTTGACACAGCTCGCCAAGGCCCGCCGGCTCCCGGTGGTCGCCACCAACAACGTGCACTTCGCGACCCCTGACCGCCGCCCACTGGCGACCGCGCTCGCCGCCGTCCGTGCCCGGCGCAGCCTGGACGAGATCGACGGCTGGCTACCCGCCGCCGGCACCGCGCACCTGCGGGCGGGAGCGGAGATGGCCGCGCGGTTCGCCCGCTATCCGGGCGCGGTGGCCCGCACGGTGGAGTACGCCAACGCACTGGCGTTCCCGCTGCGGAAGGCGCGGCCGCGGCTGCCCCGACAGAAGGTCCCAGAAGGCCATACCCCGATGACCTGGCTGCGTGAGCTGGTCTTCCAGGGCGCGGAGCGGGCGTACGGCTCCTACGTCGGACCGCTGCGCGACGAGGCGTACGCCCGCCTCAACAAAGAACTCAAGGTCATCGAGGAAAAAGACTTCCCCGGCTACTTCCTCATCGTCCACGACATCGTGGAGTTCGCCCGGAACAAGGAGATTCTCTGCCAGGGCAGGGGATCGGCGGCTAATTCCGCGGTGTGTTACGTGCTGGGCATCACCGCGGTCGACGCCGTTTTCTACAACCTGCCGTTCGAGCGTTTCCTCTCCGCGACCCGCGACGAAGAGCCTGATATCGACGTCGACTTCGACTCCGACCGGCGCGAGGAGGTTATCCAGCACGTCTATGAGAAGTACGGCCGCTACAACGCCGCGCAGGTCGCCAACGTCATCACCTACCGCCCCAAGATGGCGGTCCGCGACATGGCCAAGGCGCTCGGCCACAGCACCGGGCAGCAGGATGCCTGGTCCAAGCAGGTCGACTCGTGGGGTTCGGTGAACGTGGGGGACGACAGCGACGTCCCTGTCTCGGTGCGCGGGCTTGCCGAGCAGTTGCTGACGTTCCCGCGCCATCTCGGTATCCACTCCGGCGGCATGGTGCTCACCGACCGGCCAGTGGGCGAGGTGTGCCCGATCGAGCACGGACGCATGACCGGCCGGACCGTACTCCAATGGGACAAGGACGACTGCGCGTGGATGGGCCTTGTCAAGTTCGACTTGCTCGGGCTCGGCATGCTCGCCGTCCTGCAGTACACCATGGACGGCATCCGCCAGCATCTCGGTGAAGACTGGGCGCTTTCGACCATTCCCAAGGAGGAGCCGGGCGTTTATGACATGTTGTGCCGCGCGGATTCCGTCGGGGTGTTCCAGGTCGAGAGCCGCGCCCAGATGGCGACCCTGCCCCGGCTGCGACCGCGACGGTTCTACGACCTGGTTATCGAGATCGCGCTGATCCGGCCGGGTCCGATCCAGGGCGGCGCGGTGCACCCCTACATCCGCCGCAAACTCGGGGAGGAGCCGCCCACGCCTCCGCATCCCACGCTCGCACCCGCCCTCGAACGCACCCTCGGCGTGCCGTTGTTTCAAGAGCAACTCATGCAGATCGCGATGGAGGTCGGCGGCTGCAGCGGCGACGACGCTGACCTGCTGCGGCGGGCGATGGGTTCCAAACGCGGGCTGGAAAAGATCTCCTCACTCAGGGAGAAGTTGTACGCCGGAATGGCGGCGCGGGGCATCACCGGCGAGACCGCCGACATGATTTACGAAAAGATCGAGGCGTTCGCCAACTTCGGGTTCGCCGAGAGCCATTCCATCAGCTTCGCCTTACTGGTCTATGCGAGCGCGTGGTTCAAGTTGCACTATCCGGCGGTGTTCCTGGCCGCGTTGTTGCGGGCACAGCCGATGGGGTTCTACTCCCCGCAGAGTCTGGTCACCGATGCCCGCAGGCACGGTGTCGAGGTACGCCACGCCGACCTGCACGCGTCCGGCATCCACGCGGATCTGGAGCGGCTCGGCGACCGAGTGAGCGAAGTGGCCCGCGAGGAACGAGCGGTCCGCGCAGCGAACAAGAAGCCGAACGCGACCAGAGACACCGAGCGGCTCGGCGACCGAGTGAGCGAAGTGGGGGGTGACCCGGCGTGTGTGGCGGCGCAGCATCCACTTCCTGGGCCGTTCGATCCGGACGCACCGGTTGACGATGCCCGGCACCGGCGCGACGGGCGGTTCGCGGTACGCCTGGGGTTGGCCGGCATCCGCTCGATCGGTGAGGAGGTCGCCCGCCGGATCGTCACCGAACGCGAAACCAACGGACCGTACGCCGACCAGGCCGATCTTGTCCGCCGGGTCGAGCTGACCGCGACGCAGATGGAGGCCTTGGCGACCGCTGGCGCCTTCGCGTGCTTCGGGCTGTCCAGGCGGCAGGCGTTGTGGTTGTCGGGCAGCGCCGCCCAGGAACGCGCCGACCATCTGACCGCAGCGCCCGCGCCCGCACCCGCTACCAAGGCGGCGATCCCCGAACAGGTCCCGCTGCTCCCGGACATGAACCCCGCCGAGCAGGTGATGGCCGACCTGTGGGCGACCGGAATCTCCCCCGACGATTATCCGACCCGGCACGTCCGCGACAAGCTCAGCGAACTCGGGGTGATCCCGGCTGGCCGCCTCCGCACCGTCGACAACGGCCGGCGCATCCTGGTGGGCGGCGTGGTCACCCATCGCCAGCGTCCCGCGACCGCGGGCGGGGTGACGTTCCTCAATCTCGAGGACGAGACCGGGATGATCAACATCATCTGCCCCCAGGCCGTATGGGACCGGCACCGCCGGATCGCCCGCGAGTCACCCGCCCTGCTCATCCGCGGCCGCCTCGAACGCGCCCAGGGCGTCACGAACATCGTCGCGGAGAAGCTCGCCCGGCTGCCACTCACCATCCGCACCATGTCCCGCGACTTCCACTGAGTGCGCAACCAACCCGCACACACAACCTCGCGTCCCTGGCGCTCCGTCTGGAATCCTGTGCCCGGTGTTTCATGGCCTGGTTGATGGAGGGATGGCTTGCGCGTGGGTGAGTGGCTGCTGGAGTCCGAGCGCCCGGTCTACGACGGCTGGATGAAGATCTCGCGTCGGACGTATGTGCTGCCCAACGGGAAGCGATCCGACTGGGACGTCCTCATGGGAGGCCACACGGTCGCCTGTCGTGCCTCGCACGAGGGAGGGAAGCTTCGTCGTCGCCAGGCAGTTCCGCGTAGGGCCAAGTCGCCTGCTTGTCGAGTTGCCCGGCGGACAGGTGGATCCCGGCGAAGAGGTGCTGCAAGCCGGCAAAAGGGAACTGCTGGAGGAGACCGGCTACGAACCCAGTTCTACAACGTACCTGGGCTCTACCTGGCTCGCCGCGAACTTCCAGATCCAGCGACACTTCCTCCTGGCAGAGGGTTGCCGAAAAGTGGCAGAGCCTGACCCCGGCGACGAGGGAGTTCACCGAGGTTGTGTTGCTCGAGGAGGCTGTGTTCATCGAGCACATCCGCGCCGGCCAGCTCACGGACCAGGATTGCGGTTACCGGGCATTGGACCACCTAGGTCTACTGTCCCGAACGGTCTCTTAGCTCCCCGGCGCTCGCTTGAGTTCGTGAGGCAGACCGATGACCACCCAAGGTCGTCGAGGCGGTAAACGGCGTATGCCGGGAGCAACCTTCACGCTTACTCCGAACCCCATCCTTACCGTCCCCCCATATGTACGGTTACCGATCGTCGGCGACAGCTGGGCGCTCCAGGTGTTCTAAGCCCGACGCCACCGTGCGCGACTGTCGCCGGGCTTGGTGCTGCAGCGCATGAGTGTGCCCTTGGATGTGTAGCCGAGGGCGCCCTCGGGTGAGCAGAACGCACCGGGATGAACCCCCCGCTGTGGACGCGGAGCCTCACTGGTCGGTTTCGGCGCGGTGGTTGGCTTGGGCACTCGCGGCCGCGACGTGCGGGTAGGAGGTGGTGAGTCCACGGGCGCGCCACCGAGAGGAATAACGCGGGCGACTGGTAGTCGCGCGGCCGGGCAGGCCATCAGAACCTCAGCCATGGCGGTACGTTCCCCAGCGGTGATCCATGCGCCGTACTTCTTCTTGACAGCCAGCTGGCGGGACACATAGGCACACCGGTAGCGCTCGTCCGGAGGAAGCCAGGCCGCCGCATCGTCTGACTGCTTCGACTGGTTGGCCGTGGCGCTGACCGCGAGGAGATTCAGCGGATCGTTCGCGAATGCGGCTCTCTTCGCCGCTGTCCATTCGCTGGCGCCACTAGCCCAGGCGTTCCCCAGGGACACAACGTGGTCGATCTGGATAGCTGAGGTGGTACTGGACGTCCTGTTGAACGTGATCGACGTGCCGGTATAGGGGTCGCGGAGCGTCCCCTTCACCACGGCGCAGCCGTTGGTGCCTGCCTTGAGAGTCTTGTCTACGAGGTCGCGCCGCAAGATGTCGTTGCGCTGGTCGCATCCATTGCGGTCGGTGTCGGTCCACGCCTCTCCGAAGGCGGAACGGTCGTACCCGTCGAGAGCGGCTTGAGCCTTGACAGGGATCACTCCCAGAACTGCGAGCGTTGTCTCGGGCCCCGCGCCGGCGATCGCCTGCTCGACCAGACTGACAGTCGTCTCCACCGGTGTCGGACGCGACGTGGTCGGCGTCGGGGTCGGGGTCCGCGACGGCCCGGCTGCCGGAGCGACACCGGCTGCCTTGGGGTCACCTGTCGCCGCGGTACTCGGTGCCGTCAACGCGCTGGCGATGACTGCGACGAAGGCGATACCGCAGGCGGCACCTCCCGCGGCGCGCGTACCAAGTCTCGCCCAGCCGACCCGGCCCCGGGCGAGCGCGATGATCCCGACAACGGCTGAGTACAAACCAAAGAACATCGCCGCGCCGCTGAACCCACCAGTGGCCGCGCCAAGGAGAACGACCGCGCCGAGACCTCCCCATCCGAAGATCTGAGCCAACTGCGTACCGCGGCCAATGGCAGTTCGTGCTTCGGCCGCCGGTCGAGGCGACCACTGTGGTCCCGGGTTCGTCGTGCCGAATGTGACGCCGGCGCCCGCGGCACCTGACGCCGATGGCGCGGAAGACGACGACGCGGAACGTTCCGAGGTGTCACTGACCCAGAACTGCCAACCCTCGGGAGGCGGCGGCCAGGACGGATCAGGAAGCCAACCAGGTTCGGGCACCCAGCCTTCTGGTGGCGTTGGCCAACCAGGTGGTGGGCAGAAGCGTGCACTCATGAAGTCCCCCAAAAAGCCGCCCATGGAGCTGTCGACGGGCCCCACCGTCAGACAGCAGGAGGCGAGATTAGCGTCGTGCACGCACGCGTGTTCGCGGTTTCAGATCATCGAGATGTTCCCTGGCCGTCGGGGTTGCCCTCGGCGTCCTCTGGTTTGCGTACGCGCACGATCCCGCTGTCGAGGTCGACATCGAACGGCGGGTCGCCGGAGGGCCGGACGACCTTGCGGATTTTCTCCTGCTCCATCGCCTTTTTCAGCGCCTGCGCGCCCGGGTCGAACGTCTGGAAGATCTCCCGGCTGGTCTTCGAAGCGCCTTTGGTACGCCGGTAATAGATCCAGCGGCGGCGTTCCATCCACAACAGCGCACGGTCGAGCGCGGCCACGCCCAGCGCGACGACTCCGCCGATCAGTGCGACCCTCACCACGGTGTTCCCCATGAGCTGTCCAACGAGAAGTCCCCGAACGAGGTTCGCGGGCGACGCGGTTGGTCAACGGCTCGTGCCGGTCACCGCCGCGAACGTGGCGGCACAGGTCTGGGTGCCGGGCTCGACCTCGGTGTAGCCCGCATCCTGAACGACGGCGGCCGGGATCTCCCCCTGGAGCACGGCGTTCCACTCCCGCGTGGATCCTGCCACGATCCGCACCGGGAATCCCGCGCCCAGCCACCCGAACACCAGGTCCTCGTCGAGTTGGAGCATGCCGAGCTGCGCCGCGTGTCCCACCTGCGCGCAAGCCTTGCCAGTCGACATCCGTACCCCGGGAGCCAACACGATCGACAGCACCGGACCGGCCGCCGACTCCACAGGAGGGGAAGACCGGTCGACCCCACTCTCAGCGTCAGAGTCCAGGTCGAGTCCCTGCACCTGCAGCTTGCTGACCAGCGGCGGCACCTCCGCGACGGGATGCGGTAGCAACGCCCGCACCTCGGTGCCCGCCACCTCCGCCGTGCCGCCGGGGAGGTCGAGGATGTCGGTCCACCGGGCACCGCGGGCCCGGCGGACGACCTTGCGGATCCGCCCGTCCATCCAGCGTTCGAGGACAGCGTGCCAGGGTCCGTCCGGCGCGCTGGCGGGATGGGCGAGGAGGCGTACGACAGCCAACGCGGCCGCGGTCATCGCATCGTCGTGATCGGGCGGCCGGGCCTTCTCGACGCGTACGACCAGCGGCAGCGACCAGGGTTCGTCATCGTCGCGGGCGGCTCGGTCGATCCACGGCTGGTTCCGCCAGCGTTCGCGCCAGAAGCGGACAGCAGCACGCTGCGTGTCCGCCGTCTCCACTGTCTCAGCGGTCTCAGCGGTCTCAGCGGGCGCCGACAGTCCGCTGGCTTCGGGCATCTCGATACTCCTCATCACGGCGTGTACGCACGAAGGAACGCGCGCACCCCGGTCGTCACCACGGCGTCGAACTCCGGACTGTCGACCCCCTCCGGACCACGGTCCGCGAGCGACTTCAGGTCGTAGGTGACCAGGGCCATGAAGTGCCGGGCCGCCACGTCGGGGTCGTCCACCTCGAGGAGCCTGGCGTGCGCGAGCCGGCTGAGCCGGGCGGAGAGGGCCGCGGCCATCCGTCCGGGTCCGCGTTCCCGGGATGCCTCGGCCAGGTCGGGATGGCTGAATGCCTCGGCCTCGATGAGCTGGCGCACCGCGACCGCCTGCCCCTCGAACAGGCAGGCACCAAGCCGCCGGCCGAAGGCGATGAGCTCCGCTTCGAGATCGCGCGGACGGTCGGGGAACGACTCCAGCGCGGCGAGGGTGTCGGCGTTCAGCTGCAGGAACATCTCCTCGACCGCACTGAGGAAGAGAGCTTCCTTGCCGCCGAACTGGTTGTAGATCGTCTGCTTGGACACGCCCGCCTCGGACGCGATGTCGTCGACGGAGGCGCGTTGGTAGCCGTGTCGGAGGAAGACCTGCCGGGCCGCCCGCAGGATCGCGGACCGCTTGGCAGCCCGGCCGCGGATGGGGACTTCTGCTGCGGTGGCCACGGCGCCCAGTATCCCGCGCCCACCAAAACTGGACCAGCAGATCCATATACGTGGACTCATAAGCCCAGATACGGCGCTAGACAGCCCTAGCCAACCTACGGGGGCCATGCGTACTGAGCTGGACCGACTCGGCGCCACGCAGAAGAATGGCGGGCGAAACCGGCTACCGACAGAAGGAGCCACCAGTGCAGCCAACGCGCCTCACCGCGAACCTGTCCGTCCCAGATATTGGCGAAGCTCGGGACTTCTACGTGGACTACCTCGGGCTGAGCGTCGAAGAGCTCAACATGGGCTGGGTTTCCCGCTTCCAGTCTCCTGACGGCCGAGCGATCGTTCAACTCGTCACCCGCGATGCCACGGCTCCGCACGACTCGGTGATCTCGGTTGCCGTCGGCGACGGCGTTGAGGAGGCGTACGAGGAAGCGAAACGACGCGGGTTCGAGATCGTCCACCCACTCACCACAGAACCTTGGGGCCTGCGGAGGTTCTTCGTTCGCGCGCCAGACGGCAACGTGATCAACATCAACAGCCATAAGGACGACTAGGGCGCGTCGGACCGGCTGATCCTCACCCAGCGCCTTGACTTCGAGTGCACTCTAAGGGGCACTCTGAATGCGTGATCAATGAACCACCGGACGTCGCAACCTGCCGCGTCGACGAACTCACTCCGGACGTCGACGAACCGCTCACCGTCGGGCAGGTCGCCGCGCTGACCGGCCTGTCCACCCACACGTTGCGCTGGTACGAACGCGTGGGCCTGCTGGAGGGTGTCGCCCGCGACGGGTCCGGCCATCGGCGGTACACCGAAGTCGACCTGCGGCGGCTGGTGCTCCTCATGCGACTGCGCGCGACCGGAATGCCGGTCAGCGAGATGCTGCGCTATGCCGAGCTCCTGAGAGCCGACACGCCCACCGAACTGCAGCGCATGCAGCTGCTGGAGGCGCACCGCGATCGGGTCCTGAACCACATCGCCGACCTCCACCGCGATCTGGACGTGATCAACAGCAAGATCACGGGATACCGACGAGCGCTGTCCCCCGCAGTTCCGGCGTAGTCGTTGCACGCACTGGCCGGGCTCGACCGTTTCGGACGCGGCGAGCGACGTATCTGAAGGAGCACGTAAGTGAGGACACGCAAGCTCGGCGACACCGGGATCGAGGTCAGTGAGATCGGCGTCGGTGCCATGCAGTTCGGTGCGGCAAACTGGCGTGGGCCCGAGACGGAAGAGTGCGTCGCGATCATCGACGAGGCGATCCGGCTGGGTGCCACCTTCATCGACACCGCGCCGGCCTACGCCGGTGGCCGCAGCGAGGAGATCCTCGGCCTCGCGCTCGAGGGACGTCGCGATCAGGTGGTGCTGTGCACGAAGTTCGGCGTGTGGCCGGACACGATCGACTTCTCGGCCGACCGGATCGAGGAGTCGGTCGAGGCGAGCCTGCGGCGCCTGCGTACGGACTACCTGGACGTGCTGCTCGTCCACAGTCCTCCGTCCGATGTCATGGACGGCACGTCTGCGCCGCACTATCGAGTTCTGCAGCGCCTGAAGGACTCCGGCGTGATCCGTGCGTACGGCGTGTCGGGACGCGACGACACCGCGGCGGAAATCCGCATGATCGCCGAAACCACCGGCAGTCAGGCGATCGAGATGCGATTCAACGCCCTCTATCAGGAACCTGCCGCCGCCTTCGAACAAGCGGCGAAGTCCGGCGTCGGTCTGATCATCAAGGTGCCGTTGGAGTCCGGTTGGCTGTCCGGGAAGTACGCCGCGACGTCGGTCTTCGACGAGGCGCGCAGCCGGTGGTCGGCTGAGGACATCGCCCGCCGTGCCAGGCTGGTCGAGGAGTTCCAGGCGCTGCTTCCAGCAGGCGTCAGCACCGCACCCGCCGCGCTGAGCCACATCCTTGCCCAGCCTGAGGTGTCGACGGTGGCGCCGGGCACGAAGTCGCTAGCGCAGTTGCGTGAGAACGTCGCCGCGGCGGACGTGGTTCTGCCCGACGACACGCTGGCCGCTCTCCGCGCACTCGGGAGCACCCACGCGGACAATCGCCTGCCCTGGTAGGGAAACACCCGACCACGACTCGCGGGTACGCGCATCCGACCGCGTACGTTCGCTTCGAGGTGTTGGGCCAACCTTCTGCAGTGCGAGGCAGGGCACGTTCCCACCAGGCAAGGCGAAACCGGTCGGTCGCACATCGCCGCACTTCAGCAAGACCGTGGAAACTCCAGGGGGTCATAGCACCTCGGAGTCTCCATCATCCTGGGATGTCCTGGTGAGACCTTGCCGATCTACAGGACACGCCCTACTCCCCGCGCCGACAAAACCGGACCCGTAGATCCATATAGTTGGACTCATGAGTCCAAATACTGCGCTAGACAGGCCTAGCGAGCCCGAGAGGATCGACGCGCAGCTCCTCAAGTTGGGTGGCGTCCTCGTCCTCGGAGCGCTCACCCCCATGCTCGACACCACGATCGTCAACGTCGGCGTCGAGCGGCGCTCCCGGAACCAGCCGGTCGCAACCTGACGCCTTGGCCACTACGGTTACTGGCCCTGCGAGGGAAGGAGCAGTAGCCCATGGCAGAGCGGTTCATCGTGAACGTCGAGGCCGCGATCTTCCGGGACGGCAGGTGGCTCATGATCCAACGCTTCGCCCAGGTCAGCCACGCCGCCGGCACGCTGTCCATGCCTGGTGGCAAGGTCGAGCGGACTGATGACAACGACGGCGTCCTCGAAGCGGCTGTCCGCCGCGAGGTCCAGGAGGAGGTCGGAGTCACCCTCGCGCCTTCACTGACGTACGTTCGCAGCACCTCCTTCCACTCCGACGACCACCAGTGGGTGGTCGACGTCGTCTTCCTCGCCGCGCACGAGACCGGCACACCGCGACCGGGCTCACCGGAGGAGGTGGCGTGGGTGGGGTGGATGTCGTACGACGAGATCGCGGCCGATCCGCGGACACCACCATGGACCCGGCGGAGCCTGCAACTGGCGGAGAGGAAGCGGGTCGAGCTGATGGCCGAGGGGGTGCGATGACCGATCAGCAAGCTGACCTTGCGCCGATGCCCGAGGACTGGCAACGCTGCCTCGCGATCGTCGCGCATCCGGACGACCTCGAGTACGGCGCTTCGGGTGCGGTCGCGGCCTGGACCGACGCGGGGCGGGAGGTCGCGTACCTCCTGGTCACCCGGGGCGAGGCCGGCATCGACGGGATCCCGCCGGAGCACGCCGCGGCCATCAGGGAACGCGAGCAACAAGCCAGCGCGGCGGCGGTCGGCGTGCGGTCGGTGGAGTTCCTCGACCACCAGGACGGCGTGATCGAGGAAGGTCTGGCTCTGCGCCGGGAACTCGCCCGCGCGATCCGGCGGCACCGGCCCGAACTCGTGGTGACGCTCAACCACCACGACACCTGGGGTCCCGGCTCCTGGAACACCCCCGACCACAGAGCCGTCGGGCGGGCCGCCCTCGACGCGGTGGGGGACGCCGGCAACCGCTGGATCTTCCCCGAGTTGGTGGGCGAGGGAATCGAACCCTGGAACGGCGTGCGGTGGGTGGCCGTCGCCGCGTCGCCGTACCCCTCGCACGCCGTCGACGTCTCCAGCACCCTCGACCGCGCGATCGCCTCGCTCGCCGAACACCGGGCGTACATCGAGGAGATCTCCGACCGCGATCCGGTCGCCTACGCCCGCGAACTCCTCACCGGCTTCGCCCGCGAGGCCGCCGCCCGCTTCGGTGGACGCCTGGCGACGACGTTCGAGCTTGTCAGCCTCTGACCCGCACCTGGTCGCGGCGCGCGGCCGACACCGCGGCGGCCAGGCGGGCGTCCCGGGTCGGACCCGGCCGGGCTTCGGCCACGAAGCCGATCAGATGCCGGCGCTGCGCATCGTCGAGCGCGGTCGGCTCGATCCCCGCCTCGACAAGGGCGCGGGTGAGGTCTGCCGGCATGACCGAACCGCGGCTGGTCGCCGGCAGCTCCAGCGTGCCTTCCCAACGGTCGGGGAGCTCACGCTGCTCGGGCAACGGGCACAGGACCGTCAGGTCGTCGAGCGTGAGCACGCGTACCCGCAGCGGTGGGCGGTCGGCGACGATCAGCCGGGCCGTTCGGTAGCTGTCGTAGCCGGTGAGCCGCCGATCGAGGACGTACGCCCGCATACCGTCGTGGTCCTCGCGGTGGCCGCGGATCGCGAGGCTCTCGGGCGCCGCGGTTGCAGACCTCGACATGGCCGAGCCCCTCCTCACCGGCACGGGCTGGTGAGCGGCGCCCCCGCGAACGTGGTGTACCAGAGCGGCCGGTAGCACCGCCAACGTTCCGGAACCAGTCCACGGGGTGCGGCCAGCTCCTCCAAGTCCCGCCGGATCCGGAGGTAGTAGCTGAGGTCCTCGGCCTCGGGCGCGCGGAGCAGGTCCATCAGCGTGGTGTGCGACTGGTAGACCTGCACGGACGGGAAAACCGTCACCTCCGGAAGCAGCGTCGACAGGAAGTCGCGCATCTCGTCGTAGGCGTCCAACCCCGCGACGTAGGTGAACGACGTCTCCAGGCCCGCCGCGCGAGCACGGGCGAGCAGGCCCGGCATCTCCCGCGGCAGCAGGCTGGCCTTGCTCGCCTTGAGCAGCACGTCTCTGCGTGAACCACACTCGGCGGTGAGGTAGAGCAGGAACGGACCCACCTCGTCCGCGATCTGGTCGAAGGCCCGCTGGCTCCGCAACACCGAACTCAGCAACCCGATCCGTGGTCGCATGCCGTGCTCGGTCAGCACCCGGCGGACGGTGCGCAGGTGTTCCAGGGCCGCCGCCTCCGTGTGGAAGCAGCCGGTGGAGATGGTCACCTCGTCCAGATCGGTGAGCGAGCCGCCTGGCGGAAGCTCGGCCGCGAGACCGGCCAGCAGGGCCGCGATCTCGTCGTCGAGCCGGAGCCGTGGGTCGACGGCATCCTCCAGGCTGGTGGGACAGAACGCGCAGCCGGTGCAGCGACTCCGGGAGTTGGGGTTGAGGGTGGCGGCTCGCCAGCGGTTGCCATCCCAGCACCGAAGGTAGCCGGGTACGGCGTCGTCGACGGCGAGCCGCTCGACCGCCGCGACCGGCTGGGCGTCCACACACAGATCGTCCCCGCGTAGCTCGAACGGCGAGTCGGGCCGGCCGGACGGGACCACGATGAGCCGGGTGTCGTCTTCACCTGGCAGCCGCACATGCAGGCGGGTCCGCGAGCCGACAGACGTGCGTACGCCGTGGACGTTCAGAGCGATGAGCAGCAGGTCGGCCCAGGCGACGTCGTAGTCGAGCGCGAGACTCTCCCACCGCATCAGCGTGGTCGAGTCCACCGTGGTGGTCATCGCGAGCACTCCCTTTCCACCGGGGGCTGACCCAGGGACGGGGTAACTTCCTTGGATCTGGTTACTGGCTGTTGCGCCGGAGGTCGGTTTCTGTTCCAACTTGGCAGTTCCGTAGACGCGATTCGCCCGCCCAGCGTTCCACGAATGGCGGAAATACGGACTTTTCCCACGATGCGGCCCATCCACCCGCACCGTGGAGACGTGGCTGACGATTACGCTCCGGAGCTGGCACCGGGGCGCTGGTCGGCCGGAAGAGCGCAGGCAGGCGTGCCTCCCGGCAACCGGTCACGGTTGTTGGCCACGAGGCGATAGACGAGGTGCGCGAGCCAGCGAATGGGCGGCACCCGCAGCGACCATCCCAGCAGGGCCCACCCACCACCGGCATGGATGAGCAACCGCGCGACCGCCTGGGCTCCACCGTCGACCCGACGGTCACGTCGCACCCACAGCACTTCGTACTCGGCTCTGGCGCGGGTCGTGCCCAGCGCGTCGAGATCCGCGAACTGCCAGGGCTCCAACGCGGCGGACGGTCGGATCCACCGCTCGATCAGGCGAACGCTGCGCGTACAGAAAGCGCAGTCGCCGTCATAAAGAAGGACCGGCCGGCCACCTTCGATCGGGGGTTCTGGAGGAGGCATACCTTCATCATCCCCGCGAACCCGCCCACGAACCTGTGCGAGGCACCATGAGACGAGCCACACCAGGATTGCCGTCTGCACCAGCGGAGTGACCGTGTCGCGGATCCGGTCACTGACGATGGCCAGTCCGAGCGGAATCACCACGACCCGGCCGGGAACGTACGCCGCGGCCATCATCGCCGTCCGGCCCAGCAACATCAGGTCGAGCCTGGTCGCCACCAGCCCGGCCAGCGGCACCCACGCCATCAGGTCGTACCACGGCAGGCTGTACTGCGTGAGGAACACCCAGGCCAGGCAGATCGCCGCGGACGCACGCACCGCCTCCGGGCGCGGGTCGTCGACGCCCGCCGGCGCAAGCACCGGGCGGGGCAGGGCCCTGAACAACAGCACCGCGAGCAACACGATCGCGACCGTCGCAAGGCTCGCGATCACCGCCCTGGCCGCCGACATCGGCAGCACGTACAGATGCAGCGGGCCGAACAGCAGACGCCACGGCGTTCCGGACGAGATGAAGCTCGGCGCCAGCAGAACCCGGTCGAACACCTGCGGCCCGGCGGTGAGGTAGGTCCCGCCGAGCGTGAGCAGTGCACCGGCACACAGGCTCAGAGCCGAACGCGGAGAACGCCGGAAGCACCACAGGAGAGCCAGGCCGTAGAGCCCGACCGTCAACTTGATCGCACCGCCAAGCCCCAGCAGGAGACCGGACGCGAACGGCGAACGGCGGACGACGACCAGCGCCGCGACCGCGAACACCACCGCCTGCGCGTCGTTGTGAGCGCCGCCGACGACGGCCCAGACCAGGAGAGGGTTCGCGAGGACGAAGAGCACCGCCCGCGCCCGGGCCACATCGCCACTCCCCGCCAGGACGACCGTGAGCAGACCGGTCAGGACGAACGCCACCGCGTTGACGACCTGCAGACCCAGCATGGTGCCGTGCGTGGACCCGTCGCCGATCCGGGCCGCCGCCTCCTGGATCCAGGTCGCGACCGGACCGTAGACCGAGGTGGCGTTCTGCCAGGGACGTTCGGTGGCGGCGATCACCGGGTCGTGGCCGAGCAGCGCGGCGGCCGCGGGTGAGGTGACGTACGGGTCGCCACCCAGCGCCGCGATCCGGCCGTACGCGGCGTACATCAGGACGTCCCCCGACGCCATCGGCGGCACCAGAGTCAGTGCCGTCACCCCCGCCACGCCGAGCGCCACCAGCCGCCGCGGCGATGGCTGCCAGCCGGCGGCGAGCGCACGGAACGCGACGAACAGGCCGTACGCGCCGACCACCAGGCCGGCGTACACGAGCCCCATCACCAGCCACGGGGCGGGATGGACGTCGAACCAGTACGGCGGCCGCCAGGCCACCCGCTGCGGGAGCGTCAGCGTGACAGCCGACGGTCCGAGCAACCCGGTGAGGGTGAAGAGGGCGAAGCTGGCGCCGCAGAAGACCAGGGCCCGGCGGCCAGCCCGATGGGACGCGACGGGCGAGTGGACGGACGTCGCGGCGGTGCTGCTCACCGGGCCGAGCGGTCCCGGCTCGCGGAGCTGTCCCGGCTCGCGGAGCTGTCCGAGCTCGTACGCCTCCCGAGGACCGCCCGCGCCGAGGGCAGGACACCGCGGCGGGCGAGTGCGGCCGCGACATGGAGCCACTGGCGGCCCCGGTGCACCTGGCCGCGCCAGCCACTGCCGGTCACCCTGTGCTGGAAGGCGACCGGGACCTCCACCACCCGCAGGCCGCGCCGGATCAGGTCGATCGTGAGACCCACCTCGACACCGAAGCCGGGCGCGAGGGGGCGGGCCAGCTGGTACGCCTCCCGGGTCAGGCAGCGTTGCCCAGACAGGGGTTGCGTGGCGAGCCAGCCGGTGGCGCGGGTGATGCCGTCTCGGGCCAGCCGGACGACAAAGCCGTGGCCGCCGCCCCCGCCGCCGGTCTGCGCCGGGAGGAGCCCGATGCTCATGTCGGCGCTGCCGGCGAGGACGGGCGCGATCAGGTCGCCAGCCTCGGCGGCGCTCTCCTCCAGATCCGCGTCCAGGAACAGCAGGTGCCTCGGCGCGGCGCGTCCTTCGCGGGTGTCGATCGCCGCGGCTGTCTCGACCCCGGTCTCCAGCGCTGCGGCCTTCCCTCGCGAACGCTGGTGGCTGACCACGACGGCGCCGGCGTCGCGGGCGAGGTCGGCGGTCGCGTCCCGCGATCCGTCGTTCACGACGATGATCAGGTCGACGGCGGGAATCTTCGCGACCGCGCGCACGGTCGCGGCCACCCGGGCCGCTTCGTTCCTCGCGGGAATCACTGTCGCGACACGTGGCGTGCCGGCCGCCGCACTGAGTGACACGGAACGAGCGTAGTCGTTAGCCGGCCTGACGCCGCGGCGCTCGTTAGGCCGGCGCGGCGGCCCGGCACCGGAGGACGGCGTACACCGTGGTCGACTCCGCGTCGCGCCGCACACCCCAGGTCTCGGAAAGGTCGCCGACGATCGCGAGGCCGCGGCCACCCAGCGCCGATGCGGGGAGCTCGAGGGTACGTGGGTGGGTCGGCCCTCCGCCGTCTGTCACCGCCAGCTCCACCAGCTGCTCGGGTAGGCGTGCCCAGGTCACCCGCAAGGTGCCCGCCGGCAGCGGACGGGCATGCCGGAGGGCGTTGCCGACGAGTTCGCTGAGCACGAGGAGCGCATCCTGAACATCGTCCGCGAAGATGCCCGCTGCGGTAAGGTCAGCGTCAAGTCGACGCCGCGCCTTCCGAGCGCTGGCCACCTCGAAGGGCAGCACCAAGGCAGTGGAGGTCGCCGAACTCTCGACCGGAGCCACAGTCACGCCTTCTCCTTAGACCCTCCACTCGCCATACCCCGTGCCGCAGAGACTCTGCGTTGGCATGACGCTTTGCTTCCCGCGCTCGCGCGGTGGGAAACCCCACCCAGTGACCAAGCGTGGTCGTACTTCCCCGAAAAGAACGAGCTTTGCGCAAGACCGTTGCTGCCGTGACCGAAAGCGGCCCCGTGATCGGTGACCCCGGCCCGCCCGGCAGATCGGATCATTACGGGTACTCTCGCCCACTGTGAGGTGGTCGAGAAGGCACAGCGTTCGGTCGGCCGGCATATTACTCGCGTTGGCGCCGGTCGTCGGCGCGCTGCCCGCGGCCGCCCTGGCCGGCCCGGGGCAGTCGTCGGTGTCCGCCCCCACCGCGAGCCCTTCACCCAGCGGGACCCCTTCGCCGACCGACGACGCCGACTCGAGCGGACCCACCACCCCGGCCGCATCGCCGTCGAGCAGCCCGCTTCCAGAGCCGATCCCGCCGAACCAGCTGACCGAGAGGTGCGACCGGCAGTTCGCCAGCACCGTCCTTAGTCGTACGCCGTGGCAACAAAAGCGCCTGCAACTGGAGCGCGTGCGCGAGTTCGCCACCGGGCGAGGGGTGACGGTGGCCGTGGTCGACACCGGTGTCGATTTTGGCAATCCCCAGCTCGGCGGGGCCTCGATCGCACCACCAGCCAGCTTCGTGCCCGCAGACCAGGATCTGGTTCCGCCGTGGAGGGACTGCAACGGGCATGGCACCTTCGTCGCCGGCATCATCGCCGGGCGGGAGAACGTCGCGGACCAGACCACGCCCTTCGTCGGCGTCGCACCTCACGCGCGGATCCTGTCGGTCCGGGTCGCCAAGGAACGCGACGCTGGATCCGCCGACGAACTCGCCGCCGGTATCCGCTACGCGGCCGACCACGGAGCCGATGTCATCAACGTCTCCATGGTCACCTCCAGTCCGCGCGGCACGCTGCGGGACGCGGTGGCGGACGCACTCGCCAAGGGTGTGGTGGTCGTGGTCGCGTCCGGCAACACCGGCGGACAGCAGGGCAATGCCGAGACCTGGCCGGCAGGCTTCGCGGGACAGAAGGGCTTCGAAGGGCTCATCGTCGTCGGTGCGACGAACGAAGCTGGCAAGGTCGCGGACTTCACCACGACCTCCGTTCCCATCTCAGTGGTCGCGCCGGGTGAGGCGGTCGTGAGCACCGCGCCGATCAGCGGGCACGGAGGGCCTGACCAGGGCACGAGTTTCGCCGCGCCGTTCGTGTCGGGTGTCGCCGCGCTCGTTCTCGAGGCGTACGACAAGAAACTCACACCCGTGCAGGTGAAGCAGCGGATCGAGTTCACCGCCGACCATCCCGGATTCGACCTGCCTGACCAGAAGTACGGCTGGGGCGTCGTGAACCCGTTCGAGGCGGTCACGGCCATCCTGCCGGCGCGGTCCGGGGGTCAGGAGACCGCTGAGGAGAAGCCGGCGATCAAGCCGATCATCCCGCCCACGCCGCCGGACACCACCGCCCGCAACGTCGCACTCAGCGTCGGTGGTGGCGCGGTCGCGCTCGTCCTGCTGGTGCTGGGCGGCATCGCGGTCTTTCGCCGTGGCCGCAAGCGCGGGTGGCGACCAAGCTACCCGCCGTCTGACCCAGCCACCCGCTAGCTGAGCAGTCCCCTGGGGCGACGGGCCCGCGTGGCCCCAAGCTGTCATAGGTTTCTCGGTCTCTTAGACCCTGTTGGCTAATTCGGGTTCAGGCGGCGGTGAGGTGGAGGCGTTGGAGGTGGGTGGTTCTGGTTCTGTCGAGGGGGTTGTGAGTCCACCAGGCGTCGAGGCGGATGAGGTTGATGGCGGTGGCGGCGGCGTTGTGTTCTAGGCGGGTCTTGTTCAGGCCGTGGTAGCGGGCGTGGCGGATGCCGGTGACGTGGGTGGCTTGGCGGATGGTGCCCTCGACGCCGGCGCGGATGTTGTACCGGTTCTTCCACTGTGGGCTG
>NZ_KB892769.1 GCF_000373925.1 Actinopolymorpha alba DSM 45243 | reverse complement strand
GAGTTGGGTGAGCTGGTTCGTGCCGCGCGGAAGCTCGCTCGCTGGGCTGAGTACCTGAGTCTTGGTGCTGTGAATGCGTTGGCGCACTGTCCGCCGTGTTTCAAAGATGATGAGGCGGAGCGGTCGTCTCAGCCCGAACCACGCGCGGCTGAACTGTTGTCGCCGATGTTGGGGTGGACGAACTACCGTGCCGATCAGTTCATGCTCATCGCGTTGGCGTTGTCTGATCTGCCGAATACCCGGCAGGCGCTGGAGCGCGGGGAGTTGGAGTTTTCTGAGGTGCGGACGATCGTCGACCGGCTCACCCTTGTTCCCCGAGCGGATCGCACAGCGGTGGATGCGGCGATCTTCCCCGAGGTGCTGAAACTGCGGGGCGGGCTGCTACGGCTCTACGTTGAAGCCGAAATCATCAAGATCAACCCCGAAGCAGCCAAAGAACGCCACAAGAAAGCTCGCGAGGACCGTGGCGTTGCTGTCTACCCTGATGAGGACAACGTCTCCACCCTGCGCCTGCACGGCATTCCCCATGATCAGGCAGCCCAAGCCTGGGCCTTGATCGACGCTATCGCCCGCACCGAGAAGGCACGCGGGGACGAACGCACCCTCCCACAACTACGAGCCGACATCGCCATCTCCTCCCTCTCCGGCGAGGCCGACGTCATCGTTTGCAACGGCGAGGAAGAAGCCCGCGAAGAGGACGAGGACTGCGACTGCGAGAACGGTGCCGAGGAGAACGGCGACGACGCCGGCCCTTGTCAAGGGTCCTTTGACGACCTGCTCGAGGAGCAGAGCAAGGCCGACAGCCCCGCTCAAGGCGAAGCTGAGGGTGCGCGGGATGACTCTGCCACCGAGCAGGGCGGGTGTCGGCACACCGGGTGCGACCACGACCACCACCTTGCGGGTTGCCCGTGTGAGGACTGCAAGCCCGCGACCTACACCCATCCGTTGGACCGGCCCGTGCGGCAGCCCCGCGACGACCGTGCGGCCGGCAAAGCTGCTGGTGAGAGCGGTCCTGATCGGGAACCGATCCCCGAGCAGGAGATCCCGGCCGCGTTCCGGTCCTGGAGAGCTGCGGTCAAGGCGAAGCTTCAGCTGAACGTGCCGATCACGACACTGTTCGAGCTGGCGGAGCGGCCCGCGGAGCTTGGCGGGTTCGGTCCGGTGCTCGCCGAAGTAGCGCGGCGGCTGATCGCCAACCACATCGACAACCCGGATGCGATGTTCGCCATCGGTGTGACGCATCCGGTGACGGGGCAGTTGTTGAGCCTGCATCCGCTGTCGAAACGCTTCCTCCGCGGACTTCCGGCGGAGTTCGTGCAGTCGTTGAACCAGCGCTGCACCTGGATGCTGTGCCGACGCCCAGCCATTTCTTGCGACCTCGACCACACCAAGCCCTACTCCGAGGGTGGCGAAACCTCGGTCAACAACGTGGCACCACTGTGCCGTCGCCACCACCGCGTCAAAACCGAAGGCGACTGGAAAGTCGAGCAGACCAGCCCAGGCCACCTTCGATATACCGATCCGCACGGCCGGGAGTACACGGTGACCCCGCCGCGCCTCACCGATCCTGTAGAACCAGACGATCCGGATCCGCCGCCGTTCTAACCGGCGCACGGGGAAGCGGGACAAGTAGACAGGCCAGCAGGCTCGAAAGCCCCTGAAAGGAAGGGATATCGAGCCTGCCGTGTTCACGTGTGCCAGGAAGTTCTTCGGTTGGGACCTGACCATCCCGACGGCGAGCCACGCCGGATCAGAAGATCGCGAAGGGGTTGACCGGTGCCGGCACAGCGGGTGCGACCATGACCACCACCTCGACAACTGCCCGCGCGAGGACTGCAAACCCGCCACCTACACCCACCCGATAGACCGGCCCCGACGTCATGCCACCACGGTGTCCACGGACTGCCGGTCGCCTGGGACGGCGCTTAGCCGTGCCCCGTAGCCGAACAGTGCAGGTCGAGGGTGTCGGCATCGCTGAACCGCCCCGGGCCGTGCTCCTCGCAGGCCCGTGCCACCTCGTCCGACCGGACCTGCGTTCCATGATCATGAAGCCAAAAAGGGATATACGTCCCGAAACCCTTCACCACAACGATCATGATCACGGAAAGACGGGATCGTCGAGGAGGGCTCCTCCGCGATCGGCGTGTCGCGGCGCGCGTGATTCCGAAGAGGAGCTTCCGCAGCTATGTGACGGCGCGACCAGTGAGGGCGACGTGGCCAAGGAGGCCGCGAACCCAGAAGCGATCCGATGGGGACACCGATCGGGAATTTGATCGCGGACCAAATCGAGAGTCCGAATGCAAGGTTGGCTATCGGCGTCACCCGCCAGATCACCGGGACAGCTACTGAGCCTGCATTCGATGCCGCGACGGTTCCTACGAGCGGCCCCACAGTAGATGCTGTCCATGTGGTAGGTTTACTGTCCAGTTGGACAGTAGGGAGGTTGGATGGAGACCGGCAAACTGGTTGCGCCCGCGCTCACCGCACCCGCGCAGCAAGGGCGGCGGCTGTACTACCTGGACAATCTCAAGGTCGCACTGATCGTCCTGGTCGTGTTGCATCACGCGGCACAGCCGTTCGGGCCAACGGACTGGTGGTATGTGCCGGGTAGTGAGCGTGCGTCGGTGCTCGACTCGTTCACTGTGCTCAACGGCTCCTTCTTCATGGCTCTCTTCTTCGCCATTTCGGCATATCTCGTGCCCGCTGCATATGACCGGAAGGGTGCGCGCGCGTTCGTCGTGGGGCGGCTCAAGCGGCTCGGGCTGCCATTCGTGGTTGGCGCGCTCACAGTCGTACCGCTTCTCATGTACGTCTATTACAACGTCGGCCGGGACTACCCAGCGATCTCGTTCCCCGATTACTACGTGAACATCTTTCTCGGATTCGGCGAGAAGCCCGCGGGATGGACCGGCCCGACCTGGCCTGACCTGCAGTTCGGGCACCTCTGGTTCATCCAGCACCTGTTGTTGTACTGCCTGCTGTACGCCGGCTGGCGAGTCCTCTCCAAGCGTGTCCGGGGCCAGCGTCGTGCACCGGTCGAACGCCGACCTCCGAGTAACTGGGCAGTGCTGGCACTCGTGGTGTTCGTCGGTCTCCTCACCGCGGTGATTCGTGTCTTCTACCCAGTCGACGAGTGGGAGGCCGTGCTTGATTTCATTCAGATCGAGATCGCGGATATTGGGCAGTACGCAACGCTCTTCGTTATCGGTCTCATCGCCTATCGTCGCGGCTGGCTCGCGAGCTTTCCAGCGCGAAGTGGCTATCTCTGGCTTTCGATCGGCGCTGTGCTCGCTGCCGTCTATTACATCGGCCAGGACTGGCTCGATCCGTATTTTGCTGGTGGCGGCGCGAATCTGCGGCAGTTGGCATGGAGCGGCTACGAATCAGCCTTGTGCGTCAGTCTGTGTGTAGGTCTCACCGTGTTGTTCCGTGAAAAGCTGAGCGGCGCGAGCCGTTTCATGCGTCTGCTCGCCGCAGACTCGTTCACCGTCTATATCATTCACGTCCCCATCGTCGTGTTGCTGCAGTTGGTACTCCGGGAGACGAACGCGCCGGCGCTCGCGGCGTTCGCGGTGGTCGGTGCTGGCGGAGTCGTCGCGAGCTTCGCGATCGGTCACTATCTACGCAAGCTGCCTGCCCTACGCGGCCTGCTCTAATGTCCGAGCGCAGGACGCTAGGGTTGTGATGCCATGTCGACTGCCCAACCACCCGATCTCACAGCGCGTGCACGATTGCGAATCGCGGCGCAGAAGCTGTTTGCCGAACGCGGATTCGCCGCGACCTCAACCCGTGCCATCGCCGAAGAGGCTGGCGTTTCACACGCATTGCTCCGTCACCACTTCGGGTCAAAGAAGGGGCTGGAGCAGGCCGTCGACGATGAGGTGTTGTCCAGCCTCGGCGCGCGGCTCGACGAAGCGGGCCGGCAGGTCGATCCCGACCGCATGCTGGCGTCGATGGGGGACATCACCGCTCAGGTCTTCGGGGCCGACACGCAGGCACGCGCCTATGTCCGCCGCAGGTTGCTGGAGGGCGGCGAGGCCGGATCGGCGATGTTCGCGCGCCTGCTGATGGGGACCCGCGCCCAACTCGAGCGACTCGGCTACCAGCACAAGGATGCGGATGACACGCTCGACTGGGCCGCGTACCAAGTCATCTTCCTTGTTCTCGGACCGCTGTTGCTGGAGAACGTCATGCGGGACAGCCTGGGGGCCGACCCGTTCGACGAAACGCTGCTCCGGGACCGCAGCAGGGCCAACCAACAGCTGATCGCATCCGGCCTCGGCGTGAAGGGCCGGGCTGGTCACTGACGTCGAGGCTGATCCAGGTCTGACGAAAAGCGGTCGCTTTGCCGCCTCATGGGAGCGCACAGTGCTCGACTTTGTCGTCGCTGGCTGGCTCATCCCGGCCAGGTGTGCGCTCGTTGACAGCGGGGGCGCTGTCGCATAGCTACGGTGGTGATCTCCCGCTGCCAGGAACCTTTCGTGCCATCGAGGAGTGTGCCGTGGAGATCAGCCGTCGCCACCTGCTGTCGCTGCTCCCGTCCGCTGGGCTGCTGACGATGGCCACGCCGGGACAGGCCGGCGAAACCAGCGCCGACGTCCACACCAGCGCCGCCAGCACCGCCGCGAGCGCCGATGCCAGCACCGAGAGCGCCCGGCTGCTCTCCAACACTGTGGCGATCTTCGCTGGGACGCCTGAGTCCAATGCCAGGCCGGAGGTCGCCGCCAAGCTGGCCGGCATCGACCAGATCGCGCGGACCTGGCTCACGGCGATGGACCGGGCCGGCAGCGGCGAGTTGTTCGCCGGCGTACCCCTTGGTTCCAGCGACTCGAACCTCACCGCGTCGTTCCAACATCTGTATGAGATCGCGCTCGCCACCAGGACTGATCTCGACGACAACCTCGCCGTCCAGCGCCGGGTGATCGACGGGCTGGCCTGGTTACACGAGCGTTACTACGGCGACCAGGGCCGCGGCTATTACGGCAACTGGTTCAACTGGGAGATCGGCATCTCCAGTCACGTCAGCAAGACGCTGGTGCTGCTCCTCGATCAGGTTCGGGCGTACCACCCAGAGCTCCTGCGGACCTACGTCGATTCCATGGATGCCTATCTGCGTAACGGCAAGGATGGCGATGTCGATCTGGACTCGCGTTTCCACACCGGCGCCAATCTCGCCGACATCACTACCAACCGGATCCTGCAAGGTGCCCTGCTCGGTGATGACGCGCGGATCCGCAAGGCGCTCGCCGACCAGCTGACCGTCTTCGCCACCGTCGACCCATACCACCTTCAGCACGGCGTCACCGACGGCTATTACGCCGACGGATCGTTCATCCAGCATTCCTCGGTCGCCTACACGGGTTCCTATGGCAAGGCTCTGTTGACGAGGGTCGTCCAGACGCTCAAGGTCCTTGAGGGTACGACCTACGCGCGGGGCGACTCCCTGGTCGAGGTGGTGCACGGGTGGGTGCGCAATGGCTTTGCCCCGCTCATCTTCGAGGGCTGGATGATGGAGATCGTCAAGGGGCGGGCGGTGTCGCGGACCACCACGGGGTACGCCGATGTCGCTGTGGTGCTGGAGGCCGTCGTCGACCTTTCCGACTACGCCACCGGGCCGGATGCCCTTGCGTTGAAGGGCTACGTGAAGTTCATCCAGGCAACGTCGCGGGCGACACTCAATCCGACAAGCTTCGTGTCGCCGGGCAGCATCGCGCGCTACGCCGACGTCATGGGTGATGACACCATCCCGGCGGCAGACCTCAACCAGGCTTCGCGAAGCGTCGCGTTCAACGCCATGGACAAGCACGTGCACCGGCGTCCGGGCTACGCGTTCGCGCTCGCCCGCAGCTCTGACCGGATCAGCAAGTACGAATACATGAACGGCGAGAACCTCCTCCCGTGGTTCCAGGGTGACGGGGCGTACTACCTGTATCTCTCGGGCCAGGACCAGACCCAGGCGTACGGCGTTGACTACTTCACCACGATCTCGGCGTACGGTCTGGCTGGCGTCACCGCACCGGTCGAGCGGCGGCAGACGATCCCCGAGTTGTACGGCACGCCGTACTACGACAACCCCGACCACCCGCTGGCGTTCACGTCGTCGTCAGAGTCGCAGAACACCTACGTCTACTTTCCGCGCGGCACCAATCGCCATTCCGGCGGCGCGACTCTCGGCGCCTACGGCGTGGCCGGGCTGATGCAGTCCAGTGATGTCGCGTACGCCGACAAACAGCGGGGCGTGCTGCCAGACGACTTCGTCGTCTACCAGAATGCCCAGGCCCACAAGTCGTGGTTCATGCTCGACGACGAGATTGTCGTACTGGCTGCCGGCGTCAGCGACCCAGCCGTCACTACGACGGTGGACGCACGGATCGCGGCGCCGTCCGAGCAGGTGGCGATCACGGGTGTGCGGCGGGACGGCAGTCCGTGGTCGGGTGCCGGCACGGCTGATCTGCGCTGGCTGCGGTACCTCAACGCAAGCCAGGGGACTGCCGTTGGCTATGCATTCCTCGAACCCAGGCCGGTGAGGGTGGGGCTGGAGCAGGTCACCCGCAGCCGCCGCGTCGTTCGTACCTCGAACCCCGACACCGCCGTCTCCCGCAACGTCTTCAGCGTCTCGTTCGACCAGGCAGCCGGCGCGGCGCCGTCGTCGCTGGCGTACGCGTTGGTGCCGCACGCGACGGACAGCCGTTTGACGTCGTACGCCGGCGGACCGCTTCGTGTGCTGGCGAACAACCCACGCATACAGGCCATCCGTCATACCGGGCTCGGGCTGACCGCCGCCAACGTGTTCGCCGGCGGGCGGCACCAGGCCGCGGAACTCAGCATCGACGGTCCGGCGTCGGTGATCGCGCAGACCCGGCCCGGCGGCCTGACTACGGTCGCGGTGTCCGACCCCACCATGGACCGGGACACCGTCTCTGTCGTCGTGCGTGGGCGCGCGCTGACGGTGGTCTCCGCGGACGAGGGGGTACGCGTGAGCCGGGTCGCCGGGGGCAATCAGTTGGACTTCGAAACCCGCCAGGCGTACGGCAGAAGCCTCACGGTCACGTTGCGCGGGTAGGGTCGCAAGCCCCCGGCCGGCGGATGGGTTGGTTCTCCAGTCGCGATCTCCGAACGGCGATCGCCTCGGCCGCGGTCGGAGTTTCACCGATTTCCTTGCGATTGGTTGGTCTGACATTGGCGCACACGGGCGTGCTGGTGGGTGGCGCGCCTGTCAACGGCGATGCGCAGAGGCTGCGTGTCCGGCTGGGCGAGGCATTGGCGGCGCGGGAAGTGGACGGTCACGAAGCCGCAATGGTCCGTGACACCTGGCATGCGGCCCTCATCAACTTCACCGGTGCGCCGGCCGTCACTGAACGCGGTGAAACTGGGAGTTCCAGCATCGCGCTAGACACCCCCTGCAGGTAATTGTGCGACCGTGGATGCTTGTCGAATAAGGAGTTCCCGGATCTGGTTTGCCGCCGGTCAGAGCCCGGGGATTCTCGTTGTGTGGTGGCATTTATTGGTGCGACATTGGCGATTCTCACACTCGCCCTCATCGTGATCGCGGCAGTCGCGGTTGTTGATAATCGCGAGAATTTGCCGAGTTTCTTTGCCCGGCATCGGGATAATGGCTCGCACATCAGTGGAGACCTGGACGACGACGCGTGATACTGCCAGGCATGGCGTTCGTCTATCTGGCCCCGCGTCCCGTGGTTCGGACCTCAACCTCGGGTTCGCATGTGGGCGGTTCGTCGGCGGCTCGCCCGAAGGATCTCCGCGTGCACGAGCGGGCGGCCACTATGTGAGATCCCCCACCGAGTCGCCGTCACTTGGCGGAGGTGTCTCGGCTTCTTTGCCGAAACTCCTCCGCCAAGTCGCCACAAACTCGCGAGCGGTCTCGCATAGTGGGCAACTCTTGAGTGAACCGCGAATCGTCTGAGTGCTGAGACGTGAGACTGCGCCTTCAAAGATCGTGAAGGATTTCGGTCATATAGCGACGAGAATCTTTCACGATCATGGTCGCCCGTTGATGGGTTCACCAGGCGCAGGAGCCTCGTGAACCCACTGGAAGCCTCGTGATGGGCAGCCCATGTCAGATTGTGTACGGCAAGCTAGGGGAGTAGGTCGGCGAGGCGGTTGAGCCAGGGGATGGCGATCGTGACAGTCGGAACGACCACGAGCGCCGCGGCCGCGAGGTAGGTCGCCGCCGCCAGGAGGCGATGCGACCCCGCGGGCTCAGCCATCCGGCGTACCCGCGCCAACGTGCCGTGGCCACCCGCCGCGAGGCCTCCCGTCGGTGCGGACGTGGCGGCGAGAGTGACGAGTGCGCGGGCGACCGGCGGCGCGCCAACCCGGCGCCGGGCGGCGTCGTCGGCCAGCATCTCGATCAGCAGCCGGCTCTGCTCGAGGGTTGTCCGGCTGCGCACGAACCGCGGGAACGCCTCCCGCAACGCGATGAACGCCTCGAGGACGAGGTCGTGTCGGGCTCGCAGGTGGGCGAGCTCGTGGGTGAGGACCGCGGCGAGTTCGTCGGAGTCGAGCTGGTCCAACGCGCCCGAGGATACGACTACCCGGGAGTCGCGGACGCCGGGAAGGCAGTAGGCGAACGGCGTCTGCTCCGCGAGGATCCGGATACCCGGCACCGTCAGGTCGCCGCGCGCGAGTTCGCGGTCGGGTCGGGCGAGCAGGTCGACGAGCGCGCGGTGCCGCCGCCGCCTCGACCGGGTCCGGATGGCGACCTTCGCCCACGCCCAGACCAGGCGTACGGCGACGACGCAGGTGAGCGCCGTGACCAGGGAGTGCACGATGATCTCGACCGCACCACGCTGCGGCCTGAAGAGGACGTCCATGCCGAGCGCGAGCCCCGCGCCGAGGGCGGCGAGGACGGCCGAGAGGGCGAGCGCCTGCCAGAGAACGATGGCTGCGCGGGGTACGCGAGTCGGCCAGGCCCGTCGAGCGAGCAGGACGGGTGCTGGTCCGGCGAGCAGGAGCGCGAGGGCGCCCAGGACGACCGGCGTCATCGGCTAGCCCCGGTGTGCGCGGCGGCGAGATGTCGAGGGCGGTGACGTTTCAGCGGGTGCGAGGCCTGCCAGGGCCTCCCGCAGGGCCGCCGCTTCCTCCGGTGTCGCCTCGTCGACGAACCGCACGAGCGCGGCGGCGCGATGGGCGTCGCTCCCCGCACCGTCGAGCGCCTCCCGCATCAGGTCAGCGACCATCTGGTCCTTGCCGGCCACCGCTTCGTAGCGGTAGGCGCGGCCGTCGCGCACGCGGCGTACGACGGATTTCTTGGCGAGCCGGTCGAGGACCGTCATCACTGTCGTGTAGGCCAGATCACGTTCGCGCGCCAGAGCCTCGTGGACCTCGCGCACGGTAACGGGACCGGTCGAGGACCAGATGTGCTCCATGACCTCGCGTTCGAGGTTGCCCAGCCGTGCCATGCCCGCCATCCTACGACGTCCTGTCGTAATCCCTTCCTGGCAGGAGGCGCCTCGGTCGGTCGAAATGATCTTGCCCTGAGGGGTCGGTGTGCTCTGCCCAGTGATGCCGGGTATGGTCGGGTCAGTGACGACTTCTGCCGCCACGAAGCCAGTGAGCCAGTCCGCTGCCGCGCCGGAGCCCGCACAGGGCGCGCGGTCGGTGAAGACGCGCGACCCCTTCTACGACAACGCGAAGTTCCTCGCGATCGTCCTGGTCGTCGCCGGGCACGCGATCGAGGCGTTGCGGGATGTGCCGTCTGCCCGGGCGGTCTATCTCTTTCTCTACATGTTCCACATGCCGGTCTTCATCGTGATCGCCGGCTACTTCTCCCGCGGCTTCCCGTCGTCCTCTGACAAGGTTCGCAAGCTGCTCACGCAGCTCGTGGTGCCGTTCGTCATCTTCCAGTTGGCGTACATGGCCCTCGCGAAGGTTGTCGGGGGACGCGATGTCAACCTCACCTTGCTCGACCCCTATTACCTGGTGTGGTTCCTGCTGGCGTTGTTCGCCTGGCGCCTGTCGACTCCGGTGTGGCACCGGATCCGCTGGCCGCTCGGGGTCGCGGTGGCGATCTCGGTGGTGGCCGGGCTCCAGGACCTGCCGGGCGTTCTGGAGACGGGGCGGGTACTGAGCCTGTTGCCGTTCTTCGTGCTCGGCCTCACGTTGCGCCCAGAGCACTTCGAGTTCCTCCGGCGGCCGGCGATCCGGGCGCTTGCTGTGCCGGTGATGCTCGGCGGCCTGGTCGTCGCCTACTGGGCGGCCCCACGGATGAGCATGGAATGGGTGTTCTGGCGGCGCAGCAACGACTACCTCGCCGTCGACGACCTCACGGGTACGGCGATGCGCCTCGCGATGCTCATGGCGGCGATCATCCTGACGGGGGCATTCCTTACCCTCGTGCCCACCCGGCGGACGTGGTTCACGGCGCTTGGGACGACGACGATGTACGTCTACCTGCTGCACGGCGTTCCGGTGAAGCTGAGTGGGTACTTCGGGTGGTACGACCACCCCGTGCTCCACACGACCCTTGGTGCGGTCGCCGTCGGGGTCGCGGGTGTGGGGCTCGCACTACTGCTGTCGACCCCGCCCGTCCGTCGCCTCGCCCGGTGGGCCGTCGAGCCCCGTATGGCCTGGGCCTTCCAGCCCCGCGACCGCGCCACGCGGTAGGAGTCGCCGCACGGCGGGCGCCGCACGGGATCACGCCGGCCGACCGGTGATCTGATGTGACCGACGTTACGACGCCGTGTCGTACTACGTTCAGTAGTATCAAGTCATGGATGTCGTCGACCTTGCGCGGTGGCAGTTCGGGATCACGACGATCTACCACTTCCTCTTCGTTCCGCTCTCGATCGGGCTGTCCGCGATCGTGGCCGGTCTCCAGACCGCCTGGTTGGTCACCAAGGCCGAGCGTTATCTCGCCCTGACGAAGTTCTTCGGGAAAGTGCTCATCATCAACTTCGCGGTGGGCATCGTGACCGGGCTCGTCCAGGAGTTCCAGTTCGGGATGAACTGGAGCGCCTATTCGCGGTTCGTGGGTGACGTGTTCGGGGTGCCGCTCGCGATCGAAGGCCTGCTGGCGTTCTTCCTGGAATCGACGTTCCTCGGTCTGTGGATCTTCGGCTGGGATCGCCTGCCGAAATGGCTGCATCTGGTCTGCATCTGGCTGGTCGCGATCGGTACGCAGATCTCGGCGTACGTGATTCTCACGGTGAACGCCTGGATGCAGCATCCGGTCGGCTACCGGATCAATCCGGGCAACGGCAGGGTCGAACTCACCGACTTCGGCGCCATGCTGACGAATCCGACCGCGATCGAGGCGGGCCTGCACACCGCGGCGGCGTGCTTCCTGACCGGCGGTGCGCTGGTGGCCGGCGTGGCCTTCTGGCAGCTCGCGCGACCGGGAACGCCTGACGTGGCGAGGATCGCGTTCCGCACCGCGGCGAAGGTGGGTTCGGCCGTGGTGCTCGTGGCCGCGCTCGGCGTAGTGATCAGCGGCGACTCGATGATGAAGCTGATGACCCGCCTGCAGCCCATGAAGGTGGCCGCGGCTGAAGGTCTCTTCAACACCGAGCAGCCGGCGGGATTCTCTCTGCTCACGATTGGTACGGCGGACGGCCGGAGCGAGCTCTGGAGCATCAAACTGCCCGAACTGCTGTCGTTCCTCGCCACCGGGAAGTTCACCGGAAAGGTCGAGGGGATCAACCAACTGCAACAGCAGTACGTCGCGACCTTCGGCCCTGGTGATTACATCCCCAACGTCCCGGTGGCCTACTGGAGCTTCCGGCTCATGATCGGGGCGGGCATGCTCGCGGCTTTCCTTGCCCTGGTGGGGCTCCTGCTCCTGCGCAGGCCCGCATTGCTGCGTCACCGGTGGGTGCCCTGGATCGCGCTCGCGGTCCCGTTCCTGCCGCTGCTGGCGAACAGCGCCGGTTGGCTCTTCACCGAGGGCGGGCGTCAACCCTGGATTGCGTACGGCTTGTTCAAGACGGTGGACGGGGTGTCGCCCGGCACGTCCGCACTCGACGTGGCGATCTCGCTCGGCGTGTTCACGTTGCTGTACGGCGGGCTCGCGGTGCTGGAGTTCGGCCTCCTGCGCCGGGCGGTCCGCGTCCTCCCATCGGTTGGCGGATCAGGCGCGGCAGGCGGTGGTGGCGACGGTGATGGGCGGGGCGAGGGCGGCCCTCCTGACGGCGGTGCCGCTGGCCGCGATCCGGTTGACGGTGATGATCTCGAACGCCCGTTGACGTTCACGTACTGACGGAGGAGTCGAAAGCGATGGAGTTGCCCACCCTGTGGTTCGGGCTCATAGCGTTCTTCTGGACGACGTACTTCGTCCTCGAGGGCTTCGACTTCGGCGTCGGCGTGCTGGCCCGGCTGCTCGGCCGCGACGAGAAGGAACGCGGGACGCTGCTGTCGACGATCGGGCCGTTCTGGGACGGAAACGAAGTCTGGTTGGTGGTGGCGGGCGGCGCGATGTTCGCGGCGTTCCCCGGGTGGTACGCCAGCCTCACCAGCACCTACTACCTCCCGCTGGTGCTGATCCTGGTCGCGCTGATCGTGCGCGGAGTCGCGCTGGAGTTCCGGGGCAAGCGGGACGACGCGAGGTGGCGGCGCCGGTGCGACCTCGCGGTCGCGGTGGGCTCGGCGATCCCGCCGCTGGCGTGGGGCATCGCCCTCAGCGGGGCGGCGCGAGGGCTTCCGCTGGACGACCGTGGTGAGTACGCCGGCGGCTTTGGCGAGCTCCTCCATCCGTACGCGCTCCTCGGCGGAATCGCCTTGCTGGCTTTGTGTCTGCTGCACGGAGCGGTGTTCCTCCGGTTGCGGACGACTGGAGAGCTCCGCGCCCGGGCCGGGCGGATGGTCCGGTTGCTGGGTGCGCCAACAGCGGTGTTGGGTGCCGGATTCCTTGTGTGGACAGGAGTTCAGGACCGGTCGGCGGGCCTGATCGGGCTGGTCGCGGCCGCCGGTCTCGCGGTCGGGCTGCTGGTCCGCCGTGACGGTTGGGCGTTCGTCGGGTCGACGCTGGCCGTCGGGCTGACGGTGGTGGCGATCTTCGTGTCGGCGTTCCCGGCCCTGATCCCGTCGACGCTGGACCGGGCGTACGACCTCACCGTGACAGGCGCGGCATCACCGGCATACGGCCTGCGAATCCTGACCTGGGCGGCGGCCTGCTTCGTCCCGCTGGTTCTCGCCTACCAGGGTTGGAGTTACTGGGTCTTCCGTAAGCGGGTCGTGGGATGAGGCCGCTCGATCCACGGCTCCTGCGGTACGCCCGGGCCACCGCGGTGTACGTCGTGGCGTGCGTGGTGATCGGTGCGGCGACGGCGGCACTGGTCATCGCGCAGGCGGAACTACTCGCGGGCGCGATCGGTGCGGCGTTCTCAGGCGATCTGACGGGCGCGGTGCTCCGCACGACCCTCGTGGCGCTCGGCGTTGTGGTGCTGGGCCGCGCGGTCCTGGCGTGGGTGCAGGAGGTGGCGGCCCACCGGGCCTCGGCCGCCGTCAAGCAGACCTTGCGGCGGCGACTACTCGACCACGTGGTCGCCCTGGGCCCGTCCTGGCTGGTGGGTGAGCGCAAGGCAGCCTTGACGACGCTGACCACGGCAGGTCTTGACTCCCTCGACGGCTACTTCGCCCGCTACCTGCCGCAACTCGTCCTTGCGCTGATCGTTCCCGGTGCCGTGGTCGCCTGGATGTTCACCGCCGACCTCATCTCCGCGGTCACCGTCGCGCTCACGCTGCCGCTGATCCCGATCTTCATGGTGCTCGTCGGACTCGCGACCCGAGCGCAGACCCGGCGGCGGTGGCGCGCCCTCGCCGTCCTGGCACACCACTTCGCGGACGTGCTCGCCGGCCTGCCGACACTGAAGATCTTCGGGCGGGCGAAGGCGCAGGCCGAGGCGGTCCGCCGGGTCTCCGACCGGCATCGCGGGGAATCCCTGGCCACGTTGCGGATCGCGTTCCTGTCGTCGCTGGTCCTTGAGTTGTTGGCGACGCTCTCGGTGGCTCTGGTGGCGGTCGGTGTCGGACTCCGGCTGGTCGATGGGCGCCTCGATCTCAAGACCGCGTTGCTCGCCCTCATCCTCGCGCCGGAGGCGTACCTCCCGCTCCGCCTGGTCGGCATGCACTTCCATGCCAGCGCGGACGGACTCGCGGCTGCCGACGAGGCGTTCCGGGTCCTCGAGACGCCGGCCCCGAGGAGCGATGCCCGGGCACCCGTTCCAGATCTCCGCAGGGCTGTGTTGACGGTGGCTGATCTCGCGGTGAGGTATCCCGACCGGGACCGTCCCGCTCTTTCGGGACTGTCGTTCGAGCTGAGACCGGGCGAGATCGTCGCGGTCGCGGGGGAGAGCGGCGCCGGCAAGTCGACCTTGCTCGGGGTGCTGCTGGGCTTCGTCCCGCCGGCGTCGGGTGAGGTCCGCGTGGGTGGAATCGATGCCAGCGACCTCGACGTGAACGCCTGGCGCGCCGCGCTGGCGTGGGTGCCGCAGCGTCCCGCTCTGCTGGCCGGCACCATCGCCGACAACGTACGCCTCGGTGCGCCTCAAGCAACCGACTCCGAGGTGGTCGCGGCTCTGGCCGCGGCCGGCGCCGCCGACCTCGACCCCGGCACCGTGGTCGGCGAGCGCGGCGCGGGACTCTCGGCCGGGCAGGTCCGCCGGGTGGCGCTGGCGCGGGCGTTCCTCCGTGCCGCGATCCGAGCCGACGCCGGCGCCGCGAGCCTTCTCCTCCTGGACGAGCCCACCGCCGGTCTGGACGCCGGCACCGAGGCAGTGGTCGCGCGGAATCTCCGGGAGTCGGGCCACACCACGCTGCTGGTCACCCATCGACCCGCCCTGCTCACCCTGGCTGACCGGGTCGTGGAGGTCCCTCTGCCCCCGTCCCGGTGCTGTATGGACCCGGCCCCGACGGGTTGCGCCCGTCCCCACCCCGCCCCGGTCTGGTAGGAGCGGCGTCGTGATGGCCTGGCTGAGAAGCACCCCGCTCCGCCTCGCACTCGCCGTGCTGGCCGGACTCGCAGCGGCGGCCAGCGCGGTGGCGCTGATGGCGACGTCGGCGTGGTTGATCGCGCGGGCCGCCGAGCATCCGCCGGTGCTCGTGCTCATGGTGGCGATCGTCGCGGTCAGGGCGTTCGGGCTCGCGCGCGGTGTGCTGCGGTACGTCGAACGCCTGGTCTCCCACGATGCGGCGTACCGCCTCCTCGGCGGCACGCGAGCGCGCGCCTACACCAGGCTGGAACGTCTGGCGCCCAACGGCCTTTCGGCGTTCAGGTCAGGTGACCTGATGACCAGGCTGGTGACCGACGTCGACGGCATCCTCGACGTCGTACTCCGCGCGGCGCTCCCGGTGGTGGTGGCGGCGCTCACGGGTGCGGCCACCGCGGCGCTGCTCGGCGTCCTCCTCCCGGCGGCCGGCGTCGTCGCGACGGTCGCGGTGGGGCTGGCGCTGCTCGGCGTCCCGTGGCTCGTGGCGCGGACGAGCCGGCAGGCCGATCGCGCGCTCGCCCCGGAACGCGGGCGGCTCGCGGCCAGGACCGCGGAGTTGCTCCACGCGGCACCCGACCTGATTGCCTACGACGCTGCCGGTCCGGCGCTCGAGGCGGCGGCGACCAGCGATCGGCGGTTGCGCGCGGCCGAGGGGCGGGTCAGTTGGAGCAGTGGCCTGGGTGCCGCGCTGCTCGTGCTGCTCGTCGGTGGGACCGCGTGGGCGGGCCTTGCTCTTGGCGTGCCCGCGGTGCGGTCCGGACGGCTGGACGGCGTACTCCTCGCGGTCGTCGTTCTGACGCCGCTCGCCCTGGCTGACGTCCTCGGTGGCCTGCCGCTCGCGGCCGCGGCGGCGGGTCGGGCCCGGCCGGCGCTCGGCCGGATTCGCGGCATCCTCGACGCACCCGAGCCGGTCTCCGAACCAGTCCAGCCGATACCCCTGCCGCCAGCGCCGTACCACCTGCGGGTCGAAGATCTACGTGTCCGCTGGACCGGGGACGGGCCGTGGGTGCCCGATGGTGTCAACCTCGACCTCCCGCCTGGGCGCAGGGTCGCGCTGGTGGGACCCAGTGGTTCGGGAAAGTCCACGCTGGCGCAGGCGCTGGTGCGGTTCGTCGAACCTGGCGGCGGACGGATCACTCTCAACGGCCAGGACCTGCGGGCGTTTTCCAGCGACGACGTACGCCAGATCGTGAGCCTCTGCGCGCAGGACGCGCACGTCTTCGACACCACGCTGGCCGAGAACGTCCGGCTCGCGCGGCCTGGCGCCACCGACGACGACGTCCGATCCGCACTCCGGCGGGCGCGGCTGCTCGACTGGGTGGACACGTTGCCAGCGGGCCTCGACACCCGAGTGGGCGAACACGGCGAACGCCTCTCCGGAGGCGAGCGCCAGCGTCTCTCACTCGCCCGGTGCCTGCTCGCGGACGCTCCGATCGTGATCTTCGACGAGCCGACGGAACACGTCGACGACGCGATGGCTGCGGCGTTGATCGGCGACCTGATGGCGGCGACGTCGGACCGCACCGTCCTACTGATCACCCACCGGGAGGTGCCCCCGGAGTTGGTCGACGAGGTGGTTTCGCTGGCTGCTCGCGTCTGGTCGCGCTAGCGCGCCTTCTGGGGTTGTTGGCGCGATGTTGATCAACGGTCCCGAATTCGGACACCCATCGCAGGGAGTGCCCGATTTGCGGACCGTTGATCAACATCGCCCTTTGCGAACGCCCAGGAGTCGCGCGATGCGTGGGCGTTCCCGACGAGACGCGTGAGGTCGTCGACGCGGTCTCACGTACTGGGCCCTGACTTGGCGGAGGTGTGTCGGTCTAGAAGCCGAGACACCTCCGCCAAGTCGGCTCCCGCTCTCTTCAGGATGCCGCGATCTCGCGGCGTGTTGATCAACTTCGCCCCGCCGGCCCGGGCCGGGCCGGGGGAGTGCCGAGGCAGGTCGTCCGATATCGGCCGGCTTCCCTGAGGGAAATCCCCGCGTAACGCATACGTTTGCCGGCTGTCGGTAGGGTCCGATGGCGAGGCATCCGGTAAGCGGATGCGGGAAGGGACGATGGTGCGCATGACTGCGCGTTTTGGTGTGTTCGTACCTCAGGGTTGGCGGATGGACCTGGTCGAGATCGCGGACCCGGTCGAGCAGTACGAGGCGATGACCGCCGTCGCCAAGGCCGCGGACGCGGGCCCGTGGGACTCGATCTGGGTTTACGACCACTTCCACACGGTGCCTGAGCCCACCCCCAACACGACGTTCGAGTGCTGGACGATCACGTCCACACTGGTCCGCGACACGCAGCGAGTCAACGTTGGCCAGATGGTCGGCTGCAACGGCTACCGGCACCCCGCGCTGTACGCGAAGATCGCGTCGACTGTTGATGTGGCAAGTCACGGCCGCCTGTACGCCGGTATCGGCGCGGGTTGGTATGAGCACGAGTGGAAGGCGTACGGCTACGAGTGGCCGGAGCTTCGCGACCGGATGGGCGCGTTCCGTGAGGCCACCGAGATCATCTACAAGATGTGGACCGAGGACGAGCCGGTCTTCGACGGCAAGTACTACTCGATCGACAAGCCGATCAACGAGCCGAAGGGTGCCCGCAAGCCGCACCCGTCGTTCTGGATCGGCGGTGGCGGCGAACAGGTCACCCTGAAGCTGGTGGCGAAGTACGGCGACGCCGCCAACATCGGTGGTGGTGACCCCGACACGTTCCGGCACAAGGCGAACGTGCTGCGTGGGCACTGCGAGAAGCTCGGCCGCGACTACGACTCGATCATCAAGTCGACGAGCCTCAACGTCTTCCCGATCGAGAAGGGTGCCGACCCCGAGAAGGCGTCGGCCAAGGCGCGTGGCCGGATGTCGTACGAGCAGCTCGCGAAGAGCACCATCGTGGGTACGTCCGACGAGATCGCGGCGAAGGTCGAGGCGCTGGTCGAGGCCGGCTCCGACTACCTCATCACCTACGTCCCGGGTGTGGCGTACGACCACGAGCCGATGCTGCGGTTCGCAGAAGAGGTCATCCCGCGGTTCAGCTGAGACCGTCACGGCTGATGTCCGTTCGGCCGTGCGGGTGTGGCGGTGACGGATCCGGAGACGGATCCGGAGACGGATCTGGAGACGGATCTGGTCGAGGTGGAGGTACGTGCGGATCCATCGGGTCCGCGGGGCGAGGGGTCTCCCGTACGAGTGCTCGTGCGGGAGGCCCCTCGCCGTATGTTCGGCCCGGGCGTACGCCGAGCCCTGGTCAGGAGTGCGTGCGCAACAGGGCGTTGACGTCGGTGTAGGCCTGCGCGTCGACGCGGGCGTTGACGAACAGCGGTAGTCACGCCGACGATGACGTCGGATTCCCGCCAATCAACGCGCTGACCACAGACTATGTTGACGGGGTGCACACCGACTTCGACCGCTGCGTGCGGGCCGTGCAGTCCAAGGACGCCCGCTTCGACGGCTGGTTCTTCACCGCGGTGCTCACGACCGGCATCTACTGCCGGCCAAGCTGCCCGGTGGTGCCGCCCAAGGTCTCCAACATGCGCTTCTACCCGACGGCGGCGGCCGCGCAGCAGAACGGCTTCCGCGCCTGCAAGCGTTGCCGCCCCGACGCGAGCCCGGGCTCGCCGGAATGGAACACCCGCGCCGACCTCGTGGCGCGGGCGATGCGCCTGATCGCCGACGGCGTTGTCGACCGGGACGGCGTACCCGGCCTCGCGACCCGGCTCGGGTACAGCACCCGGCAGGTCGAACGACAGCTTCTCGCCGAACTCGGCACCGGTCCGCTGGCCCTCGCCCGGGCGCAGCGGGCGCAGACGGCGCGGCTGCTGATCGAGACGAGCACCCTGCCGATGAGCCAGGTCGCGTTCGCGGCCGGCTTCGCGAGCGTTCGGACGTTCAACGACACGGTTCGCGAGGTGTTCGGGCTCACGCCGACCGAGCTTCGACGGCGCTCCACGAACGGACGGTCGGGCGCGACGCCCGGCCTGCTCTCGTTGCGGCTGCCGTTCCGGACGCCGCTGTGTCCGGACAACCTCTTCGGCCACCTGGCGGCTACCGGGGTCCCGGGCGTGGAGGAGTGGCGGGACGGAGCGTTCCGGCGGACGCTGCGCCTCCCGCACGGTCACGGCGTCGTGTCGCTGCGGCCGGAGCCCGATCACATCGGGTGCCAACTCCGGTTGACCGACCTGCGCGACCTGTCCCTCGCGATCACGCGGTGCCGGTGGATGCTCGACCTGGACGCCGATCCGGAGGCGATCGACGAACTGTTGCGTGCCGATCCGGTGCTCGCGCCGTACGTCGACAAGGTTCCAGGCCGACGAGTGCCTCGTATGGTCGACGGTGCGGAGATGGCCGTCCGAGCCGTACTCGGCCAGCAGGTCTCGACCGCGGCGGCCAGGACTCACGCGGGCCGGCTGGTGATGGCGTACGGCGAACCGATCGAGGATCCGGGCGGCGGGCTCACGCACCTCTTCCCGGACGTCGAGGCGCTCGCGTTGCTGGATCCCGCTTCCCTCGCGCTTCCGGCCAGCCGGCGTACGACGCTCACGACCCTGGTCGCTGCCCTTGCCCGTGGGGAGATCGACCTGTCCGTCGGCGGCGACTGGCATCAGGCCCGGACGCAGCTGGCCGCGCTGCCCGGGTTCGGTCCCTGGACGATCGAGACGCTCGCGATGCGTGCGCTCGGGGATCCGGACGCCTTCCTGCCCGGTGACCTGGGGATCCGGATTGCTGCCCGTGATCTCGGCCTGCCCGCCACGCCCGCGGCGCTCACTTTGCACGCGTCCGCCTGGCAGCCCTGGCGTTCCTATGCCGTGCAGTACCTCTGGGCCACCGGCGACCACCCGATCAACCGGCTGCCGACGGCCACCGTGGCGTGACCACGAGACCGCCGTCTCGTCACGATCCCCAACCCTGGTAGGAGAAGGCCGCTTCATGAGTACCACCCGCACGACCGCCCGACGCGCCACGACCGCCGGACGTGCCCTGGCTGGGCGAGCCATGACCGGAGATCGCACCTACACCGTGGTCGACAGCCCGGTCGGGCCACTCACCCTCGTCGCGAACGACGGGGTACTCGCGGGCCTCTACATGCAGGACCAGCGGCACCGGCCGCCGCAGGAGACCTTCGGCCAACCCGACACGGAGCCGTTCGGCGAGGTGGCCGCGCAGCTGGAAGCCTATTTCGCGGACGGCCTCGAGGCGTTCGACGTGCCACTCGCACCGGTCGGTACGCCGTTCCAGCAACGCGTGTGGTCCGAACTGCGGAACATTCCGTACGGCGAGACCCGCAGCTACGGCCAACTCGCGGACCGACTCGGTGCGCCGGGCGCCTCCCGCGCGGTCGGGCTCGCGAACGGCCGCAACCCGATCGGGATCATCATCCCGTGCCATCGGGTGGTCGGGGCCGGCGGTGGGCTCACCGGATATGGCGGTGGACTGCCGAGGAAGCGGTTTCTGCTCGACCTGGAGCAAGGGGTTCGGCGTCTCGCCTAGTCACCCTCGCGTTCTGAATTCCGCCACCCTACTCAGGCGAGAAGGAGTCGGCGGCGAGGTTCGACTCCGATGCCCACCCCATACTCTGTTGGCTTCGTTGTCGGATCCGTCCAACTTCGGAGCGTCCCACCCCAATCGAGAGTCAGTAATATGTCGGCGCCACACAAGAACCGACCCTTCGCGGCTTTTGCCGCGGTCGTCCTCCTGGCGACTGTCGGGTGCAGCAGTCTGGAGCCGCGCGACGAACCAGCCGCGCCTGGCGCGTCCCCGACCGTCACGACCTCGACCACGCCGTCGTCGACTCCCTCGTCGACGGTGAGTGCGACCGCGCCGAGCCCGAGTCTCCCCGCTTCGATCCAGCCGTTGAGCGGTCTTCCGGGTTCGGCCCGCAAGCCGGTTCTCGCCGTGAAGATCGACAACGTGGCGGCCGCCCGTCCGCAGACGGGTCTCTCGAAGGCCGACCTCATCTACGTCGAGCCGGTTGAAGCCGGCCTCGCCCGGATCATGGCGGTCTTCTCCTCCCGGCTGCCGTCCACGGTCGGGCCGGTGCGCAGCGCACGTGAGTCCGACCTCGAACTCCTGCGCCAGTACGGAACGCCGGCGTTCGCCTACTCGGGTGCCAACGGCAAGGTGTTGCCGCTGATCGCGAAGGCTCCGGTCGAGGACGTCTCGCCGGCGCACGCGGGCTCGCCGTACTTCCGCGGCACCGCCAAGCCGGCTCCGCACAACCTGTACGTCAGGCCGGCCGACCTGCTCGCACGGGCGCCGAAGGCGAGCAAGGCCCACGACATCGGCTTCCGCTTCGGCCCCGCGCCCGCCGGTGGTCGTGCCGACATGAGTGAGACGGTGCGTTACTCCGCGTTCAAGGTGGGCATCACCTGGTCGGCGAGCAAGGGGCGCTGGACGGTCTCCATGGACGGCAAGCCGTTCGGAGCCGCCGACGGTACGCCGGCCCGCCCGTCGACCGTCGTCGTGCAGTACGTCGACATCAGCCCGTCCCGGTTCGGTGACAAGTGGGGGAACAACTCGCCCTACACCAAGTCGGTCGGCTCTGGCCGGGCGCGGGTGCTGCGGGACGGCCGGTCCTACGACGCCCACTGGTCACGTCCCAGCGCCACCAGCGGGACGTCCTTCACCACCGCCTCGGGCCAGCCGATGACCTTCGCGCCGGGCCAGGTCTGGGTGGTGTTCGCCCCGCGGAGTTGACGTCTCGGCGGACTCTCCGCGAGAGCCAGGGTCAGGAGTAGTTGCGGACGCTACTACTCCTGACCTAGGCTTCCTCCATGTGATCGACGAACTCGTGCGGGTGGGCTTCTCCTCCCAGGAGGCCCGCGTCTACGTCGCCTTGTTGCGGCAGCCCTCGGCGACCGGTTACGAGCTCGCCAAGATCGCGGGCCTGCAGCGCGCGAACGTCTACCAGGTGCTTGCGACTCTCGCCGAGCGCGACGTCGTCGAGCAGGTCAGTGACTCACCCGCACGGTTCCTCGCGAAGCCGCCGGCCATGGTGTTGGGCCGGATCAAGCAGGAGACGGTGCAGCGCTGCGACTCGCTGATCGTCGATCTCGCCACGCTCGCGCGACCCGCCGAGCCCACGGCGTTCTGGAGCCTGAGGGGGCGGGAGTCCGTGCTCGAACGCGCCGGCGCCCTGGTCTCCGACGCGCGCGAGCGCATCGCCGTTTGTCTGTGGGCCGACGACCTGGACTGGATTGGCACGCCGCTGCGGGCCGCCGCGCAGTCGGGGTGCCAGGTGGTCGTCAACGTGTTCGGGGACGTGCCCGTCGACTTCGGCGACGTCTACCGCCACGAACCCCCCGCCAAGACCGTCGGCGGGCACCTGTTCACGCTCGCGGTCGACTCGGGGACGGCGCTGATCGCCTCCCTGGACGAGCCGGCGGGCGCGGTCTACACCGAGCATCCGGCGCTGCTGCGGGTGGTCGAGAAGCTCATCCGAGACGAGGCCTACCTCGCGGCCATCTACGAACGCCTCCGCCCCGAGTTGGAGGAGACGTTCGGCCGGCACCTGGTCGAGCTTCGGGCCAGGCTGCTTCCGCCGGACCAGGCCGACGCGCTCATGTCGGTGGTGGGCTTCGGTGCTGACCAGGAGATTGTCAACGATCTGTTGACGGAGAGCTGAATCCCTTGAGGAGGGTGACAACGTGGGTGCGGTGATCATTGTCGACGCGTTGTGGGGCGACTCGGGAAAGGGCAAGGTGTGTGCCTACCTTGCGGTTCGCGACGACGTACCCCTCGCGGTTCGCGCGGGGGTGGGTACGAACGCCGGGGCCAGCGTCACCCTCGAAGACGGCACGCTGGTGAAGGCCAGGCAGCTACCGACCGGGTGGATCAATCCGCGTACGAAGGTGGCCGTCGGCTCCGGAGTCCTGGTGGATCCTGAGGTCTTCGCCGCGGAGGTGGCGGAGTTCGACCTCGCGGAGCGGGCTCTCGTCGACAGCCGCTGCGCCCTCATCACTCCCGAACACATCGCCGCCGAGCGCCGGGACGCCCATCTCGCCGCCACAGTTGGCTCCACGTGTACGGGCAACGGTGCCGCCCGGGCCGACTTCATCCTGCGGCGGGCCCAGCAGGCACGTGAGCATCCGGCGCTGGCGGCGTACCTCACCGACGTCGCGCGGCAGGTCAACACCGTCGCGCGCGAGGAGGTGGTCCTCGTCGAAGGATCCCAGGGAACCCTGCTGTCGCTGGCGTTCAGCGACGAGTACCCCTACACCACCTCAGACAACTGCACCGCGGCCGCGGCGATGGACGACGTGGGCCTCAACTGGCGCCTGGTGCAGGACGTGGTGATGGTCGTCAAGGCGCTCCCCACCCGGGTGGGCGAAGGCCCGCTGCCGTACGAACTCTGCGAGCGGGAGGTGCTGCGGCGCGGTATCGCGGAGTACGGCGTCGTGACCGGTCGACCGCGGCGTAAGGCGGGCCAGCTCGACTGGGATCTGCTCGAGTACGCCACGATGCTGAACGGTCCGACCCAGATCGCTCTGACGTTCTGCGACCACGTGGATCCGGCCATGCGAGGGGCACGTCACCGGGACGCGATCACCCCGGCGGTACGGGCCCTGATCGACCAGGTGGAGCGGGTGACGGGTGCGCCGGTTGTCCTCCTCGACACCGGTCCGCGCCTTGGTGACCTGATCGACCTCGCCGCCTGAGGTTCGCGATCACCGGCAGGTCAACTGGTGATGTCGCGGCTGGAGAAGCGGGCCCAGGCGGCGGCGAGGAAGATCAGCGTGTAGGCGGCCGCCGACCCGAGGCCAGGCCAGATGGAGGTGGTGGCGATGGGGGAACGCAGCAGGTCACCGAACGCCATCCAGTAATGGCTGATGAGGTACGGGTGGAGCCAGTCCAGCTGGGGGATCGCGTCCAGGATGTGGCTGGTGATGGCGAAGATCAGCGTCGCGATGGTCGCGCCGATGGGCTGCTCCGTCAGCGTCGACACGAACAACCCCACCGCGCCGAGCGCCGCCAGGCAAGCGGCGATGTAGCCGCAGACGAGTACCAGCCGGACGAGGCCGGTGCCGAACGGCACCTGGACGCCCGACAGCAACGTCAGGGGTCCGCCTCCGAACAACACCAACCCCGCCAGCGCACCGACAGCGGCGATGAGCGCGGTGGCGGCGACCGCGAACACCACGATGGCGGCGTACTTCACGGCGAGGAGGCGGGTGCGGTGCACTGGCACCGCCAGGAGGTTGCGCAACGTTCCCAGGTTCGCCTCACCGGCCACCGCGTCACCGGCGATCGCGGACACCGCGAGCGGAAGGAAGAGCGGCAGCTCGACGGCCAGCGCGGCGAGCGCGACGAAGAGCCCGTTGGACGTGATGCTGCTGAGGAAGTCGGGTCCGCCTCCGCCCGGCCGCGGAGCCGTGACCTTCACCGCGATCGCGATGATCAAGGGTACGGCGGCCAGGACCGCCATGCCCGCCCAGTTGCGGCGCCGCCCGAAGATCAGGAGGAGTTCGGAACGGAAGAACCGCGTGCTGATCCGCCGCAGGGCGGGGAGATTCGCGGCCGTCGGGTGCGTCGCCGCCTCAACCGCTGACATCAAAACCCTCCCCGGTCAGGGACACGAACACATCCTCGAGGTCGGGCGTCACCACACCGAACCCACGCACGGGTACGCCGTCCTCGACGAGCGCACTGATCAGCTTCTCGGGCCCACCGTCCCTGTCGGCCACCACGTCGCCGAGCACGGCGGTCACGATTTCCCCCTCGACCAGGATCTCTGTCAACCCGAACCTGCGCAGCGTCTCGACCGCAAGGCTAGGTTGACGGCTTTCCACGCGTACCCGCGCGGTCGCGTCAGCCCGCAGCTGCGTGAGCGGTGCCTGCGCGACCAGCCGACCCACGTGCATCACACCAACGTGGGTGCAGATCTGCTCGACTTCGGACAGCAGGTGGGTGGACAGCATGACGGTCGCGCCGTCGCGCGCCAGCTCGGTGATGAGGGTGCGGACCTCGCGGGTCCCCTGCGGGTCGAGGCCGTTGGTCGGTTCGTCGAGGATGAGCAGATCGCGGGGCTGCAGGAGGACGCCGGCAAGGGCCAGTCGCTGCCGCATGCCCAGGGAGTAGGCGCGGTACCGCTTCTGGGCGGCGGCCAGCAGTCCGACGCGTTCCAGGGCCTCGTCGATGCGGGCGGCCGACGTACGCGGATCCGCGTGGCGGTCAGCGGCGTCGAGCCGGCGGAGGTTCGCCCGCCCGGAGAGGTACGGATGGAACGCCGGACCCTCCACGAGCGCGCCGATGCGCGCGAGGGCGGTGCCGGCGCCGGCCGGCATCGGGTGGCCGAGCAACTCGTGCTGGCCGCTGGTCGGGCCGACCAGGCCGAGCAACATGCGGATCGTCGTGGTCTTTCCCGAACCATTCGGCCCGAGAAAGCCGTAGACCGACCCGGCGGGCACGTCCAGATCGATGCCGTCAACGGCGACCTGCCCCGACCGGAATCTCTTGGTGAGCCCGAAGGTGCGGACCGCCGGATCGTGCCCGTGGCGCCCGCCAGGGGGATGCGGCTGGCTGGCGGGCGCCACGGGTGTGCTGGAGACTGTCACTTCGTGGATTCTGCTACGGAGTAGAGCCGTTCGGGGCTCACCGCTCCGGCGAGCACGCGACCGTCATCGGTGACCAGCACCGAGAAGAGCGAACTCTTGAGCAGTCGGCCGCTGCCCCACGCCCCGCTCACCTTCGGGAGCGCCGCCAGCACCGCACTGACCTGGTTGTCGGACCCGGACGACCCCGCGGCCGGGACGTCGCGGGCGAGGACCACCGTGGTCCAGCCCTTGCCGACCACCTGCGGACGGTCTGCGCCGGCCGCGGTCCCGGGCTTCGCGTTCGGGTGCGGCGCGCCCTTCCTCGCGTGGTCGAGGCCGGCGTGCTCACCCGGCGTGACCTGCTTGACCTTGGTGCCCGGCGGAGGCGAGAACGTGAACTGGTCGGCGCTCGGCGTACCAAAGGTGATCTGCGTGAAGCCGACCTGGAACGCCGGCTCGCTCGCGCCGCGGGCGAAGACCTGCACCTGCAGCGGGATGTGCTTCGCGCCGTCGATCGCGAGCCGCACCTGGCCCACCAGCGAGGTGGTGTCGCGGGGGGTCAGGATCAGCTGGTAGGCGGCCCGCCCGGCAACGGTGGTGGTGGCGTCCGTTGTCACCTTCGTGGTCGGATCGATGGCCGCGAGCGCCTGCTTGGCGGCGTCTTCGGGAGTCTGCGGCAGCTGCGACCGGGCCTCCGGCGGCAGCGGATCTCTGCCCTTGACCTTGGCCGGCAGCACGACGTGGGTCGCGGACTTGGAACTGCTGGACCAGGTCCAGACGTCGCGGCCGTTCCTGATGATGTCGGACTCGCCGAGCGTTCCGAGCAGGGCGAGCCGGGACCGCTGCGGGCCGTCGTACCACACCTTCAGTGTGTGGTTACCGGAAACGAGGGACGACAGCTCCGAGCTTCCGTCGCCGCCGCGGAGCGACGGGAGTTGTGGGAGACCGAGGTCCGCCTGGTGTACGACCGTGCCCGAGAACCCTCCGGGCTTGGCGGTCTGCAGGTCGACGAGGAGTTGCTCGGCGGTGCGCGATGGCAGCGCACCGGCCGCCTGCGCACGAAGAAGCGTCCCCGCGCTACCGACTGCGAGCGCCACCGCCAGGACGGCGATGGGAGCGATCCAGCGCAGGGCGGGACGAGATATGAGCAACTCCGCCACCTCCTCAAGGAACGAGCACGCCCGGCTCGGGCGCGTCCCGTCCATCCTGCGCCAGGCGTCCTGTGAACAGGCTGAGAACGCCCGAGAGTCCAGGGATCAGGCTCTGAGACTGTGCGACGTCAGAGGATGTGCCTGGTTCACCCGTGACAGGCTGGACGTCGTGCGACTGCTGCTGGTGGAGGACGAGGTCCGGCTCGGCCGGGCGCTGGTGCGCGGGCTGGCCGCCGAGGGATTCGTCGTCGACCTCGCGACGGATGGCGAGGACGGACTGGAGCGTGCCCGGCACGGCGACTACGACGCGGTGGTGCTCGACGTGATGTTGCCGCGCGTGTCCGGCTACGACGTCGTACGCACCATGCGGGCCGAACAGAACTGGACACCCGTCCTGATGCTGTCGGCCAAGGACGGGGAGTACGACCAAGCCGACGGGTTGGACTCCGGCGCCGACGACTACCTCACGAAACCGTTCTCCTACGTCGTCCTGCTCGCCCGGCTGCGCGCCCTCCTCCGGCGCGGTGCTCCGGAACGCCCCGTGATCCTGACCGCCGGGGAACTCACCCTCGACCCGGCCAGCCGCCGGGTGACCCGAGCCGAGGCGGAGATCGCGCTGACCACCCGCGAGTACGCCCTGCTGGAATATCTCATCCGCCGGGTCGGTGATGTCGTACCCAAACTGGAGCTACTCGACCACGTCTGGGACGCGTCGGAGGACACCGACCTCAACGTCGTCGAGGTGTACGTCGGTTATCTCCGCCGCAAGATCGGGCGCGAGGCGCTCGAAACCGTCCGCGGCGTGGGATACCGGCTGGTCGACGGCGAGGCTTAGCGATGCGGCGGTGGTGGCTCGGCGCGAGCCTGCGGGCGCGCCTGATCCTGATCGGTGCGACCGGAGTCGCGGCGGGGCTCGCGCTCGGTGGCCTGGTCCTGCTGCAGACCCTGACGTACACCCTGCAACGCAACCTTGACAGCAACGCCAGCCAGACCGCGGCGACGGTGGTGTCCCTGATCAAGGCGGGCCAGCTGTCCGACCCGATCCCGGTCGGCGCGGGGACGACCGCGATCCAGGTGGTAGACACCCAGGGGCGGGTGCGCGCCGCCTCGGCGGGATCCGACCGCCTGGTGCCGGTCCTGCGTCCCACCGAACTCGCGTTGGCCGAGAGCGGTAGCCGGTTCACGATCAGCGGTGAACGCCTTGCTGTCACCGGGCCCGTGCGGGTGGTGGTGGGGAAGGCCGGGGCTGGTACCGATTCCATGACCGTGCTGGTGGCGGTGTCGGCCCGCGGGCTGCACGACTCCGTGGCGGTTGTCAAGGGGACCTTGCTGGTGGCGTTTCCCTTGCTGGTGGCGGCTCTGGCCGTCCTTGCCTGGCGGGTGGTCGGCTGGACCCTCCGCCCGGTGGAGTCGTTGCGCCGCGGCGCGGCCGAGATCACCGGCGCCAGGACTGGCGGCCGGCTGCCCGTGCCCTCCGGCAAGGATGAGGTGCACCGACTCGCGGTGACGCTCAACGACATGCTCGCGCGTCTGGATGCGGCCCGGCAGCGGCAGCGTGCCTTCGTGGCCGACGCGGCGCATGAGTTCCGCAGCCCGCTGGCGAGCATGCGGACCCAGCTCGAGGTGTCGTCCCGCCTCGGTCCGGACGCCGTCGACTGGTCTGACGTGGCGCGCGACCTGCAGGTGGAGGTGGACCGCCTGGCCCGGCTGACCGACGACCTTCTCCTCCTCGCCCGGGCCGACGAAGGAGCCCTGGCCCCGCCCGCGGTGGACGTCGACCTGGCCGGCGTGGTCCGCGAGGTGGTCGGAAGGTACGCCGACGCTCGGGTCCCGGTGACGTCGTCCAGCGAGGGGGAGTGGCAGGTGGAGGGTACGCCGGACGCCCTCCGCCGGGTGGTCGCGAACCTCGTCGACAACGCCGTACGCCATGCCCGGTCCTGCGTCGTGGTCGCGGTGTCGGGCACCTGCACTGACGGCGGCCGGCGCGAGGTGCTGCTCACGGTGACTGACGACGGTCCCGGTATCCCGCCGGAAGATCGGATGCGGGTCTTCGACCGCTTCACCCGCCTCGACGACGCCCGCGCCCGCGACGACGGTGGCAGCGGGCTCGGCCTCGCCATCGTGCGGGAGCTGGTCCGGTTGCACCGGGGGTCCGTCGTACTCGCTGACGCCGCGCCGGGTGTGCGCGCGGAGGTTCGCCTGCCGGTCGCGTCAAGGAGCGGTTGACGGGTCGTCGTCGTACGGCGGGTCTGGCAAACGGCGGGTCCGTGCCGGCTGGACGCCCAGACACGGCACGGACCCGCCATCCCCCTGCGGGCGGTCCACGATGTCCCGGCGTCGGGTCGCCGATCGGGGCCACCCCCCAGTCGCCCGATCAGGTCCCGGTTCGCGAGTATCCGGCCCACCCAGGATGCAAGTCGCCCCCGATGGTGGTTCGGTTACACCAACCGTGGGGCAGACCCCGAAATTGACGCCTCCTTGCAGCGACCTGTCCATCGGCGCGTAACCGGACGGGTTATTGCGCGACAATGCTCATATCGAGATGGACACTGATGCCGCCTGCCGCTTGATCCAGAAGCTTCGCGACTTCGCGCGGACGCAGCTGGACGCGGATGAGCGTGCCCTGCTCGCGATCCTCCTCGCACCGGGCATCGCGCAGGCCTACCCCGACGACGGCACCCCGGAGCTGGCCGCGACCCGCTGGAGTGCGCAGGCGCTGCCGGACGCGCTCGCCGGAGTCCTGCGGAGTTCGGGGGTACACGTCGTCGGACTTCAAGAGCGTGCCGGCGGTGACCCTGACGAGCACCCTGAGCCCTCGGAGCCGCCCGAGCCACCCGCCGACGTCGCGCCACCGTCAGCCGTATAGCGCGCGCCGGACCGACTCCTCACAGACGGAGCAGCTCTCGGCGTGCCGTGCGGCGGCCGTCGTTCCCTCGCGTTCGACGATGGTCGCGAGCTCGCGGCAGCGGGTGTCGGCGCCGCCGCTGAGAAGCTGGAGCACGAGCGCGGCGCGCAGACGCCGGCGGGCCCGGTGCAGCACCACCTTCGCCGCACCATGCTTGATTCCTAGGGCGGCAGCCACGTCGGCGACCTCGAAACCGAGAGTGACGAGGTTGAGCGCCACCGCGTCCCGCTGGGAGAGCCCCACCACCAGCCCGTTGACCACCGCGGCGACGTCACGGAGCGCGGCCAGCTCGGCCGGATCGTTGTTGTCGGGCGTGGCGACGTCCACCTCGTCGAGCTCGTCCTCGGTGATCCGGGAGAGGTTCCTCCGGAAGTCCACGGCGGTGTGCCGGGCGATCGACAGCAGCCAGGGCCGGAACCGCTCTGGGTCGCGCAGCTTGTCCAACGACGCGAGCGCCCGTGCGAACGTCTCCTGGACAGCGTCGGCCACCCGGTCGGGATCCCTCAGATGGTCACGAACGGCGAGTTGTACCGCACCCACGTGGATGCGGTACAACGGCTCGAACGCCTCGCGGTTGCCCGCACGCACGGCGTGGACGAGTGACGCAACACTTGCCTCAGTCACGGCAGCACCAGATGGGCTCCGGACGTCCTGAGGGTCGTCAGACAGAACGTGCCCAGGACTCTCACCCACCGCTCGACCATGACTGTTTCCTTCCCCGTCGGGCCGACGCCTCTCATCGAACCTCAGACCAGCGGTGACCTGCGCACACATGGCAGAAGTTTCGGTGGGGTCGGGCCCGATGGGGAGTTGTTCCGGGCACACGGTGTGTCGGCGTGTCGGCCTCGCGACCCGGACGGTGCGCCGAGACTCCGGTCAGGATTGGGCGAGGCCGTCCGCCTGCGCCGCGACGTACTCGATGCCGAGCGCCCGCGCCCAGCGGCCGATCTCGGTGGCGAGGGCGCTCGCGGCGGCGGTGTCGCCGGTCTCCCGGGCGAGAACGGCGAGCAGGATCTGCTGCGCGAGCGCGCCGGGCACGAATCCGGTGGACTGCCGGAGCACGGTGGATCGTTCCCAGAGGTCCTTCGTACGCTCCAGATCGCCGGCATCCTGCGTGTGCCCGCCGAGATGGCGCAGTGCGTACGACGCGAGAACGTCGTCGCCCCAGCGCTCGGCAAGGGCCAGCGCCTCCTCGTAGTGGGCGGGCGCGGAGGCATGGTCGCCGGCCAGGACGTCCACGATGAGCCCGTGGTAGAACGCCGTCCAGCCGGCCCGTGCCGGTGCGGGCGCGGCCTCGTGCAACTCGGTGGCGCGGTTGGTGAGATCGGCGATCACGCTTGCTGCCGGGCCGGTCGGGTCGGTCGGGCCTTCGTCGGTGGGCGCGTCGCCGGAGGCGAAGAGGGCCTCCGCGTAGTCGCGCCGTAGTCGTAGGAGGTCCAACTCCCACGCGAAGGCCCGGTCCGGCGCGGTCTCCAGCGCGCTGGCGGCACGTTTGAGCGCCTCCTCCGCGCCGCTGGTGCGGAGCCAGAAGTCCCGGTCCGTCTCCACGGCGGCCACGGTCAGAGCCAGCCGGACCCGGTCGAGCGGATCATCGACGACGGTGGAGTCGAGCAGAAGGGCCGCGGCGTCCCATCGGCCGCCGAGGACGAGTTCGCTCGCGGCGGAGAGTACGGCGTCGAGGCTGGTGCGCGCGCCGGCCGTCGGGGACTCGGCGTGGCTCGGATCGGTTGTGGTCATGGCCCCGGAGATTAGTTCACCGGCGAACTTTTCACCAGTGTAATGTTTGCGCACTCGGGCAGAGTCTCGGCGAAGAGGCGGTGGCGGAAGAGGCGGTGGCGGGGGTTGGCGCGTGAAGTCGAGCGAGGTGTGCCAAGTCGTCACCATGCAAGCCGAATTCAGCGTGCTTCGTTGGGAGATGCCGCGTGAGGTGGTGGCTGTCTCGAATGACGTACACCCGGTCGTACCGGATAGCGAGTGGCTTATTCAAAACCTCGGGCGCCGGACAGGTTGCTGGGTCTGAGCGAGCCGGACCCGGGCCATGATGGCGCTCAAGATCATTTCGGGGAAGTGGCCCACGCTTCGCGCGGAACGTGGGCCACTTCCCCGAAAAGGATCTTGCTCGGGTTCGAGAGTTGCTCACTATGCGAGATCGCCCACCGAGGTTGCGATGACTTGGCGGAGGAGTTTCGGCGAAGAAGCCGAGAGACACCTCCGCCAAGCCGGCTCCCGCTCCCCGCTCGTTGCCGCGAACAGTCAGTGCGACGGGTTGTGAGTAAGAGGTCGCGCGACCTTCGGCCACCCACCGAAGAGTTGAACAAGTCCCCTGCCGTGGGAGGTGGGTGGCGGGCACGGCGCGGCGCGGTACGGTCGCCGGATGGAGGACTGGATCGACCGGCACGTGGAGCTCTGGAGTCGTGAGCTGCCCGACCTCGATCCGCTGGCCGAGCAGATCATCGTCCGGATGCAGGTGTTCGTGCGGGCGATGTCGCGTACGAAGCAGGCCGCGCTGACCCGGCACGGTCTCGACGTTTGGCAGTACCAAACGCTGCTCGACCTCCGCCGTCGTGGTGCGCCGTACCACGCCACACCGAGCGAGCTCGCGAGTTCCCTCCAGCTGTCACCGGCCGCCATGACCAAGCGGCTCGACGCTCTCGAACGCGCCGGGTTCGTCCGGCGTACGCCAGACCCCGGCGACCGGCGACGGATCGTGGTGACCCTCACCGACCAGGGGCTAGCCGCGTGGGAGCAGACGGTCGGCGAGCAGTCGACCGTGGAGATCGACGCCCTGGGGCACCTCAGCCTGGCCCAGCGCAAACAGCTCGCGGCGCTGCTCCGCCGGCTCGTGCTCGCCGCCGACGAGCTGGACACACCCGGATCGGGTGGGAGTGGCCGCGACTCTGACGCCTGAGTTTCGGGCGGCCGTGGCAGGACCCGGGCAGCCGGGAACGGCGTACCGGTGCCGTGGTCCTGCGGCCGTCCGCGGCGTCTGGGAGTATGAGCGATCGTGGAGTACGTCGTCATTGCCCTCGTCATCGTCATCCTCGCGGTTGTCATCCTCGGCCTGCTCGCGGTAGGCCGGCGTAGCCGCGGTGTCGATCTGCCTCCCACGCCCCGGACTCCGCCCGAAGGCGGCGCCGGCGGAGGCGGCCCTGGTGGCGAACGCGACGATTCGGGCACGATCACCACGGTTCCGCGGCCCGGGCCACCCACCGGCACCGTCGGCGGCGACGAGCTGGAGGTCGCCGAGACGGTGGCGCCACCGGTCGAGCGGCCGGCGCCAGCCCAGGGGCGGCTCATCCGGCTCCGCGCCCGGCTGGCTCGTTCGCAGTCCACGCTCGGTAAGGGTCTGCTGTCCCTGTTGTCCCGCGACCGGATCGACGAGGACACCTGGGAGGAGATCGAGAGCGCGCTGATCACCGCCGACGTCGGTGTCGGCCCGACCCAGGAGCTGGTCGAACGCCTGCGCACCCGGGTCCGAGTCGAGGGCGCCGCCACGGCTGACCACGCGCGGGAGATCCTTCGGGAGGAGCTGCTCACGCTCGTCGGCCCCGACCTCGACCGCACCCTCGACACCGCCCGGCGCGAGACCAACCCGGCGGTCTTCCTCGTCGTGGGCGTCAACGGCACCGGCAAGACCACCACGGTCGGCAAGCTGGCGCGGGTGCTGGTCGCGGAGGACAAGGACGTCGTCCTCGGCGCCGCTGACACCTTCCGTGCCGCCGCGGCCGACCAGCTCGCCACCTGGGGTGACCGGGTGGGTGTTCCGACCGTGCGCGGCCCCGAAGCCGGCGACCCGGCGAGCGTTGCGTTCGACACGGTCAAGGCCGGAGTCGAGCAGGAAGCCGACGTGGTCATCATCGACACGGCCGGCCGGCTCCACACCAAGACCGGCCTGATGGACGAGCTCGGCAAGGTCAAGCGGGTCATCGAGAAGCAGGCGCCGGTCTCTGAGGTGCTGCTCGTCATCGACGCGACGACCGGACAGAACGGCCTCACCCAGGCCAGGGTGTTCTCCGAGGTGGTCGACGTCACCGGCATCGTGCTCACCAAGCTCGACAGCACCGCCAAGGGCGGCATCATCGTGGCCGTCCAGCGCGCGCTCGGCGTCCCCGTCAAGCTGGTCGGCCTGGGGGAGGGCCCTGACGATCTCGCGCCGTTCGAGCCCGCCGCGTTCGTCGACGCGCTGTTGGGTGAGTGAGGCCAGACCCATGACGGGAGGAGCGGTGACCGGTCAGACGGCCAGCCCGGGCGCTCCGCCCGGGCTCGACCTTGATCCGGTCGCCGTCTGGACCGCCCAAGCCGACGCCGCCGAGGCGGAGGGTCGCGCCCGCGAGCCGTACGGCGGTGGTGTGGCCGAGTTCCCCGGCGTTCGCCTGATGGCATCCGGCCTCCCGAACCCCCAGTGGAACGCCGGTGACGTCACCGACCCAGCGCTGGTCGACCTCGATGCCGTCCGCGCGTGGTTCGCCGCGCGCGGTGTCCCCTGGAACCTCCGGATCCCGGCCGGCGTGCGGTGGGCGCACGGCCGGCGGGCGACCCGCAGGCGCTGCATGGGCCTGCATCCTGAGGCATTCCGCGCGGTCCGCTCAGCCCTGTCCCCGGCGGGTCTCTCCGTCCGCGCCGCCCGAGCGGACGAGGTGGAGCTGGTGGCCCGGGTCGACGCCGAGGCGTTCGGAGATCCGGTCGAACCCAATCTCGGATGGGTCCGACCGCAGCTGGGTGCGGACGGGTTCCTGATCCTGCTCGCGCTGCTCGACGGCGCTCCCGTCGGCGTCGCGACCGGCGTCCGGACCTCGGGGCCCGGCGGGGAGTGTGTCGGTATCTACGGCGTCGGCGTGCTCGAGCCGGCCCGGCGTCGGGGCATCGGTGCCGCCCTGACCTGTCACCTCCTGCGCTGGGGGTTCGACACTGGTGCCACGCTCGCGCACCTCAACCCCGAGACGGAGGACGCGGCGCGCCTCTACACCCGCCTGGGCTTCACCGAAGTTCCCGGCCTTGACGTCTATCTCGACATGTCGTGACTGGGTACGCAGCGGACGGAGGACACCAGATGACCGAGAACGACCTGCTCGCTCGGCACCGCGCGGTGATGCCAGCCTGGATGGCGCTCTACTACGAGCAGCCACTGGAGATCGTGAGCGGGGAGGGACGCCGACTCACCGGCGGCGACGGCCGGGTCTACCTCGACTTCTTCGCCGGCATCCTGAGCAACTCCCTCGGCTACGGCGTACCCGAGATCACCGCGGCGGTCGAACGCCAGCTCGCTGCCGGCGTCGTCCACACCTCGACGGCCTACCTCGGCCGCCGCCAGGTGGAGTACGCCGAACGCCTTGCCGAACTCTCCGGCATCCCTGACGCCAAGGTCTTCTTCGTCAACTCCGGCACCGAGGCCAACGAAGCGGCGCTCCTGCTCGCCACCCACCACCGCCGGAGCAACCAGATCCTGGCCCTGCGCAACTCCTACCACGGCCGGGCGTTCGCGACAGTCGCGGTCACCGGCAACCGTAGTTGGGGCGCCACCTCCCTCTCGCCCGTCCACGTGAGCTACGTCCACGGCGGCTACCGCTACCGCGGGCCCTTCCGGGACCTCTCCGACGCCGACTACATCCAGGCCTGCGTCGACGACCTGCGTGACGTCATCCTCACCACGACCGCGGGGGACGTCGCCGCGATGATCGCCGAACCCATCCAGGGAGTGGGCGGATTCGCGACGCCTCCCGACGGGTTGTACGCGGCGATGAAGCAGGTGCTCGACGACTACGGCATCCTGTTCATCACCGACGAGGTCCAGACGGGCTGGGGTCGCACCGGCGAGCACTTCTGGGGCTACCAGGCGCACGGCATCGTGCCCGACATCCTGACCTTCGCCAAGGGCGCGGCCGGCGGTCTGCCGATCGGCGGTGTCATCGCCCGGGCCGAGCTCATGGATTCGCTCGCGGCCAACTCCCTCTCGACCTTCGGTGGTAACCCGCTCACGATGGCGGCCGCCAGCGCGACCCTTGACTATCTCCTCGAACACGATCTCCAGGCCAACGCCGCCAAGCTCGGGGAGAAGCTGATCACCGGGCTGCGCGCGGCCGCCGAGGGCCTGCCGATCGTGGGTGAGGTGCGCGGCAAGGGCCTGATGATCGGTATCGAGCTCGTCGAGCCAGGCGGGACCCAGCCGAGTCCGCGCGCCGCGGGGCTGGTGATGGAGGAGTGCCGCCGCCGTGGCCTGCTGGTGGGCAAGGGTGGTCTGCACGGCAACGTCATCCGGCTTGGTCCGCCGCTCACCCTCACCGAAGACGAGGCGGACGAAGGGCTCGCCATCCTGTCCGAGGCGCTCGCGACCGTCGACGCTGCGGTATGACATCACCCGGACCAAGATCATTTCGGGGAAGTGGCCCACGTCCCGCGCGGGACGTGGGCCACTTCCCCGAAATGATCTTGAGCGCAGCGGGTTGATCATGGTCTAAGACGTCGCGACGCGAGCCTTGAGTAGATGCCCAGTTCCGCGTGAAAACTGGGCATCTACTCGAGGTTCAACGAGCATGGGCGGCGGTTTTCCGCGTCGTCCACGTCCGCCGCTGTCAAGGCCGTGTTACGTACCTCCCGGCACCGAAAAACTTCTTGCCGGCAACGCCGTGTCCGGGCGTCCGATACGGGACGCAAGGGCGCCAGATGCTTTTGGTCTGTACCTGTACGGCGAAAGAATTCCGGCATGACCTCAACACCTTCGCCGTCGGTGCCGGTTCTGACCCGACGGCATGTTCTGGAGATTCTCGGTGTGGGAGCGGCCGGCTTGACGCTCGCTGCCTGCAGCCGAGGTGATGGCGGACAGAAGGCTGGCAGAGTCGCCGAATTCCACGGGGGTACGGCGTACCAGGTCCCGCCCAAGGGGCACTTCAACCTGATGGATGGCGTCACTGACAGCATCCTCGGCGACCATTTCTACATCGACCTTCTCATGACTCCTGGCGCGATGTACCGCTGGAAGGAGCAGACGTGGGTGCCGATGCTCGCGGAGAAATGGCACACCGACGCGAGCGCCCGGACCTTCACCTTCACGCTGCGAAAGGGTCTCACCTGGAGCGACGGGAAGCCGATCACCAGCAAGGATGCCCTGACGACGTACTGGTGCCTGCGCGTCATGCGCAATTCCTTGTGGGAGTACGTCGAGAAGGTCGAGGCCCCAGATGAGCTGACCATCGTCCTGACGATGAAGAAGCCGTCGACGGTGGTCGAACGCTACATCCTGCGGCAGCGCATTCACGCGGACGCGACCTACGGCGACTGGGCGCGGCGGGCGGAGGAGCTCTTTGGCTCGGGCAAGGACCTTGAATCCCCAGAGGGTAAGAAGCTCAACGAGGAGTTCCAGGCGTTCCGGCCGAAGCGGGCGATCGTGTCCGGGCCGTTCGACTACGACTACAACTCCATCACGAACTCCCAGCTGAGCTTCGTCAAGAATCCCAAGGGGTACGCGGCGAACAAGGTGGCCTTCGACAAGGTCGTCATCTACAACGGCGAGACCACGACCATCACCCCGGTCGTCCTCGCGAAGAAGCTCGACTACGCGACCTTCGGATTCCCGGTCGCGACCGAGAAACAGCTGGTCCGCGAGGGCTTCCGGATCATCCGGCCGCCGGTGTATTCCGGGCCCGCGCTGCTGTTCAATCTCGACAAGCTCCAGGAGTTCAAGGACGTTCGCGTCCGGCGGGCCCTCGCGCACGCGATCGACCGCGACCAGAACGGCACGGTCTCCCTCGACAAGTCCGGCAAGGGCGTGAAGTATCTCGCCGGCTTCTCCGACAATCTCGTGCCCGCGTGGCTGTCCGCGCAGGACCAGGACAAACTCGACAGGTACGCGTTCGACCAGGCCAAGGCGGCGGATCTGCTCACCGAGGCCGGGTGGAAGCGCTCGGGTACGCAGTGGCTCAAGCCAAACGGCCAGCCGGCCCGTTACGAGCTGATCTTCCCCGCGGAGTACGCCGACTGGTCCGCCTCGGGACAGGACGTCGCCCGCCAGTTGTCGGCGTTCGGTATCGCGGTCACCGGCCGCGGCGTCACCGAGTCGCAGCAGCCCATCGACGTCGACAAGGGCAACTTCGACCTCGCGATCCAGTCGTGGGGCACGTCCGCGGCGCCGCATCCGCACTTCGCGTTCGTGCAGGATCTGTTCACCCACAACATTCCGGTCGCGGCCAACCAGGGCGGCCGGGGGATGGGATTCGAACTCAAGCAGACCACCCAGGCGCAAGGTGAGGTTGACCTGGGCCGGTTGGTGATCCAGGCGGGTGAGGGTCTGGACGCCGAGGCGCAGAAGGCGAGCGTCACCTCGGTCGCGCTGGCGTTCAACGAACTCCTGCCGATGATCCCGCTCTTCGAGAGGTACGGAAACAATCCCGTTCTCGAAGGCGACCGGGTCGGGAAGTGGCCGCCGGACAGCGATCCCCTGCTACAGAACTCGCCGTACGCCGACAACTTCACGATCATGCTGCTGTACGCCGGCACCCTGAAACCATCGGCAGGCTGACGGCTCACGGCCGACCCCAGGTAACAAAGGTTCGGGAGGACTTGTTTTCGATGATCGGCTTTCCGGATAACGAGGCGCGGGCGTTTCCCTGGTCGCGGCGCCGGGTCGCCCCGGTGTTCGCCCAGCGCGGCATGGTGGCTGCTCAACACCCGCTGGTCACCAGCACCGGCGTTCGCGTGCTCGCCGATGGCGGCAACGCGGTCGACGCGGCCGTGGCCTCCGCGCTGGTGGCGGCGGTGGTGATGCCGGAGATGTGCGGGCTCGGCGGCGACCTCTTCGCGCTCGTCCACGACCCGGCCGGGAACGCCGGTGCCGGTGAGATCCGGTCGTTCCAGGGAAGCGGAATCGCACCCCGCGGCGCGACGATCGAGCAGATGCGCGCGGCCAGGGACGGTCGCCACATGCCGAACCAGGGGCCGCTCGCGGTCACCGTGCCCGGCATGGTCGACGGGTACTTCACGCTGCTCGACAGGTACGGCAGCCGAGCATTCGCGGACCTGGCCGGGCCCGCGATCGAGTACGCCCACGGCCACGCGATCTCGCCGGTGCTCGTGTCGTTCATCGCGAAGTTCGTCGACCTGCTGAGCGCCTACCCGAAGTCGGCGGCGGTCTTCCTGCCGGAGGGCCGACCACCCGCGCCCGGCAGCGTCTTTCGGCAGGCCGACCTCGCGGCCACCCTCGAGGCGATCGCCGCCGGTGGGCGCGAGGTTTTCTACCAGGGCGAGGTCGCCGAACGCATCTCGGCGTTCATGACGGAGATCGGCGGCGCGCTCCGGATCGACGACCTCAAGGACCACCAGACCGCTGTGTCGGCGCCCCTCTCGACGACGTACCGCGGTCACACCGTCTACCAGACGCGGCCGCCGAGTCAAGGCATGATCATGCTGGAGGCCCTGAACATCGCCGAGGAGTTCGACCTGCCGACGATCGGGCCGACCTCGCCCGAACGCACCCACCTCCTTGTCGAGGCGGTCAGGCTCGCGTTCGCCGATCGGTACGCCTACCTCGGCGATCCCGCGTTCGGTGACCCGCCGGTCGACCAGGTGCTGTCGAAGGAGTGGGCGCGGAGACGGCGCCGGGAGATCGGTCCGCACGCGCGGACCGACCTGGCGGCCGGCGCCCTCGACCCCGGCCACACGACGTACCTCTGCGTCGTCGACGGGAACGGCATGATGGTCTCGCTGATCCAGTCGGTGGCCAGCAACTTCGGCAGCGGCGTGGTGGCCGGCGACACCGGGGTCGTCCTCAACAACCGCGCGCAGGCGTTCTCGCTGGACGATCGAAGCCCCAACGTCTTCGCCCCCGGCAAGAAGCCGGTGCACACGCTCAACTGCTACCTCATCGCCGACAGCGCGGGCCGCCCGGTGATCGTGGGTGGTACGCCGGGCGGTGACCGGCAACCTCAGTGGAATCTCCAGACGGTCACCGGCTTGATCGACGCCGGCTGGGACGTGCAGCAGACGATCGAGCAGCCGTTCTGGATCACGTCCACGTCGGCTGAGGGTGACGGGTTCACGCTGTCGCTTGAGGGCCGCGTCGACGCGGAGGTCGCGTCCGATCTTCGCGAACGCGGGCACGCGGTCGAGGTCGCTGGCGACTGGAGTTGTGAGAGCGGCGCCCAGATCATCGCCCGCGATCCGGAGACCGGGGTGCTCGCCGGCGGCACCGATCCGCGCGCGGAAGGCCAGGTCCTGGGGCTCTGATCTCACGGGTCATGCCGAGGACTCCTCGCGGGACCTGTCGCCGCCCGAGGTACGGAGTCTTCGATGTCGGCATCCCTAAGGGTGTAGGTACTACACCTTCGTACTACACTCAGGGCATGAGTGAGGTTCCAGTGCGCGCGCTCAATCAGGACACTGCCGGGGTGTTGGCGAGGGTGAAGCGGGGCGAGGAGATCGACATTACCGAGCGCGGTGTCGTCGTTGCCCGGATCATGCCGGCGGTAGCCGAACCCATTGCCAGGCTCGCGGCCAGCGGAAAGCTCCGGCTTCCGAGTGTGAGGGGGCCGATGCCACGACCACGAGGCCCGGTCCGGACTGATCATGAGAGCGGTGAACTGGTCAGCAGGCTACGGGACGAAGAGCGGTATTGATGATCTACCTCGACACTGCGGCGTTGATCAAACTGATCCGTCGCGAGCCAGCCAGTGATGACCTGGCCGACTGGCTCGACGATCGCCCGGGCGACCTCCTCGTGTCGTCCGCATTGGTCGAGGTGGAGGTGCCGAGGGCATTGCGTCGGAGCGAGCCGGAACTCCTCGCAGCCGCGCCCGCCGTACTCCAGCGCCTTGCGCTCTACGAGATCGATGACCTCGTGCGCGCGACGGCGGCAGCGTACCCTGACCCGAATCTCCGATCCCTCGACGCGATCCATCTGGCGACCGCCAGTGCGGTTTTCGGCAATGATTTGTCGGTCTTCGTGACGTACGACAAACGTCTACTCGCGGTAGCGGAAGGGATGGGCCTCCCGATCGCGCATCCTGGTGCCTGACCGCGTCGCTTCCCTCGCTTCGGGGTGTCCGGCAGAAGGCTGGCGTTGACGCTGACGACAAGGTCTACGGTCGAGGGCGAGGAGGCCAGATGCGCATCGGAGAACTCGCCGACCGGACCGGTACCACCACGCGCGCTCACCACCACGCGCGCTCTGAGGTACTACGAGGCGCAGGGGATGTTGCCCGCCCGCCGTACCGCTAACGGTTACCGCGCCTACGACGGCGCCGACGTACGCATCGTCGAGGAGATTCGTTCGCTGCTGCCGATCGGGTTCTCCCTCGAGGAGACCCGGCCGTTCGTGGAGTGTCTGCAGGCTGACGCAGGCGATGTGTGCCCGAACTCCGTCGCCTTGGCATGCAGGTCAACCCCGTGCTCCGCTCGCCGCGGCACTGGGCTGAGGGGGACGACCCACTTGTCGCCCAGATCAAGGCCTCACTACACGTGCAGGTCCTCCCGCTCGAGTCAGGTGAGGCCGCATGAGCCGCTGGGCACGCGGGCAGGCGGAGGTGGAAGCCGCGCTGAACGCCCGCCACCTGCAGAAGGTCACTGGGGCCGCGGCCAACGGAGAACCTCTGCTGAAGAAGGCCCAGCGGACGCTCGACAGCGCTGCGGCACTCCTCGAGAACGACCCCGACACCTCCTATGTCCTGGCATACGACGCCGCCCGGTACAGCGGCACCGCACTCCTGGCTCAGCAGGGCCTGCGCCCGACTACGACCGGCGGACATTACGCGGTAGAGACGCTTCTGAGGGCGCAGTTCGGCGACGGGTTCAGGAAGTTCGGCGCGATGCGGCGGCGGCGCAACGAGCTCGAGTACCCCACGGTCCCTGGCGATAACACCAGCACCGAGGAAGCCGAGGCCGCCATCGCCTATGCCTGCGAGCTGCCCGAGGCGGCCCGACAGCTGCTTTCAGCCCTCGGCTTGTACTGATCCGCGCAAGCGTGTCTCACCCTGCCTCTGCCTCCTGCAACACTCCACCAGCGAACTCATCGAACTTCACGCCGTTGATGCGGACCGTGCTGCAGGACGTGAGCGAGCTCGAGGACATCCTGACCCCGGCGGGGTGACAGACGGCGGGTCCCTAGCCTGGTGCCGTGACCAGCTGGACCCTCCATGCCCGCGAGCTCGACCACCCCGTGGACACCGAGCGGGCGTTCGCCAACCTCTTCGGCGCGAGCCGTTGGGCGTTCTGGCTGGACAGCAGCCTGGTGGCGGCGCCTGCGAGATACTCCCTGCTCGGCGACACCAGTGGACCGTACGGCGAGGTGCTGACGGCCCGCGTCCGCGAAGATCACGCCGAGACGATCTTCGACCAGCTCGAACGCCGGCTCGCCGAGCGCCAGGTCGACCTACCGCCAGGTCTGCCGCCCGAACTCGCCTGCGGCTACGTGGGGTACCTCGGCTACGAGCTCAAGGCGTACGACGGCGCGGCCACCCGGCACCACGCGGACCTCCCCGACGCGGTCTGGCTGGCCGCCACCAGGTACGTCGTGGTCGACCACGTGGGCGGGCGCACCTGGGTCCTGGAGCTCACGGCCCGGGGAGAGCGTCCAACCTGGATCGAAGCCGCCACGGACCGGCTGCGCGACCTCACCCACGGACCCGGGCTGGCCGCCCCACCCGCGCCGCCCACTCCACCATCTGACCCACCCGGCGACCTCGACCCCGAGCGCTGGCTGGTGAGGTCCCGCGACCGCTACCTGCGCGACGTCGAGTCATGCCTGGCCCGGCTTCGAGCCGGCGAGAGTTACGAGATCTGTCTCACCAACACAGTCGACCTGCCCTACACCGGGGATCCGTTCCCGCTCTACCGCCGGTTGCGGGGGATCAACCCGGCGCCGTACGCCGCCTACCTGCGACTCGGCGACGCGCACGTGCTGTCCGCGTCTCCCGAACGCTTCCTGAGCGTCGACGCCGAGGGGTACGCCGAGTCCCGGCCGATCAAGGGCACGGCGGCACGTGACGACGACCCGGGCCGAGACGGCGTACTCCGCAAGGAACTCCTGACCAGCACCAAGGCCCAGGCCGAGAACCTCATGATCGTCGACCTCCTCCGCAACGACCTCGGCCGGGTGTGCGAGCCGGGGACGATCAGCGTCCCGGCGTTCCTCGCCGTCGAGTCGTACGCCACCGTGCACACGCTGGTGTCGACCGTCCGTGGCCGGTTGCGCGACGGGGTGAGCGCGGTGCGGGCGGCCCGGGCCTGCTTCCCACCAGGCTCGATGACCGGGGCGCCGAAGCTGCGCACCATGGAGATCCTCGACGGGTTGGAGACGCGGGCGAGGGGGATCTACTCCGGAGCGCTCGGCTTCTTCGGGCTGCGGGGTACGGCCGACCTGAGCGTGGTGATCCGCACCGCGGTCCTTCATCGGGGCCGGCTCACCATCGGTGCCGGTGGCGCGATCGTCCTCGACTCCGACCCGGTGGAGGAGTACGACGAGATGGTTCTCAAGGCTGCGGTCCCACTTCGCGCCGTTGCCGCCGAGCGGCGCGGCACCTGACGGCGCGCAACCCCGCGGGTGTGTGGCAGTGGCTCAGCGGGGACGAAGGCCGTCGAGCAGGAGTTCCACCTGCGCGCGGAGCTCGACCGCGTCCGGCAGTGGCGCCCCGGTGAGGGCCCTCAACACGAGGACGCCGAGCAGCGACTCCACGACCGCGCGCGGGTCGACGTCCGTTCTGATCTCTCCTCGCGCCGCGGCCCGCTGGAAGGGCCCCCGAGCCCGGTCGATCCAGCGGTCGAGCGCCTCGCGGTACAACCGGGTCAGCCGGGGATCCCGGGCCGCCTCACGCGCGGCTAGAGCGAGGAACCCTGCGCCTCGTGGCGTGGCCGCGAATCCGGCGAGATCCTCCACCGCCGGCGCCAGGTCCCCGACCAGCGAGCCGGTGTCCTGCGTCGCGAGCTCGACCCCGATCAGGCCGGCGAGGGCGTCGTACGCCAACGCCTCCTTGCTGGGCCACCGGCGGTAGACGGTGGCCTTGCCGACGCCGGCGCGTTCGGCCACGTCCTGCACGGTCACCCGCTCGAAGCCCCGCTCGAGCAGCAGGTCGGCGGCGGCTCCCCGGATCCGTGTGTCAGCGGCCGCGTCGCGGGGTCGGCCGCGGCGGGACGCCTGGCTCACGGATGCGGATGTGTGGAGGTGACCAGATCGTCCTGGGGGTCGTCGACGGTCGCCGCATGGCGGGCCGTCGTGATGTCGACCGCATTGGCGGCCGAGGCGAGTTCGTCGGCAAGTGGCGGCGCTTCGCCCGCGTGCCGGCCGCCCGGCGGGATCGCGAGTTCCTTCGACGTGGACCAGGCGATCCGCGCCTGGCGGGGCAGCAGGAGCGAGGCGATGACGGCTCCGACGGGAAGCGACTGGCGCCGCGCCCACCACCTGAGTGTCGCGACGGCGAGGACAGCGCCGACCAGTCCGACGAGGAGGGTGGGGTTGTCCAGGCCCTGCCTGGGCGCCCGAACGACTCCCGACACGAGGGCCGCGAGCAGGCCGAGAAGTAGCAGGGCCGCGCATCCGGCGATCAGGATCCTCCGGTTGCCCGATCGGGTGAGCGCAGCGTGATCGGCGCGGCCGGCTGACGCGGGTTTCGTCACGGAATGTTATCCCTTCACTACAATTACGAGACGCCGGCGTCTCGAATTCCGTATGCACGACCCGACACCTTCCGCCGGGGTTGCGCGGACTGCCCCAGATGTGAGCGGCCTCACGCTGGCCAATCACTGGAAATGCCCCTCAGTTCACACGGAATTCACGCTCGGCGGGCTATCCGTCATCGGCCCGCAACATGAGTGGCCGGCCCGCGAAACACTGCCCGACCACTCTTGCCGGATCCGTATTCGGCTCACCTGGCGCCGTTGACGTCGCTGGGAGCCGCCGAGCATTTACGACCTTCCCAGCAGCACGAACCAAGCTTCGGACTCATCTCCAGGAGGAGACGCAATGCCCGAGCTCAGTGCCGGCGACACCGCGTGGGTGTTGGCCAGTGCCGCCCTTGTCTTACTGATGACGCCTGGACTGGCGCTGTTCTACGGCGGCATGGTCCGGGCCAAGGGCGTGCTCAACATGCTCATGATGAACTTCGCCGCGATCGGGATCGTGAGCATCCTCTGGGTGCTGTACGGCTACTCGCTGGCGTTCTCGACCGACATCGGTGGCGGACTCCTGGGCGGACTCGGTGACTTCGGTCTCCGTGGGCTGCTTGGGGAGGAGTCGCTGAGCAGCACCATCCCGTCGACGGTGTTCGTGGGCTTCCAGGGGATGTTCGCGATCATCACGGTGGCGCTGATCTCCGGCGCGATCGCTGACCGGGCGAAGTTCAGCGCCTGGGTCCTCTTCGCCGCCGTCTGGGCGACCCTCGTCTACTTCCCGGTCGCGCACTGGGTGTTCTTCTTCGACGATGGCAACGGCGGTTGGATCGGCGACCGGCTCGGTGCCATCGACTTCGCGGGTGGTACCGCCGTCCACATCAACGCCGGAGCCGCTGGTCTGGCGCTGGCCCTCGTCCTCGGCCGGCGGGTCGGCTGGCGCAAGGAGCCGATGCGGCCGCACAACCTCCCGCTGGTCCTGCTCGGTGCCGGTCTGCTGTGGTTCGGGTGGTTCGGGTTCAACGCGGGTTCGGCGGTCGCGGCCAATGGCCTCGCTGGTGTCGCGTTCGTCAACACCCAGGTCGCGACGGCGGCCGCACTGCTCGCCTGGATCCTCGTCGAGCGGATCCGGGACGGGAAGCCCACGACGCTGGGCGCCGCGTCCGGTGCGGTGGCCGGTCTGGTGGCGATCACGCCGGCGTGTTCCTCGGTCACCCCGATCGGCGCGATCATCGTCGGTGTCGTGGCTGGTGTGCTCTGCGCGCTCGCCGTCGGACTCAAGACGAAGTTCGGGTACGACGACTCGCTCGACGTGGTGGGCGTCCACCTCGTCGGTGGTCTCGCCGGCTCGCTGATCATCGGCTTCATCGCCTCCGCGGCGGCGCCCGCCGGTGTGGACGGTCTCTTCTACGGCGGTGGATTCAGCCAGCTCGGCAAGCAGCTGGTCGCGTCCCTGGCTGTCCTGGTCTACTCGTTCGTCGTCACCTTCCTCATCGGCAAGATCATCGACAAGGTGATCGGCTTCCGGATCAGCGAGGACGACGAGGCGAGCGGTATCGACCTCGCCGAGCACGCCGAGACGGCGTACGACTTCAGCACGATCGGCGGCGGCTCGCGGCCGCACACGATCACGCGGGCACCGTCCGCGGACAGTGAGAAGCTTGATGCGAGCGCCAACTCGTCCTCGGCTCCGGCCGATGAGAAGGAAGGGAGCGTGGCCCGATGAAGCTGGTGACCGCCGTCATCAAGCCACACCGGTTGGATGAGGTGCGAGCCGCCCTGGAAGCGTTCGGTGTTTCGGGCATGACAATCACCGAGGCGAGCGGGTACGGCCGCCAGAAGGGTCACACCGAGGTCTACCGCGGCGCGGAGTACGAAGTCGATCTCGTGCCGAAGGTCCGGCTGGAGATCGTCGTCGACGACAGCGACGTCGACGACATCGTCGATGTCGTTGCCAAGAGCGCGCACACCGGCAAGATCGGTGACGGCAAGGTCTGGGTCGTTCCGGTCGAGACCGTCGTACGCGTGCGCACCGGCGAAACCGGACAGGAAGCGCTGTAGCGATTGACCTCGGCTTCGGCATCTGAGGCACCCCCGGTCCGCGAGCGGTTGACGGAGGTCAGCCGCTCGCGGGCTGCACGTACGCAGGCGGCCGACACCCGCCTGCGTACCCTCCTCACCGACGCCCTCACCGAGGTGGACGGCCCGGCCGGCGGCGTGTCCGTCGTCGCCCTCGGCGGCTACGGCAGGGGTGAGTTGTCAGCGGCCAGCGACCTCGACGTGCTTTTGCTGTACGACGACCGGTGCCCTGACGTCGGGGCAATCGCCGAACGCCTGTGGTATCCCCTGTGGGACGAACGCGTGGCCCTCGATCACAGCGTGCGCACCATCGAGGAGGCGCTGGCGGCGGCCGATGCCGATCTGCGGTCCGCGTTGTCCCTGCTGGACGCCCGCCATGTCGCGGGAGACGCCGCCCTCACGATTCGACTTCGTACGACACTGCTCGCGGCCTGGCGGCGCAGCGCCCGGCGCCGGCTCCCGGAGCTGGAGGAGAGCTGTCGCGAGCGGGCCGCCCGGGTCGGCGAGATCGCCTCCCTGCTCGAACCCGACCTGAAGGAAGCCCGCGGCGGCCTCCGGGACGGCGTGGTGCTGCGGGCGCTGGCGGCGACCTGGCTCGTGGAGGTCCCCCACGCCAACCTCGCGCGGGTACGCGAGGAACTCCTCGACGTCCGCGACGTCCTCCACGAAGCGGCGGGCCGGCGCCCGACCGACCGGCTGCTCGCGGAATTGCAACCCGACGTGGCACGCGGCTGCGGGCTCCCTGACCGGGACGCGCTCCTGCGCTACGTCTACCAACTCGGGCGCACGCTGAGCCACACCGGTGACATCGCCTGGCGACGCGCCGGACGAGCGCTCGCCGCCCGTTCCGGTCGACGCATCACCCGGGCCCGGCCACGACCGGGTCCGCTCCTCACCCCACTGGCGCCGGGCGTCGCCGCGGTCGACGGCGAGGTGGTGCTCGCGCCGGACGCGCGGTTGGGACGCGACCCGCTGCTGCCGTTGCGGGCGGCGTACGCGGCGGCCGACCGGGGGCTCCTGCTCGCGCCCCACACGGCGGATCGGCTCGCCCACGCCTTCGTGCCGCTCCCGAACCCATGGCCGGAAGAGGCGCGCCGGCTCTTCAGCGCGCTCCTGGGCACGGGCGGCGACCTGCGCCCGGTCTGGGAGACGTTGGACCAGGCCGGAGTCATCGACAAGCTGCTGCCCGAATGGCGGCGGGTGCGGTGTGCGCCGCAGTATTCCCCCGTCCACCGCCACACGGTCGACCGTCACCTGCTCGAGACGTGTGTGCGTGCGTCGACGCTCGTCCGCCGCGTCCACCGGCCAGACCTCCTGCTGGTCGCGGCGCTGTTGCACGACATCGGCAAGGGCGGCGACCGCGAGGGTGGCCCGGGCGGAGCCGGCGTCGCCGGTGGTGAGGCCGGCATTGGCGGTGAGGTTCGCGTTGGCGGTGAGGCTGGGAACGACCACAGCGCGGTGGGTGCCGCGATCGCTGAGCGGCTCGCCCCGAGTTGGGGGTTCAGCCCGGCGGACGTGGCCACCCTGACCGCGTTGGTCCGACATCACCTGCTGCTGGTCGAGACCGCCACCCGGCGCGACCTCGACGACCCCGAGACGATCAAGCAGGTCGCGTCGGTGGTCGAGAACGCCGACACCCTCGACCTGCTCGCCGCGCTGTCCGAGGCCGACGCACGAGCGACCGGTCCGGTGGCATGGACGCCCTGGCGGGCCGCGCTGCTGGCCCGTCTCGTGTCCCGGGTCCGCGGGCAGCTCGAACGCGGCCAAGTGCCCTTGCCGCGCCCGCTGCTGCCGTGGCAACGCCTGCTGGCGCAGCGCGGTGTGCCGGACGTCGTGGTGGAGGCCGATTCCGAGGACGCGTGGGGCGCGATCCGGATCACGGTGGTGGCGCCCGACCGGGTGGGCCTGCTCGCCACCGTCGCTGCGGTCCTGGCACTCGCCCGGCTCTCCGTCCAGTCGGCCTCGGTGGAGACGCTCGACGGCAGGGGCGTGTCGGTGTGGTCGGTCGTCGGTGACCCGCCGGACGCGACTGTCCTGCGGGAACGCCTGACGGCGGCGCTGGCCGGAGGTTCCGACGAACTCACGGAGCGGCTGGGCCGGATGGACGCGGCGTACGACCAACCCACCGGTCGGCGGACTCCCCGGCGCGGTGCGGGTCACCCAGCCGGCCCCGGCGCTGTCTCCGCTGCTGCCTCCGGGTCGGGATCGGCGCGGGTCCCGGCGGACCTGCGCGTGGTCAAGGACGCCTCGGCGGCGGCCACTGTCCTCGAGGTCCGGGCGCATGACCGGCCCGGCTTGTTTCACCGCATCTGTACGGCGGTGGCGGCTGCCGGGTGCTCGGTCCGGTCGGCGCATGTGAGCACCTGGGCGAGTGAGGCCGTCGACGTGTTCTACCTGACCGGCGCTGATGGCCGGCCGCTCACCGAGGACGCGGCCGCGCGGGTCCGTCGTTCGCTCCAGGCCGCGCTCGCCTGAGGATTCCGCTGATCTCGGTTTAGGCAGTCAACGCTTTACACCACCGTTGGAGCGAGTACGAAGTCTCGACACTCACTGTCGTCAATAGAGGCCCATACAAAACCGTCGTGTCGACGGATCGCCGCCCCTTGAACGGCGCGGTTCGTTCTCATGTGTGGGCGGTGCGTCTGCGAGTTGTTCGAAGAGGAAGTAGCAGATCTCGGCGGCCAGGTCTCCAACGCCTGGACCTGGACCGCCGCTGCACTGGCTGACCTGATAGGGAGTGGAGACTTTTCCGTGTGGGAGCACGGAAATGTCTCCACTCCTTGGCGTGAGCGTGCTTCGCGAGGAGATGCCGCGTGCGGTCGCGCCCGTCTCGAATGGCGTACACCCGATCGTTCCGAATACTGAGAAACCAGCGGGCAACCCCGAGTTGTCAGAGGAATCTCGGCTAAGAGACCGAGAAACCTATGACAACTCGACCAGGCCAAAGGGCATGTCTCATATCGTGGGCAGCTCTGAGGGGGCCTTGCGTCGAACCTCGAGTAGATGCCCGGTTCTCACGCGAAAGTGGGCAGCTGCTCAAGGTTCAACGAGCATGGGCGCCCCGGCCACCACATCGTCGCCAAGTCCCACGTCTGCCTCCGCTCGGGCCAGGGCACGGCAAGCTAATTGCTCTATGCTCCTCGCACCTAGGCGGCGTTCCGTCGGATATGGCCCTGCGGGGGGTTCTCGTCGAGGCGCAGGAAGTCAAGGGAGAGTGTCCATGGATGGACGGCTCAAGAAGCGTCTTGCGTGGCTGGGTGGTGGTATCGGCGGCCCGGTGCTCTTGGTGGCGGGCGGACTCGCGCAACTGGGTGCCGCGGACCTTAGGCAGGTGCGAGTCGATACCGGTGTCAGTCTGGAACGCGCGGTCGACGCCGTGGAAGCGGCCGGCGGCGAGATCACCGAGGTTGTTGTCACGGTGGACGGCCGTGAGGAGTCGGAGGAGTTGCATCACCTCGTACAGCCCGAAGAGGCAGGTCGCGTCACCGAAGCCGTCCGCGCGTCGTTCAACGCCGCGATCGACGATCAACTGACCGGGGAGATGACCAAGGAGCCGCCTCAGGTCGAACGCAAGGATCGGATCGACGCCGCGATCGCTGAGAACGGGGTGGGATCCGATCTGGCCGCAGACCTCCAAGAGGCCCAGCGTCGCGATGCGGATGGCGGCGCTGAGGGGCCCCGGCTGGACCCGGAGTTGGTCACGGCCGTGCGCGAAGACAGGTACACCGAGATCATCCTGAAGGTGCGTGGCGGCGACCTGGATGCACTCGATGCTGTCGGCACTGAGGACTGAACCTGTGCGGGTGCGAGGGTTGCTCGCGTCCATGGTGGCCATCGCATGCCCCGCCTGGCTCCGCACCATGCGAAGCGGGTAACGACCACGTAACTATGCGAAGGGGCGCAGGGCCACGCTAACGTGATCATTGCCCACGAGACGCGCGCAATACGGCATGCATCGTGGAGAATTGGCACGCTGCGTTCCGTAAACCGTCTGGCGGCGCGTCCGCGCCCAGGTGTCAGGCGGATACCCTGACCAGGACCCATCACGTCGAACGAGGACCAGACTGCCACCGTGTTCGCCACACTTCAGGACCGCCTCGAAGCAACGTTCAAGCGACTCCGCGGCAAGGGTCGGCTCACTGACGCCGACATCGACACCACCGCCCGCGAGATCCGGATCGCGCTGCTGGAGGCCGACGTTGCCCTGCCGGTGGTGCGTGACTTCATCGGGCAGGTCAAGGAGCGGGCTCGCGGCGCCGATGTGCACCAGGCGCTCAACCCGGCCGAGCAGGTCATCAAGATCGTCAACGAGGAGCTCATCAAGATCCTCGGCGGCGACACCCGGCGCCTGCGGTTCGCCAAGACGCCGCCGACCGTGATCCTGCTCGCCGGTCTGCAGGGTGCGGGTAAGACCACGCTGGCCGGCAAGCTCGGGCGCTGGCTGAAGGAGCAGGGTCACCAGCCTCTGCTCGTCGCCGCCGACCTGCAGCGCCCCAACGCCGTCCAGCAGCTCCAGGTGGTCGGTGAGCAGGCCGGGGTGGCGGTGTTCGCGCCCGAGCCGGGGACTGGCGTCGGCGACCCGGTGGACGTCTCGCGGCGCAGCATCGAGCACGCGCGCAGCAAGCTCTACGACGTCGTCATCGTCGACACGGCCGGCCGGCTCGGTATTGACGCCGACATGATGCGGCAGGCCGCCGACATCCGCGACGCCGTGAAGCCTGACGAGATCCTCTTCGTGGTCGACGCAATGATCGGTCAGGACGCGGTGACCACGGCGGAGGCGTTCCGCGACGGCGTGGGCTTCGACGGTGTCGTCCTGTCCAAGCTCGACGGCGACGCCCGCGGTGGTGCGGCGCTGTCGGTCCGGCACGTCACCGGCCGACCGGTGATGTTCGCCTCCAACGGCGAGAAGCTCGAGGACTTCGACGTCTTCCACCCCGACCGGATGGCGTCCCGGATCCTCGGCATGGGCGACGTGCTCACGCTCATCGAGCAGGCCGAGAAGGCGTTCGACGAAGACCAGGCGGCCAGGGTCGCCGAGAAGCTCAAGACCGAGCGCGGCTTCACCCTGGAGGACTTCCTCGCGCAGATGCAGGCGGTCCGCAAGATGGGGTCGCTGTCGAAGATCCTCGGGATGCTCCCGGGGCTTGGTGACATCCGCAACCAGGTCGACCAACTCGACGACCGCGAACTCGACCGGGTCGAGGCGATCATCCGCTCGATGACGCCGTCCGAGCGGGACGACCCGAAGATCATCAACGGTTCGCGTCGGTCGCGGATCGCGAACGGCTCGGGCGCCACGGTCACCGACGTCAACCTGCTCGTCGAGCGTTTCCTCGAAGCCCGCAAGATGATGAGCCAGCTCAGCCAGGGCAAGGGGATCCCCGGAATGCCTGGAATCCCGGGCATGGGTGCCATTGGTGGCCGTAAGGGCAAGAAGGGCCGCGGGGGCAAGAAACAGAAGGCCGGCCGTTCGGGCAATCCCGCCAAGCGGGCCCGCCAGGACGCCGTGACCGCTCAGTCCGCAGACGGGAGCGAGTCCGCCGTCCCCGAGGCGTTCGGCGGTGGCGACCTGCCTGATCTGCTCAAGGGCCAGGCCGACGTGCCCGAGGGGTTCGAGCTGCCGAAGGAGTTCCGCGACCTCCTGCCGAAAGACGGGAAGTGAGCGCGGCAGGAGCGCCTGGGCCGGCGCCCCTGCACGTCCGCGGCGTGGTGTTGCCTGAGGGTGACCATCGGGACCTGTACGTCGTCGACGGGCGGGTCACCTACGAGCGCGTCGCCGGGGCGGAGACGGTCGCCGTGGGGTACGTCGTTCCCGGCCTTGTCGACGCGCACTGCCACGTCGGCCTCGACGCCGACGGCGCGGTCCCGCCCGCTGTGCAGGAGGAGCAGGCGCTCGCCGACCGGGACGCCGGCACCCTGCTCATCCGGGACGCCGGCAGCGCCGCCGACACCCGCTGGATCGACGACCGTGCGGATCTTCCCCACATCATCCGGGCCGGCCGGCACGTCGCTCGTTCCAAGCGCTATATCCGTAACTACGGCGTCGAGATCGAGCCGCACGAACTCGTCGACACCGTGGCCGACCAGACGCGCCGGGGTGACGGGTGGGTCAAGCTGGTCGGCGACTGGATCGACCGGGACGCCGGTGACCTCACGCCCTGCTGGCCAGGTGACGCGCTCGCCGCGGCGATCGCGAAGGCGCACGAACTCGGCGCCCGGGTGACGGCCCACGTCTTTGGCGAGGAGGCGCTGCCCGACCTGCTGGCGGCGGGCATCGACTGCCTCGAACACGGCACCGGACTCTCACCCGAGCTGGTCGCGATCATGGCGGAGCGCCAGGTCGCGCTGGTTCCGACCCGGCGGCAGGTGGACAACTTCCCGCGGTACGCCGACCAGGGCGAGCCGAAGTTCCCGGCGTACGCGGTCCACATGCGGGAGCTGTATGGCCGGGTCGACGAGACGCTGCGTGCGGCGTACGCCGCGGGGGTGCCGATCTACGCCGGCACCGACGCGGGTGGAGTGCTGCCACACGGCCTGATCGCGACCGAGATCCGGATGCTCCATGAGCGCGTGGGGTTGTCGGCGTACGACGCGCTCGGTGCGGGGTCGTGGCGGGCGCGCGAGTGGCTCGGGCTCAACGCGGGTCTGCACGAGGGCGCACCAGCCGACTTCGTGGTGTACGCCGACAACCCGCTCGACAACCTCGGCGTTCTCGCGGCGCCGGCACGGATCGTGCTCCGGGGCGCTGTCGTCCGCTGACCTCGCCGACGCCGTGATCTCAATATCCGGGCGGCCTGGGTGTACGCGATGAGGGTTCGAAATTTGCCGTGTGAGGTGGGCATCTGCCACGTGAGGTCCGGCAGCAGGCGAGCGCGGCGGTGGCGAAGATCAAGATGGCCAGAGTGTGATCAGGGCAGGCCGCGGGTGGGTGGGTGGGTGGCGCGGCGCCAGGTTCGGAGCATGCCGACAGCGCCAAACCCGCACGGATCCGGCAGCGACGACAACAGCCCCCACAACGCCGGCCCCCACAACGGCAGCCCGAACGCCGGCTCCCAGAACGGCGGCGGCCGGAACGCCAACTCAACGCCGCCAGCGCCGGCTGACCACCTCGTCACCACCCGGCATACGTTGGCCACGCCCGTTGGCGAGTTCGCCTACACGGCTACGACCGGGCGGGTGGTCCTCCGCGAGGAGGTGCACACAGACGGCGCCTTCGACGGGCACCAGGCCAGAGCCGAGTTGTTCGTCACGGCCGCCTTCCAGCGACGCGCCCCGTGACGTTCGCGTTCAACGGCGGGCCGGGTTCTTCCAGCGTGTGGCTGCACCTCGGCCTGATGGGGCCGCGTCGGGTGCTGATGGGGGACGCGGGCGCGCTGCTTCCGCCGCCGTACGCGCTCGGCCCCAACCCCGAGAGCCTGCTCGAACACTCCGACCTGGTGTTCATCGACCCGGTTTCGACCGGTTACTCCCGGGTGGTCCAGAACGGCAAACCCGCCGACTACCACGGTTTCCGGGGTGACCTCGAGTCCGTCGGCGAGCTCATCCGCCTGTGGACCTCACGCAACGGCCGCTGGATGTCGCCGAAGTTCCTGGCGGGGGAGTCGTACGGCACGCTCCGCGCGGCGGCGCTGGCAGGTCATCTCCAGCAGCGGTACGGCCTGTACCTCAACGGCATCATGCTCATCTCGTCGGTGCTCGACATGGGGACGGTCCGGTTCGCCGACACGCACGATCTGCCGCATCCGTTGTTCTTGCCGACCTATGCCGCGATCGCCCATTATCACGGCCGGCACGGCGACCGCCCGCTCGACGACGTACTCCGGGAAGCGGAGGAATTCGCCAACCGGGACTACCCCTACGCCCTGGCACGGGGAGACCGGATGCCGGCCGAGGAGCGTGCCGAAACAGTGCGCCGGCTCGCCCGCGTGACCGGACTGTCAGAGGAGTACGTCGACCGGGTCGACCTGCGGCTCGAGCATCAGAGGTTCTTCCGGGAGTTGCTCCGCGACCGGCGACTCACCGTCGGGCGGCTCGACGGGCGGTTCACCGGTTTGGAGGCGGACGACGGCGGGGAGCACGGCACCTACGACCCGAGTTACGCCGCGATCCACGGGCGGTACACCGCGGCTCTCAACCACTACGTCCGGGTTGATCTGGGGTACGAGAACGACCTGCCGTACGAAATCCTCACCGACCGGGTCCGACCCTGGAGTTTCGAGGAGTTCGAGGGTCGGGAGGTGAGCGTCGCGCCGACCCTCGCCGAGGCGATGCGGCACAACCCGCACCTACAGATCCAGGTCGGATGCGGCTACTACGACGGCGCGACGCCGTACTTCGCCGCCGAGCACGCCCTGGCACACCTCTCCTTGCCGGCGGAACTCCGCGCCAACATCGAGATGTGCAATTACCACGCAGGTCACATGATGTACGTCCACGAGCCGAGCCGGCTCCAGCAGAGCGCTGACCTGGCCGGCTTCGTCCGCCGCGCCGCCTCCGGGTCAGCCTCCGCGTCAGCCACCGGGTGAGCCTCCGGCGGCTGACCGGGTGACGGGTCCACACCGTGTGCGAAACATCGGCGTGACGTCTGGCAGAATGGTCGACCGAGTCCGCCGGTCGCGAGCCCTCTCACCCGTGGCCGGTCGGGTCCCTGCGAGATGTCGGCGCCGCTCCCCACGTGGCGTGCGTCAGCTCACCCCTCATGCCACAGAGCATTCACCAAGGGAGACACCACACCCGTGGCCGTCAAGATCAGGCTGAAGCGCATGGGCAAGATCCGTGCGCCCCACTACCGGATCGTCGTCGCTGACTCTCGGACCAAGCGCGACGGTAAGACGATCGAGCAGATCGGTAAGTACCACCCCAAGAGTGACCCGAGCTTCATCGAGGTCAACTCCGAGCGCGTGCAGCACTGGCTGTCCGTGGGGGCGCAGCCCACCGAGCCCGTCGTCGCCATCCTGAAGCGCACCGGCGACTGGCAGAAGTTCAAGGGCGAGCCGGCTCCCGCCGAGCCGCTGCGGGTGCTCGCCCCGAAGGCCGAGAAGCGCGCCCTCTATGACGAGGCGCTGCGTGACGCGCACTCCGGGCCCCAGAGCGAGGCTGTCAGCCAGAAGAAGTCCCGCAAGCCCAAGGCCGAGGAGAAGCCGGCCGCGGATGAGAAGGGCGCGGAGCAGGCGGAGTCCAAGGACGCCGCCGAGACCGCGGACGCGGCGCAGGGCGAGGGCTGAGTGATGTTCGCCGAGGCTTTGGAGCATGTGGTTCGCGGCATCGTCGCGCACCCGGATGATGTCCGGGTGACGACCCGGGAGCTTCGGCGCGGTCGGACGTACGAAGTACGCGTGCACCCCGACGACTTCGGTCGAGTGATCGGACGTCGGGGTCGCACCGCCCACGCGATCCGTACTGTCATTGGCGCCCTCGACAACGGCCGCAGCCCCCGCATCGACTTCGTCGAGGCCCGCGGCCGATCCGGTCGCTGATCCATCGGCGACGTCGTCCGGTCGAGGGCGTCCTGGATCGACGTGATGCGTGCAGGGCCGGAACTACACTGCGGAGGCTGGCCTCGATGGAGTTGATCGTTGGCAAAGTCGGCCGCGCGCACGGCCTTCGTGGCGAGGTCACGGTCGACGTACGCACCGACGCGCCCGATGAGCGGCTCGCCCCCGGGGCGGAGTTCGCCACTGACGCGGGGACGTTGACGATCGAGTCCACCCACTGGCACGGCGCCCGCCTCCTCGTGAGGTTCGAGGGGATCGCGGACCGTGCCGCTGCCGAAGGCATCCGCGGTGTCTTTCTGGTGGTCGACGTTCCAGACGACGAGCGGCCCGAAGATCCGGACGAGTTCTACGACCACCAGTTGGTCGGGCTCGCGGTCGAAACCGTCTCGGGCGCACCGGTCGGTGCCGTCGCCGAGGTGCTGCACCTCCCGATGCAGGAGGTGCTGGCGGTCCGCGCCGAGAGCGGTGAGGAGATCCTCGTCCCGTTCGTCGCGGCGGTGGTTCCGGAGGTTGATCTCGACGGGCGGCGGCTCGTCATCAACCCACCGCCCGGCCTCCTCGAGTCCGAGGGTGGCGCCACGTGAGGCTGGACGTCATCTCGATCTTTCCCGACTATCTCGCGCCGCTCCGGCTCTCCCTGGTCGGGAAGGCGGTCGAGGCAAGCACGCTCGACCTGCGGGTCCACGACCTGCGCACCTGGACGCACGACCGGCACCGCACCGTCGACGACACGCCGTACGGCGGCGGCGCCGGGATGGTGATGCGGCCCGAGCCCTGGGGTGAGGCTTTGGACGCGCTGGCGCCCGAGGAGGGCCCGCAACCCCGCCTTGTCGTTCCCACGCCCGCGGGCACACCCTTCACGCAGGGCCTCGCGGAGGAACTTGCCGCCGAACCCTGGCTGGTGTTCGCCTGCGGCCGGTACGAAGGGATCGACCACCGGGTCGTCGAGTACGCCGCCCGCCGGATGCGGGTCGACGAGGTGTCCATCGGTGACTACGTACTCGCCGGCGGCGAGGTGGCGGTCCTGGTGATCGTCGAGGCGGTGGCCCGGCTGCTTCCTGGCGTACTCGGCAATCCCGAGTCGCTGGTCGAGGAGTCCCACAGTGCCGGCCTCCTGGAGTACCCCGTCTACACGAAACCGTCGAACTGGCGGGATCTCGACGTACCCCCGGTCCTTCTGTCAGGCCACCACGGCCAGATCGCGCGCTGGCGCCGGGACGAGGCGCTCCGGCGGACGATTCGTCGGCGGCCCGACCTGCTGCGACGACTTCTCGCGGAGGCGTTGGACGCCCATGACCGCGAGGTGCTGGGCGCTGAGGGCTGGTCTGATCAGGGGTGAGGTCCCGCGGGTCGACCGTGGCGGCCGATGTCCGGGTTCCCGTGTTCGTATGTCACACTTGGGCGCTGATGCTGTGCGGATCACCGCCAGCCGCATTCCTGCCATAGGGGGAATGCCCGGGTTCGATGGTCTGCCCGGCAAGCGTGACGAGTTGCCCACTGCTACCAGTGGTGACCTGTGGCACCACGAGGAGAGATCATGACTTCGCTCGATGCCGTCGATGCCGCTTCCCTGCGTTCCGACGTTCCGGGGTTCCAGGCAGGCGACACCCTCAAGGTGCATGTGAAGGTCGTCGAGGGCAACCGCACCCGGGTCCAGGTGTTCCAGGGTGTCTGCATCCGGCGTTCCGGCTCCGGGATCAAGGAAACGTTCACCGTCCGCAAGGTCAGCTTCGGCGTCGGCGTCGAGCGGACCTTCCCCCTGCACACCCCGGTGATCGAGAAGATCGAGGTCGCCACCCGCGGTGACGTCCGGCGCGCCAAGCTCTACTACGTCCGCGGTCTGCGCGGTAAGGCCGCCAAGATCAAGGAGAAGCGCGAGTCCACGCCCGCGCGCTGACCCTGCCCGCTAGGCTCGATCAGGTGGACGAGCGGGAGATCGCGACTAATCGCGAGACAGTCTCGGAGAGGACGCCGACGTTGGGGTCGAACGATGAGTCCGGCAAGGACGACTCTGCCCGGCGATCTGGCAAGGAACGCTCGTTCTGGCGGGAGTTGCCGGTTCTCGTCATCCTCGCGCTGGGGTTGGCGCTCCTCATCAAGACGTTCCTGATCCAGGCGTTCTACATCCCGTCGGAGTCGATGGAGAACACCCTCGTCCCGGGGGATCGCGTCCTGGTCAACAAGCTCTCCTACCGGCTCGGTGAGATCGAGCGCGGAGACGTGATCGTGTTCAACGGCGCGGACTCCTGGGAGAGCGAAGTCACCATCCCCGAGCCGGAGGGCGCCCCCCAGCGCTTCCTCCAGCAGGTCGGCGAGCTGTTCGGGTTCACCACGGTCGGCGAGAAGGACTTCATCAAGCGGGTCATCGGCCTGCCTGGCGATCGTGTGGTGTGCTGCGACAAGCAGGACCGCATCACGGTCAACGGCAAGCCGCTGGAGGAGTCGACCTACCTCTACGCCGGTGACGCGCCGTCGCTGACGCCGTTCGACATCAAGGTCGCACCCGATCGAGTCTGGGTGATGGGTGACCACCGCTCGGCGTCCGCAGACTCCCGCTCCCATCTCGGTGACCCAGGTGGCGGCACCATCCCGACCGACCACGTGTTGGGTCGTGCTTTCGTGGTGGTGTGGCCGCTCGACCGGATGGCGCTTCTCAACCGCCCGGCCGCATACGCCGAGGCGGGCCTGGCCAGTCAGATCATCGGTCCTGTGTCCGGTGCGGCCACGGGAGCCGTGCCGGTGCTCGCGGCGGCCGGGGTGGTCTTCCCGATCGCGGGCCTGCGTCGCCACGTCCTACGCCGCCGGCGCGACCGACCTCGCGGGTAGCAAGGGCCGGATCGGCGCGGCGGGTGGTCGCCCGGGTGAGGGTCCGGAGTCAGCGGTCGGCGCCACGGATCGAAGGCCCAGAATGAGGGGGTGGCCGCGCGCCGGGTAGGTGGCCAGGGAGGTCTGATCGATGCGTGCATCGCGTCGGGTGGTGGTCCGGCGGGACTCGGGCCTGTACGCCTACGAGCGGGCGCTCCGGAGAGGCGGGCTCACTCCCGTCGCGGGTGTTGACGAGGCCGGCCGTGGGGCGTGCGCGGGCCCGCTGGTGTCCGCCGCGGTGATCCTGCCCGAGGGGCGCCGGGGTGAGATACCCGGCCTGGCTGACTCCAAGCTGCTCACCGCCAAAGCGCGGGAACGCTGCTACGCCGAGGTGGTCCGTCGGGCGCTGGCCTGGTCGGTCGTCGTTGTACCCCCGGCCGAATGCGACCGACTCGGGATGCATCGGGTCAATATCGAGGCCTTGCGCCGGGCACTCTTCCAACTCGACACCCTCCCGTCCTACGTCCTGACCGACGGATTTCCGGTGGACGGCCTCGGCACGCCGGGCCTGGCGGTGTGGAAGGGCGACCGGGTGGTCGCCTGCATCGCGGCGGCGTCCGTGATCGCCAAGGTGACCCGCGACCGGATCATGGCGGAGCTGCACGAGCGGTATCCAGCGTACGATTTCGCCACCCACAAGGGGTACTGCACGGCCGATCACCAAGCGGCCCTTGATCGCCACGGACCGTGTCCAGAACACCGTCTACGCTGGGTCAACGTCCTGCGAGCGGCCGGAGCCGAGGGACCACGACCGTCCCAGGTTCCTGTCGGTCCCATGGGCGAGAATGGACCGGAGGCGACGGCCGTCGCCGACGAAGCCGATCGACCCACAGACAACGAGGACCTGGTGAGTGTGACCACGGGGAGCCTGCCTCGAGGAGGGGAGCGCAGCGGATGAGCGCCGAAGACCTCGAGAAGTACGAAACCGAGATGGAGCTGCAGCTCTACCGGGAGTACCGCGACGTCGTAGGCATCTTCAAGTACGTCGTCGAGACCGACCGGCGTTTCTATCTCGCCAACCACGTCGACCTCAAGGTGCGCAGTGAGGGCGGCGAGACCTACTTCGAGGTGACCATGTCAGACGCCTGGGTGTGGGATATGTACCGTCCCGCCAGGTTCGTCAAGAACGTCAAGGTTGTGACGTTCAAGGACGTCAACGTCGAGGAGCTTGCCAAGAGCGACTTCGAGCTGCCCAAGGACGACGACACCTTCGGGAGCCGCTGATGGACTTCGCCGCGCTGCAGAGTCAGCAGCATCTCGAGGTCCGCCAGCGAATCACTTTCATGGTCAACCGCTACGAGATCTGGGCCGGTGGGCAGCGAGTGGCGCTGGCTCAGCAGAAGCGGATGGCCTTCAAGGAGCAGGTGACGCTGTACGCCGACGAGCAACGCACCCTCCCGCTTTTCGGCTTCAAGGCGCGTTCGGTCGTCGACCTCGGCGCGACCTACGACGTGACGACCGCGGACGGCAACCCGATCGGGTGGTTCCGCAAGGACTTCGGGCAGTCGCTGCTGCGGACCACCTGGCACATCGGCCAGCCCGGCCTTGGCGAGTGCAGCGGCCAGGAGCGGAGCATGCCCGTCGCGATCCTGCGCCGGGTGCTCGACTCCTTCCCGTGGCCCTACCACTTCGACTTCAGCACCGCCGACGGGCGACCGGTGATGTCGGTGGAGCGCCGGCTCGGGCTGCGCGACCACTACGACGTGACCGTCCATGACCCGGCGATCGATCGGCGACTCGTCTGCGCGATGGCGGTCGGTCTGGACGCGCTACAGGCGCGCTAGGCCCGCACCGCGACACTGGCCCCGCGGGCTTGCCGGTTCGCGGGGCGCGGTGGTTCGCGGGGCGCGGTGGTTCGCGAGGTTCGGTGCCCGGCGGTTCAGCGGCTCTCTGGTTCGGTGACCTCGTCGTGGCGTGCCAGGACGTCGAAGTCGCATCCCTCGTCGGCCTGCGTGATGTGCGAGAGGTACAACGCGCCGTAGCCGCGACTGTACGCCGGTGCCGGCGGTGTCCAGCTCTGCCTCCGGGTTTCGAGCTCGGCGGGTGACAGCTCGACGTCGAGCCGACGCGCGGCCACGTCGAGCGTCACCAGGTCACCGTCGCGGAGCAGGGCGAGCGGACCTCCCACGTGGGATTCGGGCGCCACGTGAAGCACGCAGGCGCCGTAGCTCGTCCCGCTCATCCGCGCGTCCGAGATCCGCAGCATGTCGCGTACGCCCTGTTTCAGCAGCCGGTCAGGAATCGGCAGCATGCCGTACTCCGGCATCCCTGGGCCGCCCTTGGGGCCGGCGCCCCGCAGGACCAGCACGGTGTCGGGCGTGATCGGGAGCCGCTCGTCGTTGATCCGCCGCTGTAGGTCCTGGTAGCCGTCGAAGACGACCACCGGGCCCGTGTGCCGGTGGAAGCGGCGTTCGGCGGCCGCGTGCTTGATGACCGCGCCGCCGGGGGCGAGGTTGCCGCGCAACACCGCGAGCCCGCCCTCGGGCCAGACCGGTTTGTCGAGCGGGCGGATCACGTCGTCGTCGAAGACCTCGGCACCCGCGAGCACATCCCTGAGCTGCCTGCCGGTCACGGTGGGCCGGTCCAGATGGAGGACGTCGCGGAGGCGGGCAAGGAGGGCACGCAGACCGCCCGCGTAGTAGAAGTCCTCCATCAGATGGGCGCCGGTCGGGCGCAGGTTGGCGAGGACGGGTACCTGCCGGGAGAGCGCGTCGAAGTCGTCCAGTGTCAACCGCACCTTGCTACGGGCAGCCATCGCGATCAGGTGGATGACGGCGTTGGTGGATCCGCCGAGGGCAAGGACCGTCGCGACGGCGTCGTGGTAGGCGCGTTCGTCGAGGATGTGGGACGGGCGGCGGTCGTTCCACACCATCTCGACGATCTGGCGTCCACTGGCCGCCGCCATCCGGGCGTGCGTGGAGTCCGCGGCTGGGATCGATGCCGCACCGGGCAGTGTCATGCCGAGCGCCTCGGCAGCTGAGGTCATCGTCGACGCCGTACCCATCGTCATGCAGTGGCCGGGCGATCGCGCGATGCCCTCCTCGATCTCGGCCCATTCCTCCTCGCCGATCACGCCGGCGCGCTTCTCGTCCCAGTACTTCCAGACGTCGCTCCCGCTCCCCAGCACCTGACCGCGCCAGTTGCCGCGCAGCATGGGGCCGGCCGGTACGAAGATCGCGGGTACGTCCATGCTGATCGCGCCCATCAGCAACGCGGGCGTGGTTTTGTCGCAGCCGCCCAGCAGGACGGCGCCGTCGATGGGGTAGGAGCGGAGCAACTCTTCGGTCTCCATCGCCAGCAGGTTGCGATAGAGCATGGTGCTCGGCTTCTGGAACGGTTCCGACAGCGACATCGCCGGCAACTCGACCGGATAGCCGCCGGCCTGCCAGACGCCCCGCTTCACCTCCTCGGCGCGCTGCCGCAGGTGGGTGTGGCACGGGTTGATCTCGCTCCAGGTGTTGATCACACCGATCACGGGCTTACCGAGGTGCTCCTCAGCGGCGATGCCCATCTGGCGGGTACGCGAGCGGTGGCCGAAGGCGCGGAGCCCTGGGTCGCCGTACCACCGGTGGCTGCGGAGTTCGTCAGGGCGCTTGCGGGCCAAGGGATTCCCCTTCCGGTGTGGGACGCGGCATGGTCACAGCAGTTGGGAGAGTCGGCGTTCGGGGGCGATGACGTCCGGGTCGGTGCGCACGTCGACGACGCAGGGACGCGTGCTCCGCAAGGCCGTTCGGAGCGCGTCCTCGATGTCGGCCGGGTCGTCGAGGACGATGCCCTTAGCGCCAAGGCCCTCCGCCCATCGCGCGAGGTCGAGCCGGCCGATGTCGACGGCGGCAAGGCGGCCTTGCCTTAGTGCCTGGTGCATCGCGATCGTGCCGTACATGCCGTTCTGGAAGGCCACCACCACGATGGGCGCGTCGTACCGCACCGCGGTCTCGATCTCCTGTCCGGTCATGAGGATCCCGCCGTCTCCGACCAGAGCGACCACGCTCTGGTGCGGCCGGGCGAGCTTGGCGGCCACCGCTGCCGGCACCGCGTAGCCCATCGCGCCGTTGCACGGGCCGAGCAGGCGGTGCGACGTACGAAACCGCCAGTAGCGATGCAGGAAGGCCGCGAAGTTGCCGGCGTCGTTGGTGAGGATCACGTCGTCGGGAGCCAGCCGGCGCAACGCGGTGACGACATCGGCCGGATGGATGCCGTTCGCGCCGTGGTTGGTCGGGGGAACGGCGTACGCCACCGCGGCCTGGTGGTAGCGATCCCAGGACCGCGTCGTGGGAGCGTTCCCAGCAACCACGTCCTTGCCTGCCAGCCTGTCAAGGACGCGTTGCGGGTCGACGTCGAGGACGGTGGTCGGGCCGTCGTGCCTGGGAGACGGAAGTCCCCGGCCGACGATGACCAGGTGCTGTCCGGGTAGCGGATAACGGAAGTCCTGCGAGGTGATCGCGTCGAGGCGGGTACCCAGAAGCACCACCAGGTCGGCGTCGTCGAGGCCGCGCCGGATGCGATCGGGAACGCCGAGCCCGAGATGGCCGAGGAAGTGCGGGTGATCTTCGTCGACGCTGTCCTGGCGCCGGAAGGCCACGTAGACGCCGAAGCCGCACCGCTCGGAGGCCTGGCATAACGCCGTCCGGCCGATCCGGTCGCCCGGCCCGGCGATGGCGACGGGGTGGCGAGCCCGCGCGATCAGCCGGGCGAGTTCGCGGGCGGCCTGGTCCACCGTGCCCGCGGGTGAGGGCGGGTGCGTGCTGAACGGCGGGATCGAGGCGATCGGCGGCGGCTCACCGTCGTACGGCTGGGACCAGAAGTCGGTCGGGACGCTCAGGATGGCGGGGCCGGGCCGGGATCCGACAGCGCGGGCGTACGCCTCGACGGTGAGGGCGGGTACGTCGGCGGCGTCGACGGCCTCGCGAGACCATCGGCTGATCGGTGCACAGAAGTCCGCGAGGTCCACCTCCTGGAACGCCTCGCGGCCGCGTACGTTCGACTCCACCTGTCCGAGGATCGCGATCAGCCCGGTCTGGTCCTGGTCGGCGGTGTGGAGCCCGATCGCCAGGTTGGCGGCGCCCGGGCCCCGGCTCGCCAACGCGAGGGCCGGCCGGCCCGTGAGCTTGCCCTCGGCCTCCGCCATGAACGCCGCACCGCTCTCGTGCCGGGTCGATACGAGGCGGATGCGTGGCTCGGCCTGGAGTTCGTCGAGCAGCGGAAGGAAGGACTCGCCGGGGACGGTGTAGGCGGTGCGTACCCCCGCGTCGGCGAGAAGGCGTACGACAGTCCTCGCGACGGTTTCCGTCATGCGCCTCTCTTCCGCTTGGCATACCGACGAAAGCGACGTCCGGGGACGGGCCGGAACGCGGGCTGGCACATCCGGTCCGCGGCGCCGAACGCACTGCTCATACCCGTATATCAGGCAGCCTCGGGTGGGACGGCCAATGCCAGGTTTTTGTCCACAGTCGGCAGATCGGCTGACTTCGTCCACAGGCTGACCCGGCACGCCGTCACCGCATGCCCGCCTGGCCCAAGGTGGGTGGCGGAGGTGATCACCTGTGCGGGCGAAAGACCTGATCGGTCGCCACGGCGAGGAGTTGGCGGTCCGTCATCTGCAGGCGTGTGGATTTGTCGTGCTGGCACGCAACTGGCGATGCGAACTCGGCGAGATCGACATCGTCGCCCGAGACGGCGACGTCCTGGTCGTGTGCGAGGTGAAGACCCGCACCGGCCTGGGCTTCGGCTCGCCGCTGGAGGCGGTGACCTGGGAGAAGGCCGCCCGGCTCCGCCGGCTCGCCGCGCGGTGGCTGGCCGAGCACGAGCTCCGGCCAGGTGGCGTACGGATCGACGTCATCGGCGTGTTGCACAAGGGTTCGGCGCCGGCTGTCGTCGACCACGTGCGAGGGGTGGAGTGACATGGCGTTGGCGCGAGCACGCTCGGTGGCGCTGGTCGGTGTCGAGGGCCACCTTGTCGAGGTCGAAGCACACATCGGCAACGGCCTCCCGGGGTTCAGCCTGGTTGGCCTGCCCGACGCCGCACTGGCCGAAGCCCGGTCACGCGTTCGTGCGGCGGTCGCCAACTCCGCCCACGACTGGCCTCAACGCAAACTGACCGTCGCTCTGTCACCGGCGACCCTGCCCAAGGCCGGTGCCCACTTCGACCTCGCGATCGCCGTCGCCGTGCTCGGTGCCGCGGGGGTGGTGTCGCAGGGTGCCGTCGATGGAGTGGTGTTCCTGGGTGAGCTGGGGCTCGACGGGCGCGTGAAGGCGGTGCGGGGTGCGCTGCCGTCGGTGCTTGCGGCCTCGATGGCGGGGTGCCGGAGGTTCATCGTTCCGGAAACCAACATGGGCGAGGCCAGGTTGGTGGAGGACGTCGAGGTCTTCGGAGTCCGGACCCTGCGTCAGGTGGTGTCGATCCTGCGCGGGGAGGAGGTGCCTGACGAGCCGCCGTACGCCCGAGCCGAGGTGACGGCCGACGACGATGCTGGGGTCCTGCCGCGCTCAGACCGACTCGGCGCCCTTGACCTGGCGGAGGTGCTGGGCCAGACCGCGGCGCGTCGAGCGGTCGAGGTGGCGGCGGCGGGTGGACACCATCTGTTTCTCTCGGGCCCACCCGGCGCCGGCAAGACCATGCTGGCCGAGCGGATGCCCGGCCTGCTGCCAGACCTACCTCCGGTGGAGGCGCTGGAGGTCACGGCCATCCATTCGGTCGCCGGCCTGCTGCCGGCCGACGCGCCGCTTGTCGTGCGTCCGCCGTACTGCGATCCTCATCATTCGGCATCCCTGCCGGCCCTGGTGGGCGGGGGTTCCCGGATCGCCCGGCCCGGTGCTGTGTCGCTGGCACACCGGGGCATTCTCTTCCTTGACGAGGCACCAGAGTTCCGGCCCGCCGTTCTCGACGCTCTCCGCCAACCGCTCGAGCACGGCGAGGTCGTCATCGCCCGGTCGGCCGGCACGGCGCGCTTCCCGGCCAGGTTCCAGCTGGTGCTGGCCGCCAATCCGTGCCCATGCGGCCGGGCGTACGGCAAGGGCATCTACTGCACGTGCTCCTCGCAGGCCAGGGCGCGTTACCAGCAACGGCTCTCCGGACCGATCCGCGACCGGATCGACATCCTGCAGTTGGTGGAGCCGGTCGCCAGGGCGGAGATGATGGCCGACCAGCGGCTGATAGAGTCGACCGCCGTCGTCGCGGATCGGGTGCGGAAGGCTCGGGAGCGCCAGGCGGACCGGTTCCGGGGCACGCCGTGGACGCTCAATGCTCACGTGCCCGGCTACATCCTGCGCCGGCGCTGGCCGCCAGACCCGGGCGCGATGCCTGTCGTCGAGGGGCACCTGTCGTCCGGTTGGATCACCGCGCGCGGTGCGGATCGGGTGTTGCGCATCGCCTGGACGCTCGCGGACCTGGCTGGTCGGGATCGGCCAGGTCGGCACGACCTCTTCACCGCGTTGACGATGCGCCTTGGCCATGAGCCCGCCGGCGCCCGCGCGCCCGCTGGCGGGCGAGGCGGAAGGTCGAGCCGAGTGGTGGGTGATGACCCGGCCGGCAGCGCGTCCGCAAGGAAGGCGGGGCGGCTCGATGGGGCGCGCCGAAGCGGTGGGCGTGGACCGACCGCGTCGCGGGTCACCTCGCTTGATGAACGCCGTGAAAGGACGGACTGAGCATGGTGTCCGACGCCGAACGACTGGCCCGGGCCGCGCTCGCCCGACTCGGCGAGCCGGGCGATCTCGTCCTTGCCCGCTTCGTCAATGAGCACGGAGCCGAGGCGACCCTCGAGGCGATCGTCTCGGGACACTTCCCCGGGCGCGCCCTTGACGACTACCAAACGCGGCTCGCGGCGAATGACCCCGAGCGGGACCTCGCGGTCGCTGACCGGGCCGGTGCACGGCTGGTGTGTCCGGGCGATCCGGAGTGGCCGGAAAGCCTGGACCTGCTGGCAACGGCGGGGGCGGTCGATCAGCGCGGCGGGCCCCCGCTCGCGCTGTGGGTTCGTGGGACCGCCGACCTACGCCAGGTCACCCTGCGCTCGTGCGCGGTGGTCGGGGCTCGTGCGGCAAGCCAGTATGGCCTCTACGTTGCCGCCGAGCTGTCCTCCGGACTGGCTGATCGGGACGTTGTGGTGGTTTCCGGCGGGGCCTTCGGGATCGACGCGTCCGCACACAGGGGCGCGTTGGCTGCTGGTGGCCAGACGGTGGCCGTCCTCGCGTCAGGAGTCGACGTTCCTTATCCCCGTGCCCACGAGCAGCTGTTCCGGTGGATCGCGGAGGACGGGCTCGTGGTCAGTGAGGCGCCGCCCGGCTCCACACCCAGACGGCCGCGGTTCCTCATTCGCAACCGGCTTATCGCCGCGCTCACGCTGGGCACGGTGGTGGTGGAGGCGGCACTGCGCAGTGGCGCCCTCAACACTGCCGCCTGGGCGGAGCGCTGCCATCGGGAGGTCATGGGTGTCCCCGGTCCGGTGACCTCGACCACCTCCGCGGGCGTCCACCGTATGGTCCGCGAAGGCGCGGCCGTCCTGGTGACCGACGCGGACGAGATCGTCGAGCACATCGGCCGGATCGGTGAAGACCTCGCGCCCCGCAAGGCTGGGGAGGAGCGCTCCCGGGATGCGTTGGACCCGCGCTCCCGGCAGGTCCTGGAAGCGGTGCCGGTGCTCCGGGCCGGAGGCGTGGCGCGCATCGCCGAGGTCGCGGGCGTCGCAGCCGACGACGTACTCGGCATCCTCGGTCACCTCCTCCTGCTCGGCTACGTCGAGCGGCAGGGAAACGGTTGGCGGCTCTCGCCGGAGGAGCGAGCCCGTCGGCGTCACGCCTCGACCGCGGCCCGGGGCGGATAGCGCAAGCCCGCCGGCGTCACGCCTGCTATCCACCGCCGTGGCGGATTGCGGGCGCCTTCGGTAAGCCGACTGGGATCCCCGGCGGCGTGGGTGGCTTGCCATCCCCTGACCGATGAGCCACGGTCGAGGGAATGAGCGAGCGGAGCGAGCGAATCAATCAACGCAGCGTCTGGAGTGCCTCATGCGCGCCCGGAGCGAAGCGAGGACGCGCATGAGCGAGCGGAGC
>NZ_KB892768.1 GCF_000373925.1 Actinopolymorpha alba DSM 45243 | reverse complement strand
TCCCATGGCCGCGTCGCCCTCACCAGTTGCTCCGTTATTGCGGGCCTGACGTGCGGGCCGGTCCAACGGGTGGGGGTAGGTGGCAGGTTTGCAGTCCTCACACGGGCAGCCCGCAAGGTGGTGGTCGTGGTCGCACCCGCTGTGCCGACACCCACCCTGCCCGGCGGCAGATTCCTCCTGCGCACCCTCAGCTTCGGAAGAGCTGTCGGCGTTGTCGTGCTCGTCGAGCAGGTCGCCAAAGGACCCTTGACGCGGGCTGGAGTCTTCGTCGTTCTCTCCGGAGCTGGCACCGTTCTCGCAGTCACAGTCGCAGTCCTCGCCGGCACTCCCAGCATCGGCACTCTCAGCATCGGCACTCTCAGCATCGGTGCTGGTCGGTTCACGACTGCCGGAACCTTCGCGGGCTTCTTCCTGGCCGTCGCAGATGATCACGTCGGCTTGGCCGGACAGCAGGGAGGCGGCGATGTCAGCGCGCAACTGAGGCAGGGTGCGTTCATCGCCGCCGGATTTCATGGTGCGGGCGATGGCGTCCAGGTATCCCCAGATCTGGGCGGCAACGTCGTGGGAGATCCCACGGATCCGCAGATCGGAGACGCCATCCAGTGATGGGTAGACGTCCACGCCACGGTCTTCGCGCGCCCGCTTGTGGCGTTCTTTGGCTGCCTCGGGGTTGACTTTGATGATTTCGGCTTCGACATAGAGCCGTAGCAGCCCGCCCCGCAGTTTCAGCACCTCGGGGAAGATCGCCTCATCCACTGCGGTGCGGTCAGCCGGAGGTAGGAGGCTGAGCCGGTCGACGATCGTCCGAACCTCAGAGAATTCGAGTTCCCCGCGTTCCAACGCACCACGGGTGTTCGGTAGGTCAGATAGTGCGAGGGCGATGAGCATGAACTGATCGGCGCGGTAGTTGGTCCACCCCAGCATCGGCGACAACAACTCCGCCGCCCGCGGCTCCGGCTGAGACGAGCGTTCCGCCTCATCATCCTTGAAGCAGGGCGGGCAGTGCGCCAACACAGCAGTCACAGCAAGACTCAAAGACTCGCCCCAGCAGGCGATCTTCCGCGCGGCCTGAAGCAACACGCCAAGCTCGAAACCGTTGCAGGCGGACTGGTCGACAGCAGCGAACGCCACCACCAACTCCGGACCGGGAAGCATCTCAGCAAACCCAGGCGGGAGCGGTGAGATCCGCACACCATCGCCGTCGCTCATGCGTTCGATCTTACCCCGTCAAGATCGTCGCCGCAACCAAGACGATCGCAAGAACCCTTATTTATAAGGAGTTCCTCAATTCTCCCGGCAAGTCCTTCGCATTGCAGTGCGGGGCATGCGCCCTGCGCTCAACGGGGCGCCTCTCTCCTCCGCCTTGCCCACGCGGTGTCGGACGCCGCCGAGCACCGCGCAGCGTTCACGATCACACGTCAGGAACGTGTCACGGTGAGGATGTGGTCGAGGGCGGCGGGCAGGTGGTCGGCGACGTGGGTCGGCTGGAACGGGAGCTCACTCGGCCAGGTCCGTCCGAGGTGCAACCAGACGCTCGGCAGCCCGACGCCGACAGCGCCCGCGATGTCAGCCTGCGGCGCGTCCCCGATGACCCAGCCGCCGTCCTCGAGGCGGGCACCGACCGAAGCGGCGGCCGCGTCGAAGATCGCCCGTGAAGGCTTCTTGACCCCAACGCCTTCTGAGATCACCCAGCCCGCGACCTCCGAAGCAAGCCCGGAAATCCGGAGCTTGGCTTCCTGCTGCGTAACGGACCCGTTGGTGACGACGACGGGAGTCCAGCCGGCGGTCACCGCGTGCCGCAACGCAAATCGAGTGGCTTCGGGAAGGGTGACGAAGTCGGCGGCGCCTCTGTCAATGAAGGCTTGCACGCTCCCGGCGTCCAGGCTGGCGTACCTTTCCCGCAGCGCCTGGGCGACGACGGCGCGCGGACGATATCCACTGGCATCAACGCGCATGATCCAGTCGACGTCGACGGTCGGCAATCCGTGCGTGGTAAGGAACTCCACGGAGGCCGCACGGAACGCCGCATCCCGGTCGACGAGTGTGTTGTCGAGGTCGACAAGCAGGAGCGGCATGTCCCCATCCTGTCACCGCGGCTCCTCCGCGACCGCCCGCCTCAGCGTTGGACCACCCGCCCGATGCTCGGCGCGCTCTCGTGATGCCCGCGGTCGAGTGCGGTTACGGCATACGTGTACGCCTGGCCCGGTCGCGCGGTGCCGTCAAGGAATCCTTGCACCGCTGAATCAGTGGCCCGCACGGTCGTGACCAGCCGGCTGGCATCCGCGAAGGCGCAGGGATCGAGCCGGTCGACCCGTTCGGTGCCATCGAAGCGGTAGATGGCGAACGACGTGGCCCGCCGTGAGCGCGGTGACGTGTCCACCCACGAAATGCGTACCCCCGAAGGGGTTCGCCTGGCACCCGTGAGGGCAGGGCGAGCGGGGGCCGCATCGGGAAGCTGTGTCATCACTGGGATGAGCGCCGGCCGGCTGTAATGGTCGGCCGCCAGGATGCTCATGTTGTCGAGCCGGTCGGCGCGGACATCCTTGGCGCTGAAGTAGATGTCGCCGCGCACCTGCGGATAGTCGCGGTTGAACGCGAGGTGCCGGGTCATCTCCCGCGGATCCGACCACGCGGGGTCCTGGGTGGACGTACCGACCTTGTACGTCGCCTGGCCGACGAAGAGTTGGACGTTGGTGCCTTCGACCTGTTCCGACCACCAGGGAACGAGGATGGCGTAGTCGGCGGGGGTAAAGCCGATGTTCCAGTAGACCTGCGGGACGATGTAGTCGATCCATTCCTCGCGTACCCACCGGCGGGTGTCCGCGGCGAGGTCGTCGTAGGTCTGGACGCCCGCCCGGGTGTTCGAACCCTCAGGATCCGTGGCGACGTTACGCCACACCGCGAACGGGCTGATCCCGAACTTCACCCAGGGCTTGGCTTTCTTGATGCGTTGGGAGAGTTCGGAGACCAGGAGGTCGATGTTGTGTCGGCGCCAGGACGCCTTGTCGGCAAAGCCTGAGCCATACCTCGCGAAGGTCGCCTCGTCGTCGAACGGCAACGTGCCCGAAGGGTAGGGATAGAAGTAGTCGTCGAAGTGCACGCCGTCGATGTCGTACTTCTGGACTGCGTCGAGGATCGCGTCCTCGACGAACCGCCGTGCCTCCGGGATGCCTGGGTTGTAGTAGAGCTTCCCGGCGTAGGGGACCAGCCAGTCAGGGTGTTGCCGGCCGGGGTGGTCCGGCGAGAGCCGGCTGGGATCGGCCTGCATGCTCACCCGGTAAGGGTTGAACCACGCGTGGAACTCCAGGTTGCGCGCGTGCGCCTCGGCGACGAGGAACGCCAGCGGGTCGTATCCCGGATCCTGTCCCTGGGTGCCGGTGAGCCACTCCGACCATGGTTCGTACGCCGACGGCCAGAAGGCGTCAGCGGTCGGACGGACCTGGACGACGACCGCGTTGAGGCGGCGGCTCTGGGCATCGTCGAGTAGCCGGAGGTACTCCACCTTCTGTTCCTCGACCGTGAGTCCGGGCCGCGACGGCCAGTCGATGTTGGCGACACTCGCGATCCAGCTCGCGCGGAACTGCCGCTTGGGCGTCGCCGGGTCAGGCGCCGGGCATGAGGTCGGCACGCTCGCGCCTCCAACTGTCAGATCTCCGGATGCCTGCGAGGGCGCGACGGCAATGTTGGCCGCCAGGATCGCGGCGGCGATGACGAAGCCGAGACGGGCCAGGCGTGCACGGGCCACGGTGTGCTCCCTCCGGCGGCGATCTTCTCCAGCAGTGTGCCGGCCGGGAGTCGGTTCGTCCATTGTTTGCGGAAAGGGTGACCGAAGGTGAAGAAAATGTGCGAACGACGGTCATCCTCCCCGCCCGGCGAGACCCCACCGCCGGGCGAGTCCCGTTCGCCTCAGTTGTCAAGCGCGTCGAAGTCGACGCCGGTGAGGTCGACCGAGTGTTCCCAGAGGTCGGCCGCGGTGATCGGGTCGTACGCCTTCGCGGCAGCCTTGACCCGGGTCGGGAACCCCCGTGCACCACCGAACGAGTCTGGCCCGATGAAGTCTCCGCCGCGCACGTCCGGCATGGTCGCGGCGTACAGACTGGGCAGGGCGCCCTGCGCCGCCGGTTGGGCGACCACCCGGGTGAACGTCGCACTCGCCTGGCGAATCCAGGTCGACTGGCGTGCGGCGGCCGCCACCTGGAGGTTGGTTGCCGCGTACCCAGGATGGGACGCCGCGCTCAGCAGGGTCATCCCGGCGCGGTCGGCACGGCGCTGTAGTTCGAACGTGAAGAGCAGGTTGGCCAGCTTGCTCTGGCCGTACGCCCGCCACGGGCCGTACCTGCGTTCGGACATCAGGTCGTCGAACTCGATCGCGCCGAGGGTGTGCAGCTGGCTGGAGACGGTCACCACGCGCGGATCAGGCGTCGCGGCCAGGCACGGAAGGAGCAGTCCGGTGAGTGCGAAGTGCCCGAGGTGGTTGATGCCCAGCTGCAGCTCGAACCCGTCGGCGGTCTCCCCGCGCGGGATCGCCATCACCCCCGCGTTGTTGACGAGGAGATGGATCTGCGGGTGGGCCGTCCGCATCTCGACCGAGAACGCCCGCACGCTCGTGAGGTCGGCGAGGTCGAGTCGCCGAAGCTCCACCGCGGGCCGCCCGACCTCCTTCTTGATCCGGCTGAGCGCGGCCTCGCCGCGGCGGAGGTCCCGGCAGGCCATGACCACCGTCGCGCCGTACCGTGCGAGTTCGAGGGCGGCGTGGAAGCCAAGCCCGGAGTTGGCGCCGGTCACGACGGTGGTCTGGCCGCTGAGGTCGGGGATGGAGTCGGCGGTCCATCGGCTCGAAGGCATGGCCGCCATCATTCCCCGCGCGGGTGACATCCGTGCTTCCGGCGTCCGGTCGTGGCACCTGGCTGCCACGGCCAGTGTGGGCGGCTGAGTCGCCCGCCGAGGGCGGTCGCTGGCGGGCGTACGCACGGGAGGTCTGGTGTGTCGGGCCCGATCGTGCATACTCGGGAGTCGTGGGAAAGCGCCTCGCCCGGACCAGCAAGGCCACTGACGTCGCCGTCAGCTACCTTCTGCGCGTGGGCATCGACGGAACGGGCAGGCTGGCGACCGCGCGTCAGGCGGCCAACCGAGCCTTGGCCGCGACCGGTGACAACGAGCAGGCGATCGACCGGATCGTGACGAACCATCTGCGGCTCGCCGCTGCGGGCGGGTTCCTGACCGGGCTGGGAGGGTTCGTGACCCTTCCGGTCGCCCTTCCGGCGAACGTCGTTGGCTTCTACCTGGTCGCGACCCACATGGTCGCCGCGATCGCCGAGGTACGCGGGCATGACGTCGACGAGGACGCGGTCCGGTCGGCGGTGCTGCTCACGCTCACCGGCAGCGACGCCTCGACGGTGCTGGAGCGGGCCGGCATCGGCGTGAACGGCGTCGCGGCGTACGCCCTGCGGAGCGTGTCACCCGCCGCACTCATGGTGGTCAACAAGGGCGTGGCGTTCCGGCTCTTCCTGCAGCTCGGCCGCAAGGGGATGGCGAGGTTCGGCCGGGTTGTTCCGGTCGCGGGCGGTCTGGTCGGCGCGACGTTCGACGCTCTCCTGCTCCGCCGGATCGCGCATCAGGCGCGCCAACACTTCCCGCCGCAGCTCGGGCCCCAGCCGGGTCCGTCCGGCGGGAACTGATTCTCAGCAGATCAGACCGACCTTGCTGGCCGCGCCGTGGCCGGTGGGTTCGAGCCCGATCCAGCGCGGGTCCGCGGGCTCGCTCGCCCGCTGGTAGCGCAGGTCGCACGACAGCCGCAGCCGGTCGGAGGTGTTGTCGAGGCTCCCGTGCAGCGTGTACATCGGGAACGTCACCACGTCACCCGCCGAGAACTCGCTGGTGAGCCAGCGCAGGCCGAGCTCCTCGCGCAGGCGTACCGGATCGGGAGAGATGACGCCGTTCCAGCCCCACCTTCCGGTGCGCGCCTGGGCGGCCGCCTCCGGGTCGCCCTCGCAGTAGGTGTCGACGTCGCGGGAGTGGTAGTCCCGCCGCACATCCTCGAGGCGATGGGACCGCTCCAGCACCATCAGGCCTCCGTGGCGCAGGTCGACGTCGCCCAGGGGAACCCACGCGGTGAGGAGCCGGGGAGTACCGCGGTTCATGAACACGCTGTCGCCGTGGGGTTCGGTCCCCGGACCCGGTCGGACGGCCCGCAGCCAGGTGTAGTCGAAATGCCGGACGAGCTCCCCGAACAACCGCTCGTACAACGCGACCATCCGGCCGGCGTACAGCAGCCTCTGGAGCGGCCCGCTCGCCTTCGCCACGTCGTCGAGGACGCGGTTGCTCGCCGTAGGTCCGGGTATGCCGTCGTCCGGATCCGTCCCGGGCGCGACCATCCCTTCCTCCACGAGTCGGGTGAAGACGTCCCGGCGGGCCGCGCGTACCTCCTCAGGGTCCAGGTAGCCCGGGAGGTACAGGTACCCGTCCTCGTCGAGCCGGCGATGAAGCTCCTCGACCGGGTTGGACGGGTCGGTACGCCGCAGCTGGCCGAGGGCCTCCGGGGCGGCGTCGAGCACTCGCTCCTGGGCGCGAAGGGGCGGAAAGGTCTGCGTTCCCATGGTGGAACTCCTACGCGGGCAAAGGACGTGACGGACGGGCCCGGACGCCGCTTGGCTGGCGGCCGGTGACCACCTTCAGAATGGGGCGGTACTACAACGACCGGCAAGGGCCCAGGTCTGACCGGCGGCGGACGGCGGACCCGTTGTCCCTGCCCTGGGGCCACGACACGGACCCAACGACGTGGAGGACTGGATGGACATGCCCCGGGTGTGCGTGCTCGGCAGCGCGAACATGGACCTGGTGGTGTACGCGGACCGCGCGCCGGCGATGGGCGAGACGGTGGCCGGTCAGCGGTTCGTCACGGTCCCCGGCGGCAAGGGGGCCAACCAGGCGATCGCCGCCGCGCGGGCCGGTGGCCAGGTCCGGATGGTGGGTGCGGTCGGCGCCGATCCGTACGGCGACGAGGTGCTGTCGGTCCTCCGGGCCGCGGGCGTCGGCACCAGGGGAGTGGAACGGGTCGAGGAGAGGACCGGAACGGCGCACATCCTGGTCGACGCCGCGGGCGACAACTCCATCGTCGTCGTACCCGGAGCCAACGGCACGCTCCACGCTCCGGTGCCGGGAATGGACGCCGCGCTCGCCGGCGCGCGGATCCTGCTCCTCCAGCTCGAGCTGCCCCTCGACGCGGTAACAGACGGCGCCCGCGCGGGCCGGGCCCACGACGTCAAGGTGATCCTGACACCGGCGCCTGCGCAGCCGTTACCCGCGGACCTGTTGGAGTCGGTCGACCTGCTGGTTCCCAACGAGCACGAGGCGATGCTCCTGACCGGTAAGGACGATGCGGGGTCCGCGGCAGCCGCGCTTCTCGACGTCGTACCCGAGGTCGTGGTGACGCTCGGCTCCCGTGGCGCGCTCTGGCTCGATCGCGCGGGCGGCAAGGTTCATGTGCCAGCGCCTGAGGTGGTCGCGCGGGACACGACCGCCGCGGGCGACACGTTCGTCGGAGCGCTCGCGGTGGCGCTCGCCGAGGAGAAGGACATGAGCACCGCCCTGACCTGGGCCAGCGCGGCAGCGGCGCTGTCGGTCGAGCGGGAGGGTGCGAGCACGTCCATGCCGGTTCGGCAGGAGATCGCGGCCTTCGTCGCGGCCGGCTAGCGCTGACCCCGGACGACCAGATGGTCGAGCAGCTCCTGCGTCGCCTTGGCCACGGTGTCGACGGCGGCGTTGAACGCCTCGGCGTTGTGGGGAGCCGGTGCGCGGAAGCCGGAGATCTTACGGACGTACTGCAGTGCCGCCGCGCGTACGTCCTCGGTGGTCGGGGTCTCGACGTACGGCGCTCGTAGGGTCTTGATGCTCCTGCACATGGTTTGGCCTCATCCAGTCGTCAGTCGGGGGTCGGGGTCTGGAGTCGGGTATCCGGGCGGAGTCCGCAGCCGATCACGGTGCCGGGGCGAGCGCGGTCGGATGGGTCGCCTGGTAGATGCCGAGTTCGCCGCCGCCCGGGACCTTCACGACGGCGACGTTGCCGAGCTCGTCGTCCCCGGCGTCACTGACGAACTCCACACCCTTGGCGGCCAGCTCCGCCACCGTCGCCTTGAGATCGTCGCAGATCAGGTAGAACTCATGGCGGACCTCGCCCTCGGTCGGGTTGACGGAGATCTCCGCGGGCGGCATCGCGAAGACCAGCCAGCCACCGCCCGCGTCCACCGACGAGAATCCGAGAATGTCCCGGAAGAAGGCGCGGGTCTGCTCCGCGTTCGTCGCGTGGATGACGGCGTGAGCCCCAATGATCATGCGGGTAATCCTCCTCCAGAAAGTGCCGTGCTGGTCACTCGTGTAGTACAGCACTGCCGCTCCGGCCGGCTCACACCTCCCGCCGCCCGCCCACGCCTACGGCAGGCGCGGCAGGCGGACGAAGTCGATGCGTTCGTAGGTGCTCTCGCGCCCGGTCTCGTGGAGCAGGCCGATGGCCGGACCATCGAGGTCCACGAGGTCGGAGTACGCCGCGGGACCGGTACCTACCACGAGCTCCCGTCCCCAGGTCTGCCCGTGGTCGTCGCTCGTCCGTACGGTCATCCGGTGCCGGCGCGCCGGGTCGCCCGGCCCCGCGAACACCAGCAGGCCTTCGACCGCGAGCACGCTGCACTGCACTACGGGAGCGACGAGCTGCCGTGCCGGCGCATACGGCTGGTCGAAGGACTCACCGCCAGTGCCGCTGAGGGTGTGAGCCCTGGTCTCGGGCGCGCTCCCGCCCTGGTTGCGGGTGTTGAGGTAGAGCCGACCATCTGGGAGTTCGGCTGCGGTCGTCTCGTTGGGCTTGACCGCGCCGTCGAGCCCGGCGTCCACGGCACCAATCCGCCATGACCGGCCGCCGTCGTCGCTGAGCAGGAGATGCCCGCCGTAGCCGGTGTCGGGGTCGGAGTGGTTGGCGGGTACGACGAGCCGGCCGGCGTACTCCCCGTGCCGGAGCGCGATCGCGTGGCCCGGGCCAGTGGCGTACCACCGCCAGCGCGGGTGTTTGGCCTGGCCGGTGATGTCGACGGGCGCGGTCCAGCGCAGGCCGTTGTCAAGGCTGCGTTGCGCCCGGACCCGGCGGGTGTTGTCGTCGTCGACCTCGCCGTGGAGTACGCGTTCCTCGGTGGCGGAGGCACCGGCGCGGGTGGTGAGGAGTACGACGTCGCCGGTGTGCGGATCGACGACCGGGCTCGGGTTGCCCACCGTGTGGCCGCCGTCGCTGACCACGAGCTGGAGCGCGCTCCAGGTCAGGCCGCCGTCATCAGAACGCCGGAGCACGATGTCGATGGCGCCCGCGTCCCCCGGCCCGTCGCGGCGCCCCTCGGCGAACGCGAGGAGCGCGCCGTCCCGGGCACGGACCATCGCGGGGATCCGGAACGTGTGGTACCCGTGCGTGCCGGCCTCGAAGACCGTGACGGGTGCGCCCGGCAGGACGGCGGCGTCGTCGCTTTCGCCCGTCGCTGGCCTCACGCCGTCGCCCGTCGCTGGCGTCACACCAGGCCCGCTTCGGCGAGGTGGTCGCGCACCGCCCCGATCTCATCGGCGTTCAACGGGATCATCGGCAGGCTCGTGGTCGGGTGGTCAAGGACGCCGCGGTGGACGAGGGCGGCCTTGAACCCGCCGATGGCCGAGGAGTACCTCCCCATCCGGTCGGGGTCGCCGACGCGGATCAGCCCGAAGAGCCGCCGCAGGCGTTCCTGCTCGGCCGCCGCCGTGGCCCAGTCGCCGCGCCGGGCCGCGGTGAAGAGGCGTACGTACCCGTGCGGGTCAACGTTGCCGAGCCCGGGCACGATGCCGTCGGCACCCGCGAACATCGCGAGATCCGCGTGCGTCTCCGTACCCGTGAAGGCCCTGAACCCCGGCACGTCCACCATCGCGCGGACCGCCCGGAACCCGTCGATGTCTCCGCTGGAATCCTTCAGCCCGGCGAGAACGCCCTCAGCGGCGAGCTCGGCGACCAGCGCGCCGGGCAGCTTGGTGTGCACCGCGCTCGGGATGTCGTACGCCAGCAAGGGGAGGTTGACGACGGCGCGGAGGGTGCGGAAGTGCACCGCGATCTCGGCGGGGTGGGTGGGCGCGTAGAACGGCGCGGTGGCCACCAGGGCGTCAGCCCCGTGCTTCTCCGCGGCGCGGGCGTGCTGGAGGACCCGCGGTGTCGTGGTGTCGATGAGGCCCGCGAAGACCGGCACCTGGCCGGACGCGACGCCGGCGACGACCTGGAGCGCGCGGATGCGGAGTTCGTCGGGGAGGTACGCCGCCTCGCCGGTCGAGCCGGCGACGAAGAGCCCGCTGACCCCGGCGTCGAGGAGGAACCCGCAGAGGCGTTCGAGGGAGGGAATGTCGAGGTCCCGGTCGGGCGTCAGCGGGGTGCAGACGGGCGGGATGACACCGGGCGGAATCACCCCGCCGGAATCTGGGTCGCCCTGGGGGAGAGTGGCCGGTTGGGCGGTGGCTTCGGGTACTGCTGGCGACGCGTCGGTCACTGGGTGGCGCCTTCGGTGAGGATGGCCGCGTCGCGGCGGCCATCGGGCGAAACGTAGGACGTGGGATGTCTGGGCCCTTGAGAGGTTACGCTAGCCCAGGCCCGGACACCGCGGGACGCACCACCATCGTGACCCGGAAGAATCGGCCGCATGGGCGGCGCTGGCGTCTGGCGACGCACTTACTCCGGCAGAGGATGAAGAGGATCAGGCATGGCAGGGACCGGCCGGCAGCTGGAGGGCCGCATCGTCGACCTCATCCTCGAGCAGGGCTTGCGGGCAGGGTCGCCGTTGCCCGCCGAACCCATGCTCGTCTCGACCCTGGGTGTGAGCCGCAACTCCGTCCGCGAGGCGCTACGTGCCCTCCACACCCTTGGCATCGTGGAGATCCGGCATGGGTACGGCACGTTCGTCGGGCGGGCTCCGCTGACCGCCGTGACTCCCGGCCTGCTCTTCAGGACCCGGCTGTCCGTCCGTGACGACCCCGGCGCCCTCGCCGACCTGGTGCAGGTCCGCGAACTCCTCGAACTCGGGCTGATCGAGGAGGTCGCCGAGCGCGTCGACGAGGAGCTGCTTCGTACCCTCGACGCGTCCGTCGAGACGATGCGGTCAGGTGAACTCGCCGACGCCGACCGGCGCTTCCACGAGGCGCTGTACGCCCCCGTGGGCAACGAGCTGGCCACCCAGCTGATCGGGCTGTTCTGGGAGATCTACCACCAGGTCGCCACCGAGCTGTCCTCGCCGCCCGTCGACCGCGGCAAGGTGGCCGACAGCCATCGCCGGATCGTCGAGGCGCTCCGCGCACACGACGGACCGAAGGCCCGGCGACTTCTGCGTTACCACTTCGACGACCTGCGCGAGCGGGTCACCCGGATGGTGGGCACACCCCAGGAGTCCGGCGCGGAGTGAGTCGCCTGCCGCGCCGGACTCACGTCGGTAGGCTGGCCGCACCGCTGAGGAGGTCGCGAATGAGTGCGGACGACAGGGCAGCCACGAACGCCGGCAAGGGCACCACCGTCGTACCCCTGCGCCCTCGCAGGCGGGCACCGGAGCCTCCCCTACGCGAGGCGATCGGCCAGGCGTTGCGGCAGGTACGCACCAGGCAGGGACGGACGCTCAGCGAGGTCGCGGACGTCGCCGGCGTCTCCATGCAGTACCTCTCAGAGATCGAACGCGGCCGCAAGGAAGCCTCCTCGGAAATCCTCGAAGCCGTCTGCGGTTCGCTGAGCATCCGCCTCGCCGACCTGGTGGCGCAGACTCACCGGGTGTTGACGGCCGACTCCCGTCCTTCGCGCCCGGTCCCGACCGGACGCCCGCGAGGGCCGCTGCTCATGGCCGCATGAGCGCCGGCTCCATGATGTCGCTCCGGTTCTTGATGATGCCGTCGATCAGGCCGTAGGTGAGGGCCTCGGCGGGTTCGAAGGTACGTTCCCGGTCGGTGTCGGCCCGCCATGCCTCGACGCTGCGTCCGGTGTGCTCGCTGAGTACCACCAGCATCTGTGCGCGTACCCGCGCGACCTCCCGTGCCTGCACCTGCAGGTCGGACAGCGCACCCTGACCCCTGCTCGCCGGCTGGTGCAGCATCACCCGCGCGTGGCTCAGTGCGAACCGCTTGCCGGGAGTGCCCGCCGCCAGGAGCACCGCCGCCGCGGAGCTCGCCTGTCCGAGACAGGTCGTCGCCACGTCCGGCATGACGTACTGCATCGTGTCGTAGATCGCCATCAGCGCGCTGAACGAGCCGCCTGGTGAGTTGATGTAGAGCGCGATGTCGTCGTTCGGGTTCGCGGCCTCCAGGTGCAGGAGCTGCGCCATCACCACGTTGGCGACGTCATCGTCGATCTCGGTGCCGAGGAAGATGATGCGTTCAGACAGCAGCCGGCTGAACACGTCGGTCGCGCGTTCACCAGTGTGGGTGCGCTCGATGACGTTCGGGATGGTGTAGTGACCCATGGCTCAGACCCCTGTCCTACGGCCGATGCCGTGACCGATGCTGTCAAGGGAGTCGATGACCCGGTCGACCATGCCGTAGGCGAGCGCCTCCTCCGCGGAGAACCACCGGTCGCGGTCGCTGTCGCGCCGGATCGTCTCCACCGACTGGCCTGTGTGATCGGCGAGCAGGCGTTCCATCTGTCCCTTGGAATGTTCGATGTTCTCGGCCTGGATCTCGATGTCCGCGGCCGTTCCGCCGATCCCGGCTGAGCCCTGGTGCATCATGATCCGGGTGTGCGGCAGGGTGTACCGCTTGCCCTTCGTGCCGGCGGTGAGCAGGAACTGCCCCATGCTCGCCGCGAAGCCCATCGCGAGCGTCGCCACGTCGTTCGGGATCAGCCGCATCGTGTCGTAGATCGCCATGCCGGCGTAGACGCCGCCGCCGGGGCTGTGGATGTACAGACTGATGTCAGTCCTCGGGTCCTCCGCCGAGAGCAACAACAACTGGGCGCACACGCGGTTCGCGCTCACGTCGTCGACCTCTGAGCCGAGCAGGACGATGCGGTGGTGCAGGAGCCGGGCCGCCAACTGGTCATCGAACGTCGTGGTGGCGGCCGCCGCACTGGTCATGGACGGGTTCACTGATGCCTCCCTCGCCTTCCTGTGAGCCGGTTCAGGAACTGGCTCTGAAGCTCACTGTCGGGGAGGCGCCGGGCCGGGCGGGCATTTCTCTGCTGTCGGCAGATTCGCTCTCGGCGTACGCCGGCCAATCGCACTGGTGAGGTACGCCACCCCGGAGCCACGCGAGGAAGGGCCGACCAAGCTGGCACGATGAGGGCGTGCCTCGTTCTCTGGATGAACTCCTCGACCTCCTCGACCTGGAGCAGATCGAGGACAACCTCTTCCGCGGACGCCAGCCCGAGACCCGGCTGCAGCGGGTGTTCGGAGGGCAGGTCGCTGGTCAGGCGCTGGTCGCCGCAACCCGCACCATGGAGCCAGATCGCCCCGTGCACTCGTTGCACGCGTACTTCCTGCGACCGGGCGACACCAGCGTTCCGATCGTCTACGACGTGGAACGCACTCGCGATGGCCGGTCCTTCGGCACCCGCCGGGTAGTGGCGCGCCAGCATGGCCGGACGATCTTCTACATGTCCGCGTCGTTCCACACGTCGGAGCCAGGTTTCGATCATCAGGACACCCCGCCCGACTTCCCCGAACCCGAGAGTTGCCCGACGCTCGGCGAGGTGATGGAGAAGGTCTCGGGACGGCCGAGCGACGCGTGGGCGGAGGAGTGGGCGGCCCTCGACGTGCGGTACGTCGGCGACTCCCGAAGGGGCGGCGTACCCCCGGACCCGACGCATCCCGCCCGCGCCCGGGTGTGGTTCCGGGCCGCCGGACGCCTGCCCGACGACCCCGTGCTGCACAGCTGCGTGCTCGCGTACGCCAGTGACCTCACCCTGCTCGGCGTGACGCTCGTGCCGCACGACACCTACATCGGGGCACCTGGCCTTCAGACGGCGTCGCTGGATCACGCGGTCTGGTTCCACCGGCCGTTCCGAGCGGACGAGTGGCTGCTGTACGACCAGGTGTCACCGTCGGCCTCTGGTTCACGGGGCCTCGCGACCGGGTCGCTGTTCACGCGCGACGGCCGGCTCGTCGCCACGGTGGTCCAGGAAGGCTTGATTCGTCAGACCTAGAAGGCTTGCCCCCGTCAGACCTCAGACCCGTCAGACCTAAGGAAGGCGACCCCGAATGATCGTGGCGTTCAGCATCAGTCCGTCCGGCGGCGACGAGACCGGCGGGGTGAGCGAGGCCGTCGCCGAGGCGGTCCGGGTGGTCCGGGAGTCCGGCCTGCCCAACGAGACCAACGCGATGTTCACCAACATCGAGGGGGAGTGGGACGAGGTGATGGCGGTGGTGAAGCGGGCCGTCGACGTCGTGGCGGCGAGGTCGCCACGGGTCGGGCTCGTCCTCAAGGCCGACATCCGTCCCGGACACACCGGCCAGCTCACCGCGAAGGTCGAACGCGTCGAACGCCTCCTCGGTGAATAACCGGCCGGCCATGGCTGCTGAGCCGATGGGGATCGGGACGCGACCGGACGTGGTCGTGCCAGTAAGGGTCAGGTCGGCGCATGCCGCAGGCTGGGTGTTGCGTGCTGCGGTGACAGCGGACATCGAGGTGATCGCGGAGTTGCGGGCCACGGTCCTGCGTGCGGATTTGGAACGCCTTGGGCGCTACGACGAGCAACGGGTGCGGCAGCGGCTGAGAGACTCCTTCTCCCCGCAGCACACGTCGATCATCATGATCGACCGCGAACTCGTAGGCTGCGTCACGATCCGGCCCGCCGACGGCCTGCAGTGGCTGGAGCACTTCTACCTTGCTCCGCACCGTCAGGGCCAAGGGCTGGGATCCGCAGTCCTGCGCACGGTGCTGGACGGGACCGACGCGCAGGGCATGACCGTGGGTTTGAACGTGCTGCAGGGCAGTGCTGCGCGTCGGCTCTACGAGCGCCACGGATTCGTCGTGGAAGCCCAGGACCCGATCGATGTCTTCATGATGCGCCCGCCAGGGGCGATGGCGAGCACTCCTGCGAAAGCTTGACCTCCGACGGTGCGACGGCGCGCCTCGGTTCGTGAGGCTGTCTTCCGGCCGAGGATCGAAGGAGCCGAGACGTGATCATTCAGGGTCGGTCCGCGCCGTCACCGGCGCCCTCTTCGCCGGCGGAGGCTGGCTTGGCTTCGAGCGCGCCCGCTTCCGGCGGGTCGGTGAGCGGACGGAGTCCGGCGACGAGTTGGCCGAGCCGTTCGGGTCGCACGAGCCGGGCCCGCACCGCGCCCGACGCGAGCCGGCGGGTCAGGTCGTCCAGTGGCAACGGTGCGTTCGACGCGAGCAGGAGGACGTTGCCGTAGCGCCGACCCCGGAGCTGGGAGGGTTCGGCGACCAGGACCACGTGGGCGAAGACCTCCAGCATGGTGGCGGCCTCGGCCCGGGCGTTGCGGTGTTCGGCCTGATCCGCGACGTTCGTGACGTACACACCGTCCGCGCTGAGTATCCGGGCCACCTCCCGGCAGAACTCCATAGTCGTGAGGTGCTCCGGGACCCGGTTGCCGGCGAAGGCGTCCCGGATCACCAGGTCCTGAGAAGCCTCGCCGAGTGTGCGGACGCCGGCCCTCGCGTCCGTGACCCTGATGCGCAGGCCTCGCTGGCGGCGCAGCTCGAAGGCGTCGCGGACGAGTTCGACCAGCGTGGCGTCGACCTCGAACACCACCTGGCGCGAGCTCGGCCGGGTGGCCTCGACGTACCGCGCGAGGGTGCAGCCTGCCCCGCCAAGGTGCGCGACCCGAAGCGGCGCCGCCGGCGGAGCCATCAGGTCGATCAGGTCACCGATCCACCGGACGTACTCGAACTCCAGCCGGGTCGGGTCGTCGAGATGGACGTACGAACTGGGTACGCCGTTGACCACGACGAACCACCCGGCCGGGTCGTCCCGATCGACCGTGATCTCCGCGCTGCCGGTCATAATGCGGTGGTGACCCGCCTGAGCCGCGGGTCCCGACGGGGTGGCGCGGGTCGCGCGTCGGGTACGCGCGGGTGGACGGCGATCGGGCACATGCCAGCCTTGCATGGGTGCCCACCCGAGCAGGAGGTAGGTAGCTGTGGACGACCAGGAGATCCTGAACCACGTGCGGGCGCTCGTCGACTATGAGCACGCCCTCCGGCAGAAGGTACAAACCGGCGATCTCTCCGCAGAGGAGGAGGGGGAGCGCCTGCGCGAGCTGGAGACGACCCTGGACCAGTGCTGGGATCTGCTGCGGCAACGCCGGGCTCTGCGCGAGGCCGCGGCCAATCCGGACGTGGCGAAGGTACGCCCGGCCGAGGAGGTCGAGGGCTACCAGCAGTAAGAGGTCGCGGCGCAGCTCAGCGCTGCTCTCGGCGTCGGTCGCGGAGCGCCCGTGCCTTCGTGCGGTTGCCGCACACCCGCATCGTGCACCACCGGCGGGTCCCAGCGCGGGAGGAGTCCCAGAAGACCCACGCGCAGTCCTCGGCGGGACACCGCCGCAACCGTTGCCAGCTGCCGTCGGCCCGGGCCGTGACGTACGCCGCCACGATCAGGCGCAAGGCAGCCTTGACAGGGGGTCCGGGCGGCTCGTCTGGCTCGTCTGGTTCCTGCCAGGTGTCGTCGACTCCGGCGACCAGGGGGAGCGCTTGGAGTGCTCGCCGGCCGGCCTCGAGGTCAACGGGGTGAGGGTTCCCGCCGTTGTTGGCGAGCAGCACCGCCCGCAACCCCGACCGCAGGTCCAGCGCGAGGGCGAGGTCGTCTGGCCCGATCGATCGGGCCGCCCCGCGCGCCAGCATCCGGCGTTCCACCAACCACTCGGCCAGCCGTGCGGGTTCGTCGCTCCAGGCGTCTGAGATGTCCTCGACGTCGATGCTGTTGACGAACTCCAGCATTGGTGTGAGCCCGGCCGGGATGGGCACCACCGCGCTCGTCCGCCCCGATCCCGTCATGTCGTCACTCTCTCCGTTCGCTGTGCCAACCCAGGGGCGGCGTTGCCGAGTCGTCAGAGGTATCTCGGTCTCTTAGCCGAGAAACCTCTGACAACTCGGGATCCCACCCGTCTACGGATAACCGCTCTCAGCTTAGACCAGTTACTATTCCGCGCATGACATCGATCAGCGTTCTCGACGCGCCCTCCAACCTCGGTCTCCGGATGCCGTCACCCGGCGTTGTCCCGGGGTGTTACAAGCTCGCCGGTGCGTTGCGCGACCTGCGTTTCCTCGACCGGATTGGCGCCGCCGACGCCGGCTACGTCGTTCCACCTCGTTACGACGTCTCGGACTGGAAACGCGGCGACGGCGTCATGAATGCGCGCGGAATGGCGGCGTACTCCACGCGGCTGGCGGACCGGATCGGCGACCTCGTGGACGCTGGAGAGTTCGTGGTCCTGCTCGGCGGGGACTGCAGCATCATGCTCGGGCCGACGCTCGCACTGCGCCGACGCGGCCGGTACGGCCTGGTCTACCTCGACGCCAGCTCAGACTTCCGGCAGGTCGGGGGCAACGTCAGCTATGTCGGTGCCGCCGCGGGGGAGGTCCTCGCCCTCGTCACCGGGCGCGGCCAGGACGACATCGTCAACCTGGAAGGGTTGCGCCCCTACGTCAGGGACAGCGACATCCTGGTGATGGGCATCCGCGACTTCGACGAGTACCGCGACGAGCTCGCCGAGCTCGACATCCCCACCTGGACGGCCGCGGAGATCATCAAGGAGGGCCCGACCGTGGTCGCCGAGCGCGGCCTGCGGCACCTGGCCGAACTCGAGGGTTTCTGGGTCCACGTCGACGCTGACGTCCTTGACCCCAGCGTGATGCCGGCGGTTGACGCACCCGATCCGGATGGCCTCGACCATCCCCACCTGGTGGAGCTGCTCCGCCCGCTCCTCGCGCATCCGGGGTGCGTGGGCGTGGAGGTCACCATCTTCGACCCCGACCTCGATCCCGACGGCCGGCTGGCCGAGGCGTTCACGGACACCGTGGTGTCGGCATTGTCCGGCCGTGTCCACGCCACGTCATGAGCGAGCGGAGCGAGGACGCGGATGAGCGAGCGGAGCGGAGCGAGGACGCGCGTGAGCTGGTCGATCGTGTAACACTGCGAGGATCGGGACGGCATCGGAGGTGGCTGTGGCGGCCGGCAAGGGACGATTCACGAAGACCGCGATGACGTACGCCGTTAAGTACGGCCCGCTTGTCTACGAGGCGGTGAAGTACGGCCGCGAACCCGCCCAGCGCGCCATCCAGAAGGCGCTGGCCCGGCAGGGCAACCGTCGGCAGGCGCTTCGGCACGCGACGACCGTGGTGGACGGCTCGGTGCTCCGGGTCTTTCACCAGGCCGAGCCTGTCTGGGTGGTGTTCGCCGGGGACGCCGCGGTCGCGAGCTACCCGCCGGTCGACGTACCCCTTCCAGCCGTCCTCGAACACGCCGACCTCAGCCTGCGTGTCCGGCCGCCAGTCAGGTCGGGCCGCGCCCCCGGTGTGCCACGCGTTGTCCGCAAGGCGCTCGGGCGGTCAAAGAGTCCGCCACCTCCCTGAACCAGCTCATCAGCGTTCGCGGGCGTCAGGCGGACGGCGGAGCCGCTTCACGTCACCCTGGCGTTTCTTGGTCGAGAGGCGGCGCTCGACGGCTGAGCGTGAGGGACGAGTGGGCCGGCGGGGTTTCGCGGGCGGTGCGAGCCCGTCCTCGAGCAGGGCAACGAGTCGTGCCAACGCGGCCTTGCGGTTGGCCAGTTGTGAGCGATGGTCGGATGCCGTGACGGTGAGCACCCCGTCGACCAGACGTCCCGCCAAGCGTTCCAGCACCCGCGCGCGTTGGGTAGGGGTGAACGCCGGCGAGCGGGCGACGTCGTAGGCCACCGTCGCCCGCGAGTCGGTGGTGTTGACCGACTGACCGCCGGGTCCGCTCGACCGTGAGAACCGCCACGACAGCTCGTCGTCACCGATGATGACGGTACCGATACGTAGCGGGTCTCGGGTCACGGCACCATCTTCTCGCTCAGCCTCCCCCGCCCGCCGCCGTGGTGGCCACCGTCGCGGCCATGACCGCGGTCACGACCGCCGCCTGAACGGCCTCCACCGCGCGGCGTACGGCTTCCGCGGCCCAGGCGCCCTCGGAGACCTCCTTGGCCCGGCGTTTGAGGGCACGCTTGTCGGGTGCGTCGACGATCTTTGGTACGACATCGATGGCGGTGAGCAGGGACACGAGAGCACTGGTGCGGCCGTCGGGGGTGAGTCCCTGGACGAGTACGCCATGGAGCCGTGCCCGCAGGGTGTCCTCGTGGCTGGAGTCGCGCGCCGGCCAGGTGGTCGTCGGAAAGACGCGGAGGATCCTGCCCTCCTGGCGCTGCAGGATGCCGCGCTCGGCGAGGTCGTTCAGGAGGCGGTCCCGCAAACCCTTCGTGAGCGGCCTGATGACGTCAGCCGGCTTGCGCCCGCCCCTGTGGTCAAGGAGTTCCAGCGCGTCGTCGAGGACTGGGCTCCCCAGTGGCGAGCGGTCGCGGACGACCAGGCGGCCCTTCCTGACCTCCTCGTCCGGACCCGCGACGTCAACCCGGCCTTGCAAGGCAAGCTCGAGTAGCACCGCGCCGGCCAGGGCGTACTGCACCTTGGTGCTGTCGGCCAGCGGCCGGCCGGTGTTGTCGTCGAGCAACAGGAGCAGGAGGTCTTCGGCGATCAACATCGGATTCCTCGTTTCTGGGGCGATGAACCCCTCCAGGATAAGAGGCGATGGCCAGCAACGGCGGCTCGTGTCATGCGCCGGGAGAAGGCATGGAAGACTCTGGCGCCATGGGATACGAAGCCGCCGACAATCGCTATGACCGGATGCAGTACCGCCGTTCCGGACGGCACGGACTCCGACTGCCCGCGGTCTCGCTGGGGCTCTGGCACAACTTCGGTGACGACGTACCCCTGGAGCGCCAGCGGGCCATCCTGCGGCGGGCGTTCGATCTCGGCGTCACGCACTTCGACCTGGCCAACAACTACGGCCCGCCGGCGGGTTCCGCGGAGCTCAACTTCGGCAAGCTGTTCCGGCAGGACCTCGCGCCCTACCGCGACGAGCTCGTCATCTCGACGAAGGCCGGCTACCTGATGTGGCCCGGTCCCTACGGCGAGTGGGGTTCGCGCAAGTACGTCCTCAGCAGCCTCGACCAGAGCCTCTCCCGGATGGGCCTGGAGTACGTCGACATCTTCTACTCCCACAGGTACGACCCCGACACCCCGCTCGAGGAGACCATGGGTGCCCTCGACACGGCTGTCCGTCAGGGGAAGGCGTTGTACGCGGGTATCTCGTCCTACTCGCCGGAGCACACCCGGCAGGCCGCGGCCATCCTCGCCGAGATGGGCACACCGCTGCTCATCCACCAGCCGTCCTACTCCATGCTCAACCGCTGGATCGAGGAGGCACTGCTGGATGCCCTCGAGGACGAGGGCATCGGGTGCATCGCGTTCTCGCCGCTGGCGCAGGGCATGCTCACCGACAAGTACCTCCAGGGTGTTCCGGATGGGTCCCGCGCGACGCAGGGCAAGTCGCTCTCGCCCGACCAGCTCTCCGAGAAGAACCTCACGCACATCCGGGCACTGAACCAGATCGCGGCCCGCCGTGGGCAGTCCCTGGCCCAGATGGCTCTGGCCTGGGCGCTCCGGCACCCCCAGATGACGTCCGTTCTCATCGGCGCGAGCAGCGTGGCGCAACTCGAGGACAATGTCGCGGCGCTCGACCGGCTCGACTTCAGTGCGGAGGAGCTGGCGGAGATCGACGGGCACGCCGTCGAGGCCGGCATCAACCTCTGGGCGCGTTCCAGCCAGCGTCCCGCCACTGACTGAGCAACCCCGTCCCGCCAGCTGACGGTGTGGATCCAGCCCAGCCTGAATGATCACGTATACGTGATCATTAAGCGAGCCTCACGGGCTTCGCCCGTCCGGGCCCGCCCCCACCTCACACCCTGGTGTGAGCTGACTCGAACCGGGCTGGTTGACTACGCGCGTGATCTTGAGCCGGGCGGCTTTATCGGGCCCGGCCGCGGTGCCTTCCACGAGCCATGCGTCTGGAAAGCCAAGCCCTGTGATCGAGTTGGACGACATCCGTAAGAGCTATCGGCGTCCCGATGGCGACGTCGTGGTGCTCGACGGTGTGGACCTCTTCGTCGATGCCGGAGAGACCTTCGGCATCGTCGCCGATGATCCTTGTACGGCAAGGGCGCTCCTGCGCTGCGTCAACCTGCTCGTGCGCCCCGACGAAGGCACCGTGTGGGTGGCCGGGGACGACCTCACCGCGATGGGACGCCAGCAGTTACGCCGGGCTCGACACGGCATCGGCATGCTCGTGGAGCAGGTCGACCTGTTCGCCCAGCGCACGGTCGCCCGCAACGTCGCCCTGCCGTTGGAGTTCGCCGGCGTCCGCCAGCGCGACCGTGACCTGCGGGTGGACGAGATGCTCGACCTGGTGGGGCTGGCCGAGCAGGCGGAGAGGTACCCCGCCGAGCTTTCCGACGAGGAGCGGTGTCGGGTCGGGATCGCCCGCGCCTTCGTCTCCCGCCCGCGGGTCCTGCTGAGCGAGGAGTCGACCGCGACGCTCGAGCCGGCGGCCCGGAGGGCGATGCTTTCCCTGGTGGGTGAGCTGACCGCGCGGTTCGATGTCACCGTCGTGTGGGTCACCCAGGACTACGACCTCATCAAGGCGACCTGCGACGGCGTGGCCCTGGTCGAGGAAGGCCGGGTTACCGACCACGGACACCTGCCCGATCTGCTCCGGCAGCCGGGGTCGAAACTCGTGGACAGGCTGGTGCCGATGCTGCCGGAGGCGGAGCCGAGTTCGGGCCGCCTCCTGGCTGACCTGACGGTCCTCGGCGACGTCGGCCCGGTCCTCACCGAGACGGGCCGGGCGTTCGGCGTCGACATCAGCGTGGTGGTCGCATCGCTGGAGACGATCTGCGGTCAGCCCATCGGCCGGTTGCGTGTCGAACTCACCGGACCGGGGGAGGACTGCCAACGAGCTTTGCTCAGGTTCGCTGACCTCAACCTCACACCGAAGGTGTACATATGAGCCACTGGCAGGCGGTGCTGCCGGAACTGGCGGAGGCGACCGGCGCCACGCTCGCCATGGTCTTCATGGCCACCCTCTTCACCGTCGTGATCGGACTTCCGCTGGGCGTCCTCGTCGCGATGACCGGCAGGGACGGACTCGTCGCCGTACGCGGACTCCACCAGTTGGTGGCCGGGCTCGTCGCAGTAGGCCGGTCGATCCCGTTCGTCGTCCTGCTCATCGCCGCGATCCCGTTGACCCGGGCGATCGTGGGTACGCCGACCGGCACCGGCGCCGCCGTCGTACCCCTCACGCTGGGGGCCGTTCCGTTCTTCGCCGAGCGGGTCCGGGCGAGCCTGCGCAGCGTCGACCGCGGTGTCGTCGAGGCGGCGTTCGCGATGGGTGCCCGCACCCACCACGTGCTCGTGACGGCGTTGCTCCGGGAGGGACTACCCCGCATGGTCTCCGGGCTCGCGCTCACGGTGGTCGTCCTCATCGGCTACAGCGCGATCGTGGGGGTTCTCGACGGCAGTGGCCTTGGCGCGATGGCCATGACGTACGGCTACAAACACTTCGAGACCGATGTCATGGCAGCCATCGTCGGCATCTTCCTCGTGCTCACCCAAGGGGTGAAGCTGGTGGGTGACAGCCTGGCACGACGCCTTGATCACCGACGTTGACGTGGTGTGCCAGGTCCAGGAGGGAGCTCGATGATGCGCAGGCTTCTTGTGGCCTTCGTGGCTGGCGTGTACGTAATCGTCAGTGCTGGCTGCGGCATCAGCTTCTCCGTCCTCACCGAGGAGACGCTCCGGGTCGGGGTGAGTCCGGGGCCTGACCGCCAGATTCTGACCTACGTCAAGGAGTCCTTGGCACCTGCCGTGCGCCTCAACCTCGAGGTGGTGGAGTTCGCCGACCCCGCGGCGGCGCGGAGCGCGCTGCGCGAGAAGTCGCTCGACGTCGCCTTCGTGCGTTCGTCCGGAGGAGCAGGCACGAAGGACGGCCCAAGTCCCGATCTCGCGTTCCTGGCGCCGGTCCACGTCGAGCCGTTGGGTTTGTACTCCGCGAAGGTCAAGGCAGTTCGCGAGCTGCCGTCCGGCGGCGAGATCGTCCTACCTGACACGCCGGGTGCGTCCGGACGCGCCCTCCAGCTCCTCGCCGCGGAGAAGGTTCTGAGCGTGCGGGAGGGAGCGGGCGACGCCGCGACCGTGCGGGACATCACCAGCAACCCGCACCACCTGAGGGTCACCATGCTGGCGCCCACGGACCTTGTGAAGGCCTACCCCCGGGCAACCCTCGCGGTCATGGCGCCCGGCACGGCCACCCAGGCGGGCCTGCGGCCGCGTGGCGACGCGCTCAGCCTGGAGGCCGCGATCGGCAGTCCGTACGCCGACGGCCTGCTGGTGCGGGCGGGTGATCGCGCCGACTCGCGGGTCACGATGCTGGCCGAACTCCTGCGTTCCCCGCAGGTCAGGACATTCATCGAGGAAAAGTTCCAGCAGGCGGTACTCCCTGCCTTCTGAGCTGGGCCTGCCCCGCGCACTGCGCCCCGGCGTCCGGGCGCTCGGCACCAGGGTAATCCAGGGGTCGACTCAGGTCTTTTCCTGAAAGATCCGAACCGGTCCCTGGCGTACAGTGGTCAAAGGAGGTGACCATGCTTCAGATCCTGTTGGTGATCGCCATCGTCTGGCTGGCGCTCACTGTCATCGGCTTTCTTTTCAAGGGACTTTTGTGGCTCGGGATCATCGCGTTGGTGTTGTTCCTGGCCACCAGCGCCTGGGGATGGATCAAGCGCAACTCCGGAGGCTGAGGCGCGGGACCATTCCGGCTGCGCAGAGGTCAACGCCCGGCGGCGTTGGCCTCTGCTGTGTTGATGGCCACCCGCTGTGTTGATGGTCACCGCATCCCCGATGCGTCCCCCAGGAACGCCTTCTCGTGAACGCATCGGATGGGCTGACAGCCGCTCGCTGTCCGCGCCCCCCGGTTGCGTGATCTCTTACGCCGAAAGGCCCGCGCGGGTTGATCACGGCCACTAGTATCGGCGCACCGGTTGGCACTACCTGATCCAGATCTCAGGACGTGCCTGCCGAGGCTCGCGTCCCGCATCCGCGGGTCGTGAGCTTCTTGTTGACTGACGCGACGTGATGCGCGTCCGTTGTCCACTGGGGGGACACCAATGACCGTGAGGTCGTACCTTGCTGCCTGCGTGGCGGCTCTGTGTGTGGCAACAACGCTGTTCGGTGGCCGTGCCGAAGCGGCGAGCAGCATTCAGTTCGGTCGGATCCAGTACGACTCACCAGGCAGCGACACCGGCAGCAACGCGAGTCTCAACGCCGAGTGGGTTGTCCTCAAGAACGTCGGGTCCCGCGCGGTCAGCCTCAGGGGCTGGACCGTTCGGGACGCACAACGGCACGTCTACACCTTCGGCACGTTCACGCTCAACAGCGGTGCCTCGGTGACGTTGCACACGGGCACCGGAACGAACTCCTCGACGCACAGGTACTGGGGTTCGCGGGCCTACATCTGGAACAACAGCGGGGACACGGCGACGCTGAAGACGGCTTCGGGTACGACCGCCGACACCTGCGCCTGGACGAGCACCGGGTCGGGTTACAAGAACTGCTGACGGCTCACTCTGGCGTCCGCTCCCGCGTTTGGGGAGCGGACGCCAGCGCGGGTCAGGGCTCGATGCCGTCGGTCTGGAAGCCGATCGTCGCTGTCGCTCGGCGCACCGCGCCCACGGGGTACTGCGGGACCAGGTCGTCGAGGAAGGCGTACTCCTTGGCGACGTCACCGAGCCCGGGTACCCGCTTGGCGACCTGCCACCAGGCGGCGATGTCGGCCCAGCCCGGCGCCGAGAGCGAACCCCCGAAGTGCTGGACCGACAGCGCCGCGCACAGGTTGGCGAACCGCAGCCGGTGCAGCAACGGCCAGCCAGCCAGGGTCGAACTCACGAAACCAGCCGCGAAGACATCACCCGCGCCGGTCGGGTCGAGCGCCTCGACCGGAAGGGCCGGGACGTCGGCGTACTCACCCGTCTCGTTGTCGACCGCGAGCGCACCCTTGCTGCCACGGGTGACCACGGCGACCGGCACCAGGTCGCCGAGCTTGGCCAGCGCCGACTCGGGAGTGTCGGTGCGGGTGTAGCCGAGCGCCTCCGGCGTGTTCGGCATGAACGCATAGCAGGAGCTCAGCCGGTCGAGAAGCTCGGAGGACCACTGCTCCGTCGGGTCCCAGCCCACGTCGGCGAAGATCCGGGCACCGCTGGCGGCGGCCTGCCGCGTCCAGTCGTCCATCTCCGGAGCCAGGTCGACGAAGCACGCGCGGGTGCCTGGCAGGCCCTGACTCTTGATCATGTCGTCGGCCGGCAACGGAGGCTCGTGCGCGTGCGTGATCAGGCTGCGGTCGGAGTTGTACGCCAGGGACACCGTGACCGGCGAATGCCACTGCGGGAACTTCCGGGATATGGAGAGGTCGACGCCTTCCTGCTCGGCGAGGGTCCGCCAGCAGAAGTCGCCGTAAACGTCGGTGCCGAACGCCGCGGCCAGGGATGTGCGCAGACCGAGCCGGGACAACGCGATCGCGAGGTTGGCGACACCGCCGGGGGAGCAGCCCATGCCTTCGGTGAAGATCTCGGTGCCACTCGACGGGGGTACGCCAAGGCCGGTGAAAATGATGTCGAGGAAGACCGTTCCAGACAGGAAGACGTCGAACGGCGGGTCTTCCGGTGCGCGAAGCGCGGCAAGCGGATCGTGTGACGGTCCTCGTCCGACGACCCGGCCGAGCTCCCATGGCGTGCTGGTGAAGCTCGCGTCCGGACCCGGCTGTGCTTCCGCCGTGTCCATCGACACTCCCTTACTCATAACTCAACGTAGATACGGGGACCCACCGTAGCGCGGGGCTCCCCCAAGGACGCACGGCCGCCCGGGTGCTGAGCCAGAACACCAGGCGCCCCGGTCCGCAACGGGCGTGGACCAGGGCGCCTCGGTGTCGCTGAGCTGTTAGGCCGCGTTCGGACCCACCAGGTCGGGTTCGGCGATCTTGCGCAGCCGGTGGAGGGCGTCGCGTTCGAGTTGGCGCACGCGTTCGCGTGACAGGCCGAACCGGTCGGCGATCTCCGCAAGCTTCCACGGGCGGCCGTCGTCGAGGCCGTACCGCAGCCGCACGATCTCGGCCGAACGCTCGTCGAGGGTCTCGATCAGTGCGGCAAGTCGGGAACTCGACTCCGCGGCGACCACCGTCTCGTCGGGACCTGGCATCACGTCGCGGGCCACGAGGTCGCCGAGCGAGGTCTCGCCGTCATCGTCGACCGTGACGTCCAGCGACACGTGGTCGCGGCCCCAGCTGACCAGCTCCTCCACGCGCTGCTCCGGAACACCCAGCTGGTTGGCCAGCTCGGCGTTCTCGGGTTCGCGGCCGAGCTCGCGTTCGAGAGCCCGGCGGGCGGCGCCGAGGGCGTTCAGGTCCTCCACGACGTGGACGGGAAGCCGGACCACCCGTGCCTGCTGGGCGATACCCCGGGTGATGGCCTGCCGGATCCACCACGTGGCGTACGTCGAGAACTTGTAGCCCTTGGTGTAGTCGAACTTCTCAATTGCCCGGATCAGGCCGGTATTGCCCTCTTGCACCAGGTCGAGGAGGGGGAGTCCGGATCGCCCGTAACGGCGAGCGATCGACACCACGAGGCGGAGGTTCGCCTCGAGGAAGTGCCGCTTCGCCCGGCGACCTTCGTCAGCCACCCAGGCCAGCTCTTCAGGAGTCGCCTCCGCTGGCACACGTCCGAGAGCGCCGGTACGGTTGTGGTCGAGCAGTTGTTCCGCGAGTTGACCGGCCTCGATAGCCTTGGCAAGCTCGACTTCCTGCGCCGCGTCGAGCAACGGCGTACGCGAGATCTCGTCGAGGTAGCGACCAACGAGGTCGCGGTCTTCGACGAGGTCATCTGCATGGCGACGGCGCACTGGCAATGTGGCTCCTCCCGGCTAGGCAGGCGGATCTCGTAGAACCCCCGAGATCCGTTCACCCAGCTCAACGTCTCGAGCCCGTGGCCGAATTCCCGATGCGCCGGGGTTCATGTGTGCCATCTTGCGTTCTCTCCCCGGCCAGCTTGCGTTCTTTGGCCAGCCTGGCAGCGTGTGCCGTCGCGCCCGCGGCCGGCGTCGCCCGGGTCCCCTCCCCGGTAGGTCAGGTGCGTTCGTGAATCTCGCGGACGCTCGCCACGGTGTCGGCGTCTTCGGCCTTTTTGTCAGGGCGATACCGCAGGACCCGGGCGAAGCGCAGAGCCATGCCGCCGGGGTACTTACTGGATGTTTGTACGCCGTCGAAGGCGATCTCCACCACCAGCTCGGGTCGGACATAGACGGTCCAGCGGTCACGGTCGGTCTCCAGCTCCAGCAGCCGCTCGGTCTGCCAGCGCAGGAGCTCGTCGGTCAGCCCCTTGAAGGTCTTGCCGAGCATGACGAACTCACCCGTGTCGGGGTCACGCGCACCCAGGTGAAGATTGGACAGCAGGCCGGTGCGGCGGCCGTGGCCCCACTCGACCGCCAGCACGACCAGGTCCAGGGTGTGCCGCGGCTTGACCTTGATCCAGGCCGAACCCCGGCGGCCGGCGTCGTAGGGTGCGTCCGGCGACTTGGCGACCAGTCCTTCGTGCCCGCGGCGCACGGTCTCGGCGAAGAACGCCTCGGCCCGCGCGACGTCATCGGTGACGAGTCGGGGAACCCGGAGCGTCTCGGGCAGCAGGTCTTCGAGCACGCTCCAGCGGTCAGCACCGGGTTGGCCGATCAGGTCGGTGCCGTCGCGGTGGAGAACGTCGAAGAAGAACGCCCGGACCGGCGTCGCGGCCCGCAGGCGCTCAACGTCGATACGGGAGCCGACCCGGCTGGCCGTGACCTGGAACGGGCGCGGCCGCTCGGCGTCATCCAGGGCGATCACCTCGCCGTCGAGGACGACGGACGTGACCGGCAGGGCGCGGACGGCCTCGACCACCTCGGGCAGCCGGTCGGTGACCTCGTCAAGCGTGCGGGTGAAGACGCGTACGGTGTCGCCGGCGCGGTGCACCTGAACCCGGATGCCGTCGAGCTTCCACTCCCACCTCGCCGGCCCACCGAGCTTGGTGAGCGCCTCGGCGACGTCGGGTGCGGGGGAGGCGAGCATGGGCCGCAACGGTCGGCCGACCTCGAGCCGGAACGCGTCGAGAACGCTCGGGTCGCCACCGGCGGCGACGGCGGCGGTCGCTACCGGTGGGACCGCGCCAGCCACCATGACCGCCCGCCGGATGTCGACGGCGGGTAGCTCGCTGGCCCTGATCACCGCGTCGAGCATGACACCGTCGAGCGCGCCCTGCCGGAGCTCGCCGGTGACGAGGCCGGCCAGCAACCGCTGCTCGTCGTCCGTCGCCCGCGCCCAGAGATCGGTGAGCAGCTGCTGGCGGCGGGCTTGCGATCCGGCACCCGCGACCTCGGCGATCTCCGCGAAGGCGGCGTCGACCTCACTGACGCCGAGGCTGGGCGTGGTCGCCGGAGCCGGCAGGTCCCGCAGCGCGGCGTATCCGACACCAGTGCGGCGTTGCCGCAGCTCACCGGCGAGGTAGGAGACCACGAGACCAACCTCGTCTGGATCGGCGGCGCGCAGGCAGACGGCGATGTGGCGCACCTTCTCCAGGCGCGAGCGCGTGCTCGAGATCGCGGTGGAGGCGCGCGCGAGGTCAGCGAACAGCATGAAAGCATTCTCCAGGCGACCACCGACATGCCTGGACGGCGATGTACAAACTTCTGTTCGACCTGCTGCTCAAGCGACTCCCGGCGGAGACGGCGCATCACCTGGCATTCCGGATGATCCGTAGCACCTGTGCCGTTCCGGGCGTCGGCTGGATACTTCGCCGTTGGCTCGGCCCGAGCGACCCGGTGCTGCGGGTGCGGGCGTTCGGTCTGGACCTACCCGGACCGCTGGGCCTCGCGGCCGGCTTCGACAAGGACGCGCTGGGCGTCGACGCGCTCGCGTCGCTCGGATTCGCCTACGTCGAGGTCGGCACGATCACCGCCCAGCCCCAGCCGGGCAACCCCACGCCCCGGATGTTCCGGCTCCCGGCTGACCAGGCCCTGATCAACCGCATGGGGTTCAACAACCGCGGTGCCGCCAGCGCCGCTGACCGGCTCCGCCGCCGACAGGGCCGCCCGACCCGGGTCGGCGTCAACATCGGCAAGACCAAGGTCGTCCCCGAGTCCGCCGCGGTCGCCGACTACGCCACGAGCGCCCGCCTGCTCGCGGAGTTCGCCGACTACCTGGTCGTCAACGTGAGCTCGCCCAACACCCCGGGTCTGCGTGACCTGCAGGCGGTCGAGCATCTGCGCCCCCTGCTGGTGGGCGTACGCGAGGCACTCGACGCCGCGACCGCCCGGCGGGTACCCCTCCTGGTCAAGATCGCCCCTGACCTGGCGGACGCCGACATCGACGCGGTGGCCGACCTCGCCCTCGAGCTCCACCTCGACGGCATCATCGCCACCAACACCACCATCAGCCGGGAGGGTCTCCACACGGATCCCGCCGAGGTCCAGGCCGCCGGCGCCGGTGGACTGTCCGGTGCCCCGCTGAAGGCCCGGTCCCTGGACGTACTCCGCCGGCTCCACGCCCGGGTCGGTGACCGGCTGGTGCTCGTCGCGGCCGGCGGGATCGAGAACGCCGACGACGCCTGGGAGCGGATCCGGTCTGGGGCCACGCTCCTCCAGGCGTACACGGGATTCATCTACGGCGGGCCGTTCTGGCCGCGCCGGCTGCATCGCGAGCTCGCTCAACGGGTGCGGGCGGCCGGCTACGCCTCGCTTACCGAGGCCGTAGGCACGTCCAGCCACCCGCACCCGTGAGCGGGGCCTGCTCGAGAGATCTCCGCCGGGGGAGCACCGGGATCCCGGCGGATTTCTCAGCGCGGCCAGGGGAAGGGCAGAGGGTTGGAGTCCTGCTCCTCTTGCTGCGGGTTCTGCTGCTGCGGCTGCTGGCTCTTTCCGCCGTCGCTGCCGAGTGTCGCCGTGACGGTCTCGGTCTTGCCGTTTCGTACGTAAGTCAGCGTGACCTTGGTGCCCGGCCGGTTGGAGCGCACGGCGGCGATGAGCGAGTCCGCGTCGGTCACCTGGCGCTTGTCGACCTTGGTGACGACGTCACCCGCCTTCAGACCGGCCCTGTCGGCAGCTCCGCCCGGCGTGACGGCCTGGATCTTGGCGCCGTCAGCCGTGCCGCCAGAGGAGGTGGCCGGCGAGACTGAGACGCCAAGCTGGGCGTGTTCGGCCTTGCCGTTCCTGATGAGTTCCTGCGCGATCGGGCGGGCCTCGTCGATCGGGATGGCGAATCCCACACCGATCGAACCCGACTGGCCGCCCATCGAACTACCGAGCGTGGCGATGGCGCTGTTGATGCCGACCACCTCGCCCGCCATGTTGACCAGCGCGCCACCGGAGTTACCCGGATTGATCGCCGCGTCGGTCTGGATGGCGTCGATGACGGTGTTGCTCTGGTCCCCGGAGGAGGAGTCGCCAGTGCGGACCGGCCGGTTGAGCGCACTCACGATGCCCGACGTGACGGTGCCCGAGAGCCCCAGGGGCGAGCCGATCGCCACGACGTTCTGTCCGACCGAGAGATCGCCGGAGCTACCGAGCCGGGCGGGAGTCAGCCCTGAGACGTTCCGTGCCCGGATGACGGCGAGGTCGGTGGTCGGGTCGAGCCCCACGATCTCGGCGCGTGCTGTCTTGCCGTCGCTGAACGTCACGCTGAGTCGACCACCCTGCGAAGCGGGCGCGGCGACGTGGTTGTTGGTGAGGATCAGGCCGTCGGCGCTGAGGACGATCCCGCTGCCGTTCCCGTTGCCCTGAGACGTCGCGATCGTGATGGATACGACGCTGGGGAGCAACCGGTTGGCGACCTGCTGGACGCTGCCCGCCGGTGCGCTCGAGGCGTTCTGTGACTTCGGCGGCGCCTGGTCCAGGGCAGTGGCCGTGGACGCGGGCTGCTGGTCGCGGGTCAGGAAGTAGGTCGCGGCCGTACCAGTCCCTCCGCCAACCAGACCAGCCGCGACCGCCACCGCCACCAGCGCCGCCGCACCCCGCCGGGCTCGCGGCTTGGGCTTGGCCGGCGCGGGCGGTGGGGAGGGCGACCATGCGGGCGGTTGCTGGCCGTACGGATAGGGGCTGAACGGCGGGAGAGCGCGCGTCTCCTCGGAGGCGTACTGCCCACCAGGCTGCCCACCAGGCTGCCCACCAGGCTGCCCTGCGGGCGGCTCGAAGGAAGGCCCAGGCCCCGCGGTCGAGGCGGTGGGGCGCTCTTCCGGACGGCGCGGCGGCTGGTCGGGTTGTGGAGTCGTCTCGCTCATAACGCCAAGATTCGTCCCGGTTGCTGAGATCAAACTGAGAGCTACCCCAGAGGCGTCGAAGAAACCGGACTTCGGTGAAGGTAACGGAAGCCGCAGGGGTCCGGGACTACCTGACCGAGCCGCGGCCGGCGGACGGTGCGCCCGGGCGCATCGGCGTGGGTACGCCGGGCAGCCTGAGCGTCAGGAGCGCACCCCCGCCAAGGGCGCGGCCGGCGCTGATGGTTCCGCCGTGCCGGTCGGCGGCCTGCTTCACGATCGAGAGGCCAAGACCCGAGCCGGGCATGGTGCGCGCCTCGGCGGAACGATAGAAGCGCTCGAAGACGTGCGGCAGGTCCGCCTCGGCGATACCCGGCCCCTGGTCGGCGACGGTGAGGACGCCGTGGCGGAGATTGACCGTCACCGTTCCCTGTGGAGGGCTCCACTTCCCGGCGTTGTCGAGGAGGTTCGTGACCGCGCGTTCCAAGGCCTGCGCGTCACCGAACACGGTCCATGGTTGGGCGTCGACCGCGAACCGGAGTCCCGGCGCCCGCCGGCGTACCCGCTCGACGGCGTGCGTCACGATGTCGGCGAGGTCGACTGGCGCGTGCGCGGTCGAGGGCGGGTCCTCCCGGGAGAGCTCGACCAGGTCGCCCACCAGGGCGGAGAGTTCTCCAACCTGGGCCCGCACGTCCTGGAGCAGGGCCTGGCGCTCCGCCGGCGCGAGGCCTGGGCGTCCCTCGCTCTGCGCGAGCAGGTCGAGGTTGGTGCGCAGGCTGGTGAGTGGCGTGCGGAGCTCGTGTCCCGCGTCGGCGATCAGCCGGCGTTCTCGTGCCCGCGCCTCGGCGAGCGCCGAGAGCATCGCGTTGAACGAATGGGTGAGGCGGGCCAACTCGTCGTTGCCCTGCACGGGAATCGGGCGCAGGTCGCCGGTCCGCGCGACGTGTTCGGTCGCCGACGTCAGCCGCTGGACCGGCCGAAGCCCGGTGCGTGCGATCCCTACCCCGGCCCACGCGGCCACCGCGATGCCGGCACCTCCGACCAGGAGAAGCACCAGCCCGAGGCGTTTCAGGAGCAGGTCGGTGGCGGCGGTCGGCTGCCCGAGGACGAGGGCGATACCCGGGGCCCGGGCGGCCGGGACGGCGACGACGCGGTACGTCTGTCCGTCGCTGCTGGTGGCGGTGCGCACGCTCTGGGGAGCTGCGCCGCTGGCGACGTTCAGCTCCGGCTGGCCGACCGGAGGGTTCTGGTACGCGCCGCTCTGGTCCTTGGCGGTGATGATCCGCTGGTCGGCGGTGAGCAACGCGATCCGGATGTCCGCGGCGCCGAGGAACTGCGGCGGAACCTGCGAGAGCGCCTCCTGGTCGACAGGAGAGGAAGTGACGGCCCGCGCACGGTCGAGGAGGTTCGCGTCGACCTGGCTGAGCAGGGAGCTCCGAACCGTGACGTACGCGGCGATCGAGACGAGGACGACGATCATCCCCACGCCGAGCGCGGCGACCAGGCCGACGCGGGACCGCAGGCTGAGGTTACGAGGCGGCCAGCGCCGGGGGGACTGGATGGGTTGGCTCACGGTGGTGTTTCTCGGAGGACGTACCCGACGCCGCGGACCGTGTGGATCAGCCGGGGTTCGCCGTTACCTTCTGTCTTACGGCGAAGGTAGCCGACGTAGACCTCGAGCGAGTTGGCCGAGGTCGGGAAGTCGAAGCCCCACACCTCCTCCAGGATCTGCGAACGCTCCAGAACCTGTCGAGGATGGCGGAGGAAGAGTTCGAGGAGGGCGAATTCGGTACGGGTCAGGCTGATCGAGCGCCCGCCCCGGCGTACATCCCGGGTGCCCGGATCCAGGCTGAGGTCGGCGTAGGACAGCTGCGCACCGTCAGCGCCAGGGGTTGCCCGGCGGAGCAGTGCTCGGAGTCTGGCGAGTAGCTCCTCCAGCGCGAACGGCTTGGACAGGTAGTCGTCCGCGCCCGCGTCCAGGCCGGACACCCGGTCTGCCACGGCGTCCCGGGCGGTCAGCACCAGAATGGGCACATCGTTACCAGTCGCCCGGAGCGCCCGGCAGGTGGCGATGCCATCCAGACGGGGCATCATGACGTCGAGCACGACCGCGTCCGGGCTTTGGGCTGCGACGCTGCGGAGGGCCTGTTCGCCGTTCTCGGCGAGGTCGACCTCGTAACCGTTGAAGACGAGCGAACGACGGAGGGAGTCCCTGACTCCCTGGTCATCGTCTACGACAAGGATGCGCACGAGTGCCAGTGTGCCGTGCCGACCTGAAGGAACGCTGAGCGCTACGGCATGCTGACCGCCCGCCGTGGGTGGGGCTCTGACCTGCGGCGTCATCCACGCGGGGTCGACGTCGCTGGGGTGGTGCTCGGCGTCACCGCCGGATCTCGAAGGCCGTGAGGCCCTCGGGTCGCTCGGTGCTCCGGTCGACCCGCACCACGCGGGCGAGGGGCGGGCCGTTCCGGCACCAGTCGACGATTGCCTCGACCGGTCCCGCACCGCCTTCGAACACCGCCTCGACGCTGCCGTCGGGTCGGTTGCGTACCCATCCGGCGACGCCGAGCCGCTCCGCCATCCGGCGGCAGGTGTCCCGGAAGAAGACGCCCTGAACCATGCCGTGAATCGTGACGTGTGTCCGGGTGAGCGAGGTGGTCATGTGCCCCAGCTTGCCCATCCAGGAGGGAGGTTCGAACCCGCGCCTGGCACGGAGACGTCGTACGGCGGTGTCTGTCACGCGGCCAGCGCGGGCGCTGATCCGGCTTTGGTGCTGGAGTAGCCGCGCCACCCGTGTTCGGTCACGAGGAAGACCTCGGCGACAGGGAGCCTGTGCCGGGCAGTCTCGCTCGCCAGGGCGGAAAGCCACACGTCGTCGGAGGGCAACCACACGACCCGGCCCCGTCGGCACCGGACCAGTGCGACGGCGTGGGAGGGAGGGCTCTGGCGTTGCTTCGGGGTGATCGAGGAGAGCGCGGCGTCGACCCGGGCGCGCGCCTGCCGATCGTCGGGCGGGCCGTCGGACCCGGCGAGTGGTACGTCCAGCCAGGCGGCCCGATCGACGTAGCCGCGGGAGAGTCGGATAAGGGCAAGGATGACGCGGTCGGAACTGAACGGCACATGGCGGCTGATCCGGCGCAGCAGGGTCGCCGAGTCACCGTGGGCGACAGGGTGGAGTGGCGTGGTCACTGGATCAGGGTGCCCGCTCGGCGGCGTACGGTGACGGAAGTTTTCCACAGGTAGCTGGCTGTGGATGACCGGAAGCGCAGGGTGCTTCCGGTCGGGCATCCTGCCATGCGTGGCCGTCGGCCGGCGCCTTCTCGTATCTGACCAACCACCCGGTCCGTGCCCGCGATCTCCTCGTCCGTTGAGCTTTGCGCTCCTCGCTACCTGGGAGGGTGTCTGCCGTGGAGGAACCCGTCGAGAGGTTTCGCCTGGTTGGTTATGTCCGGATCGATCCGCCGCTTCGTCGCGCCGAGTTTGAATACCTCACGGCGTTCGCGGAGTCGCGCCGATGGCGAAGGCCCGGCGGGCCGTACGCCGTTCCCGACAATCCCATCGCCGAATGCCTCGATCCCAAGCTCGATCTGAGCGAATACTCCCTCCCGGCGGAGGGCCAGCCCGGCCTGCACTGCCCGTGGACGCCCGGTCACGGCGGCCGCGCCCTGGTGCCGTCACATGACCTGGCGGGCGGCAACGGCATCCCGCCGGCTGAGAGCGCGTCCTGGCTCAGCTACCTCCGTGATCACTTCCTCGCGCGGGCCGCGCGGGTGAACAGCCTCTCGGGTGCGCCGGCTGAGTGGTTCACCGGCTTCAGCTTCGACCACGTGCTCGACGGCGCGGCGGCGGTCTGTAGCGACCAGGCCGGTGAGCTCACCGCGATCAGGGTTGTCTCCAGCGCGGTGTCGACGGAAGTGCTCTGGAGAGGTTGACCCGCCGGCACGCGCACCGCCCGGCACGGATGCCGTTTCCGGGTTACATGTACGGCAGCGATATGCGAAGCCATGCCTACATAAAGTAGCTGTCGATCTTATGTGCGAGGAGGAAGAGCGAAGGACATTACTGCTGGTAATCTATGGCGCGGCTTCGCCGGGTTTTCGAGCGAAATGGGGGAGAATGCGCATGCGGCGGTTCGTGGGGGCTACGGCTCTCCTCGCACTATTCTCCGCCGCGGCTTCCGGCTGCACTGGTGGATCTCCCGAGCCCACCCCGGTTGACGACGGGCCAACCGAGAGCACCTCGGCCAGCGCGTCTCCGTCACCTACGCCCACTCGCACGTCGTCGCCCGCGAGTGAGTCGCCGCAGGCCCGGGCCGTACGCCGGTATGTTGACCTGATCAACCAAGCCCAGGGCACAGGCGATGTCTCGGCACTCCGCTCCGCGAGTTCGGAGGAGTGCCAAGGGTGCAAGACGATCGCGGATTCGATCGCACAGATCTACGCCCGCGGCGGGAGTTACAAGGGCAATCACCAGCTCCAGATCAGTGCGCTGGAGCCGGTCACCGACACGAAGCCGCCCGCCTTCACAGTCCTGCTCAATACGAAGCCCTACGAGCTGGTCCCATCCTCTGGTGCCAAGCCAACACCGCGGAACGACGGAAAGATCGTGCTACGGATCACGGTCGCAAGTCAGGGAGAACGATGGGTCGTCACCGAACTCCGCAACGAGTCCTGAGTCATCTGCTACGGGTCGGCGTCGTGCTGGGCGTGCTGGCGCTCGGCTTGGTCGGCGTCGGCACTGAGGGGAGTTGGACCAACACCTTCACCGGCACCGCGCACGCGGAGGACTGCCGCTGGGGGCTCTGCAACGGTGACGGTGACCCGGGGCCTGACAACCCTGGCCCTGGGCCTGACAAACCCGGTCCGGGAGGTCCGCAGCCCGGCGACACCAGGACGGACGAATACATCACGCCCTCCTGCATGGGCAACGGTCCGCCGCCGAACGACCCTGGCAACCTGTGTGGGATGGCGGTTTCGTCGTGCCCGACTGACGGTGACCTCCGTTACTACGTCTACACCCGCCTCGAACGTTGGAACGGCTCGGCATGGGTGCCCGCCGGCAACTGGGAGAGCCAGGCCAGCGAGTGTCGAGGCCCGGACGACGCGGACCAGGTCGTGATCACCCCGGAACAGGTGCTGAGCTGGGTGGAGGCATACGGCCTTCCAGCGGCGAGCGCCGAGGTCAATCCGGGTAATGGCCGGACGCTCATCGACTTCGAGACGATCTTCTACACCGGCCTCACCGAGGCTCAGGTCATCCAGGTCGGCCCGGGCGGCAGCGTGACTGTCCATGCCACTCCCGTCTCCTACACCTGGCACTGGGGCGACGGCGGCAGTTCGACCACGACGAAGCCGGGCGGACCGTACCCGAACTTCGACGTCAACCACGTCTACTCGAGCGCCGGGTCATACACCGTCAGGGTGGACGTCACCTACAGCGGTTGGTACGACGCTGGCGCGGGCCGGGTGGACCTTCCCGGCACCTTCACCCAGCCAGGCACCCAGACAACGCCGGTGACGGTGCTGGAGAAGTCGGACGTCCTCACCCGCTGAGGCCGTTGATGAGACTGAGGTCCTTCATGGCACAAGGCCTCGGACGCGCTCAGGCGCGACCGAGGCCTTTGTGCTGGAAGCCAGCCGTTCCGGGCGCGGGGGAGAGCCGTTGCCAATCGCTGCTCAGGAAGGGTCTTTCCACGTCAGGGGCGTGTAGGCAGCGAGGTCGGGATCGTCGCCGGCGAAGGTGCGGACCGGGCCGGGTCCACTGCTGGAGGTTTCGAAGCGGACGGTGACGCGGCCCCGGCCAGCGCCCCACACCCATCCCTGGCCGTACGTCGTGTGGACCACGTCGGCGCCCGGCGACCAGAGCCGCGGCGCGGCATCAGGCGTACCACTCACGAGGTTTTCGGGAGTGCCGCCGATCGCGAGTTCACCAGGGGCCCCGGCATCGTTGTCGGCGTCGTCGACCACGGACGTGAAGAGGTCGTCCTGCACCCAGTCCGCCAGGCCAGACACCCCCACCCCGAGGAGCCGAGCGCCGGCAGAGGTGTCCACGTCAGTCAGGAGTTGGCGGGCGAGCCGGGTCACGACGCGGACGTCGTCGGTCGGGCCGGCCAGAGTCGTCGAGCGGGTGTGGGTCGAGAAGTCGAACAACCTGATCTTGACGGTGACCGTGCGCCCGGAAAGGCGTTCGCGCGCCAGACGCTCGCAGACCCGGGACGCGAGCCGGTCCACGATCATTTGCAGCAGGCGCGGGTCGGCGATGTCGTGGTCGAAGGTGTCCTCGACGCTGATCGACTTCGACTCTCGTTCGGCGACGACCGGCCGGTCGTCCTCTGCTTGGGCCAGCCGCGCGAGGGCCTGACCGTGAGCCTGGCCGAGTGCTGCCACGAGTTCGCTCACACCGACCCGGGCGAGTTCGCCGACGGTGTGGACGCCGATCCGCCGCAGCCGGTCCCCGGTTGCCGGACCCACGCCAGGGATCCGGGAGACCGGCATCGGATGCAGGAACTCCGCTTCGGTGCCAGCCGCTACCACCAGTCGACCGTCCGGCTTCCGTAGGTCGCTCGCGATCTTGGCGATGAGCTTGGACGTCCCGGCGCCGACAGAGGCCGTCAGCCCGCCGCTGACCTCGAACGTACGCGCCCTGATCGCGTCCGCGATGTGCTCGACGGCGGTGGTAGTGGAGAGGTCACCGAGGTCGCCGGCGGCGAGATCGACGTACGCCTCGTCGAACGACACCGGCTCCACCAACGGCGAGAGTTCGCGCAGCGCGGCCATCACCGCGCGACTCGTCATCCGGTAGGCCGCGAAGCGCCCCGAGAGATAGGCCGCGTGCGGGCAACGGGCGCGGGCCTCCGCCATCCGCATGGCCGAACGAACCCCGAACGCCCGCGCTTCGTACGACGCTGTCGACACGACGCCCCGCGGCCCCAACCCGCCCACGATGACGGGCTTACCGCGCAGGGAGGGCTTGTCGCGCTGCTCCACGGCGGCGAAGAACGCATCCAGATCCAGATGAAGGATGCTCGGCTTGCTCCGCACACGGACATCTTCGCAACGTGCCCCGACAACCCGGGGAGCGCTGCCACGTATTCGTCCACAGACAGGGGATCGGCGTTCTTGTCCACAGACCCACTCGCCGCCCGTTTCCGCTCCGCCGGCGCTGCCAGGCTCGAACGCATGAACGCATCAATCAGCCCGGGCAAGCCGGTCATGACCCTGCGGACGCCGGATGAGATCCTGGCCAAGATTCCCTACCTCGTGGGCTACCACCCGCACGAAAGCCTTGTGGCACTGGCATTCGGTGATGACGGTCGGATCATGTTCACCCTGCGGGTGGATCTCCCGGACCCGCCGGACGACCCCGACAGCTGCGAAGCCCTCGCCGACTATCTCATGCGGGTGTTCTGCGGCCATGGAGCGGTCGGCGCCATCCTGGTGGCCTATGCGCCAAGACAGGCAGAGGCAAGCCCGGCACTTCGTGCCGCGGCAGAAGCCCTGGCCGCCGCAGATATCGCGGTCCTCGACAGGCTGATCGCCAACGGCAAGCGCTGGTGGTCCGACGCGTGCGGCGATCCAGAATGCTGCCCGCGCTCCGGAACTCCTTACGACCTTGAGGAGCACCCGGTCACCGCGATGTCTGTCTTCGAGGGGGAGGTCGCACTGGCAGGCGAGGAGGATCTACGCCGTTCTCTCGATCCTGTGCGCGGACGCGCATTGGTCGCGGCCCGGAAGGCGACGAGGAAGGTCGAGGCCGAGCTGGCTGACCTGGCGATGGTGGTCGAGGATGACCACGATGACGATGCCAGCTCGGCGTGCGGTCACACCGAATCGCTGGTGGAGATGGGCCGCGCGTGCGTCGACACCCTTCTGCGGGCCTGCGCATCCGGCCCAGGACACCTCAGCGATGAGGAGGTGGCGCGTGCGTCGGTGCTGGTCTCCAGCATCCGCGTGCGCGACGAGATCTGGAGCCGGATGACGCGGGAGTCGGCGCCTCTCGATGTGACGTTGTGGACGGAGGTTCTGCGCCGATCTGTCGAGCCGTACGTCGTCGCACCCGCGGCACTGTTGGCCTTCGCCGCGTGGCTGCGGGGCCATGGTTCGCTTGCCCGCTGCGCATTGGAGCGCGCATACGCCAGCGACCCTTCCTACTCAATGGCCCAGCTGATCGGCCAACTCCTGGTCCAGGCCGTCCCCCCGACGGCCTGGCCGGAGGGCACGGACGAGGACCCCGGATGACAGGTGTGACGTACCTTTCGTTTCCCTCCTCCCCATCCGGGTTAGAGGTCGCGCAAAGAGGGAGGTCGCGGGCTGCGCGTCGCCTGGCATCCACGTTGGCCGCGCCACTATTTGCGCGACCTCTCAGCTCTGACGAATTCTGGCAACACAGTGACCGCAGCCCCCTTGGCGGGTGGCCGGTCACAATGCGACGCTCCAACAAGCCTCCTGGGGAGGAGCGGAGATGGGTCAGGACATCGAGCGCCGGACTTTCACCCCCGAAGATCGCACCCGCTTCAGGCAGAAGCTTCGTCGCTGCCTACAGGCACACGCCCAGATGCTCGAGGAGGGTAGGTTCGACGTCGGTCAACCCTTTGTCGGCTTCGAAATCGAGTTCAACCTCGTTGACCACAAGGCCGATCCGGCGTTGCGCAACTCCGAACTCCTCCATGACCTGGGTGACCCCGCATTTCAGACCGAGCTGGCGCAATACAACATCGAGGTAAATGTCGCGCCACGCCGCCTTGAGGGCAGTGCGTTCAAGGAATTCGAGGACGACCTGCGGGCACGCATCGACGCAGCCGATGCGACGGCGAGAAGGTACGGCGTCCGCCTGGCGATGGTCGGCATCCTCCCGACAGTGACGACCGCGCACATGACGTTCGACGCACTCTCGGCCAGGACCCGTTACCGACTTCTCAACGACCAGATCATCCTCGCTCGCGGCGAGGACATCCAGATCATGATCGAGGGGGAGGAGACCCTTGCGATCACGACCGACTCGGTGGCGCCCGAGTCAGCCTGCACGAGCACCCAGGTTCATCTCCAGCTGAGCCAAGAAGCCTTCCCCGCTTACTGGAACGCCGCACAGGCGATCGCCGGCCCTCAGGTCGCGGTCTGCGCCAACTCGCCGTTCTTCCTCGGTAAGGAACTCTGGCGCGAAACCCGCACCAAGCTCTTTGAGCAGGCGATCGACACCCGCAGTCTCGAGCTCAAGGAGCAGGGGGTCCGGCCACGGGTGTGGTTCGGAGAACGCTGGATCGAATCAGTGGGCGATCTGTTCACCGAAAACGTTCGCTACTTCCCACCCCTGCTTCCGGTATGCGACGACGAGGATCCCATGGACCTCCTCGCCCACGACGTCACTCCCGGTCTCTCCGAGCTACGCCTGCACAACGGCACGATCTACCGCTGGAATCGTCCCGTCTATGACGTGGTGGACGACAGCCCACATCTGCGGATCGAGAACCGCGTTCTGCCGGCCGGACCCACGGTCGTTGACACCCTTGCCAACGCCGCGTTCTTCGTCGGGCTCGTCCGTCGACTCGCTGACGACGACCGCCCGGTGTGGGCACAGCTGTCGTTCGACGCCGCGGCCGAGAACTTCTTCCGTGGTGCGCGGTTCGGGCTGCGCGCCCAGCAGTACTGGCCGGCGTCCGGAATGCTCGGCGTGCCCGAACTCATGGTGCGCAAGTTGCTGCCACTTGCTCAGGAGGGGCTTGACATCTGGGGAGTCGACGCCACACAACGCGACCGGCTTCTCGGCGTGATCGAGCAACGATGCCTGTCTGGACAGAATGGCGCCGAGTGGCAGGCAGCGGTGTTCCACCGGCTGTACGACCGCGGAGGAATGTCCCGGCTGGAAACGCTACGGGCCATGATGTCCCGTTACGTCGAGAACATGTCGACCAACGCTCCGGTCCATACCTGGCCGGTCGAATGATCCTCGGTTGACGTCCTGTTGCCGACGGGTTCGGTTGGGCTCGTCTCCGTTCGTGTTTCGTGGCCGAGCGACCGAACGCAATTCACCCATGTCCGCGCAGTTTGATCATGTCCGAGGCAACCGTCATCTCGCGTAAAGCGTCTGAAGCCGCAGAGAGGGGGCGATCATGTCCAACCAGCGCTCCGTCGGCCGCGGGGGTCGACGTCCGTTGATGGTCGGGTGTTCCTGGGATTGGCAGGAGCACGCGGCCTGCCGCAGTGAGCCGTCGGACCTTTTCTACGGCCCAGAGGGGGAGAAACCGCCCGAGCGTACCGATCGCGAGCGCTATGCCCTCGCGATCTGTGCCCGCTGCCCAGTACGCGATCAGTGCCAGAAGCATGCGACGAGCCTTCCGGAGACCTACGGCGTGTGGGGCGGGACGACAGAGGCGAGCCGGCTGGCGCAGCGCCGATCCCGGGTAGCTTCTCCGGCCGCGTAGGCGCTCCTCCGCGGATGCCCGCAGCCCGGCCCGTGGCGTGGTCACAAACCGTTACGCCGCGCTCGCAGACGGGGCACGATCACGTGGCCCGGTCCGTTGAGGTCGAACCACCCGATCCGGGTGGCGATGTAGGCCGGGCCGGCACTTACACCGACGATGTCGCAGGCGACGAGCCATGCACGCCACCACCCGAAGTCCTCGTCGGACGGCTCCATCGGCCCGGGGCGCACCACCAGTAGTGCTGCGAGGGTGGCAGCGAAGTGGCTGCCACCCTCGCCAGACGCTTCCTTCACCGGCCCGCCAGACGCTTCCTTCACCGGCCTGGCGGACGCGAGCTCGCGGTCGAGCGCGCCGACCGCCAGGTCGACTCGCAGGGCATGGTCCGGCCGCATGGTGGTGGTCGCGAGAAGGTCGTCAGATGGCGGCCGCGTGGGCGCGCCGTCCGCACGGAGGAGAATGACGTGGGCGGTCGCCGCGAACAGCCGCCGGCGGGTGCGGCGGCGCAGCCTCCAGACCGCGACGGCGAACAGGTTGGCGAGCTCCGCATGAGTCGACGCTGGCGGTGACGATCTGTGGGTGGCGGGCATGCCCGCACTCTGCCGCGACCGGGAGATCGTCGGCGTTCGCCATCCACAGGTGTACCTGTAGTAGCGTCCGGGCCTTGGATCCGCTATAGCTAACCCGGTCTGCGGGAGGTGCGCTGATGACGGCGATTGTCGTCGGTTACGTCGACAAGCCCGAGGGGCAGGCGGCCCTGCGCCGAGCGGTCGACGAGGCGAAGCTGCGAAGAGCCAGGCTCGTCGTGGTCAACCTGCAGAGCCCGTCGGAGCCGGCGGCAGACGAGGCTCTGGGTGCCGTCCTTGGCGAGCTGGCCGGCGAGGATCTCACGCATGAGGTTCGGGAACGCGCGCACGGGCTCGAACCCGCCGAGGACCTCATCGCGGTCGCCGACGAGGTGCGGGCCGACTTCATCGTGATCGGACTACGCAGGCGTTCGCCGGTCGGAAAACTCATTCTTGGCAGTAACGCCCAGCGGGTCCTTCTCGACGCGCCCTGCCCCGTTCTCGCGGTGAAGGCGGAGTCGTCCTGAAAACGCCCGACCGCGGTAGCAGAGTGTCCGATTTGGGACTTCCCTAGGAGACCAGCGAGGATTGACCCATGGCCATCAGCATCACCGGCAACGCCGCGGCCGACGTCGAGTTGGAGAACCACCCCTTCTCCTTGCTGACCGCGATGTTGCTGGACCAGCAGTTCCCGATGGAGCGGGCCTTCCTTGGCCCCTACGTCATCGTCGAGCGGCTCGGGGGTCCTCTCGACCCCGCCGTCGTCGCGGCCTACGACCCGGACGCGTTCGCCAAACTCTGCACCGGGCCGCCCGCCGTTCATCGTTACCCCGGCGCGATGGCCGGCCGGATCCAGACGCTGGCGCAGTACGTCCTTGATGAGTACGACGGGGATGCCGCCCGTATCTGGTCTGACGTCGCGACCGCCGACGAACTCCTGCGCCGACTCAAGGCCCTGCCTGGGTATGGCACGGTCAAGGCGACGATCTTCCTTGCGCTCCTGGGCAAGCAGTTCGGCGTACGTCCCGAGGGTTGGTCGCGGGTGACAGGTGGGTACGGCGAGGTCGGTGTCTTCCGGTCGGTGGCTGATGTGATCGACGCGGATTCGCTCGCCAAGGTGCGGGCATACAAGCAGGAGCAGAAGCGTGCCGCGAAGGCTGGGCGCTGAAAAGGAGCGTCACTTGGAGGCCGACGTATGCTGGGACATCGAGTCAACCGGGCCCGATCGTGAGGCGCACTCGTGCCGCGACGTCTTCCTGACCGCCCCCAAGCAGGTGCCGCGCGTGCATCTGCGCCGGGACGTGCCAGAATGCTCTCTTGCATAAGGCCCGGTGTCCCGGTCACTCTCACCACAGGTACGACGAGAGGAGGGTCGTGTCGTCCCGCACGTCCCGGAATGCCCAACTCCTTGAAAGCCCGGAAGTCCAGCGCCTCGTCGCGCAGGGACGTCAGCGGGGGCACGTCACCGCGGAGGAGGTGCGTGGCGCGTGCGAGGAAGTCGGGATCGACAAGACCCAGTGGGTCAACCTGCTGCGGTACCTCGGTGAGGAAGGTGTGACCGTGTCGGTCGACTCCACAACCCAGACAACCCGCAAGCGGGTTGCGGCCGCCGCGTCGAGGCGCGCCGCGGCCGTCACCCAGCGTGCGACCGCTCCGGCCAAGCGCACGAGTTCCGCCCCCAACGCGCAGACCGTCAAAGACGCCGCTGATCCGGCGAAGGTGGCGCCGGCCCTGGCCGCCGCCAACGGCGACGCCGCAGGTCTCACCGCTGACACGCCGGTGGAGGTCGCCGACCCGGTGGAGGAGTCGGGCGCGGTCAAGAGCGCGCCCAAGAAGGTAACAACCAGCAAGGTCGCCAAGAAGGCCGCCGCCAACACCACCAAAGCCAAGAAGGCGGTGGCTAAGAAGGGCGCGGACGATTCCGAGGCCAGCACGGATCCCGAGGGCGGCGAGATCGATGTCGCACTCGAGGCCGAGCTCGAGGACGAAGGTTTCGTGCTCTCGGAGGGTGACGACACCGACGAGCCCGAGCAGCAGGTCCTGGCGGCCGGTGCCACCGCTGACCCGGTCAAGGACTACCTCAAGCAGATCGGCAAGGTTCCTCTGCTCAACGCCGAGCAGGAGGTGGAGCTGGCCAAGCGGATCGAGGCAGGTCTGTTCGCCGAGGAGAAGCTCGCCGGCGAGACCGAGCCGCCGCCGGTGGAGATGCTCACCGAGCTGGAGTGGATCGCCGAGGACGGCCGGAGGGCCAAGAACCACCTGCTCGAGGCGAACCTCCGGCTGGTGGTCTCGCTGGCCAAGCGCTACACCGGCCGCGGCATGCTCTTCCTCGACCTGATCCAGGAGGGCAACCTCGGTCTGATCCGGGCGGTGGAGAAGTTCGACTACACCAAGGGCTACAAGTTCTCGACGTACGCCACCTGGTGGATCCGGCAGGCGATCACCCGCGCGATGGCCGACCAGGCCCGCACGATCCGCATCCCGGTGCACATGGTCGAAGTCATCAACAAGCTCGCCCGCGTCCAGCGGCAGATGCTGCAGGACCTCGGTCGCGAGCCCACGCCGGAGGAGCTGGCCAAGGAACTCGACATGACCCCGGAGAAGGTCATCGAGGTCCAGAAGTACGGCCGCGAGCCGATCTCCCTGCACACCCCGCTCGGTGAGGATGGCGACTCCGAGTTCGGCGACCTGATCGAGGACTCCGAGGCGATCGTCCCGGCTGATGCGGTGTCGTTCACTCTGTTGCAGGAGCAGCTGCACGCGGTCCTCGACACGCTGTCGGAGCGCGAGGCGGGCGTGGTCTCCATGCGCTTCGGGCTCACCGACGGCCAGCCGAAGACTTTAGACGAGATCGGCAAGGTGTACGGCGTGACGCGGGAGCGGATCCGGCAGATCGAGTCCAAGACGATGAGCAAGCTGCGCCACCCCAGCCGGTCGCAGGTGCTCCGCGACTATCTCGACTGACGGGTCGGGCCCACGGCGAGGTGATCGCCGTGGGCCCGAAACGATCTTGGTGCTGGCTGGGAGCGGCTATAATTTCAGAAGCCTCCTGAGACAGCCCATAACCCCGTACTCCTGCGGAGTACGGGGTTCTCTGTTAGACGGGCGCCACGATGCGTGTGTGTCCGTGCTCAGAATCGGCTTGCTCGCTGACGACCAGCTGTTGGGGCTGCTTGTTCGCCGAGGCCGGCAGGACGGGCCGGCATGACTCGAAGGGGCACATGTGGACACCAAACGCACCGGCCAGACCCCAGTCTCTGCCGACGCGCCGGAGGCCGACGCAGCCGAGACCGACCCACCGGAGACCGGGACAGCAGGCGCCGCGACGGCTGGCACGGCGACGGCTGGCGAGACACCGGGTGCCGAGAGTGACCTCGACGCTGAGGACGAGGGATTCGTGCTGTCGGAGGGTGACGACACCGACGAGCCGGAGCAGCAGGTGCTCGTGGCCGGCGCCACCGCTGACCCGGTCAAGGACTACCTCAAGCAGATCGGCAAGGTCGCGCTGCTCAACGCCGTCCAGGAGGTGGAGCTGGCCAAGCGGATCGAGGCGGGACTGTTCGCCGAGGAGAAGCTGGCCGAAGGGGTCTCAGACGCGGGCGGCAACGACGGTGCGCCCGACGGCATCAGGGCCGAGCTGGAGTGGATCGCCGAGGACGGCCGGAAGGCCAAGAACCACCTGCTCGAGGCGAACCTCCGGCTGGTGGTCTCGCTCGCCAAGCGCTACACCGGCCGCGGGATGGGGTTCCTCGACCTGATCCAGGAGGGCAACCTCGGTCTGATCCGGGCGGTGGAGAAGTTCGACTACACCAAGGGGTACAAGTTCTCGACGTACGCGACGTGGTGGATCCGGCAGGCGATCACGCGGGCGATGGCTGACCAGGCCCGCACGATCCGCATCCCGGTGCACATGGTCGAGGTCATCAACAAGCTCGCCCGCGTCCAGCGGCAGATGTTGCAGGACCTGGGCCGCGAGCCGACGCCGGAGGAGATGGCCAAGGAGCTCGACATGACCCCGGAGAAGGTCATCGAGGTCCAGAAGTACGGCCGCGAGCCGATCTCCCTGCACACCCCGCTGGGTGACGAGGGCGACTCCGAGTTCGGTGATCTGATCGAGGACTCCGAGGCGATCGTCCCGGCGGAGGCGGTGGCCTTCAGGATCCTCCAGGAGCAGGTCTACTCCGTACTCGACACTCTCAGTGAACGCGAGGCCGGCGTCGTGTCACTGCGCTACGGCCTTAGTGACGGGCAGCCGAAGACTCTGGACGAGATCGGCAAGGTGTACGGCGTGACGCGGGAGCGGATCCGGCAGATCGAGTCCAAGACGATGAGCAAGCTGCGCCACCCCAGCCGGTCGCAGGTGCTGCGCGACTTTCTGGAATAGGAGCGTCACGCGGTGGGGACCAGAGTGGGGGCGAGTCGGGCGGAAAACAGAAGGGCCGGCCATCATCGTCGATGGCCGGCACATCCGCCCTTATGAAGTGCCTCAGGTGGATACGCCATGGGGACGCAGCACCCGCAGCTCATGTCAGCTGGAGGTGTCCACCCCGAGTCGGTTGGTCTCGTCGTGGATGTCGATCGCTACCTCACGGAGCTTGTCTGAATGCTCGCGACCGTGATGGGCGCAGAACAGCAGCTCACCGCCGGACGACAGGGACACCCGGACATACGCCTGGGCTCCACAGCGGTCGCAGCGGTCCGCGGCCGAGAGCGGTGTGGCAACTGCAGCAGTCACGTGATCTTCTCTCCGATCGTCGGGGTCTCCAACTCCCAACATCAAACCAGGTGCTGGCTCTTCCCGCCCAGACGCTATCCGTGCGGAGTGCCGTCCGATACTTCACCCTTCATGACGCCTGAGGTCCGCGGCAGGTTTCCGATACCCGACCAGACCGCCTCGAAGAAGGGACCTCCGGCCGTCCGAAGTGTGAGGTTGGACCCTCGTGAGTGTGGTCAACGTCACGGTCCAGAATACCGGGCGGCGTGTGCGTACTCACCTGTCGGCGGGCGTGGGTAGCCTGAGTGCGCCAGCCTGGCAGAGATCCACATTCCTGGAGCTCTGCTTACGAATTGGAACGAAACAACCACGGAGAGGAGCCGTCTTGTCGACGCGGCCCGCGGACCTCGACCACTCCGGCTACACCGCTCGGCACCTCACCGTGCTCGAGGGCCTGGAGGCGGTGCGCAAGCGTCCGGGAATGTACATCGGGTCGACCGACACCCGCGGCCTCATGCACTGCCTGTGGGAGCTGATCGACAACGCGGTCGACGAGGCGCTGGCCGGTGTGTGCACGCTGATCGAGGTGATCCTGCATGCCGACGGCTCCGCCGAGGTGCGCGACAACGGCCGCGGCATCCCCGTCGACATCGAGCCCCGCACCAAACTGTCCGGTGTTGAGCTGGTCTTCACCCGGTTGCACGCCGGCGGCAAGTTCGGTGGGGTCTCCTACACGGCGTCCGGCGGTCTACACGGTGTGGGCGCCTCCGTGGTCAACGCGCTGTCTGCCCGGTTCGACGTCGAGGTCGACCGCTCACCCGCCACCTGGGCCATGAGTTTCCGGCGAGGCGTGCCGGGCGCCTTCGACGGGGCCAGCCCGACGGCCGGATTCGCGAAGGCCTCCGGCATTAACAAGGTCGGCCGGGTCAAGAAGGGCGTGACAGGCACCCGCCAGAGGTTCTGGCCCGACCGCCAGATCTTCACCAAGGACGCCGTCTTCGTCTTCGACGAGTTGGTCACCCGCGCCCGTCAGACGTCGTTCCTGGTGCCCGGCATCGAGGTGATCGCGCGCGACGAGCGCGAGGCGGAGCACAAGGAGGAGCGTTTCCGGCACGACGGCGGGATCGCGGAATACTGCGAGTTCCTCGCCTCCGACCAGCCGGTAACCGACGTCGTCCGGTTGGAGGGCGGCGGACACTTCACCGAGACCGTTCCGGTGCTGGACGACCAGGGCCACCTCACGCCGCGTGACGTCGAGCGGGACCTCAGTGTTGACGTCGCGGTCCGCTGGGGGACAGGGTACGAATCCGAGATCCGTTCGTTCGTCAACGTCATCGCGACGACGAAGGGCGGCACGCACGTCCAGGGGTTCGAGCGGGCGCTCGCCCGGACGTTCAACGACGCGCTCAAGGGGTCCCGTCTGCTGCGCGCCAACGAGGCCGACGTCACCAAGGACGACATCCTCGAAGGCCTCACGGCGGTGGTGACGGTCCGGCAGGCCGAGCCACAGTTCGAGGGCCAGACCAAGGAGATACTCGGCACTCCCGCGGCCTCGCGCATCGTGGCGAACGTCGTGCAGAAGGAGCTCAAGGCGTTCCTGACCTCCACCAAGCGCGGCGAGAAGCAGCAGGCCAGGGCCGTCCTGGAAAAGGTCGTGTCGGCGGCTCGGGCCAGAGTGGCCGCCCGCCAGCACCGCGACGCCCAGCGCCGTAAGAACGCGCTCGAATCCTCCGCGCTGCCGTCGAAGCTCGCCGACTGTCGTTCCTCTGACGGTGAGCGCAGTGAGCTGTTCATCGTCGAGGGGGACTCGGCGCTGGGCACCGCGAAGCTCGCCCGCAACTCGGAGTTCCAGGCGTTGCTGCCGATCCGGGGCAAGATCCTCAACGTCCAGAAGGCCTCGGTCTCCGACATGCTCAAGAACGCCGAGTGCGCCGCGATCATCCAGGTCGTGGGTGCTGGCTCGGGCCGGACGTTCGACCTCGACGCCGCCCGCTACGGCAAGATCATCTTCATGGCGGACGCCGACTCCGACGGTGCCCACATCCGGTGCCTGCTCACGACGTTGTTCTGGCGCTACATGCGGCCACTTGTCGAAGCCGGCCGGGTCTACACGGCGGTGCCGCCGTTGCACCGCATCGAGCTCGTCAACCCCAAGAAGGGCCAGGACAAGTACATCTATACGTACTCCGACGCGGAGTACCAACGCACCTGCGTCCAGCTCGAAAAGCGGGGCGTGCGCTGGAAGGTGCCCCCGCAGCGCTACAAGGGGCTGGGGGAGATGGACGCCGACCAGCTTGCCGAGACGACGATGGAGCCCCGGCACCGCACCCTGCGCCGGATCAACGCCTCGGCAGCCGAGGAAGCCGACCGGGTCTTCGACCTGCTGATGGGTAACGAGGTCGCGCCCCGTAAGGAGTTCCTCGTCGCGAGCGCCTACGAGCTGGACGAGTCGCGCATCGACGCCTGAGCTCAATCACCGGCGTGATCTACATGCTGGTGGCGTTCTTCGCGACGGCCTTCGGGCTGCTCGACACGTTGGCGGGCTACCTGGCGACGCCGCTGTCGAGACGGGATTCGCGGCAGCACAGGATCGCGGGTGTCCTGCTCGCCATCGGCCTGGTGTTGTGGCTGGTCAACTGGCTGGTCCAGCGACTCGGCGGGCAGGCGCGGACCGCCGCAGAGTGAGCAGCGCGATCACGCCCGCGACCGCCGCGCAGACGGCGGCGCCGGCGAAGATCGTGTGTAGCTGCGTGAGCGCGGCATCCTTGAGGGCGTCGACGTACGCCGGACATTGGCCGGGGTTGTCAGGACAGAGTTTCTCCGGCGGCGGAAGGTCTGCCTGCTGGCCGAAGAACCGTCGCAGGCCGATCGCCGTCAGCGCGGACAGGCCGACCAGCATGCCGACCATTCGCGCGACGACCAGGAGGCCACTCGCCACACCGTGTGAGCTGTCCGGGGTGGCGGCCAGCAAGGCGGCGTTGACAGGAGCGATCGCCAGCCCGAAGCCGAACCCACCTGCCACCAGGGCAAGGTCGCTTCCCGGCCCGTCAAGGGCACCTTGGGGCCAGGTGGCCATACTGACGAACGCCACTGAGCTGAGTGCCATCGCGGCTGCCGTGAGCGGGCCAGCGGGTATCCGTCGAGTGAGCCAACCACCGACCATCGCCCCGATCGGTAGCGCGGCGAGGAAACGCAGGAGCACCAGCGCCGCACCGAACTGCGAATCGGGGTAGCTGGTCGCGCGGGCGAAGACGGGTACGTCGACGAGCGCCGCGATGAGGGCGGCACCGACGAAGAAGTTGACGCCCAGGGCACCCCACGCCGGGGCCGCGGTCAGCACCCCGCGGGGGATCACCGGGTTGGCCGTCAGTCGCTGGCGTACGACGAACGCACCAGTACACACGACGGATCCCGCGAGTAGCCACGGCCCGGCAGGGGAGAGCACCTCGACGGCGGGGTCGGCGACGGCGAACGCCAACACCACGCCGCCGAGGGCGAGGCCGAGGAACGCGGCACCGGGGAAATCGGCCGCCGCGACAACGGAGGGCAGGCGGCGTAGGTCGACGATCGGCCGGGCCGCGGTGAGTTCGCGGAGGACGAACGACGCCGCCAGCAGGAGGGTTGCCACCGCGATCGGCGTAGCGAGTCTGGAGTTTCCGCTGAACGGCACGAACGCGAGACCGAGCGTCACGTCGGTCGCGAGCCGCTCGGGCGGAGCGAGGGTGAGGGTCAGGCCGAGGAGCGTGAGGACGCCGAGGAGGAGGCCTGGCACGTCCCGCATCGAGGCGGCCGCGACCGGTCGTGATCGACCGGTCGGGCGGGCTCTGGACTCGGGGTTGGCCGCGGATTCTGGGTTGGCTGCGGCCTCTGGGTTGGCCGCGGGCTCGGCGTTGGTCAGGGACTCGGGGCGGCTTGCGCGGCGAAGTAGGAGCCCGAGCGCGAGCAGCAACCCGCCGGCGAGGTTGATCCAGAAGATCGCCCGCCAGTCCGCGAACGCGAGGACGAGCGCGCCATAGAGCGGACCGAGCACGCTCCCGAGTTCCTGAACGGCGCCGACGACGCCGAGCGGCAGCCCGCGGCGTTCGGGCGGCCACAGGTCGGCGACCAGCGCGAGCGTGGCGGGAACCAGCCCGCCGCCTCCGACTCCCTGAAGGAAGCGACCCGCGACGACGACAGTCAGGTCGTACGACGCGGCCGTGAGGAGGGAGCCGAGGGCGAAGAGCGCAAGCGACGCGACGAGGACGGGCGTCCGGCCGAAGAGGTCGGACAGCCGGCCGATCAGCGGCAGCATCGCGACGTACCCGAGAAGGAAGCCCGAGATCACGGGGGTGGCGCGCTGGAGTTCGTTCACGTCGAGGCCGACGCCGACCATGATTTCGGGCAGGGCGAGCACCACGACATAGGTGTCGGCGGCCGCGAGGAGGATGCCGACGCAGGCGAGCACCAGGTGGGAGCGCGATCCGGCGCCGGACATCGGTGTTGGGCGGGTCATCCGGGTCGGGTGATCGTGGCGGGCTCGTCGTACCTGTCGAGGACCACGGTGTAGGTGGTCTGGGTGTCCTTGCCGTAGAAGGGTCCGCGGAACGTTGCCTTGCGCAGCTCCTTGTCGTCGGCGACGAAGAACCGGGTCTCGAACGTCGCGGACTGGTCGGCGACAGCGAGCAGCCTGCGGACGACCTTGCCGGGGAGCCGGGCGGTGACCTCCTCGACGACCTCACGGCCGGACCGGGACTTGCCCGCGCTGCGGACCTCCGTCGCGCCGGTGAGCAACGAGGACACGCCGCGCTCGGGATCGAGGAGGGTGGCCGGGTCGGGTACGCCGAGGGTTTCTGGCTTGGTCGCGGCGTACGTGCTGGTGAACGGCACCTGGGCGTAGAGAGTCCCGTCGACCGAGATCACCTTCAGGGTCATGGCGACCCCGCCGGTGGCGACCCGGAACTGCCCAGAGAAGGACGCCGGTCGCTTCGCCACGCCGTCGCCGCTGACGAGGACGGCACCCGAGTTGGGCAGGCCCGCGCTGCTGACGGCGAACCGCACCGTCGTGGTCGCGTCGAGGGTCTGCTTGGCGCGGGCCAGCACAGCACCCGGGTCGTCAGGGGTGGCGCCGGAGCAGGCGGTGAGCAGGCCTGCGACGACCAGCGCCACGACGCCGAGGACGACGGGCGCGGGCGCCGGCCGTGGCAGGCGGGCTGCTCGTGCCCGGGCGCGAACGCCTGGTGACGGGCGTGCGTACGACGCTGATCGGCGGGCAGGTGCTCGTCGCATCAGGCTGGGGACCCGCCGACCGCGTCGATCGGCTTGCTGGCCAGCACGCCGGAACCATCCCGCTTGCCGGTCGGCTCGGGAAGGTTGACGGCGGCGCCGGTCGCGGAGGCCGCGCGCGCCGGGGCAAGCCCGACCCAGGCGAGCAGGAGCGACTCCTCACCCTTGAGGAATCGATGGCAGCGGACCCCACCGGTGCCCCGGCCCTTGGCGGGGTATTCGGCGTACGGCGTGACCTTCACGGTGCCGGCGTCGGTGCCCGGCAGGGCGGACAGTGACCCTGCGACGGTCACCACCGAGCCGTCCCGGCCGGGGGGCACCGCGCCGAAGAAGATCGCGCGGGTCTTAGGAGCGAGCCGGATCCCGGCCATGCCGCCGGCGGTGCGACCCTGCGGGCGCACGGCCGACGCCGCGAACCGCAGCAGCTGGGCGTCATTGGAGACGAAGACCAGGTCTTCGTCCGCGGTGCGCAGCTCAGCGGCACCGACCACCTCGTCGCCGTCCTTGAGGGTGATGACCTCCCAGCTGTCGCGGTTGCTGAGGTGATCGGGCTGGACCCGCTTGACCACGCCGGTCGCGGTGCCGAGCGCGAGGCCGGGGGAGTCGGGATCGAGGGTCGTCAGGCACAGGACGCGCTCACCCGACTCGAGTGACAAAAACTCGCTGACGGGCGCGCCGCCCTGCAGGTTGGGCGCGTTGGCCGTCGGCGGGAGCGCCGGGAGGTCGAGCACGCCCAGCCGGATGAGCCGGCCGGCGTTTGTCACCACGGCGATCTGGCCACGGGCGGTGCCGCGGACCGCCGAGACGATGACGTCGTGCTTCGCGCGCCCGCCGTCGGTGGGCAGCGGGTCGGCTCCCGTGGTGCGGGCGAGCAGCCCGGTGGAGGAGAGCAACACCCAGCACGGGTCGTCGGCGACCTCGAGGGGCACGGCACTCGTCACGGACTGGCCCGACGACTCGAGGAGGACGGTGCGGCGTTCGGTGCCGTACGACTTGGCGACCTCGGCAAGCTCACCGGAGACCAGCCGCTTGAGCAGGCGCTCGTCCTCCAGAATCGCCGTGAGGTCGCCGATCTCCTTCTCCAGCTCGGACTTCTCCTTCTCCAGCTCGATGCGGGAGAACTTCGTGAGCCGGCGCAGCTGCATGTCAAGGATGTACTGTGCCTGCACCTCGGAGAGGTCGAACACGGCGATCAGCCGTTCCTTGGCGGCGGTGGCGTCGTCGCTGCCCCGGACGATCTGGATCACCTCGTCGATGTCGATGATCGCGATCAGGAGGCCGTCGACGAGGTGCAGGCGGTCGGACGCCTTGGTGAGGCGGAACCTCGTGCGCCGGGTCGTGACGTCGTAGCGGTGGTCGAGGTAGACCTCGAGCAGCTCCTTGAGTCCCAAGGTGCGCGGCTGCCCGTCGACGAGGGCGACGTTGTTGATGTTGAACGACTCCTCCATCGGCGTGAGCTTGTAGAGCTGCTCGAGGATCGCCTCGGGGTGGAAGCCGTTCTTGACCTCGATGACCAGCTGCAGGCCCTTCTGGCGGTCGGTGAGGTCCTTCAGGTCGGCAATGCCCTGGAGCTTCTTGTTTTGCACCAGCTGCTTGATGCGCTCGATGACCCGCTCGGGACCGACGTTGTAGGGCAGCTCGGTGACTACGATGCCCTTGCGGCGTGGGGTGACGTTCTCGATCCGCGCGGTCGCCCGCATCTTGAAGGAACCGCGACCGGACTCGTACGCGTCGCGGATGCCGGACAGCCCGACGATCTTGCCGCCGGTGGGCAGGTCGGGTCCGGGGATGTACATCATCAGGTCGTCGAGGCTCGCCGACGGCTTCTTGATCATGTGGCGCAGTGCCTGGACCACCTCGATGAGGTTGTGCGGCGCCATGTTGGTCGCCATGCCGACGGCGATGCCGGTCGCGCCGTTGACGAGCAGGTTGGGGAACGCCGCGGGAAGGACCTGTGGCTCGGTCTCGCGGCTGTCGTAGTTGGGCTTCCAGTCGACGACGTCCTCGTCGAGGGAGGCCGTCATGGCCATCGCCGGGGCGGCCATCCGGCACTCGGTGTAACGCATCGCGGCCGGACCATCGTCCTGCGAACCGAAGTTGCCGTGCCCGTCGATGAGTGGCACGCGCATCGCCCAGGGCTGCGCCATCCGGACAAGCGCGTCATAGATCGCGGTGTCGCCGTGGGGGTGGAGCTTACCCATCACCTCACCGACGACCCGGGCGCTCTTGACATGGGCGCGGTCGGGGCGCAGCCCCATGTCGGACATGGTGTAGAGAATCCGGCGCTGGACCGGCTTGAGCCCGTCGCGAGCGTCAGGCAGCGCCCGCGTGTAGATCACCGAGTAGGCGTACTCGAGGAAGCTGGTCCGCATCTCGTCGCCGACGTCGATGTCCTGGATCTGCTCCTCGAAGTCCTCGGGAGGCTCCATCGTGCTCTTACGGCGGGGCATACGGTCGTGCACTCCTTGGGTACGTGCGGTCAAACCGGCGTCTTGGGTTTTCCACTGCATACTGGCATCCCCCGCCGACACTGCCACACAGCGACTCGCAGGGGCGGCCGGTGCGGCGCCGGAGACGCGGGCTCGCTAGAGGTTCTTACCGCCGCACCATGCCCGGACACTCGGCGCGAGGAGCATAAGACCGCCGGCGAGGAGGAGGGCTGCCGAGACGAGATTGAGTACGCCGAGCAGCCGGACCGTGTTCGAGACGTCGAGGGCATTCGCGACCGCGAGGTTGATGACGCCGCCCATCATGAGAACCGCGCTGAAGCCGATCCCGATCCGGGTGAGGATCCAGCGCGGGACTTCGCGTCCGGTCCAGACCCCGAACGCCAGCCCGAGAAACACCAGCGCCACCAGGCCACCGGCCACGACCACGGGCAACGGGGTACCCGCTCCACCGGCCGTGCTCCCGATGACGAGGGCGGCGACTGTCTTGGCCGAGATACCTATGACAACCCGGCAAGCCCAGGGCGGAAGGATGGACGGATGCACGCCACGCCTCCCGTCCCAGTTCCGGCAGGGTCCACCAGCACCGCCGGGCCATCCAACGTCGGGCCTTCCAACACAGTCGGGCCTTCCAGCGAACCCGGCGGCCTCGCGGATGTCCTGGCCGGAATCGAGCGTGGGGAGATGCCACCGGCCGACGGTGCGCTCCGCGTCGTTCCGCAGCCATCGGCCCAGCAGGCCGCCGTCGTGGCGTTCACCGCGCATACGGTCGTGGTGGCGGACGTGGAGCCCGGATGGGTGCACGCCCAACTCCCGGCTGATGACCTCTCGGCGCCGCTCGGTCCGCCGTTCCTCTCCGCGCTGGCCGCACGACTCGGCCGCCGGGTGGGCTCGCTCGACATCGCGGCGTTCGCTCCGAAAGCCGCGGGCGAGCCGCAGCTGGATCTGGCGGAGGTGACCGACGTCGACCATCCACGCGTACGCCGTGCTCACCGCTACCGCGCCGGCGTCCGGGTCTGGACCGTCGAGGGTGGCGTCCTGATCCTCGGCCGCGGTCTGGCCGGACGATGGGAGGCCGCCTTCGAGGTCGACCCGTCCCATCGCGGCCGTGGGCTCGGTCGTCTGCTGGCCCGGTCCGCCCGGCAGCTGCTGCCGGCGGATGCCCGCGGGGTGTGGGCGCAGGTCGCGCCCGGGAATGCCGCGTCCGTACGCGCGGTGCTCGCCGCGGGGTACCAGCCGGTGGGGTCGGAGGTGCTGCTGGTCGTCGGGCAGGGGAGTGGGTGAGCCGGATGCTGGTCGAACGCCGCCCGCGTGCGGCGACGGGGGTACGCGCGGCGGACCTGGCCGCTCACGTTGGGTTGGTGGTGGCGACGTGGTGGTGCGCGCGGCGGTAGGCGCCGGGCGGCTGTCCACAGATCCGGGTGAAGGTCGCGTAGAAGGCGCTCTGCGAACCAAAGCCGGCCGCGGCTGCGATCTCGCTCGTCGTGGCATGTGTGGTGATGAGCAGCCGCTGCGCCTCCGCGACCCGGCACTGCGTCAGGTAGGCGCCGATCGTGGTGCCCAACACCTGATGGAAGAGCGTCATCGCGTAGTTGGGGTGCAGGTGTGCGGAGGATGCCACGTCAGTGGCGGTGATGGGCTCGCGAAAGTGGGTCGCGGCGAACTGGGCCATCGCGGTCGCGTGGCGTACGCCGTCGTCGGTCGCGGTCCATTCGTACGAAAGGCGGGTGGTGAGGCCGGCCCCGTGGATGAGGCGGCGGATTCTCGCCTGGATCTCCAGCAGCGCCACCTGTCGCAGCTCGTCTGACCCGCTCGCCAGGTCGCGTGACCAGTGGCCGAAATCCGCCGGCTCAATGCGGTTGGACTCGCCGGTGGCACAAAGGATTGGCCGGCCTCGAAGCAGATGAGAAACGACGGTTTCGGGGAGTCCCCAGTTCAGGATGGTGCCGAGCGGAATGTGGAGCCAACAGACGTAGGAGTTCCAGTTTTCCGGGCAGTCGATGAGGCGGTGCGGCATGGCCGCCCAGAAGAGGCCGACATGTCCAGGACGCACTTCGACGGGCGTACCTCCGAACATGTACTTCAGCGGCGCCCGGTCGACCAGGTTGACCTCGATGTCGTCGTGCCGGTGGGCGCCCCTCATGGCGTAACCGTTGCCCTGCCAGCACTTCAGCTCTGACGGATGCACCTCAACCTGGCTCTGCCCGACGGAGCCGTGCTCCACGAGGCTCTGCTCCGCGTGGCTTCGCGTGCCGACCTTAGTCTCCCGGAACTTCGCCCTACCCATGCGGAGGGATTCTAGGTCTTTCAGTTCATACGGTTGAAACAACGCGAGACCGGATGGCCGCATCTGGCTACCGCGTATCTCACATCTCCAAGACCCGTGCGTCCTCCACACCCGTACGTCTGCGCAAGGAGTGGCTATGCCCAAGATCGCGATTATCGGTGCCGGCGGTTACGTGTTTCCGCTGCGGTTGATCGGCGACCTGCTGAGTTTCCCCGCGCTTCAGGACTCCACGTTGGCGTTGATGGACATCAACGCGGAACGCCTGGAACGCACCGCCTCGGCCGCCCGCGAACTCGTCGCCCACCATGGGCTGCCGGCGCGGGTCGATTCCACGACGGACCGCCGGGCGGCGCTGGCCGGCGCCGACTACGTCGTGATCACCTTCCAGGTCGGCGGGATCGACGCGTACCGGCAGGACGTCGAGATCCCACGCAGGTATGGGATCGACCAGCCGGTGGGCGACACGGTCGGGCCCGGAGGGGTGTTCCGGTTCCTGCGTTCGGTGCCGGCATATCGCGGGATCGCTAGCGACATCCACGCACTCTGCCCGGACGCTCAGGTCATCAACTACGCCAACCCGATGGCGATGGCCACGGGGTTCCTCACCAGCCAGGGTGTCAAGACGGTCGGACTCTGCCACAGCGTGCAGGGAACGTCGCGGATGCTCGCCCGTGAACTCGGTGTGCCGTACGGCGAGGTGAGCTACCGCGCCGCCGGCATCAACCACCAGTCGTGGTTCCTCGACTTCCGCCACGGCCACGACGACCTGTATCCGCGCCTGCGCCAGGTGATGGGTGAGCGCCACCTTCGCTGGCGGGACGGAGCGGGCCTCGCCGACGACCGCGGCGACCACAGCCACGCGGATCGCGGTGCGTCCATCTACGAAGGCGGGGTCGAACGCGTGCGTACGTCGATCATGGACGCGTTCGGGTACTTCCACACCGAGTCGAGCCACCATGCGTCCGAATACCTTCCGTACTTCCGCAAGACGGCGGAGATGGTGAACGACTTCATCCCGCGGCGCTGGGACTACTACGAGATCTGCGCGGCCCACGACGAGGACGGGCAGACCGCGACGCTCCTGGACAGGTTGAAGGCAGAGCTCGCTCCGTCGGTGGAGTACGGCGCCGTCATCGTCAACGCGATGGAGACGGGAGTTCCGAGCGTGATCTACGGAAATGTCGAGAACCAGAACCTGATCACGAACCTGCCAACGGGATGTTGCGTCGAGGTGCCGTGCCTGGTGGACAGCAACGGCGTCCAGCCCAGCGTGATCGGCGACCTGCCACCCCAGTGCGCGGCGGTGAACCGGACGAACATCAACGTCCAGGAACTCGCCGTCAAGGCCGCATTGACGGGGAATCGCGAGCACGTCTATCACGCGGTGATGCTCGACCCGCTGACCGGAGCGCTCCTCACGCTCGCTGAGATTCGTTCGATGGTGGACGACCTCATCGAGGCGCACGCGAAGCTCCTGCCGGAGGAACTCGTGCAGGGCGCGTCGGCGCCCGCGGTCCTGTGACATCAAGGTGCGAAGGGCCTTCACCGATGGGAGAGGAAGTCGATGGGAGAGGGTAGTGAAGTCACCGGAAGGTTGGAAACCGTCGGGGCGAGCCGCCGGACCTTCTTGTATGGTTCGGCTCTCGCTGTCGCGACGGTGACCCTGGGCGCCTGCGCCCCCAACGAATCAAAGGGATCCGCCCAGCCGGACGGCAAGGCCTCGCCGGATGTGACCACCGGCAAGGGATCGGCGACCAAGCCGTTGCCGGTCCCGAAGACGTTGCGCGAGGCGCCCGCGCTGACGGCGATGGTGAAGCGTGGCGAGCTGCCACCCCTCGCTGAACGCCTTCCGGAGCACCCGTACGTCGTACCCCATGAGTGGGTCAGGCGTGGCACGTACGGCGGCCAGCTACTCATGATCATGGACAGCACCACCAGTGCCGCCATCAAGGAGTACTGCTACGGCCATTCTCTCCTGCGCTTCTTGAACGACGGTCGTGACGTCGGTCCGGGACTCGCCGAGAGTTGGGAGTCCAACGCGGACGCGTCCGTGTGGACCTTCCGCTTCCGCAAGGGGTTGCGATGGTCTGACGGCCACTCGTGGACGACCGCCGACATCATGTACTGGTGGGAGGACATGGTCCTGGACGAGGTGCATCCAGAAGTCCCACCCGATGACGTGCGCTCAGGGCGCGACACGGTGGCCACGGTCACCGCCCCCGACGACCACACGCTCGTCCTCACCTTCGACGCGCCGGCACCGGCTACACCCGACCGGATCGCGGCCTGGGTGAACGCCGGGGTCGGCCCGCGCTGGATGGTTCCGCGTCACTACCTTCGGCAGTTCCACCCTCGCTACAACAAGAAGGTCACCAAGAGGTCGTGGTACGAAGAACACGACCGCAAGTCCGACTGGACAGCAAACCCGGACTGTCCGACGATGGCGGGCTGGCGGCTCAAGGCGTACGCCGAGGGGCGAAGCGTCCGGCTCGAACGCAATCCCTTCTACTATGCGGTGACCAGGCATGGCGACCAACTGCCGTACCTCGACGAGATCCGGATCAACGCCGTGCGCGATGCCCAGGTCCGCCGGCTGCAACTCACCGAGGGCAAGGTCGACTACGTGCACGGCGCGCATGTGCCACTCACGCTGGCCGACATCTCCGGTCTGAAGCAGGCCGAGAAGCGCACGGGCGTACGCCTGTGGTTGTGGGACTCCGGGTCAGGCACGGGTTCGATCACGTTCTTCAACTACGACTATCCCGATGCCGGACTCCGTGAACTCATCCGGGACAAGAGATTCCGCCAGGCGCTCTCGCATGCCTTCGACCGCAAGGACGCCCGCAAGGCGATCTATTTCAACACCGGCGAGATCACGACCGGAACGCTGAGCCCCAAGGGGGTGACGTTCCAGGTCAACGAGCAGGGGCAGCGGCTCTTCGAGCAGTGGCGCGACGCCTATCTGGGGTACGACCCGGAGCGGGCGAAAGCCCTCCTTGACGAACTCGGCGTGGTCGACAGGAACGGCGACGGCAAGCGGGAGTTGCCCGACGGGTCCCCGCTCGCGCTCAGCCTGGACTATCCAGCGGACACCAGCAACGAACACATCCAGAAATGCACGTATCTCAAGCGGGACTGGGAGGCCATCGGCATCACGACCCGGATCAACCCGGTCGCTCCCGACGCGTTCAGCGACCTCTGGTCGCAGGGCCGGCTCATGACCACCACGGCGTGGGAGGTCGGTGACAACCAACCGCTGGTCTATCCCGGTTGGGTGATCCCGGTGCAGCCTGAGCACTGGGCGCCGCTGCACGGCCAGGCGTTCATCCTGCAGACGGGCGACCCGTCGAAGCTGAAGGCGCAGGAGAAGGTCGATCCGTGGAAACGCCAGCCGCCGTGGCTCCTGCCCGACAAGGGCGACCCGATCGACCGGCTGTGGAAGCTGTACGCGCGGGCCCGGGTCGCGGTCGACGAGATGGAACGCATCAAGCTGCTCTGGGAGATCTTCAAGGTCCACATCGAGGACGGGCCGTTCTTCCTCGGGGTGGTGGCGAACTATCCGCAGGTGGTGCTCGCGCGCGAGGGCCTCGGCAACGTACCCCAGCGGGAGAACCTCGCCCTCGGTGGTTGGGTCAACACCTGGATCCTTCCCTCGCCGGCGGTGTACGACCCGGAGACCTACTTCTGGTCCAACCCTGAGGAGCACCCGGTGTGAGGGCCTGACAGAAGCTCGGCCTGGCGGTCCGTTCCCTACGTCTCGTCACGGGCTCGTGGCGGTCCGGGTACTGTTTGTCGCGGACTGTCAGGGAGGGCTGCCGATGTCTGGCTGGAGCCGGCGAACATTTCTCACGCGTTCACTCGCCCTCGGGATCACGGCTCCCTCGCTCGCCGCCGCACTCGCCGCGTGTAGTGGTGACGACGGTGAGAACCTCGACGACAAGCCGACCGTGCCCCGGGTCAACGACGGAACGCGGAGGTATCGCGGCCGGATTGTTGTCGCCACGCTGGAGAACCCTCCTCGCCAGGCGCAGCAGGAGCTTGCCGCGGCCTATCGCCGGCACCAGCCGGACGTCGAGATCGTCTGGGAGACGAAGGACTATCCCGACACCAAGGCCTACGCGAGTTGGCTCGGGACGCAATTGGGTGACAACCGGATCGGTCCCGACATCGTTTCGGGTAATTACGGACCGATCTTTCGTAGGTACGTCAATTTTGACGAATATCGCGCCCAGACCAATCCGTACACCGGCCAGGCATGGGAGAAGGACTACGCGTTCGGGCTCTTCCGCGACCTCGACCCGCGGGGCGACAGAACGCTCATCGGCACCGACGCGGTCCGGCTTTATTGGTACTACAACAAGGACGTCTTCGCGAAGGTCGGTGTCGATCCGCCGGCCGACTGGAGCGCCCTCGTCGATGTTTCCCGCAAGCTCAAGGCGGCCGGTCATATTCCGATCTCGACGAACTTCGACTACGTGATACCCGGTTGGTTCGCCTCGATCTATTTCGACCAGTACCACACGTCCTGGGTTAATTCCGTCCGAGCCAGGCCCGGCGACTGGAACTGGAGCCCTGAGACCGACGGGGACTTCACCTATGACCCCAACAACCCCCGCCTGCACGCCACGTACACCTTCAGTCCGCAACGTTTCTACGCCGGCCTGAAGGACAGAGCTCTCCGGTTCGACACCCCGAGAGTCGCGGACATCATCGGTAACTTCTCCAGGGTCTTCCCGGAGTTCTCGACCAGCGACTTCTTCGTCCGCAGCGACCAGTACACCCCGTTCCTGCAGCAACGGGCGGCGATCCTCGTCGACGGTTCGTGGACGCTGACCCGGCTTCCCAAGGACCTTCAGGGAATATCGGCAGACCGCCTGCGCCGGCTCGACATCGAGCAGGGAACCGTCCGTGCCTTCGAATGGGACGTCATGGAGTTCCCGCCCATGAGCGGGTCCAGGGTGCAGGCCGGCGTCCGTTCACCAGAAAGCACGGGCGGTGAGTATCTCAGCGTTGTCGACAAGGGCGTCGGGCGCACCGAGATGGTCATGGACTTCGTGATGTTCTGGATCTCCCGGGCCGGCTACTCCGCCTTTGTCCGCGGGCAGGGCGAGGCGAAGGAGCTGACGCCGCAGGGTCCGTCGATGATCAGCGGCATCGACTATCCGAAGGACATCCAGGACCGGATCTCCCGGGTGGAGCCCAAGGGCATCACCGGCCCGGCGTACGGCGGCTTCTGGGTCAACGGCGCCGGTGGCCGGTCCACCGACGCCCTCAGGAACCTCTTCATCACCGTGCTCCAGCGCAAGATCAAGCCAGACGACTACGCCGTCCAGCTCCAGCAGTACGTCGAGAAGAACTTCGCCAGCATCCTCTCGGAGGCAGGGCTCAGCCCGGCGGACATCGCGACACCGGAACGCCAACCCGGCTCCGTGTGACCGACCTTCACCGTGTGACCGACCTTCACCGTGGGCCCGACCAGACCCGGTCGGGCCCACTCGTGATCCCCGCTTCTGATCCCCGGCTTCCCGCGTCCTCGGCGGGGCCGTAGGGTCGGTCGTCGAGAAGGAGGAAGCATGGAGGTGGAGGAGACACGCCTTCCGGGCGTGGGCCTACGGCACGACTTCCTCACCGCGGAGGGGCAACGCATCGGAGTCGTCTCGCAACGCGGTGGTGAGCGTCAGGTGTTCGTCTATGACTCGGATGACCCCGACGCGTGCCGGGCGGTGATCGATCTCAGCGCGGCCGAGGCCGAGGTGGTGGCGGAGTTGCTGGGCGCTCCCCGGATCGTCGAGCGGTTCGCGAGGCTGCGCGAACAGGTCGAGGGACTGGCGACGGAGGGCATCCGGCTCGCCGCGAGTTCGCCGTACGCCCGACGCACGCTCGGAGACGCGCAGGTCCGCACTCGTACCGGCGCGTCGATCGTCGCTGTCATCCGTGGTGATGAGGTGCATCCCTCGCCGCGTCCCGACTTCACCTTCGAAGCCGGTGACAAGGTGATCGTGGTCGGCACCCCCGAGGCGGTCCGCCAGGTCGCACAGATCCTCGCGGAAGGCTGAGGGGCGGGTGCATCTCGCGACACTGCTCATCGAGCTGGGCGCCGTCATCTTCGGTCTGAGCGTGGTGGGCCGGCTGGCCGGAAAGGTCGGGATCTCGCCCATCCCGCTCTACCTCGTGGCGGGTCTCGCGTTCGGTTCCGGCGGGTTGCTCCCGCTCGCGGCACCGCAGGAGTTCATCCAGACCGGCGGCGAGGTCGGCGTGGTCCTGCTGCTCCTCCTGCTGGGGCTGGAGTACTCCGCCGGTGAACTCGTCGGAACCCTGCGGCGCCAGGCGCCGGTCGGCGTACTGGACGTTGTCCTCAACGGCGTGCCGGGCGCGGCCCTCGCCCTGCTGATGGGCTGGGGCCCGGTCGCCGCCATCGCGATGTTCGGCGTCACCGCGGTCAGCTCGTCGGGGATCGTGGCGAAGGTCCTGACCGACCTGCGCCGGCTGGGTAACCGGGAGACGCCGAGCATCCTCGGGGTCCTGGTGCTCGAGGACCTGGCCATGGCGGTGTTCCTTCCGGTCCTGACCGCCGTCCTCGCCGCCTCCGGTCCGTGGAGCGCGATGTCGTCGGTGCTGGTGGCGATCGCGATCCTCGCGCTGGTGTTGCTGATCGCCCTGCGGTACGGCCGGCACGTGAGCAGGTTCGTGTTCACGGCCAACCAGGAGATCCTGCTGCTGCGGATCCTCGGCCTCGCGCTGCTCGTCGCGGGGTTCGCTGAGAGTGTGCACGTGTCGGCCGCGGTCGGTGCGTTCCTCCTCGGGATCGCGCTGTCAGGCGAGGTGGCCGAAAACGTCCGGCGGCTGTTGGAGCCGTTGCGGGATCTCTTCGCGGCGATGTTCTTCGTGTTCTTCGGGCTCTCCACCGATCCGGGTGCGCTGCCTCCCGTCATCCTGCCGGCGATCGGGCTCGTCCTGGTCGGTGTCGCGACGAAGTTCGTGACGGGCTGGTTCGCCGCAGCCCGCGACGGTGTGGGTACGCCAGGCCGGGTGCGGGCCGGTGCGGCGTTGATCGCGCGCGGGGAGTTCTCCATCGTGATCGCCGGTCTTGCCACGGCCGGAGGAGTCACCAAGGTCCTCGCTCCGACGACCGCCGCCTACGTGCTGGCCCTCGCGGTGATCGGGCCGCTGGCCGCCCGGCTCGCCGAACCCGTGGCGCACATACTCGTCCGCCGGCGGCGCGCGGCAGCAGCGGCGCGGACCGCGGCGGCACAGACCGCGGCTGCGCGGACCGCGGCGCCGCGGGCGCCCGTGCCGGAGCCTGCGCGGGAACGGTCTTCGGAGCCGGCGGCCGAACCAGACAACGCCTGACGCGGGCGGTTTGTCGCGCCACGAGACCGCGGCTCTTTCGCCGAGTTGTCATAGGTTTCTCGGTCTCTTAGCCGAAAAAGCTATGACAAATCGGGCTATGACAAATCGGGCTATGACAACTCGGGCTTGCGCTCGGGTTTCTCAGACGGTCGGGTGTACGCCAGTTGAGACGGGGCGCTACCTCATGCGGCATCTCGCCACAAAGGACGCTCAATTCGCCTTTGCATGGTGCCGACATGCCGCGCGAAAGGCCGCTGGATCTGAGCGAAACGAGACGGAGACCGCACCATGATCAACTTGCGGAAATCGCCCACGCTCTGCGCGAGCGGTGGGCGATTTCCGCAAGTTGATCATGAACCAGGCCCCACGCCGTCCGGTCCATGAGACAACCCGCCTGCCTTGCGGTTGACTCAAGAAAAGATCTTGATCTGGGCCGAGAGTTGCTCGCTATGCGAGATAAGCACCGTCGCAGGCCAGATTGCCAGCCGGGTCAGTCGCGGGCGGCGGGGAGCGGCTCGCGCGGCTCGTCGGCTTCGGCGGCCATAGCAGGTGGACCAGGTTTGGGGCGCCGAGGCTCGCGTACGCCGCCGTCGGGTGGGCCGTCAGGCGGCTCGCCCGGACCGCCGGGTCCTCCGGATGGCGGGAGCCGGAGCCCTCGCCGCCGGCGTCGCGAGAACAGGAAACCGAACCCGCGTGGCTTCGGTCCCGTGGAGCTGGAACGGCGGCGGGGACGTGGGGGCATCGGTCTGACTCCATTCGTGGGGTACGGCTTTCGTGGGGTACGGCGGTTCAGGTGCGCCGGCGACCGAGCAGGCCGCCGCGCCCGGCGTACTTCTTGTGCACCGCCTGCCGGCTCACCCCGAGCGCGGCGGCGATCACCTCCCAGGAACAGCCCTGGTGGCGCGCGCGACGGACCTGGACGACGGTCTCCCGCTCGAGGTCGGTCCGGAGTGCGGCGATGTCGGCGAGGGCCGTGAGCGGGTCCTCGGCGCGGATGGTGTCAACGAGCGTGTTCACCCACGTCAACATAGGTTGACACGGCCCTGTTTGTCAACCTTGGTTGCGGAGTCGCAGGGGTAGCGGACGTCCCTGGTGTAGCGGACGTCGCTGAGATAACGGAGTCGCGGCCGTGGGTCAGCGACCGGCGGCGGCCGTGGCGAGGGCGTTCGAGCGCGGCGTCCTCAGGCCGCGCGGCGGCTCCAAATGATCACGTATACGTGGCGCGTACCTGCTTCACATGGCACCGACACCATGTGAGGCAGGCAATGACCACGTATACGTGATCATTTGGGGTCAGCTAGGGCGGCTGTCATGCGGTTTCGGCCACCCGGCCCCATATGTACGAGCCGGCGCCGCGACCTGGACGAGCTGCGCGTCGGGACGTGGCTGGGCCTGTCCGGTAACAAGGACCTGGAGGCGCTCAACCCGCGAACTCCGCCGGGCGGCGCGGAACTCGCCTACTTCCGCCTCCCGATCGCGTGCGCCGCGCGGCTAGATTCGTGCCTGTGACGGACCCGCCGCAGTTGCCCGACCCGGCGCATTGGGAGGCCGACGTCGTACTCCGCGACGGCGGTACCGCCGTGTTACGTCCGATCCGGCCCGACGACGCCGAACGCCTGGTCGCGTTCTACTCCCGGGTCTCCGACGAGTCGAAGTACTACCGCTTCTTCGCGCCGTACCCCCGGCTGTCCGAGCAGGACGTGCGGCGTTTCACCCAGGTTGACCACCGCGACCGGGTGGCGTTCATCCTCACTGTCGGCGACGAGATGATCGCCGTCGGGCGCTACGACCGGACCGGCCCCCGGGAGGCCGAGGCCGCGTTCCTCGTGCAGGACGCCGACCAGGGGCGCGGAGTGGGCAGCGTGCTGCTCGAACACCTGGCGCAGGCTGCGCGCGAGAACGGCATCGAGAAGTTCCGCGCGGAGGTGCTGCCCGACAACCTCCGGATGGCGGGGGTCTTCAAGGAGGCGGGCTACCAGGTCGCCGGCGTCGTGGAGGACGGCGTTCTGGAGTTCGAACTCGAGATCGAGCCGACCGCGATGAGCCTGGAGGTGATGGCCGCACGCGAGCACCGCGCGGAGGCGCGGTCGGTCGAACGCCTGCTCACGCCGAGCTCGGTGGCCGTCGTGGGTGCGAGCCGCTCCAAGGACAAGGTGGGCCAGGCCCTGGTCCGCAACCTCGTGCTGGGCGGATTCACCGGACCGGTGTACGCCGTGAACCCAACGGCGCGGGCGGTCGCTGGTGTGCCGGCGTACGCGAGCGTGCTCGACATCCCCGGGGAGATCGACCTTGCCGTCGTCGCGGTGCCAGCCGATTCGGTGCGCGACGTGGTGGTCGCCTGTGCGGCCAAGGGGGTCAACGGGCTCATCGTCGTGTCGAGTGGGTTCGCCGAGACCGGACGGGAGGGCCGTGACCGTCAACGCCAGCTTGCGCGGCTGGCCCGGGCGCACGGCCTGCGGGTGATCGGTCCGAGCGCGCTCGGTGTCATCAACACCCGCCCCGAGATCTCCCTCAACGCGTCCCTGGCGCGGGTGGTGCCCGCCCGGGGGCGGGTCGGCTTCTTCTGCCAGTCGGGCGAGCTTGGCAGCGTGATCCTGGAGACGGTTGCCCAACGCGGGCTCGGCCTGTCGACGTTCGTGTCCGCGGGCAACCGGGCCGACGTGTCCGGCAACGACCTGATGCAGTACTGGGGTGAGGATCCCGCCACTGAGGTGATCCTGCTGTACCTCGAGTCGATCGGAAACCCGCGGAAGTTCAGCCGGGTGGCCCGCCGGCTCGCTCTGACCAAGCCCGTGGTCGCCGTCCGCTCGGGCAGGTTCACCCAGGGCGTCCCGCTCGGCCACACGGTGCATCGCACCTCCGTACCCCAAGCCGCGGTCGACGCGATGTTCCGCCAGGCGGGGGTCATCCTGGTGGACACGCTGGAGGAGATGCTGGACGTCGCACAGGTGCTGGCGTACCAACCGCTGCCCGCCGGCTCGGACGTCGCGATCGTCGGCAACTCCGACTCGCTCGGCATGCTCGCGGCGGACGCGGTCGCCGAGGCTGGCCTCACGGTCGTCCGCCAGCCCGCCGCGCTCCGGCCCGACGCGACCGCCGACGACTTCGAGCGGGCGCTCACCGACGTGGTGGCCGACGAGAGCGTCGACTCGGTGATCGCGGTGTACGTCTCACCGGTCGACGTCGACGGCGCTGACGTCGCCGCGCGGATCGCCCGGGTCGCGGGGGAGAGCGCCAAGCCGATCGTCGTGACCTTCCTCGGCAGCCATGGCGTACCCGAACCCCTGCGACGGTACGACGAGCAGGGCGTGGCGGTGCGCGGATCGGTCCCGTCATACGCCTCGCCGCAGGCGGGTGTGCGGGCGCTCGCCAAGGTGACGGCGTACGCCGAATGGCGTGCCCGGCCGCATGGCCGGATCCCGGTGCTCGAGGACGTCGGTGATGATCGGGCCAGGGCGATCGTCAACGCCGTCCTGACAGAGCATCCCGAGGGTACGGACGTCGAAGGGGAGCGGCTCGACGAACTCCTCGGCTGCTACGGCATCAACCTCCTGCCGGCGTACCCCGTCGACTCGGCCGCGGAGGCGGTGGCGACCGCCGAACGCCTGGGATGGAACGTCGTCCTGAAGGCGACCGCGCCCCACCACCGGCAGCGCCCCGACCTCGCCGACGTGTGGCGCAACATCGACACCGAGGCCGAGATGCGTGATGCCTGGGCCACGATGTCCGACACGATCGGGGACGCGGCGCAGGCGGGGTTCGTCGTCCAGAAGATGGCGGCGCCCGGCGTGCCGGTGGTCGTCGGTTGTGCCGAGGACGAGATGTTCGGGCCGATCGTGTCGTTCGGGGTGGCCGGTGTGGCGACCGACCTGCTCGGCGACCTGTCGTACCGCATCCCGCCGCTCACCGACGTCGACGCCGCCGAAATGGTGCGGGAGGTGCGGGCCGCACCGTTGCTGTTCGGGCACCGCGGCGGGGAGCACGCGGAGGTGGCGGCGTTGGAGGATCTTCTGCACCGGGTGGCCCGGCTGGCCTACGACATCCCGGAGGTGCTGTCCGCCGAGTTGGTTCCGGTGCTCGCGGGCCCGACCGGCGTGACGGTGCTGGGTGCGCGGGTGCAGGTCGTTCCCGTCGAGCCGCGCGCCCGCACCGACTGGTACGCCCGCCGCCTCACCCGCCTGTAGCGAAGTGCCCTTGCCGCGACGGCTTCGCGGCAAGGGCACTTCGTGATTCCGGCCCCGCTCGGGCTTCGCCCCGTCGTGCCCACCCCCACCACTGTGGTTGTGGGTTGTCCGTGACGGCTACAGGTCGGCGAGCGTGATGATTCGCTTCTCCCTGACCGACGCGTAGGCGCCGAGAATCACCTTGAGGACGTGGACGCCCTCCACCTCGGTGTTGATCGGGCGGCGGCCCTCGGTGACGCAGCCGATGAAGTCGGCGATCTCCGCGGAGAACGCGTCGACCTCCGGGAACTCCGTCGTGGTGAGCACACCTTCGACCGTGCGGTGGTGGAGGGTACGCCCGTCACTCCAGAGCGTGCCCTTCTCGGCGACGACGGAGAACTTCTCGGTGTTGGACGACGGGACGTACGCCCAGCTCGTCACGATCGTGCCGACACTGCCGTCGGCGAACCGCACGAGCACCTGCGCGGAGTCCTCACCCTCCATCGGCAGGCGGTGCCGGCTGGTCATCGCCACGACCTCGGCGGGTTCGGCGGTGGCGAGGTGCAGCAGGAGGTACGTCGGGTGGTAGCCGGTGTCGATGAGCTCGCCACCGCCCGCGGTCTCCAGGTTGCCCCGCCAGCCCATGTCGGAGTTCAGGCCGCGGTTGAAGAAGCTGTCGGTCGTCCGCAACTCGAAGACCTTGCCCAGCGCACCGCTCTGGATGAGTTCGCGGGCCTTGGCGACCGGTGGCATGAACAGCTGGTTGTGGGCGCACATCAACGTGACGCCGTTGTCTTGTACGACCTTGGTGATCTTTTCCGCTTCCTCGGTCGTGATGCACAGCGGCTTCTCGCACAGGATGTGCTTGCCGGCCTCCGCCGCGGCGATGATGGCGTCGGCGTGCAGGTGGTGCGGCAGGCAGATGTCGACGGCGTCGACACCGCCTGAGGCGATCAGGTCGCGGTAGTCAGAGAAGATCTTCGCGCCGCCCACCTGCTCGGCGCGGGTCCGCGCGTTCGCCTCGACCACGTCGGCGACCGCGGTCACCTTGGCCTGGTCGGGGATGTCGAGGTAGCCACGGAGGTGCGGGTTCGAGATACCGCCGCAGCCGATGAGCCCGACGTTCACGGTCATATGGGAGATCCTCCTCGATGCAACTGCTGGTTGACGCACAGTGGGGGTGACCCCCGCGCGGTGAATATGGACCGAACCGCCGGTGGGTGTGCGCCCTGTCCGGCGGCTGGCCCACGACTGGACCGGCGGCGCTGCCGTTGTCCGTGCGGGCTGGGAACGATGGTGCTGGTCAGGCGCTGATGCTGTCGATCCGCACCGGCGCGTCGATGGCGACGGAGTGGTTGGCCGCCTCCATCAGGCGGGTGAGGTCGAGGCCGATCTCGACGTTCTCGTGGGCCCTCGTGCCGTTCTGGATGTGGGTGACCCACTGCTCGAACGCCATCGGCTTGCGTTCGGCCAGCGGAAGCTCGACCCAGCGCTCGCCGCCTTCGTGCGCGGGGCTGCGGACGAGCAGCGTGCCCTCGGGAGTGCCGTAGAGCAGGCTGCCGAGGGTGCCGTGCACCTCGATCGTGAACGGCGAGTAGGTGTTGACGAACCCCGCCTCGACCACGGCGAGACCCCCGCCGGGGTAGCGCAGGACCGCGACGGCGTTGTCCTCGACCGCGCGGCCGGTCACGTGGCCGTAGCTCGCGCTCACAGACTCCGGAAGCCCGCCGAAGAAGAGCCGGGCGAGGTACATCGGGTGGCAGCCGAGGTCGACCAGGGCGCCGCCACCACACTGCTCGGCGTTGTAGAAGTGCTCGGGAAGCCATCCCTCACCGACCGACCCACCGTGCGAGAGGCGGGTACGGACGAGCGTGATCTCGCCGAGCGCCCCGGAGGCGAGGACGTCCTGGATCGCCACGGTGTAGCCGTCGTACAACCGGGGGAGGGACAACGTGAGCGCGACGCCGGACTTCTCGACCTCGGCCAGGATCTCGTTGCACTCCCGGACGGTGAGGGCGAGAACCTTCTCGGTGAAGATGTGCTTGCCCGCACGGGCGGCCGCGACCATGACCTCGGGGTGGATGTTGGTGGGCGTGTCGACGATCACGCCGTCCACATCCGGGCGCGCGAGGAGTTCGTCAAGATTCTCGTGGAAGGGGACGCCCAGCTTGTCGGCCTCGACCCGGCCGCGGTCTGGATCCTCGTCCCAGGCCGCCACGATCTGGGTACCTGGATGCTGCTGGGCCTGGCGGGCGTAGTCGCCCGCGTGGACGTGCCAGAAGCTGAGCATGGCAAGACGGATCATTGATACCCATTCTTTGGTGATGCGGTGTGTCGGTCTGGATGTCTTCTCGGAGCCGGTGGGGTTCGGCACGATCCCGGTGTGGAATCGAGTCCATTCTTTCGGGCATCCACCGGCGTACGTCCAACCCGGATGTGGGAAAGTCGGCCGGTTCTGGCCGGATTGGACGGACCCGGAAGACTCTGGGTTACTCCCCGCCACAGACAGCTCAGGTTCATTCACACCAATCGAGAGGGTCGGTCAACGTGAACAGCGCACAGACACCCCCGGAAGATCCGACACCCCCGGAAGATCCGACTCGCGAGATCATCCACCGCTGGATCAGGACGCTGACGGTGTTGGGGGAGAAGGACCGGTCGATCGAGGAGCGGTTCGAGGTCCTCGCGGAGGTCAACCCGGCACCGCATGTGTCCATCGAAGTCGAGGTGACGCCGGACGAAGCCAAAGCGCTCCAGGACGCGATGGCTGAGCTCACCGGCTGGCGCTCCGCGGAGGGCTGGATCCACCTCGGTATCGACGAGGTGCTCCTGCGCTGGCTCGGCGAGGCGACCGGCGAGAGCCGGAGCTCCCTTCTCCAGCGCCTGGCCCTGGAGATGGAGCGGCAGTTTCCCCCGGGATGGTTCCAGGAGTCCTGACGATCGGGAGCGCCCGGATCGGATGCCCGCTCGATGGCGCCGGCGCCTCGCGGATCCGCGTCGGGCAGGCTTGTCGGTGGGCCCCGTTAGCATGGCCAAGCCGTGTCGTACCCACGTCTGACAAGCCGAGACCCGACCTTCCGAACAGCTCGACCACACCGCACTGACCAGCACATATAGCCAAAGAACGAACCGCCAAACAACCACCGTTGCCGAGGACGGAACCGCCGCCGTGGCTGACCAGCTCATCATTCGAGGCGCTCGCGAGCACAACCTCAAGGACATCTCTCTTGAGTTGCCGCGCGACGCGCTCATCGTGTTCACCGGCCTGTCGGGCTCGGGGAAGTCGAGCCTCGCGTTCGACACGATCTTCGCCGAAGGCCAGCGCCGCTACGTGGAGTCGCTGTCGGCGTACGCTCGGCAGTTCCTCGGGCAGATGGACAAGCCTGACGTCGACTTCATCGAGGGCCTCTCGCCAGCTGTCTCGATCGACCAGAAGTCCACCTCGCGCAACCCCCGCTCCACGGTGGGCACCATCACCGAGGTCTACGACTACCTCCGGCTGCTCTACGCGCGCATCGGTCATCCCCACTGCCCCCAGTGTGGCCGCCCGATCAGCCGGCAGACGCCGCAGCAGATCGTCGACCGGATGCTGGAGCTCGAGGAGGGGACCAGGTTCCAGGTCCTGGCGCCGTTGGTGCGCGGGCGCAAGGGCGAATACTCCGACCTGTTCCGGCAGCTCACCACCCAGGGCTACTCCCGGGTGCGGGTCGACGGCGCGGTCCACGCGCTCGAGGACGTCCCGAAGCTCGACAAGCAGAAGAAGCACACCATCGAGGTCGTCGTCGACCGGCTCACGGTGAAGGGCTCAGCCAAGCGACGACTCACCGACTCCATCGAGACCGCACTTCACCTGGGTGGCGGGCTGGTGACGCTCGACTTCGTGGACCTGCCGGAGACGGATCCGCAGCGTGAGCGGGTCTGGTCAGAGCACCTCTACTGTCCTGACGACGACCTGTCGTTCGAGGAGCTGGAGCCGCGGTCCTTCTCGTTCAACTCGCCCTTCGGCGCGTGCCCCGACTGCACCGGCCTCGGCACCCGGATGGAGGTCGACCCCGACCTGGTGGTGCCCGACGCGACCAAGAGCCTCGACGAGGGCGCGCTCGCTCCCTGGGCGGGCGCCCACGTCTCCGACTACTTCGGCCGGCTCATCGAGGCGCTCGCGACCACGATCGGCTTCCGCACCGACATGGCGTTCGAGCGTCTGCCCGCGAAGGCCCGGAAGGCGCTCCTGCATGGCTACGCCGATCAGGTCCACGTCCGCTACCGCAACCGCTATGGACGCGAGCGGTCCTACTACACGACGTACGAAGGCGTCATTTCGTACGTCACCAGGCGCCACTCCGAGGCTGAGTCCGACTCGAGCCGGGAGCGGTTCGAAGGCTACATGCGGGAGGTCCCCTGCCAGAGTTGCCGAGGCGCGCGGCTCAAGCCGATGTCGCTGTCGGTGACGATAGGTGAGAAGTCGATCGCGGAGGCCTGCGCGCTGCCGATCGGCGAGATCGCGGCGTTCCTGCGCGAGTTGGAGCTCAGTCCCCGCGAGAAGCAGATCGCCGCACGGGTGGTCAAGGAGATCGGCGAACGCCTCCGCTTCCTGCTGGACGTCGGCCTCGACTACCTCACGCTCGACCGTCCCTCAGGGTCGCTGTCCGGTGGTGAGGCACAGCGGATCCGGCTGGCGACACAGATCGGCTCGGGACTCGTCGGCGTTCTCTACGTCCTCGACGAGCCGTCGATCGGCCTGCACCAGCGCGACAACCATCGACTGATCGAGACGCTCGTCCGGCTCCGTGACCTCGGCAACACCCTCATCGTGGTCGAACACGACGAAGACACCATCCGGACCGCCGACTGGATCGTCGACATCGGCCCGGGCGCCGGCGAGCATGGCGGCCAGTTGGTGCACGCCGGCCCGCTCGCCGCGCTGCTTCGCCATCCGGACTCCCTGACCGGCGCCTACCTTTCGGGCCGGCGCCAGATCCCGATCCCCGATGTACGCCGACCGCCGACGCCCGGGCGCGAGGTGACCGTGCACAAGGCCTGGCAGCACAACCTGCGCGACGTCACGGTGTCGTTCCCGCTCGGCTGCTTCGTCGCGGTGACGGGTGTGTCCGGCTCCGGCAAGTCCACGCTGGTCAACGACATCCTCTACGCCGCGCTGGCCAAGCAGATCTATGGCGCGCGCGACGTTCCGGGACACCACCAGAAGATCACGGGGACCGATCACATCGACAAGGTCATCCATGTCGACCAGTCGCCGATCGGACGCACACCACGGTCCAACCCGGCCACCTACACCGGCGTCTTCGACCACATCCGCAGGTTGTTCGCCGAGACGCCGGAGGCGAAGATCCGCGGCTACCTGCCCGGACGGTTCTCGTTCAACGTCAAGGGTGGCCGCTGCGAAGCATGCTCCGGCGACGGCACGATCAAGATCGAGATGAACTTCCTCCCCGACGTCTATGTGCCGTGCGAGGTCTGTCACGGTGCCCGGTACAACCGCGAGACGCTGGAGGTTCACTACAAGAGCAAAACCATCGCCGAAGTCCTCGACATGCCCATCGAGGAGGCGCTGGAGTTCTTCGAGGCCATCCCGGCGATCTCCCGTCACCTGCGTACCCTCGTCGACGTCGGACTGGGATACGTACGAATGGGACAGCCCGCTCCGACCCTCTCCGGTGGTGAGGCGCAGCGGGTCAAGCTGTCGTCCGAGTTGCAGAAGCGGTCGACCGGGCGCACGCTCTACGTCCTCGACGAGCCGACAACCGGCCTGCACTTCGAAGACATCCGCAAGCTCCTGGGAGTGCTCGGTCGCCTGGTCGACCAGGGCAACACGGTCATCGTCATCGAGCACAACCTCGACGTGATCAAGACCGCCGACTGGGTCATCGACCTGGGGCCGGAGGGCGGCACCCGAGGCGGCAAGATCATCGTGGAGGGTACCCCCGAAGACGTCGCGGCCGACGAGGGCAGCTACACAGGAGATTTCCTCCGTCATGTGCTTCCCGACTACGCCGAGCGCGCGGCGCGGGCGGTCTCGGCCCGGGTCACCACGGGCACGGCCCGGACCACCACGACCACGTCTGGCGGTGCCAAGAAGCCCGCGAAGGCAAGCAGGAGCGCCACGAAGGCCGGGGACAGCGCTGGCAAGAACGGCACGAAGAAGGCCACCTCCGCCAGGAAGACCAGCGCGACGAGGGGGACCAGCGCCGCAGCGAAAGCCGGTGCCAATGGGAAGGCTGGCACGGCGGGCAAAGCCAACGTGGCCAGGAAGGCCAGCCCCGCGAAGAAGGCCACCAAGAAGGCCTCGACGAGGAAGTCCGCCTGAGGGAACCACTCGGTCGCTCATCGGCGCTCGTACGACTTGCTGGTGTGGGGGGGTCCCGGTCGATCTGACCGGCACCCCACACTCGTTGTGGCAGTGAGAGTTCTGGCTGTGAGGTCGTCGCCCGCCAGCCCCGATCGTTCGGCTGGGTTGCCGTTGGGTCGAGCCGGCCGGTCCGCGGCTGGGTAGCGTCGAGGCATGACTGAGCTGATCGACCTCGCCGTCACCGACCACCTGCTCTCCACGACCCGGGCCGTTCGCAAACGCCTTGACCTGGAGCGTCCAGTCGAGCGTGAGGTGTTGCTCGACTGCCTTCGCCTCGCCACCCAGGCCCCGACCGGCAGCAACAGCCAGGGCTGGCGGTGGGTCGTCGTATTCGACGCTGACAAGCGCGCCAGGCTGGGGGAGCTGTACCGCGCCGGGGGCGAGGCGTACCTTCGAGCCGCGGGGGCGACCGCGTCGCCGAACGCGCAGCAGGCGCGGGTCCAGGAGTCCGCCCGCTACCTCATGGACGTCATCGACCGGGTTCCGGTGCTGGTGATCCCCTGCATCGAAGGACGGATCACCGACCTGCGGCACGCGGCGGCGTTCTTCGGCTCGATCCATCCGGCGGTGTGGAGCTTCCAGTTGGCGCTGCGCTCCAGAGGCCTGGGTTCGGTGTGGACGACGTTCCACCTGGCCTACGAGCGGGAGGCAGCTGAACTCCTCGGCATCCCGGACTCGGTGACGCAGGCCGCGATGCTGCCGGTCGCCTACACGATCGGTACGGACTTCAGACCAGCCAAGCGCCGTCCGGTCGAGGAGATCACTTACTGGAACACCTGGGGCGACACGCTCGGTCCGGGAGAGTGATCCACCATCCGTCGCCGCGCGGCGAGCTGGTGCACGATTGTCGTGACCGGCACGAATCAGCGCGCGTCGGGAGCCGCACGGCCCTGCCTGCCACGTATCGTGAATGAGGAGACACCGAGTGCGGTGACCGTACTCCATTGTGGAGGGGGTGCACTCGGGCCGCGGAGGTGCGGATGATCGAAACGGACCTGCTGATCATCGGTGCGGGCCCCACCGGACTGTTCGGCGCCTACTACGCCGGGTTTCGAGGTCTTTCGGTAGCCGTCATGGACTCGTTGCCCGAGCCTGGCGGGCAGGTGACCGCGATGTACCCGGAGAAGTTGATCTTCGACGTCGCCGGATTCCCCGAAATCAAGGGGCAGGACCTGGTTGACAGGCTCGTGAAGCAGGCCGCGCCGTTCTCACCCTTGTACCTCCTGGGCCACGGTGCGCAGACGCTGGAGCACGGGGACGAGGACGTGCGGATCACCACAGACCGCGGACTCGTCGTCGTTGCGCGGGCCGTGCTCATCACCGCCGGCATCGGAACGTTCAGCCCGAAGCAGCTCCCGGCGGGAGAGGAGTACGAGGGGCGGGGGCTTCGCTACTTCGTTCCCAAGCTGGACGAGCTTGCCGGGCTCGACGTGCTGATCGTCGGCGGTGGGGACTCCGCGTTCGACTGGGCGTTGAGCCTGGAGCCGCTGGCCCGCTCGGTGACGCTCGTCCATCGGCGTACCCGCTTCCGCGCGCACGAGCACACCGTCGAGCGGGTGCGGTCCTCCCAGGTCCGGCTTCTGACGCCGTGGGAGGTTGGGCGGGTCTTCGGGGACGGCCAGATCGACGGCGTCGAGATCTTCAACAACGCGACGGACGAGCGGGAGGCGCTGAAGGTGCAGGCGATCGTCGCCGCCCTCGGCTTCCACGCCGATCTTGGTCCCATGACCCACTGGGGCCTGGAACAACGGGCGCGCCACATCGTCGTGGACTCCGCGATGCGCACCAACCTTCCGCGGGTCCTCGCCGCGGGCGACATCGCGGCGTACGACGGCAAGGTGAAGCTGATCGCCACCGGGTTCGGAGAGGCGGCGACGGCGGTCAACAACGCCGTGCCCATCATCAGGCCGGGTGCGAAGGTCTTCCCGGGGCACTCCAGCGACGCGGGGTAAGTCAGGCAGACTCGACCGGCTCGACCTGACCAGACACGGCGGAACGGGCGGCCGCCTCGGCGAGCGCCAGGCTGCCGAGGTTGCGCCGCCCCGACGTCTCCGGCTCGTCCCCCTCCGCGACCGCGCGGGCGAACTCCGCGAGGACGCCGGCCCGCCCGACGAACGGTAGCTCCGCCAGCGAGACGGCATCCTCCGTGTGCGCCTGGTCTGCTCGCCCCGCGCCGGTGGACGCGAGCGCGGGTTGACGGCGTACCCGCAGGGTCTCGCCGTCCGTCACGGCGGCGCCGCCGGTGCGGCCCGTCCAGTAAATCTCGCCCCGCTCACATTCCAGATGCCAGTCGCCCGACCAGGTTGTCGGCGTCCCCGGGCTCACCCAGCTGCCGCGGTAGCTCACGACGGCGCCGCGGTCGAAGGTGATCGTCAGGAACGCGGAGGCTTCGTCCGTGAAGTTGCTCCACGGCGGATCGGTGACCTGGGTGTAGACGCGGACCGGCTCCTGTCCGAGCACGAGGCGCATCAGGTCGAAGTGGTGGATCGCCATGTCGTAGAGCAGCGGGTGGACCAGGCGGTAGTGGCGGTTGGCGCCGACCGGCGCGTCGTTCGCCCACTTACGGAAGTCCACCCGGACGGCGGCGACCGGACCGAGGAGCTGCTCGGCGACGAGGCGGGCGGCGGTGCGCGCGGCCGGGAAGTGGCGGTAGTTCTGGCTGACCATCAGCGTGCGTCCGCGTTGCTCGGCGAGTTCGACGACCGTGCGCGCCTCGGCGACCGTGGCCGCGAACGGCTTCTCGACCAGGACGTGCTTGCCGGACTCGATCGCCTGGACGGCGAGGGGTATGTGGGCGGCGACGGTCGCCGTGACCAGGACCGCATCCGCGTCCACGGCGTCCAGCGCCGCACCCAACTGGGAGAAGCACTGGTCGTCGCGCAACCCCAGGCTCTCCTGAGCCTTCGCCAGCGTGGCGGGGTCGGCGTCGACCACGGCGACCCGATCGATCACCGGCACCGTGGGAATGACGTGGGTGGCCCAGTCGTGCCCCCAGCCGCCGAGCCCTACCTGGATCAGCCGCAATGCCACAGTCCTCGTCTCCTTGCTTGCCGTTCGGCCGCCTGGGGCCCCTACCGTGCCGGTATGAGGTTGCATACCTGCCGGTAAGAGCCTGGGCGAGCGGCGGTCCGGGATGCGAGCGGATGCCCGATGGTGGCCAGATGGAGTACGCGTTCAGGAGGCATACGCGGTGAGCACCCGCAGGACACGCAGGGTCTCGATGCTCCGCCACTCCAACTCGGCGGCGGGTCCCGGCGGCTCCCACGAGATCGGCCAGCCGCCGTCGGGCTGCTGGGCGGCTTTGAGCGCCTCCAGGTGGGCGGCGATGGCGGCGTCGCTGAAGAATCCTCGGCGCGGGCTGTCAGGCGTGGGCGCGATATGCAACGGCGTGAGCCCGTATCCCTCGCCGGGCATCGGCAGGAACAAGCCGAGTTCGTCGAACCGCGAGCCGATGGCGGCGTACGACCGCTCGGCCCGCTCCCGGTCGGGCTCGGTCTCGAGGAACCGCAGGACACAGAGGGCGGTGTGAGCGTCAGTGACGCTGTCAGGTGCCTCGAGCTGAGTCCAACAGAACGTCGCGGCCTCGTCGACCCAGCTGTCCTCGATCCCGAAGGCCCGGAGCCGCCCGACGATGCTCGCAGTCGGGTTCAGCCCCGCCGGGAAGTTGGCGTCGCCCCAGTGCGCGGCTCGCGGATGGGCGGTGATCGAGGGAAGCACGATGGGAAGCCCGCCTGCCGTGCTGGTCACCGATCGGAGGAACGGGATGGTCATGGCCGCCCGTTCGCGTGCGCCCGCGCGAAATCGCGGAGCCGTGGAGACCAGGTCGTCGAGCAGTTCAGTGGCGAAGTCGACGAAGAGCGGCTGGCTGTCAGGTGCGCGAACATCTGGCTCGAGCCCGTGCCCGAACCCGCCGTCGGCGTTCTGGTACGCGTTCAGGCCCTCCAGCGCAGCGGCACCTGCGCCGAGATCGTGGTCGAGGTGGAACTCCGCCAGCCTGCGCTCCAGGATCCGGGCGTTGGTGCGGATGAACGTGCGGGCTGCTTCGACGTCAATGGCCATACCTGGAGAGTATTGGCCGGTTCCGCGCCGGGGCCTTGAACAGATCGGACACTTCGCCTCATCACACCAGGCCCGCCGGAAGGACCGATGACCACAGCGCGGAGACCAGCGGCCGGCGGAGATCGGACCGGCGTACGCACAGGCCGATCCGGAACCCGGTTAACGCGGGTTCTGCCGGCACCTCCACAACCCGGTCGCGAACCGCGCTGGTGGTGAGCACGAGCCGTGGAACGATGCCGACGCCGCAGCCCAGCGCGACGAGGGTCAGCAGTGCCTCGTGTCCGTCCACCTCGCTCGCGATCCGTGGGATCAGTCGCTGACTCCGCAACCACCGGTTGACGGCATCGCGGGCGAGTCCGCGCCGCGGCAGCACGAAGGGTACGTCCGCCCAGGACGGCGGATTGCCCGCGCCGGCCATGCCCGTCACGGGAGGGTACGCCGCACCCTCGGCCGCCACGAACACCAACGGCGTCCTCGCCACCTCCTTGCTGAGCAGCTGTTCCGGGATGCGCCGGGGGAGGGCCGCGACGGCGAGGTCGACTGCTCCTTCGGCCAGCCGGGCGATCGCCGCGGCGGCGTCGCCGGTTTGCAGGTCGAGCTCAACCTGCGGATGGTCGGCCCGGAACCCCGCCAGCAGGTCGGGAAGCAGCGCCTGGCAGGCGGTCACCGAGGAGAAGACGCTGAGCCGGCCGGACAGCCCGGCCGGTTCGCCGGAGCCCTGGTGATAGTCCTCCCAGAGTTGGAGCGCGGACCGGGCGTACTCGCGGAACCGCCGGCCGGGTTCGGTGAGGGCGACGCCGCGCGGACCGCGGTCGAGCAGACGCTGCCCCGCCTGCGCCTCCAGCCGCTGGATGCTGCGGGTCAGGGTGGCCGCGCTGACATGGCAGTCGGTGCTGGTCCGGCCGAAGTTCAGGGTCTCCGTGAGATGTAGGAACAGCCGGAGCTCGTGGTACCGGTCCATGGCGTCCCTCTCTCAAGGCAGCGCGGATCCCGAGCCGGCGCCCGCTCTCCCGCACCCCTTGCGTAGGCGAGATGCGGCGAGGCGCCGCGGCCGCAGCTCGCGCGCATTGCTGAAGATGAAACGAAGCGTTCCACATATTGCGCTTGTCGCAACATGGGCGCCAGGCCTAGAACCTTCCCATGGCTGATTTCTCCTTCTCCTCCAGGGTTTTCGATGTCGAGACGATCGAGCTGGCGGGTACGACCGAAGCGATCGTGCGCGGCGGTCGCCACCTGTTTCCGAAGCTTCCCGAGGCATTGGCCGGCGTTCGCCAGATCGGTGTCCTCGGCTGGGGCCCGCAGGGTCGGGCGCAGGCCTGCAACCTGCGGGACTCCTTGGCTGGCGCGCCGATCCGCGTCAAGGTTGGCTTGCGGCCGGGATCGCCGTCGCGGGCGGACGCCGAGACGGCGGGGTTCAGGGTCAGTGACGGGACGCTCGGCGACTGGCTCGACGTTGCCGCCGAGAGTGATCTGGTGCTGTGCCTGGTGGCGGACGCGGCGCAGGCCGCCCAGTGCGCCGAGATCTTCGCCCGGCTTCGCCTGGGTGCGACACTCGGCCTGTCGCACGGCTTCCTGCTCGGCCATCTCACGAACGTCGGAGCCGAGCTACCGCCGGGCGTCGACGTGATCGCCGTGTGTCCGAAGGGTATGGGCGACTCGGTACGCCGGCTCTACCTGCAAGGCGCCGAGGTCAACGGCGCGGGTATCAACGCGAGCTTCGCCGTGGTCCAGGACCGGGACGGGCACGCTACTGACCGGGCGCTCGCCTGGTCGATAGCGATCGGTTCGCCGTACACGTTCCAGACCACGCTCGACAACGAGTATCGCTCGGACCTGGTGGGTGAACGAGCGATCCTGCTCGGTGCGGTGCACGGGATCGTCGAGAGTCTCTATCAGCGTTGCCGGATCGCCGGCGACTCGCCGGAGCGGGCGTTCGAGCGGTCCTGTGAGACGGTCACCGGCGTACTCGCTCCGGCCATCTCCCGGGCCGGCCTGCGCTCGGTGCCCGAACAATTCTCCACTGCCGACCGGGCCGAGTTCGATACCGCGTACGCCGCCAGCTACCGGTCGTTCCGCGAGCTGATCGTGGAGATCTATGACGAGGTCGACTCAGGCAACGAACTCCGCAGCGTCGTCCTGAGTGGTGCCCGGCTGGCGAGGTCGCCCCTCACACCGATCAGCGGTTCGCCGATGTGGGCGGCCGGGCGGTCGGTCCGGGCCCGGCGGGGAGCGGCCGAGCTGGCCGCGGATCCCTTCACGGCCGGTATCTTCCTCGCCGCGATGACCGCCCAGATCGACGTACTGGTTGAGCGCGGCCACCCATGGTCGGAGATCGTCAACGAGTCCGTGATCGAGGCGGTCGACTCGCTACTGCCGTACATGCATGCACGCGACGTGGCCTACATGGTCGACAACTGCTCCATCACGGCGCGGCTCGGCGCCCGCAAGTGGGGACCGCGGTTCGCGGCCGTACTCGACCAGATCGTCTACCCGGCCGCGGCTGGCGGGAGTGACGACCCGTCGCGGACGCCGGATGCCCAGCCGGTCAAGGCGTTCCTCGACCATCCGGTGCACGAGGTGCTGGCCCGGCTGGCCCGGCTGCGCCCACCGGTCGACATCTTCGTCGGTTAAGCGAGGTCGTGATCGAGGTGGAACCCCGCCAGCCTGCGCTCCAGGATCCGGGCGTTGGTGGCCAGCACGACGTCCTCGGGGCGCGTGGGTATAGCAGGCGCGGATGCCACCCGGATAAATCATCACAGGCTGGCACGTTCATGCCTGATCCAGGTCGAACCTCTGGACAACTCCCGAAGCCCGGCCGTACATATCAGGGCAGCCCGGGCGGTTCGGGGCGGGGACGGCAGAGTGCGGCATCACCTTCGGCTGGCATTTCTGGTTGCGGCGAAACCCGCTGCGGGCGTTCCCGAAGACCCCCTCACGGGCGTTCACCCACGCGAAGGAGGGGTACGAGTGGCACCACATGTCTGGCGACGTCCGTTCGCCGTCGTCACCACTGCTCTACTCACCACGTTCGGTTTCGCGGGAGTCGCGGGCGCGGTCGCCCCGACCACCTCGTCGGGCGCGACGACCCTCGCACCACTGATCGGTGCGGAGCGGACGACCGCCCTCAAGGGTCGTTACATCGTTGTGCTCCGTGATGGTGTGTCGAGTGTCATGGCGCGGTCCGCGCGCACCGAGGCGGAGGTCGCCGGCGGGCGAGTCCAGCGCACGTACGCCGCCGCATTGCATGGCTTCGCCGCCACCTTGTCGCAGCGCGGACTCGACAAGATGCGCGCCAACCCCGACGTCAAGTACATCGAGGCTGACCAGAAGGTCAGCATCAACACGACGCAGTCGCCGGCCACCTGGGGGATCGACCGGATCGACCAGCGCAACCTTCCGCTCAGCAACAGCTACACCTACACCCCAACCGGCGCGGGCATCACGGCCTACATCATCGACACCGGCATCCGCTACAGCCACCAGCAGTTCGGCGGTCGGGCGGTCAGCGGCTTCGACGCCGTGGACGGCGGCTCCGCCGACGACTGCAACGGCCACGGCACGCACGTTGCTGGCACCGTCGGCAGCGCGACATACGGCGTGGCGAAGGGCGTCCGGCTCGTCGGCGTGCGGGTCCTCGACTGTAACGGCAGCGGCACCACCGCCGGCGTGATCGCGGGCATCGACTGGGTCACGTCCAACCACACGGCCGGTCAACCCGCCGCGGCCAACATGAGCCTCGGCGGCGGCGCCTCCACCTCGCTGGACAACGCCGTCGTCAACTCCATCAACGACGGCGTGACGTACGCCATCGCGGCCGGCAACGACTCGGGCGCGAACGCCTGCAACTACTCCCCGGCGCGGGTGGGCGCGGCCATCACGGTCGGATCCACGACCTCCACCGACGCGCGGTCGTCGTTCTCCAACATCGGCACCTGCCTTGACATCTTCGCGCCCGGCTCGAGCATCCAGTCCACCTGGCACACCAGTGACACCGCCACGAACACGATCAGCGGTACGTCGATGGCAACGCCGCACGTGACTGGCGCGGCGGTGCTGTATCTCCAGGGCAACCCGTCGGCGTCACCGAGCACGGTGCGGAACGCTCTGGTGGGCAACGCCACGCAGGGGGTCGTGGGCAACCCGGGTTCGGGTTCGCCGAACCTCCTCCTCTACACCGGCGCCGGTGGCCAGGAGCCGCCGCCGGCGTCCGGATGCGCCGCGTTGCCATCGGTCTACACCGGCTCGCTGTCGGGCACGGGCGCCGTCGCCATCCAGCCGAACGGTACGTCGTTCACGTCGGGAGGTGGCACCTTCCGCGGGTGCCTCGACGGGCCGAGCGGCGTCGACTTCGACCTCTACCTCCAGAAGCTCAGCGGGAGCTTCTGGATCACGGTCGCGCAGGGCATCAGCACCGCGCCCGACGAGGACGTGACCTACACCGGGACCTCCGGTACCTACCGCTGGCGGATCGTTTCCTACAGAGGTAGCGGCAGCTACACCTTCGGCATGACCCGGCCGTAGGGTCGCCGGCACCCACGTCCGCAGCACCCGTCCGGCTTCAGTGGTACTCCCTCCGGGGCGTCACCGAGCGCGCAACAACGTGCTCGGTGGCGCCCCGGCCAGCTCTCGGCAGTCGCGCGCGAGATGCGCCTGGTCGGCGTAGCCCGTGTCGGCCGCGAGGTCAGCGAGCGTGGCGTCTGGTCGGGTCCGGGCCCGGTGGCGGACCCGTTCCAGGCGGGCGACCCGCAGGAAGGTCGCCGGGCCGTAGCCGACCGCGGCGGCGAACCGTCGCCGGAGCTGCCGTTCGCTGACGTCGAGGTCCGCGAGGTCGGCCAACGCGGCACCTACCCGCGGAGCACCTCTCTGGAGCCTGCGTACCGCGAGGTCGACCTGACGGTCAGGCACAGCGAGATCAGTTCGCTGGAGTCGCTCGGTGACCAGCGGAGCGAGCTGGCCCGGGTCCGAGGTGAGCCGGGCGGTGGCACGCCGACCAGCGGCTCCCCACAGGTCGCTGAGATCGACCCGCTGGTCACGCAACGCGTCCGCGGGTACGCCGAGGACACGGCTCGCGCGGCCGGTCTGGAACCTGATGCCGTACATCACCATCCCGACTGGAGACTGCGAGGTCCAGGGCCGGGTGTCGGGCCCGGCGACGAATGTCCGTTCGGGCGTGACGATCAGGTCAAGGCAGCCGTCGGGGATGATCGCGGACCGGTCTCCGAAGCTCGACCACCACAGGCACCGGACGTCGGCCGCGAGCTGTGCGGGTGGCGCGAGCTCGGCGTACGTCGCGGACGCTGGAGGCGAAACGTCGGTCACGTCGACACGCTAGCCGCACCCACCGACAGGTGGCCGTCCCACATCGCTGAGGCCATGGACGACACTGGGCGGCATGGCATTTCGCCGCTGGCTCTCAGTGCTGGGCGTACGCGCGCCACGGCCCGACGCGCAGGTCCGTGCTGACGCGATCGCGGCGTTGGGTGGAGAAGGATGTCCGGTCTGTCGCGCCCGGGAAGATTCAATGCGGCGGTGGTTCTTCGCGTACGAGAACGACACCCGCGTCGACCTGGCGATGCGTGAACGCCTGGAGCGCTCATTCGGCTTCTGCGCGCCGCACACGCGCCGGCTACTCGACCTCGGCGCGTCGACGTCCTGGCTCGCGCGGTGGGTGTTCGCCGACGTCGCGCGTGCGGGCGCCCGCGCGTTGGCCGCGCCGAGCCCAGTCACGCCAGGCCCGTGCCCCGCATGCCAGGCCGCTGCCCGGACAGAGGCGGATGTACTCGGCACTCTGCGCGCCGGCCTGGTGGACGCGGAGGTCAGGCGCCTCATGGACGCCGGTGACGCTCTCTGCCTGACGCACGGGCTGGCGATCATCGAGCGCGGCGGGCCCACAGTCGGGCGGGCTGTGGCCACCCTGCTCGACAGCAGGCTCGGAAAGGACACGGTGACCGCCCGGGAACATCTGACCAGCAGCGATCCCGACTTCGCCCGACGCCGGAAGATCCGGGAGGAAGGCTTCACGCGGGTGTTCGCAGCGGAGGAGGCCGCCCGGAATCATGGTCCGTTGGGGGATGCGAATCTTGTGCTGGACTGGCCGTGCTGTCCGTTGTGCGCGGCCGCGGACCTCGCGGAGTGGCGGGGCATCCACTGGCTGACGGGGCTCAGCCCGGAGGAGTCCGCCGAGCTTCGCACTGACGCGACGTTGTGCGCCCGGCACCTCGGTGACCTGACGAGCTTCCGCCTCACCTCGGGAGAACTTTCCTCGGTCACCCTCACCGATGAGGGTCTGCTCGTGGCTGTCGCGGCGGTGATCGAGCACGTCGCGATGGTGTGGCGGACGGAACTCCAGGGGTACCTGCGGCAGGTGGACTCCCGCACCACGTGGTGGCCGAGCCGTCGAGCCGCCCCGATCAGGCGCGAACTTTCCTGCCAGCTCTGCGCGCGGCGGCAGGCGGCGGTGGCTCGGACCCGCCGTCTCCTCGGCCTGGTCGCCGCCGATCCGGCGTACGCCGACCGGATGGCGCGAGCGCATGGAGTGTGCCTGCGGCATGGCCTGTCAACAGACCTGCCGCCGCCGTGGCGGAGGCTGGTCGCCGCGCGGGTCGGGCTGTTGTCGTACGAACTCGACGAGGCCGAACGCAAGGCAGGCTGGGATGCCCGCTGGGAGCTACGCGGCGCCGAGATGGTGGCGTGGCGCCGTGCGCCCACCCTGCTGGACGGCGGCGTCCTGGGACCCGTCAGCTCGGAGTGAGGGTTGCTCTGATCCGCAGGCGGCGGTAGTCGGCCCACCAGGTGCCGTCGTGGTGGAGCTGGGTGCGCAGGCGGTCGCTCAGCTGGTCCAGGAACGCCTCAGTGTCGGGTACGTCGACCAGTAGGTGCTGCCCGAACATCCTCATCCAGGTCGCCAGTCCATCGTCGCCCTCGAGGGGCGTCGGTCGATCGAAGAGCCAGGCGTGACTCACCTCGAAGCCGGCGTCCTCGAGCACGCGGGCGTACTCCGCGATGGTCGGGAAGTACCACGGGGACGCGGAGGGGGAGACGCCGAGTTCGTCGCGGAGCGCCTCGGCAGCCGCCGCGATCGTCGCGATGTTCCGCGCGCCACCGAGCTCTGCCACGAATCGGCCGCCCGGGCGGAGGGCGCGGGCGATCGACCTGGCCGCCGCGGCGGCGTCCCGCACCCAGTGCAAGGTGGCGTTGCTCAGCACGGCGTCGAACTCGTCCGCGTAGGGCAGTTCACGGGCGTCGGCGACGCCGAAGGGCAGGTCTGGGAACTTCTCGCGGGCCCGCTCGATCATCTCCGCGCTCGCGTCGACACCGATCGCCTCCACGCCAGCTGCGCGCAGCTGTGCGACGTGGTCGCCAGTGCCGCACCCGAGGTCGAGGACGCGTTCGCGGGGTTGGGCCGCGAGCAGGTCGAGTACGCCGGCGCCGAGGGCGGCGACGAAGCCGTGCTTGCCGTCGTACAGCGTGGGGTCCCAGGTCTGCGTCGTCATACCTGGCACGCTACCGCCAGCTGACCGCTATGCGAGACCGCGATCTTTCATAGTGAGATGAGTGCGAAGGGTGGGCAGCGCCCGGGAGACCTGCCGGTCCTCGCGTACCGCATCGAGGGCGAACCAGCAGACCTCGGCGAGCACCTGCGCATCCTCAGGAAGTTCGGGGTCATGACCGAGGATCGGCTCGGCGGCGGCGGGTACGCGGACCAGGAAGCAGGTCTCGCGGACTGGCCTGCCATCCACGCTCACGTACGCCCGCTCGTACAACACCGGACCGGCGTCACCGGCGAGCCGTACCTCCTCGGCCACCTCGCGTACCGCGGCCTGCGCAAGCGTCTCGCCCGGCTCGGCCGTACCACCCGGCAAGGTCCAGAACGCACGTCCGCTCTCGCGATGGCGCACCATCAGGATGTGGCCGTCGCGCACGATGGCCGCGCACACCCGCTGATCCACCGTGGGGTCCACCTGGCGTCCCTCCCCGGCCACACCCAACAGCCCGTCCAGCCGCCTAGCCGCCGGACCAGACTGCCATTCCGATCGCGAAGCCCGCGAACGCCGCGCCCAGGCCGGCGAGCAGGCTCACGCCCACGTTCGCGACGGCGGGGAGCCGAGCGCCATCCTCCAGCAGGCGCAGCGTTTCGTACCCGAAGGTCGAGAACGTCGTCAGCGCGCCGCACAGGCCGGTGCCGACCAGTGCGTACATGGGGGCGCCGAGCGCGCCGAGTACGCCGGACTCGGTGGCTGAGGCGATCACCCCCAGGAGGAAGGAACCCAGGACGTTGACTGTGAGGGTCCCCCAGGGGAAGGCGGATTCGTGGCGAGTCTGGATCGCCCTGTCCAGGTGATAGCGCAGTGGCGCGCCGATCAGGCCGCCGAGCACGACCGCGAGGACGGCCGTCATCTCTGCCGCCCCACGTACCGCACCACCCGCACGTCGTCCACCATGACCAGTCCGGCGGTCACGAGTTCGTCGAGCTGCGGCAGGAAGGCCTCGATGCGTTCCTCGGTGTCGACGATGACGATGGCCAACGGGAGGTTCTCCGACAGGCTGAGGAATCTGCTCGTGTGGACGTGCCGGCTCGCGCCGTACCCCTCGATGCCGCGGAACACCGACGCGCCGGCGAGCCCGGCCTGGTGGGCGCGGTGGACGATCTCGGCGTAGACCGGCCGGTGGTGGAAGCGGTCGTCCTCCCCGACGAAGATGGTGAGGCGCTTGGCCGGTCCGGCGAGGGAGTTCATCGAGACCTCCTGAGGAACTGCCTGAAGAGTCGTGTGCCCCGCGCGCCGCACCAGACCGCGAGGAGCGCGGCGGCGAGGGTGCCGAACAGGTACGCGGCGGCGGTCGCGGGCTCACCCACCTGGAGGAGTTGGCGGGTTTCGATGGCGTACGTCGAGAAGGTCGTGAATCCGCCGAGAATCCCGATGCCCACGAAGGGGCGCAGCAGCCGATGGGGCGCGGGCAGATCGAGGATCACCACCATGAGGATCCCGATCGCGAAGCAGCCGGACACGTTCGTGAGGAACGTCGACCACGGAAAACCTCGCGACCCGTGCGGAATGCGGAGCGTCAACCCGTAGCGCGCGAGGGCGCCCAAAGCGCCGCCGATCGCGATCACGAGGGTCGTGTCGAGGGCGCGGAAGCGGGTGAGAAAGCGAAGGCGGCGAGAGAATCGGAGACGGCGGAGGAACCGGCCCGGCCAGGCTGCCGTGTCCTGGTCGACCGTTCGCTGCGAACTGTCAGCGGCCATCGTCCCTCCTGATGCGTGGACCGGTCGTACGCACCAGGGACCGTTGGCGGCGCCGGCGCCGCGGTTGTGGCCGGCGAGCCCCACCGCCGGTTCGGAAATTACGGCCAGGCTACCGGTCGCGGCGACGTCACGCCGCACTGGACGCGGAGCGCTCGCCAGCGGCGCCGGGTCCGGGCCGGGGGTCGCGCGGGGTTCACACGTGGACGGGCGACGACGGACGATTCTTCCGCGGAAGACGCGGGGATGCCGTTCTTCCGCGGAAGAATCACTTCTGACCGAGCGTCGACGTGGAACCCGTGATCAGCGGGTCCAGAGCACCGCGGAGGGTTCCGCGGCGGTGACGGTGACGCCGCCGGACCAGGTGAGGAACGACGGCTGCGGCAGGTAGTCCGTACCGAGGAGGAACGCCCGGTCGATCCCGGTGACCTGGATCGACGCGCCGGTGTCCGTGCCCACCACGACCCGGTGTGCGGTGATCGCCGCGATGTCCGCGACGGTCGTACCAGCCGGCAGCTCCACTGTCGTCGCGGCCGGCGCGTCCCGCTGGATCGACCAGTTGGGTGTGTCGTGGTGCGAGTAGTAGATCGTCTCGCCGGAGGTCAGGCGTACCCCGAGGGCGACACCGACCCACGACGAGCCGGAGTTGGGGGCCGAGGTGGTCTTCTTCACCACGGCGTACAGGTAGTTGCGCTGGTCGCTGACCTCAGGCGTCGACGGCGTGCCGGGGGACGGCGCCTCGACCTTGCCCTCGCGGATGAGTTCCTTCGCCATGACCAGGTAGGTCCACGGGTTGACGTCCATCAGGTACTCGCGGGCCTTGCCTGATGGCAGGGTCTGCAGCGCGGAGGGGAAGAACCTCAGCGGGTTGTCGACCTTGTCGCACATGTTGTTGTTGGACGTGCAGGTCTGCAGCTGTGCGTGGTCGCCGTCGTAGCTGCCCTGGAACTGCTTCGTCTCGTGGTTCGGCGCCTGGTAGACGTCGCTTCCGGGCACCCGTTCGCCCTTCGCGTCGACCTCAAGGGCGTACACCCACTCGATGTCGGTGGTACGTCCCCACCGGGCCATCAGGGCCGGGCTGTTCGTGCCGCCGTCCTCGTTGCTCCAGACGATGGAGTACGTCAGACGGGTGTGGCCCGGCGTCGAGGCGGGACCGCTCTCGTGCCAAGCGATGAGTGGCGTGTCCGTCGTGGTGTTCTGGTTGGCGTCCCCGAACTCCGCGAGGCTACGTCCGTGAATGATCGGGGCGTACCGCAGGGCGAGGTATGACGGATCGGTGCGGGGGAAGGTCTGCAGCGCGAGGTTGGAGACCTCGACCTTGGTGGCCGCGGCGGCCGATCGTTCGTTGTCGAACCGCAGCCGGATCTTGTGCGGCCCGGCGCGCAGGGCGCCGAGGCCGAGCTGCTGGCTCAAGGGTGCGGAGCCGGTGACGACGACGCTGGTCTGGTACCGGTCGTCGACGTACACCGACATAACGGCTGATTCCTTGCCCTTCACCGCCCAGTCCGTGCCCGGTGCGGCGACCCGAAGGTCGAGCAACGCCTGGCCGGTGTGCTGGGCGAAGACGGGTACGCGGATGTCCGGCCGGTTGCGCTGGACCACCCGGGTGGCGGCCTCGACGGTCCCACCGTCGGGACGGGCGTTCGCGACGGCCGTGGTGGTGACCGCGGTCGTGGCGACGGTGGCGACCGCGAGGGCTGCCGTGAGGGTCGCCGCCGGAACGAGCGCGGCGATGCGACGCGACATGGATGGCGATCTAGATGACGACGTGGGTGCCGACATGGGCAACACGGCGCGAGGCGAGGCTTCTGCATCGGCGAGGCGCTTGGCGGGCATGGCTCCTCCTGATTGGCTGGGCCTCCCAGCGGGGTCTGGGCCGCCCATACTTTGGCCGCCCCGCCACCGGGCTACAAGATCCCGTGAGGGAACTCCTGGCCAACTCCGGCTGACATCCGGAAAGTGCGCGGACGCGGGGACCTAGGACTCCGGACGTACGCCGTCCGGGACGATAACCCGATGGCGCCGGGGACGCCGGCCGCTAACGTGGCTCGACGTGAGTACGTCCAGCCGGTCACCGAACGCGTCAGAACTCAGCTCCTCCAGCGACCTCCCCGACATCCCCAACCCGCCCGTCGCGGCTACCGATGGCGTGCTCAGCCCGCCGTACCGCGCCCTCACCATCGGCATCGTCACCCTGGTGCTCCTGATCGCCTTCGAGGCGATGGCGGTCAACACGGCGATGCCGGTGGCGGTGTCCGAGCTGCACGGACTTGCTTTCTACGCCTGGGGTTTCTCCGGCTTCATGACGGCGAGCATGTTCGCCACCGTGGTGGCGGGGGAGTTGTGTGACCGGATCGGTCCGGTGTTGCCGTTCGTCGCCGCGGTGGGGGCGTTCGTGGCCGGGCTGGTCATCGCCGGCGCGGCGCCCACGATGCTGGTCTTCGTCCTTGGCCGCATGGTCCAGGGACTCGGCGGCGGTGCCGTCGTCGTCACGATGTACGTCATCGTCGGTCGGGCCTATCCGTCCGCGCTGCGCCCGCGGGTGTTCTCGGCGATCTCGAGCGCGTGGGTCCTTCCGTCGATCGTGGGGCCGGTGATCGCCGGCACCGTCACCGAGCACACCACCTGGCGACTGGTCTTCCTCGGGCTGGCTCCGCTCGCCGTCGGTCTGGTGTTCCTCGTCCTGCCGAGGCTGCGCGGACTTCCGGCCGTCGACGCCGAGCCGCCCGCCCCGCGTCGCGGGCGCAAGCGCCGGGCGCTGGCCGCCGCGGCCGGCATCGGGCTCCTGCAGTACGCCGGGCAGGAGCGGCAGTGGTGGAGCCTGCTCCTGGTTGCCGCCGGGCTCGCGTTCCTCGTGCTGAGCCTGCCGCGGCTGCTTCCGCCCGGGACGCTCCGCTTCGCCCGCGGACTTCCGTCCGTGGTGGGGCTGCGCGGGCTGTTCTCAGGCGCGTTCTTCGGCGCGCAGGCGTTCATCCCCCTCATGCTCATCGAACTTCGTGGCATGTCCGCCACGGTCGCCGGACTGGTCCTCACGGTGGGGTCGCTTGGCTGGTCGACGGGTTCGTGGTGGCAGGGTCGCCGGGGTCTTCGGATGACCCGGGCCCGGTTGATCGGAGTGGGCGCCGTCTTCGTGACCTCGGGGCTGGCGCTCGTCCTGCTCGCCGTCGTACCAGTGATACCCCAGTGGACCGCCGCGCTCGGGTGCGTCCTCGCCGGGCTCGGCATGGGTCTTGCGACGGCGAGCCTGTCGGTGCTCCTTCTCGAGTACTCCCCAACCGAGGAACACGGAGCGAGCGGCGCCGCCGCCCAGATGTCGGACTCGTTGGGCAACGTCGCGCTTGTCGGTCTCGCCGGAGTGATCTTCGCGACGCTCCACAGCCAGGTGGCGCCCGCGCTGGTGTACGCGCCGATCTACGCGGTGATGATCGCGGTCGCGGGTGCCGGCATCGTGTTGTCGCGACGGGCCCACCGCCCAGGCTGAGCACGTCGCGGCACACCCCATCCGGGTGAGGTTCTGGATCGGCCCGCCATCCCCCGATGGTCCGTGCGATGGTGAGGGGACCGGGGGGATGTCCGATGAAGTTATGGACAGCGGTACGCGTTGCCGCAGTGGCGATAGCGGCTTCGGTCATACCCAGCGTCGCAGCACACGGCGGGCTGGACGACGCGCCCGGCTCCCCGCCTGGCCAGACCGTGTCCGGCGACAATGGTCGCCGCGGCGACGCCGGCCGGCTGGGCTCTGAAGCTCCGGGAACCGTCAACGGCGTGTCACCACCCGGCGAGCTGGGGATTCCCGGGCCGGTGCTCTACGCGTACCGCAATGCCGCCGCCATCCTGGTCACCCGAGCGCCGGAGTGCCGGCTGACCTGGCAGATGCTCGCCGGTATCGGGAAGGTGGAGTCAGACCACGCGGCTGGCGGAGCGGTGAGTACGCGGGGCGACACGGTGCGGCCGATCCTCGGGCCGGCGCTCGACGGTTCGCGGTTCGCCGCCATTCCCGACACGGACGGCGGGCGGTACGACGGAGACCCCACGTGGGATCGCGCGGTGGGCCCGATGCAGTTCATCCCGAGCTCGTGGGTGAGGTACGGCACGGACGGGAACGGTGACGGCGTAGCCGACCCGCGCAATGTGTACGACGCGACCCTGACGACCGGGATCTACCTCTGCGACGGTGGCCGGGACCTGTCGCGAAGGCTGGAGCTGACCACGGCGATCTTCAGCTACAACCACTCGATGAGTTATGTCGAGCGGGTGCTGGCCTGGATCGACGCGTACACCATGGGCCGGGCCGCTCCACCTGACGGCGACCTCCTCACGCTCGGTCGGGCTTCCGTACCCACGCCGCCGGGAGGTACGTCGGAGACGCCCGGGCCGACTGCTCCCGTGGAGCCGACCGTGCCCCCGTCCCCGTCGCCGTCCGCTTCCTCGTCTCCGTCGACGACGCCGCCTCCCACTCCAGCACCTTCCGACCCCACGCCGACACCCCAGCCGACCAGCCCGACGCCGACTCCTGAGCCGCCAGGCCCCACCCCGGACCCGAGCCCGACGGACGCACCCGCGCCGGCACCGTCCTGCGCCGGCGTTCCGACAACCGCACCAACCGGCGGCCCGTCGGTCGGTCCCTCTCCGTCGACCAGCGCACTGCCTTCGCCCAGCGCCACGCCGACACCAATGCCCACGTCCACGCCGACAGGCCAACCGACCCCGTGTACCACGCCGCCCATCCCCGGGATGGAGGGAGCGACCTGGCGCGACACCGACGCCCTGCCGCTGCTCCTGGCGATCATCACGGAGTTCTGGCGCGGATATCGTTGATGATCTTCTGCAGGTTCTTCTTCTCACTGGGCGCGCCGGTGAGCCGGACGGTCACGTGAGTGTCAGGAGCGTCGCCGCGTTTGGCGCCGAAGACGTGGCTCATCGCGGCCGACACCTCGGTGGTGTCCCCGGCGCCGACGGTCCACTCGGCGTACGTCGTCGTGTCGTCGGTGCGCTTCCAGTTGGTGGGGATGGTGGGAAGTCGGTCGTCCCGGATCTTGGTCCACTCCGACGACCCGCACGGGGACGGGCAGTCCTGCACCTCGATGATGCCGCCCGGCGTCCTGCCCGGCTTGCCGGAGAAGGCGAAGGACTCGTCGACGCAGACCCACCGGACCACACCGGGTCCGCCCTTGCTGCTCTTCATGCATCCCCAGGTCTTCGGGACCCGGAAGTCGAAGGGGAACTCGTTGAGGTCCATGGGGTACGTCGGCTCCTCCTTGCCGAAGGTCGGTCCAGCCACCAGACCGTCCGGTCCATCGGGACCGGTGTAGGAAGGCCCGGGTGTCGGCATCCACGGTGGCGGTGTGCGGCTCGGCGCGGGAGTGGCCGACTGGCTTGGGCCGGGCATGGCCGGGATGGTGTCGACGGGTCCGGGAAGTCCTGGGGTTTGCTCGGGCGCCGAAGCGTCGGTGTCTTTGTCATCCCCGCCGAAGAACGCGTTCGCCGCGAAGGCGCCGCCGACGATGACCACGAGGGCCGCCGCGACACACAGAGCGAGGATCGCCAGCGAGCGTTTGGAGTCAGCTGGCCGGATGGCCGTCGTGGCGGGCGCGGCAGGTGGTGGGGGAGTGACCATGTGGGCGGCTGGCGTACCGGCCCAGTGGGGAGCGAAGTCAGGTCCGGCCGGACCACCGCCGGGTCCGGTGAAGAGTCCTGGCCCTGGCGCCGACAGCCCAGCCGCGTCGAGCAGCGCGAGTGCCGCCTCAGGACGCCCGTCGGTGTACGCAGTTGCCACCCACGGCACCGCGTCGTACGGCGCCGCACCCAACACCTGCTCCGGCCCGCGTGCGGCGAGTGCGTCCAGGGCGGAGGTGAGCCGATCACGGACGGCGGAGTCGGCGGCCGCACCGGCGTGGAGCACCGTCAGCGCCGCGGCTCGCCCGGTCGGGTCGTACCCGAGAAAGACCACACCGGCCTCGTGTTCGGCGAGGCGGCCACGCAGGTGGAACAGCCCCAGTGTCGTCGGATCACCCGGGCGCAGGCCTTCGGTCATTCATAACCCCGTTTCGGTCGAAGGCGTCAGGACGGTGAGGTACACACAGTGAGACACGAACTGAGGCACACACGGTGTGGTTCCGGCCCGGCGCGGGCTTCGCCCGCCTGGGCCCACCCCCGCGGTGTGGGTTCCGGCCCCACGCGGGCTTCGCCCGCCTGGGCCTACCCCCACCACATGAGGTTCGCGCGGAGGCTCCCACACAGGGATGGCACCCTTGGTCGCGACGCCCGACGATACGACGTCCCCGTCTGGAGAGGAACCGCCACATGACGACGCCGGATCGGAGCGAGGTCTCCGCCGGGATGTCTGAGGATCACCCGGACGCGACCGTACCCGCCGAACGCGGTGAGGTCGACCAGGCCGCCTCGCCCGCTGTCGACGGCGCGCCCTGGCCCGGGAGCGACTCCCACCCCACGCCGGGGAGCGACGGCCAGCCGGCGCCCGGCCACCCGACGCCCGGCCACCCGACGCCCGCCCACCCGGCGCCGGGCACCACTCACCCGACCACCACCCACCCGACCTCCGCGCACCCGGGCACGGGTTCGGGCCCGGGCAGTGGGGTCGGCGCCGAGGCGATGCTCGCGGCGGAGGCGCTGCAGGAGGTGAAGCGGGTCATCGTCGGTCAGGAGCACATGGTCGAACGCCTCATGGTGGCACTCCTCGCCCGCGGCCACTGCCTTCTCGAAGGCGTCCCGGGCGTGGCCAAGACGCTCGCCGTACGCACGTTCGCGACCGTGGTGGGCGGGGAGTTCGCGCGGTTGCAGTTCACCCCTGACCTGGTGCCCTCCGACATCGTGGGAACGCGTATCTACCGGCCGAGCAAGGAAGCGTTCGACGTCGAGCTCGGCCCGGTGTTCGTCAACTTCGTCCTAGCCGACGAGGTCAACCGCGCACCGGCGAAGGTGCAGTCGGCGATGCTCGAGCTGATGGCCGAACGCCAGGTCTCCGTCGGCGGTCGGACGTTTCCGTTGCCGGCGCCGTTCATCGTCATCGCCACCCAGAACCCCCTCGAGTCCGAGGGCGTCTACCCGCTCCCGGAGGCGCAGCGGGACCGCTTCCTCGTCAAGGTCGACGTCCACCTGCCCGATGCCGAGGAGGAGTACCAGATCCTGGAACGCATGAGCGTCGATCCGCCGACGCCGCGCCAGATCCTGCACCCCGACCGCATCCTCGCCCTGCAGCAGGCCGCAGACCGGGTGTTCGTCCACCGGCTCGTCGCGGATTACGTCGTACGCCTGGTGCTCGCCACCCGCCGGCCGGTGGAATACCACCTGCCCGAGCTCACCCAGGTGATCGAGGTCGGCGCCAGCCCACGGGCCACGCTCGGCCTGGTGTCGTCCGCGCGGGCGCTGGCGCTGATGCGTGGCCGCGACTACGTGCTGCCCCAGGACGTCCAGGACGTTGCCCGGGACGTGATGCCGCACCGTCTCGTCCTCGGATTCGACGCGGTCGCCGACGGCTTGTCGGCGTCCAGTGTGGTCGAACGCGTCCTCGCGGTCGTCCCGCCGCCCCGTCCGGTCTGGAGGCAGGACACGCAGGGTGCGGCCGGTCGACCGGAGTTCCGGTGAGCCGGACGGCCCCGAGCGGGAACGCCGGTCAGCTCAGCCTGGCCCGGCTCGCACCCGAGCGGGCGCTGCGTCGCCTGGAACTCACCATCGTGCGCCGGCTCGAAGGCTTCCTGCACGGCGAGCACCTGGGATTGTTGCCCGGTCCCGGCACCGACCTTGCCGAGGCGCGGGCGTACCGCCCCGGAGAAGACGACGTACGCCGGATGGACTGGTCCGTGACTGCCCGCACGGCCACGCCGCACGTGCGGGACGTGATCGCCGACCGGGAGCTCGAGACCTGGGTTCTTGTCGACATGTCGGCATCGATGGACTTCGGTACCGCCGCGTTGGAGAAGCGGGAGCTCGCGGTCGCCGCGGTGGGCACGGTCGGTTTCCTCACCCACCGGCTGGGCGACCGGTTCGGCGGGGTGGTCGTGCGCGGTGGCCGGATCCGCCGCTGGCCGGCGCGGTCCGGTCGACTGGCGCTGTACGGGCTGTTGCGGTCGCTGTTGGCCGAGCCGCGAACGGAGCCGGAGGAGCCGGACGACGATTTCGCAACCGCTGTCGACCAGTTCTCGCGGGCCTATCAGCGGCGTGGTCTGCGGGTCGTCGTGTCCGACTTCCTCGACGGATCGGGCAACGACCCGGGGCTCCCGCTGCCCTGGGAGCGGGCGATGAAGCTCTTGTCTGCACGGCACCAGGTGCTGGCGGTCGAGGTGCTCGACCCGCTGGAGCTGGAGCTGCCCGACGTCGGCGTGGTGTGGTTGACCGACCCCGAGACGGGCGGGGTCCGCGAGGTCAACACTGGCGACGCGGCGCTTCGAGTGCGGTACGCCGAGGCTGCGGCAGCGCACCGCGAGCGGGTGCGCGCGACCCTTCGGCGGTCGGGTGCGGCCCACCTCACCCTGCGGACCGACCGGGACTGGGTGTCTGACACCGCGCGGTTCGTGCTCGGGCACCGCCGGGTCGCCCAACGACTGCATGGTCCACCGACGAGAGGAACCGCCGGATGACGTTCCTGGCTGCCGGACGGCTGTGGCTGCTACTGCTCGTCCCTCTACTCGTGGCGGCGTACCTCCTGCTGCAGTGGCGCCGCCGGAAGTACGCGATGCGGTTCACGAACCTCTCACTGCTGTCGCGGGTGGCGCCCAAGCGTCCCGGTTGGCGCCGACACGTCGCGGCAGCGCTCATGATCGTCACCGTGAGCCTCCTGGTCACGGCGTTCTCCCGGCCGCAGCTGGAGGTGGAGGTGCCCCGGGAACGCGCGACGATCGTCCTCACCGTGGACGTCTCGATCTCCATGCGCGCCGACGACGTACAGCCGACCCGGCTCAAGGCGGCCCAGGACGCGGCCCGGGAGTTCGTCAAGAACCTTCCGCCGAAGTTCAACATCGCGCTGGTGTCCTTCGCGGGTACGGCGAGCATCCTCGTGCCGCCGACCACCGACCGAACGGCTGTCTACCGCGCGGTCGACGGTCTCGAGCTCGCCCAGTCGACAGCGACCGGCGAGGCGATCTTCACGTCCCTCGACGCGCTCAAGCTGGTGCCAGCCGATCCGCAGCATCCGAAGGAGCCGGCGCCGGCCCGCATCGTCCTGCTCTCGGATGGCTACCGGAATGTCGGGCGGAGCGTCGAGCAGGGGATCCAGGCGGCGCAGGCGGCGAAGGTGCCGATCTACACGATCGCGTTCGGGACGCCGTTCGGCACGGTCGAGATCGAGGGCCAGCGGACGCCGGTGCCGGTCGACGAGAACACCATGCGCCAGATCGCCGAGGCCACCGGCGCCCAGACCTACACCGCGGCGTCCAGTCAGGAGTTGGAGCAGGTCTACTCCGATATCGGCTCCTCCATCGGATACACGAAGGAGCAGAAGGAGGTCACGTCGGCGTTGGTGGGCTACGGCCTCATCGCGGCGCTGGCCACCGCCGCCGCGTCCCTGCTGCTGCTCGGCCGCATCCCGTGACAAGCCGCTGGGCACAGTGGAGGCATGCCGATTCTCGTCGGGACCTGCGGGTGGAGCTATCGCGACTGGCGCGGGACCTTCTACCCGCCTGAGGTGCCGCAGCGGGCCTGGCTCAGCTATTACGCGGACCACTTCGCCACCGTTGAGCTGGACAACGCCTTCTACCGGCTGCCGTCGTACGACATGTTCGCGGCGTGGCGCGACGCCCTGCCCGGTGACGAGGTGGTCGCCGTCAAGGCGAGCCGGTACCTCACCCACATCAAGCGCCTGCGTGAGCCGGCCGAGCCCGTCGGCAGGCTGGTTGAGCATGCGCGCGGCCTTGGCGACCGGCTCGGGCCGATCCTGCTGCAGCTCCCGCCCAACCTCCGTGCGGATCGGGACCTGCTCGCGGAGTGCCTCGCGGCGTTCCCGTCCGACGTCCGCGTCGCCGTCGAGCCACGGCACGAGTCGTGGTGGACGGATGACGTACGCCGGGTGCTGGAGGAGCAGCGGGCCGCGCTCACCTGGACCGACCGGCTGGGGCACCCTCTGACGCCGCTCTGGCGTACCAGCGAGTGGGCGTATGTCCGCTTCCACGAGGGGCGGGCCACGCCGTGGCCGCGGTACGGCCAGGCGGCTCTGACGTCCTGGGTGAAGCGGATCGCCGAGGCGTATGAGGACGACGCGGATGTTCACGTGTACTTCAACAACGACCCTGGGGGTGCGGCCGTGACGGACGCCGCGGCGTTCGCGCGGGTCGCCCGCAAGGCCGGATTGACGGTGACCCGCACGCCCGACACGCCGTGACTGACGCGCGACACGCGGGGGACTCGTGGCGTGTCGTCCTTGGTTCGTGCACAATGATCGCGGCACTGGACTATCTGCCCGACGAGGACGCTGGGGAAGGCGCTCGCTCGACCGGAGAGGTGGTCTCGGTGACGACACGAGGCGTGCTGTACGTCCATTCAGCGCCGTCGGCGGTCTGCCCCCACGTGGAGTGGGCCGTCGCTGGTGTTGTTGGTGCGCGCGTGAACTTTGACTGGTCCGCCCAGCCAGTGTGCGTCGGTTCCTACCGGACCGAGCTTTCCTGGCAGGGCGAGCCGGGCACTGCGGCGACCCTTGCTTCAGCGCTGCGCGGGTGGCAACAACTTCGGTACGAAGTGACCGAGGAACCCAGCCAGGGCTGCGAGGGCGCCCGCTACTCCTACACGCCCAGCCTCGGAATCTTCCATGCCGTCACCGGCCCGCACGGCGACATCCTCATCCCCGAGGATCGGCTGAAGGCGGCGATGGTCAAGGCGAGCCTCGGCGAGACCACCCTCGAAGACGGGCTCGAGCGGCTTCTTGGCAAGCAGTGGGACGACGAACTCGAAACCTTCCGGCACGCGGGTGACGGCGCTGCCGTGCGGTGGCTGCACCAGGTCGTCTGAGAGCGAGGGGCGGGTCTTCACATCAGGCCGCGGAAATCGCGCGCGGACCTGTTGGCCCGTGACCTGGAGCGGGCGCGGAGTCACGAGATAGCGATCGCGGACAGTGTCAAAACAACCCCTTATGGCTACAGCGTGTATGCGAATGTGCCCGCTTTCCCTTTGCTGTAAGGGATATTGACGAAATTGAAAGAACTTACTGACTGCTAGGTCTTGACCTGGACATGGTCCCTATAGGTAATGTCTTGGTGACGCAGGGCGCATCTAGTGAATACCTCCCAGATGTGATGCAGGGCAACCAGACGTGGCCGCGCGGCGCCGACAGGGGCGACCTCGGCAGCCGGGAACGCGGCCGCACCACGTAGGGCGTGGCCGGAGTTATGGCCACGCCCTTGCCCTCGTAAATCCCCACTGTTGACCCCAACGCCGGAAGACGTTTCTCGGATTCTTCCGCGGCAGCACGGCCGTCCCCTAGCGCGGAAGGCCCGTCCCGCGGATGGACGCGTCGACGAGTTCGACGGGGTGCATCAGCGGGATGTGCTCGGCGCCCAGATGACGGCGGATCTGCAGCAGGCAGCCCGGATTGGCGGTGGCCACGGCGTGCGGATGGACCGAGCGCAGGTTCTCGACCTTGCGCGCGCCGAGGTCGGCGGCAGCCTCGGGTTCGAGCAGGTTGAAGACGCCGGCGGAGCCGCAGCAGAGTTCGGCCTCGGGGATGTCGACCACCTCCAGACCCGGGATGGTGCGAAGCATCGCGCGTGGCTGGGCGCGTACCCGCTGGGCGTGGCCGAGATGGCAGGCGTCGTGATAGGCGACCCGAGCCTCGATCGGATGTCTCGGCGCGCGGGGTTCGAGTTCGGCCAGCACTTCGGTGACGTCGCGGACCCTCGCCGCGAACGCCGCCGCCCGGTCGGCCCAGGCTGGATCGTCGCGTAGCAGCCCGCCGTAGTCCTTCATGGCAGACCCGCAGCCGGCCACGTTCACGACGATGGCGTCGACGTCGTACGTCTCGAACGTCTCGATGGTCTGCCGAGCCCGGTCAAGCGCCTCAGGCTCCCGCCCGGTGTGCATGCTGAGCGCGCCGCAGCAGCCCTGCCCGCGCGGGATGAGGACCTCGCACCCTTCGGCGGCCAGCGTTCGGACGGTCGCGGCGTTCACCTTGGTGAAGAAGACGCTCTGGACGCAGCCGGTCAGGAACGCGATCCGGCGCCTTGGCGTGCCGACGGCCGCGACCCGCTCCGGCACACGACCCGTGAGGTCGCGCAGGCGCACGTCGGGGAGCAGCGCCTCGAGCGCGCGGAGTCGGGCCGGAAGGCGGTCGACGACCCGCCCGCGGCGCAAGGCTCGGGCCAGCCCGAGGCGTTGGTAGAGGAGCCCGCCGAGGGCCGCGACGCGGAGCCGGGCAGGATAAGGGAAGAGCGCGAAGACCAGTCCGCGAAACGCCCGGTCGCGCCAGGTGCGGGCATGGTGGCGTTCGATCTGGGGCCGCATCGACTCCAGCAGCTTGTCGTACTGCACGCCGGACGGGCAGGCGGTGACACAGGCCATGCAGCCGAGGCAGGTGTCGAAGTGGCGTACCAAGGTCGCGTCGAACTCCGCGTCCCCTTCGCGTACGAGGTCCATGAGGTAGATGCGTCCGCGCGGGGAGTCCATCTCCTCGCCCCACAGGGCGTAGGTGGGGCAGGTCGGAAGGCAGAACCCACAGTGGACGCAGTCGTCGATCAGTTCCTTGGCCGGTGGGTGGTGGGCGTCGAAGTTGCCGTGCCGCTCCCGCTCGTCCACGGTGCCTTCGCCGCCGCTGGTCGAGGCGAAGATGTCACCGGGTTCCTGGAACTCCGCGACGTCCTGGCTCATAGGTACGCCCTCCCCTCAGGCGAACCACGGCGCGAAGCGGCCCGGGCCCAGCCGCTCGTCGTGGTCCATTCGCTTCTTGAGCGCCCGCAGCAGCGGCGCCGTCGCGGGCGCACGGCCCCAACTTCCAACAAGCTCGTCGAGCCCGGGGATCCGCTGGTGCAGCGTGACGCTTCCGCCCGCGGCCAGAACCTCAGAACGCCAGCCCGCCAGGACGGCCGCGTGCTCGGCGGGTTGACCACCGCGAAGACGTACCGTGTGAACGCCGATCCCGACGCTGGACGTCAAGGTTGCCTTGACGGAGGGTCCGGTGGTCAGAGCGTCGAGCCGCGCGGCCAACTGGGGGAGGAGATCGGGCCGCGTCCCCGCGCGGAGGACCGTGTCGCCGTCGCCTCCAACGACGGTGCCGGCGAGCGCCTGCCACACCGCCGTCTCGTCCGCGCCCTCGAGGACCTCGCCCGACGCGGCGAGGGCCACCGCCTTGCGTACCCGCGTCGCCACCCCAGAACGCGTCCCCTCGAACCGGATGAGCAGGCGCCCTTCGTGCCAGTCCAGGGCGACAGGCTCCAGCGGGCAGGCAAGCAGGGCGGTCGCGTGGGCGAACCCCGCCGCGACGTCGCACGGAACCGCGAGCGTCGCGGTCGCCTCCGGAAGCGGATGCAGGCGCAGGACGACCTCGGCGACCAGGCCGAGGGTGCCGAGCGAGCCGGAGAACAGCTTGGTGAGGTCGTACCCCGCGACGTTCTTGATGACATGCCCACCCGAGCGGGCCACCGTGCCGTCGGCCAGCACGACGGTGACGCCGATGACGAGGTCGCGGAGGGTGCCGTACGTCGCGCGAAGTGGCCCGCCGTCGGCGGTCGCGAGCAGGCCTCCGACCGTCGCACCGAGTGGGATCCGCGCCGCGTCGAGCGCCACCCGCTGCCCGTCAAGCCGCTCCTGCAGTGCGGCCAGCGACATACCCGCCCCCACGGCGACGGTCATGTCCGCGGGGTTGTACGCCAGGAGTTGGTCCAGCCCGGTGGTGTCCAGGACGACGTCGACGTCACCCACAGGCGCACCCCACGACTGGGCCGTGCCCGCACCGTGGAGGAGGACCCGCTGGCCGGACCGGGCGGCCTCGAACATCAGGTCGCGGGCCTGCCGCAGGTCACTCGGTCGCACGGTGGGCACGTCGCGTGCCTGCATCCGGTCAGAGACGCTCGATGACACCGGCAGCCTCCAGGGGGTGCGGGCGGTAGGGGCCGGGCTTCTCACCGCACAGCCGCGGTGTCGGGAGAACCTTGCCCGGGTTGCAGAGCCCGTCGGGGTCGAACGCCCGGCGTACCCGGTCCATCGTCGCGAGGTCCTCCTTGCCGAACATCACCGGCATCGAGCACGCCTTGTCCGTGCCGATGCCGTGCTCGCCCGACAGCGAGCCGCCCAGGTCGACACAGAGTTCGGCGATCGCCTTGGACAGCTTCTCGGCCCGGTCGTGCTCGCCCCGGGACTCGTCGTAGAGCACCAGGGGGTGGAGGTTGCCATCGCCCGCGTGGAAGACGTTGGCCACCCGCAGGCTGGCTTCGGCACCCATCGCGGCGATCGTGCTGAGCGCCTCGGTCAGCCGGGTACGCGGGACCACGCCGTCCTGCACGAAGTAGTTGGGGCTGATCCGGCCCATCGCGGCGAAGGCGGCCTTCCGTCCGGTCCAGATCCGGGCACGTTCGGTGTCGTCCGCGGCGATCCGGATCTTCGTCGTACCGTTCGCGTGGCAGATCTTCTGCACGGTTTCGAAGAGTTCGCCGCACTCGTCGGCCGGGCCGTCCAGCTCGATGACCAGGGCGGCGGGCGTGTCGAGGGTGTATCCCGCACCCACGGCCGCCTCGGACGCCTCGATCGCGAGCTGGTCCATGATCTCCATGGCCGCGGGGACGACGCCGGCGGCGATGATGCCGGTGACCGTGTCTGCCGCCTGCTCGATTGAGGGGAAGTCCGCCAGCAGGGTCCTGACCGTCTCGGGCTTGCGGAGCAGGCGTACGACCACCTTCGTCACGACGGCGAGCGTGCCTTCGGAGCCGACCACCAGCCCGCGCAGGTCGGGTCCGGCCACCTCGGGTGAGTCACCACCCAGCCACACCAGCGTGCCGTCGGGCAGGACCGCCTCGAGGGCGAGGACGTGGTGGGTGGTGAAGCCGTACTTCAGGCAGTGGGCGCCGCCGGAGTTCTCCGCGACGTTCCCGCCGATCGTGCACACCTGCTGGCTGGACGGGTCGGGCGCGTAGTAGAGGTCGTACGCCGACGCGGCCTGGCTGATCGCGAGGTTGGTGACGCCGGGTTCGACCACGGCCCGGTGGTTGGTCGGGTCGACCTCCAGCACGGCACGCATCCGCTGCAGGGAGACCACCACACCGTCGGCCACGGGGAGGGCGCCGCCGGACAGGCCGGTTCCGGCGCCGCGGGCAACGAACGGGATCTGGGCGCGGTGGCAGGCGGCCACGACCTCCGCCACCTCGGCCGACGATGAGGGGAGTACGACGAGCGCGGGGGTGACGCGATAGCCGGCCAGGCCGTCGCATTCGTAGGTCCGGAGTTCGGTGGGCTCGGAGATGACGCCCGCCGGCCCGACAATCGCCCGCAGAGTGTCTCGCAGGTGCTCGATGGCGTTCATAGGCGCTCGCCCTCCGCCGTTCATGGCTGCCGCCCCTCCGCGCCACGCCCGGCTTGGTCGCGCTGGCGACGGTGCTGTTCCGGCCCCGCACGGGCTTCGCCCGTCCGGGCCCACCCCCAACCCTGCCCGCTCGACCCCACGCTAACGCGTCGAAGCGCGGGCAGGTCGGCCCATACCGGCCAGCCTCGCGCCGAGCCCTCAGAGGTCGTCCACGCTGGCGCGGACTCGGCGCGCGGTCCCGTGCCAGGCGAGCGCGAGGATCACCAGGACCACGGACGCACAGGTCATGATCAGTCCGACCTGGTGCAGGCCGCGACTACTCAGCTCGTGCTCGAACACAATGCCGAGCACACTTGTCGACAGGATCGCTCCGAGGTACCGGAACGTCTGGAACAACCCACCCGAGGACCCCATCCGCGACGGCGGGCTGGCTTCGTACAACGCCGTCTGCAGGCCGAGGTTGTTGAACCCGCCCGGTATCCCGAAGAGGAGCGCGACGCCGACCAGGATCACCAGCGGCGTGGAGTCGTCGAGCACCTGGATGGTGAGGGCGGCGACGAGGAGCACGACCGAGCCGAGGACGAGCGTCGCCCGGGATCCCCGGCGGCCCACCATCGCGGCGGCGACCGGCGTCATCAGGACGCCCATCGCCGCGACGGGCAGGACGAGCAGACCGACGGTGTCGCTTGTGAACCCACGCACCGACCCCAGCCACAACGGGAGTCCGAAGAAGACGCAGTAGAAGACCAGGTTCACCCCGCCTTGCTGGATGAGGACCGAGGAGAGGTGGCGGTTGGCGGCGAGGCCGCGTACGTCGAGGAAGGGCACCGCCGTCGAGCGTTCGCGGACGACGAGGAGCACACCCAGAACGACCACCGCAGGAACCAACCACCACTGGGGATGGTCGGCCAAGGAGAGCAGGAAGATCAGCAGACCGGCGAGGGTGGCAGTGAACAGCGCGGTGCCCGGCAGGTCGAGCGTCTTCAGGAGGTCGCCGCGCTGCCGGGGCGGGTGCGGCAGGCGGGGAAGGAACCGGATCGCGAGGAGCGCGCCGACCGCGGTGACCGGCACGTTGACGAGGAAGACCGCCTGCCAGCCGGCCGAGGCGATGAGGAACCCGCCGATCACCGGGCCGAGTGCGGCGCTGGTCGCGGCCGCGATGCTGAGCGCGGCGAGTGCCCCGGCTGGTGAGCTGGGAGCACTGGGAGTACGCCCGCGCCCGCCGCCCGCGCTGCCCTGCCCAGGTCCCGCGGCGGCGGCCCGGATCAGCACGAGCGCGGCGGGATAGGCCGTGGAGGTCCCGAAGGCCAGGAGGACCCGGGCACCCACCAGCCACCAGAAGCCCGGGGCGAAGGGAGCCACCACCGACACCGCGCAGACCAGGCCGAGACCGGCCAGGAACATCCTCCGCGCGCCGAAGAGATCGACGAACCTCCCCATCAGCGGCTGCCCGACCGCCGCCGCGAGGTAGAAGCCGGAGACGAGCCAGCTGGAGGTCGCGACCCCGACCTCGAACTCATGCTGCAGCGGGACCAGCGCCACCGCGATCATCGAGGAGTTGAGGGGGTTCAGGAGGGTTCCGGGCGCTACGGACGCGATGAGGCGTGCGGGCGCTCCTGATCGTCCCTCGGGCACGCCGCTTATCCTCCCAGCCGCTGTCAAAAGGTCCTACCGCTTGCCACGGCCGATCCTCGACGTGCTCCTGCGGAGCCCCTCGCGGATGTGCTAGACGTGGCAGCGGGGCTCGTTTCTGCGGAACGCGCCCCTGTGCGCGAGGTTCGCACGGGTACACCGAGGAGGGCGCTGATCGTGGTGGATGTCACGGTGACGGGCAGTCAGGTCGAGCGCGGCGAGGAGGTGCTGACTGGCGAGGCGCTGGCGTTCCTCGGCGAGCTGCAGGAGCGGTTCGGGAACCGCCGCGACGAGCTACTGGTCCGGCGGCGCGAGCGCCGGGCCGAGATCGCGCGTACCGGCCGGCTGGACTTCCTCCCAGAGACCCGGGAGATCCGCGAGGACCCGAGCTGGCGCGTCGCGCCGGCACCGCCCGACCTGCTCGACCGGCGGGTGGAGATCACCGGGCCGACCGAGCGGAAGATGACGATCAACGCCCTCAACTCCGGGGCGAACGTCTGGCTCGCCGATCTCGAGGACGCCAACACACCCCACTGGGCGAACGTCATCGGCGGCCAGGTCAACCTGCGGGACGCGATCCGCCGCGAGATCTCCCTCAGCTCGCCCGACGGTAAGTCGTACACGCTGCGCGAGGATGCCCCGCTCGCCACGATCGTCGTACGCCCGCGCGGGTGGCACCTCAACGAGCGCCACCTGCGGCTCGACGGCAAGCCGCTGGTGGGTGCGCTGGTCGACTTCGGGCTTCACTTCTTCCACAACGCGCGGGAGCTTCTCGACCGGGGGAGCGGACCGTACCTCTACCTGCCCAAGATGGAGAGCCATCTCGAGGCCCGGTTGTGGAACGACGTGTTCACCTTCGCCGAGCAGCGACTGGGCATCCCGGCCGGTACGATCCGCGCGACGGTCCTCATCGAGACGATTCCCGCGGCGTTCGAGATGGAGGAGATCCTCTACGAGCTGCGCGAGCATGCCTCGGGCCTGAACGCCGGGCGCTGGGACTACCTCTTCAGCATCATCAAGAACTTCCGCGACGCGGGTCCGTCGTTCGTCCTCCCCGACCGCAATGCGGTGACCATGACAGCGCCCTGCATGCGGGCTTACACCGAACTCCTGGTGGCGACCTGCCACGGTCGTGGCGCCTTCGCGATGGGTGGGATGGCGGCGTTCATCCCGAGCCGGCGCGACCCGGAGGTCAACAAGACCGCGCTCGCCAAGGTGCGCGCTGACAAGGAACGCGAGGCCTCTGACGGCTTCGACGGCTCCTGGGTCGCCCACCCTGACCTGGTGCCGATCTGCAAGGAGGTCTTCGACGCGACCCTCGGCGACCGGCCGAACCAACTCGACCGCCTGCGCGACGACGTGACGGTCACGGCCGACCAGTTGCTGGACGTGAAGTCGACGCCGGGTTCGGTCACCGAGGCCGGCCTCCGCAGCAACATCTCAGTGGCCCTGCAGTATCTCGCCGCCTGGCTCGGCGGCAACGGCGCGGTGGCGATCTTCAACCTGATGGAGGACGCCGCGACCGCCGAGATCTCCCGCTCCCAGATCTGGCAGTGGATCGGTAACTCCGTCAAGCTCGACACCGGCGACATCGTGACCCCGGACCTCGTCCACCGGATCGAGGACGAGGAACTCGCCAAGATCCGCGATGCCGTCGGGGATGACGCCTTCGCCCGCGGACACTACCCGCAGGCGCGGGAGTTGTTCGAGAAGGTCGCGTTGGCGCCCGACTACGCCGACTTTCTCACGATCCCGGCGTACGACCTCATCGACTGAACGCCCGCGCCCGCCGCCTGCTCAGCCCGAAGGCGCGGTGGTCGCGGGGAGCGGCAGCCCGAATCCGGGAGCGTCGGGCACGTGGAGCATCCCGTCGAGAAGTTGGTACGCACTGCCGTCGACGCCTTCGGTGTGCCCCGGCACCCCCTCGACGACCAGGACGTTGCCGAGCCCGGCGGCGAGTTGGGCGGCGTACAGGGTTTTCAGCGGCTGTCCCCAGGCGTGGGGAGAAGCGCGCACGCCGACCTCCTCCAGCACCGGCATCACCCGCCGCCAACGACTGATGCCGTACGACATGACGTCCATGAGGAGGACGTCGAGCAGTCCCTCCTCGCTGAGGTGCAGCAGGAACGGTACGTCGGGCGCGGCCTCGCCGTCGGCGATCAACGTCCCCGAGCCCCGCCGGGTGAGTTCGGCACGGAGCCGGCGGAGATCTGCCCGCGTCTCCTGGAAGGGTTCCTCCACCCAGAACAACCCGCAGTCGGCGACCTCGTCGAGATAGCCGAGGAAGCTCTCGCCGGTGTAGCCGTCGTTGGCGTCCACGAGGATCTCCGCCTCCGGGTAGGCGGCGCGCACAGCCCGGGTGACCTCGATGTCGCGACGGAGCCCGGCATCGGCGTCCATCCACCGGTGGCCGCGGCCGATCTTGAGTTTGAACGCGCGGAAGCCGAGGTCGTGGTCGGCCCGGCAGTTGGCGAGCACCGCGTCGAGGCCGCGCGGCGCGTCTGCGGGGTCGAGGTCGTCGAAGTAGATGGCGCCGTCGTAGCAGGGAACGACGGTCTCGCCGCGGCCGCCGAGCAGCTGGTGGACGGGCAGCCCGAGGATCTGCCCGGCGAGGTCGTGCAGCGCGAAGTCAAGCGGGAGGGCCTGCGGCTCGATGGTCCCGACGGCCGGGTCGAGGAGGTCATCCACTCGGCGTCCGACCAGTCCCTGGGTGCCCTGGAGATCACCGGCGGCGATGCCCCAGCCGGTCGCGCCGGTGTCGGTGTGGACGACGGCGACCGGAACGGACCCGCCGGCACCGTGCGAGCCGAGCCGGGCGTTGCGCCCGACAGTGCGTGGGTAGTGGTCGCGCAGCACGTGGCTGTCGATGCGTGCGATGCGATGGTCGGCGAGGGTGGCGGTCATGGCACATTGCCTCCGGGAGATGCCGGGTCAGGGACGGCAGGGTCAGGGGACAGGTGTGTGTGCGGTCGAACCACGGATCACGAGGTCGCACGGGAGCCTGGTCACGACCGGCTCGGCCGAGGGGTCGGCGATTCGCCTGCGGAGAAGGTCGACGCCGCGGTCGACGATCGCTCCCACCGGCTGATCGACCGTGGTGAGGTCGAACGACTCCCACGATGCCATGTCGGTGTTGTCGAAGCCGGCGACCCAGAGGTCGTCGGGAACCCGCACCCCAAGCGAGCGGGCGCCGTCGAGAACGCCGAACGCCAGGACGTCGGTGATGGCGAAGATCGCCGTCGGCGGATCGTTCTGGCTGAGCATCCGGCGGGCGGCGGCGTGCCCGTGCTGGTGGGAGAACCCGCCGACGGCGACGTTGCTCGGTCTGATGGTGATGCCGGCTTCGGCCAGTACCGCCCGGAAGCCCTGCTCCCGGTCGCGGGCGGTGCTCACCGAGAGCGGTGAGGTGACGAGGCCGATGTCGAGGTGGCCGGCCCGGAGAAGGTAGGCCGCGAGGTCCCGCGCTCCCTGCCAGTTGTCGCCGAGCACCTGGTCGCAGGCCAGTTCCTCGATACCGCGGTGCAACAGGACCGTCGGGATACCTGAGGAAAGGGCAAGCGTGTGCAGGCGGGACGTGAAGGTGGCCGAGGTGAACACGAAGCCGTCAACCAGGCGCTGCTGGATCGCCTGGCCGGCAGCCGCCTCGTCCGGGTCGTGTTCGACGTTCCACAGGATCATCTGCAGGCCATGAGCGCTCAGCTTGCGGCCGATGAGGTCGAGCATCGTCGAGTGGAACGGGCTCGTCACCCGGGACATGAAGACGCCGACGGCATCGGTACGCCCGGTCTTCATGGCGCGCGCGACGGCGTTCGGGGTGTAATTGGATTCCGCCAGGACCTTCAACACCCGGGCGCGAGTCTCGGCGTTGACCCGTGGGCTGTTCGTGAGCACGCGTGACACGGTCGACTGGGACACTCCGGCGAGCCTGGCGAGGTCCCGGCTGGTGAGCGTGCGTGGTGGACTGCCCATGCCTACTCCCTCCTGCGCGTCGTCGCACCATCCTGCCGTCTTTCGACAGCTGTTCGGGAGGCACGTGCGCCGGCGCGGAGACGGTCATCACCTTCTTCCGCGGAAGAATTCCTCAGATGCACCAGCCCGCAGGAGCAGGGCCGATCTCCTGGCAGGGTCAGGGAAATCCAGTCGACCCGCACCCCGCGCACGGATAGCGTCCTTCTTCCGCGGCCGAATCTCATGGTCGGCGATGGCGTACGGCCCCCGAAGGTGAAGGGACGGCACCATGGCACCACCGGCGACGCAGGACGGCGAGTTGGCCGTCGTTGCCAACGAACCGTTGACAGACGCCGAACTCAACGAACTCTTCGCCGCGTCCTGGTCGCAGCATGGCTGGACGGACTTCAGCCGATTGTTGGAGCGGAGTCTGGCGTGGGTGACGGCCCGCCGGGACGGACGCTTGGTGGGATACGTCAACGTGGTCGGCGACGGGGGCCGGCACGCGTTCATTCTCGACACCACCGTGCATCCAGACGAACGCCGGCGCGGACTTGGGCAACGTCTCGTCAGCATCGCCGCCGACACCGCGCGGGCGGCGGGAGCCGAGTGGTTACACGTGGATTACGAGGAACACCTGGACGGCTTCTATCGCGGCTGTGGTTTCCGCACCACCCATGCGGGACTCATGCGGCTGACCTGAGACCGATCCCAGAAGACCGCACACCGGGAAGGTCTGCGGACCGCCAACGTCGCATCACCCGCGCCGCCGGCGAAGTTGACCATGGCCGACGAGAACCGATAGACACGTCTACGCACCTCGGCGGCCGAGTCCCCGCTGTCGGGGCTGTTTCCGCCGTGATGGAGGCGTTCTGCCCTGTCGGCATTCGCATATCGACGGCCCGGTTGGCCGCTCGGTGCGGGCCGCGCCCACCTGTCGTGGGCGTTCTGTCCTCTGTCGGCCCATGGGGTCGGGTCCGCACAGTGAGCCCCCACATGATCGCTCTCGGTACCCTGCATGGACGCGCGAGCAGTGATCGAGAGGATCTGCGGATGAGCGGGGCACAGGACGAGCCGTGGTATTGGCGGACTCTCCGATGGGGTCAGACCAACCTGACCGAAATCGACCCGGCGCGCTACGACGCCGCATGGTGGCGGGATTACTGGCGGCGGACCAGCGTCCAGGGCGTCATCGTGAACGCCGGCGGAATTGTCGCCTATTACCCGAGCGAACACCCGCTGCACCGGCGTGCGGAATTCCTCGGGGATCGGGATCTGTACGGCGAGATCGTGAAAGCGGCACGGGAGGAAGGGCTCAGCGTCCTCGCCCGCATGGACTCCAACCGCGCCGACGAGACGTTCTATCTTGAGCACCCCGACTGGTTCGCCGTCGACGCCGACGGACAGCCGTTCAAAGCCGGCAACCTCTACCTCGCCTGCGTCAACGGGCCCTATTACCGCGAGTATCTTCCCGCCGTACTCGCCGAGATCGTGCGGCGCAGCAGCCCTGACGGCATCACGGACAACAGCTGGAGTGGTCTTGGCCGCGACCACATCTGCTACTGCGTGTCCTGCCGGCGCGGGTTCCGCGAGTCGACCGGACAGGACCTGCCACGCCGCCGTGACTGGGACGACCCGGCGTACCGCCAGTGGATCGAGTGGAGCTACGCCCAGAGGCTCGGCATCTGGGACCTCAACAACGCGGTCACCTCACGCGTCGGCGGTGAGGACTGTCTCTGGATCGGCATGAACGCCGGCGACCCGCTGGCGCAGAGCCTGCACTTTCGTGACTACAAAGCGATCTGCGAACGCGCGTCGATCATCATGCTGGACTCGCAGTTTCGCCGGGGTGCCGGCTTCTCTGCCAACGGTGACAGCGGCAAGCTCGTCCACGGACTGCTCGGATGGGACGCGTTGATCCCGGAGAGCACCGCGATGTACGACGCGGGGATCCCGACGTTCCGGCTGGGCAGCAAGCCCGAGGCCGAGACACGGATGTGGGCGGTGGAGGGGTTCGCCGGTGGCCTGCAACCGTGGTGGCATCACATCGGTAGCCATCACGAGGATCGCCGGCAGTATCACACGGCCCGCCCGTTGTTCCGCTGGCACGAGGCCAACTGCACCTATCTGCAGGACCGCGATCCCATCGCCACGGTCGGTGTGGTGTGGAGCCAGCGCAGCCTCGACTTCCATGGCCGCGACGAGCCGCAGGAACGCAGTGTCGACCCCTACCGCGGTGTGGTGGACGCACTGATCCGGGCCCGGATCCCTTACCTGCCGGTGCACGCCGACCACATCGAGCGGGACGCGGACCAGTTCGAGGTTCTCGTGCTGCCCAACGTCGGAGCGCTGAGCGACCGCCAGTGCGCGCAGATCCGATCGTTCGTCTACGACGGTGGCGGCCTGGTCGCGACCGGGGAGTCGAGCCTGTACGACGAATGGGGCGACCGCCGGCCCGACTTTGCCCTGGCCGACCTCCTGGGCGTACACGCAACAGGTAGCCACCACGGCAGTTTCGCGCCGTCAACCCCGGATTGGCAGGCGTACGACGGCCATACGTACCTTCGGATCGAGCGTTCGGAGAAGCTACCCGAGGAGATCGTGGCAGGGTTCACTGAGACCGACCTGCTGCCGTTCGGTGGGCGGCTCGAGGTTGTCCGCGCCGACGAGGACGCGACGGTCGCCATGACGTGGGTTCCGCCGTTCCCGATCTACCCGCCCGAGAAGGCGTGGATGGCGCGAACCCACAGCGGCCTGCCGGGCCTCGTCACGCGCGTCCGGTCGAACGGCAGCCGGATCGCCTACCTCGGGGCGGATCTCGACCGGCGCTACGCCCGCCACCACCACCCAGACCATGGCCGGGTGCTCGCGAACGCCGTCCGCTGGGCGGCCTGCGGCTGGGTGGCGCTGGAGGTCGACGGTCCGGGCGTTCTCGACTGCCACCTGTATCGCCAGGGTGATTCGGTGATCCTCCATCTCGTCAACCTCAACCAGGGTGGGGCCTGGCAGGGCGCGCTTGACGAGTTGGTGCCGGCGGGCCCGTTCGCGGTGCGGGTGCGGATGCCGGGGGAGCGGGTGGCCAACCGGGCGCGTCTCCTCGTCGCCGAGCGGGACGCGCAGGTACGCGACGAGGATGGCTGGTCCTCGGTCGTGGTACCCCGGGTCGTCGACCACGAGGTGATCGTCCTCAGCGCCTGAGCTGGCGGCGCCGACCCGCACCGATCCTCGGGCACGAAGGAATTCCTGAGCCAGCGCGAGCTCGAGGTCCTCATCCTGATCGCGCAGGCCCCCACCAACCGCGACGACGCCGCCCCGAATGACCACGTATACGTGGCGCGTACCTGCCTCACATGGCACCGGCACCATGTGAGGCGGGCAATGACCACGTATACGTGATCATTCGGGCCGGGCTACGGCGTGGCAGCGAGGATCGTCCGGTGCGGGACGCTAGAGCGGGATGTTCCCGTGCCGGCCGCGCGCGTCCGTCGCCTCGGCGAGGGCGGCCGCCAGCTGGCTCCGCGTCTGCTTGGGTGTGACCACCTCGTCGATCACACCGATCGAGATGGCCTTGTCGAGGCCGCCCACGATCTTCTCGTGTTCGGCGGCGAGTTCGGCCTCGACCTTGGGACGGATGTCGGGTTCGACCTCCGCCAGCTTGCGCCGGTGCAGGATCCGGATCGCGGCGATCGAGCCCATGACGGCGATCTCCGCCGTTGGCCAGGCGAAGACCTTGGTCGCGCCGAGCGAGCGGGAGTTCATCGCGATGTAGGCGCCGCCGTACGCCTTGCGGGTGACCAGGGTGACGCGGGGTACGACGGCCTCGGCGAACGCGTGGAGCAGCTTCGCGCCCCGCCGGACCACGCCGTCCCACTCCTGCCCGACCCCGGGAAGGTAGCCGGGTACGTCCACCAGGACGACCAGCGGAACCCCGAACGCGTCGCACATGCGGACGAACCTCGAGGCCTTCTCAGCCGACGTGGAGTCGAGGCAGCCGCCCAGGCGCAGCGGGTTGTTGGCGATCACGCCGACGGTCCGCCCGCCGAGCCGGCCGAGGCTCGTCACGATGTTGGGCGCCCACCGCGGGTGCAGCTCGATCGTGGTGCCCTCATCGAGCAGGTGGTCGATCAGCGGGTGCACGTCGTACGCCCGCCGCGGCGAGTCGGGCAGCAGATCCGCCAGATCGAGGTCCTCGACCGAGGAGACGTCAATCGTGCCCTGCGACTGGAATCCCAGGAGCGTGGCCAGCCGGCGGGCCTCGTCGAGGGCGCCCTGCTCGCTGTCGGTGATGACGTGGACGACGCCGGAGCGGCGACCGTGCGGCTCGGGTCCACCGAGCCGCAGCATGTCGACGTCCTCACCGGTGACCGAGCGGACCACGTCCGGGCCGGTCACGAAGATGCGGCCCTCGGGGCCGAGGATCACCACGTCGGTGAGTGCCGGGCCGTACGCCGCACCGCCAGCCGCAGGTCCGAGCACGACCGAGATCTGCGGTATCCGCCCGGACGCACGGGTCATGGCGTGGAAGATGAGACCGACCGCGTGCAGTGACAACACGCCTTCGGCGAGCCGGGCACCGCCGTTGTGCCACAAGCCGATGATGGGTACGCCGTCAGCCAGCGCCCGGTCGTACGCCTGGACAACGACGTCACAGCCTTCGTGTCCCATCGCTCCGCCCTGGATGGTCGGGTCAGAGCAGAAGGCGACGACCGGGCGGCCGGCGATCGTGCCGGTCACGGCGAGCATGCCGCTGTTGTCCTCGGGTGTGAGGAGCGAGAGGCTGCCTTGGTCGAGCAGTGCTGCGAGCCGGTTGCGCGGGTAGCGCGGGTCCTGCTCGCGGGGCGGCTTGGCCGGCTTCGCAGCGGTGTTGGCCGCTGTCGCGGTGTCGGCGGGATTCTCGGTGACGGTCACGTCCCTTTCACTCCGGTGCTGGTCAAGGTATGCGCGGGTGGGACCGCTCAGACCGTACGGAAAGCGATGACGAGGTTGTGGCCGCCGAACCCGAACGAGTTGTTGATCGCGGCGAGCTGGCCCTCGGGCAGCTTGCGAGGCTCCACGGCGACGTCCAGACCCACCTCGTCGTCGAGGTTGTCGAGGTTGATGGTCGGCGGGACGACCCGGTGGTACAACGCGAGGACGGTGGCGATGGACTCGGCCACGCCCGCGGCGCCGAGGAGGTGCCCGAGGGCCCCCTTGGGAGCGGTCACCACCACATTCTGCGCCGCCTCGCCGAATACGGCGCGGATTCCGACCGCCTCGGCCACGTCTCCGGCCGGCGTGGAGGTCGCATGCGCGTTGATGTGGATCACCTCGTGGGGTGCGAGGCGCGCGTTCGTCAGCGCCTCGCGCATCGCGAACGCGTTGCCCTTACCCTCCGGATCCGGCTGCACGATGTGGTGCCCGTCGGCGGACGCGCCCGCCCCGGCGACCTCGGCGTAGACCCGTGCGCCGCGGCGTTCGGCGTGCTCGGCGGACTCGAGAACCATCACCGCGCCGCCTTCCCCGAGCAGGAACCCGTCACGGGCCTTGTCGAACGGCCGGGACGCGTGCTGCGGGTCGTCGTTGCGGCGCGACAGAGCCATCATGGCGCCGAACGCGGCCATCGGCAGCGGGTGGATGGCGGCCTCGGCGCCACCGACCACGGCGACGTCGGCCTTGCCCGAGCGGATGAGGTCAAGCCCGTGGCGGATGGCCTCGTTGCCGGACGCGCACGCCGCCACCGGGGTCTGGACGCTTGCCCGGGCACCGATGTCGAGCCCGACCCAGGCGGCTCCGCCGTTCGGCATGATCATCGGGATGGTGTACGGCGTGACGTGCCGCGGGCCCTTCGTACGAAGGGTGTCGTAGACGTTGAGCATGCTGATCAGTCCGCCGATGCCCGACCCGAGGGACACTGCGATCCGCTCGCCGGGTACGTCGGCGTCAGCCAGGCCCGAATCCTTCCAGGCCTCCCGGGCCGCGACCATCGCGAACTGCTCGTAGCGGTCGAGCTTGCGGGCCTCCACGCGAGACAACACCTCGCCGGGGTCCACAGCAGCGGGCGCGGCGATCCGCGCCGGTAGGTCGGCGAAGGCTTCGTCGGTGAGTACCTGCGCGTTGGTACGACCCGACAGCAGGCCGTCCCAGGTCGAGGCGACGTCGCCGCCGAGTGGGGTCGTGGCACCTAGTCCTGTGATGACAACCTTGGTGCTCATCGGGTTCTCCTCTGTTTCTCTGCCGATGGCGGGAGTGGGTACCCGGCGGGCGTTGCCCGAAAGGACCCTGAGCCGCCCGTTGGCGGGTGGTCTCCGGCGGACCGGCCCCCGTGGGACCGCAGCCCCGAAATGCCGGCGTCGCAGAGCATGACGTGACGCGGGTGCCGGGTGAGCGAACCGGTGGCGGCACACCCGCCCGGCGTGTCCCGCGTCGGCGTCATCCCTGCGAGCGCTCGATGTAGGCGACGGCGTCGCCCACGGTCTTGAGGTTCTTCACCTCGTCGTCGGGGATCTTGACGCTGAACTTCTCCTCGGCCGCGACAACGACCTCGACCATCGACAGCGAGTCGACGTCCAGGTCGTCCGTGAACGACTTGTCCAGCTGGATGTCCTCGGTGGGAATGCCCGCGACCTCGTTGACGATCTCCGCGAGTCCGGTGCGGATCTCCTCGGTGGTGGCCATGCCTTGGTGCTCCTTCTTTTTCGTGGGTGCCGCGCCCGGGGGATCAAGGGCGAGGTCGACTGTGGTTAGGGGACCCGGATCACCTGGGCGGCGTAGACCAGTCCGGCCCCGAACCCGATGATCAGTGCGGTGTCGCCGCTCTTCACCTCGCCCGCCGCGAGCATGCGCTCCATGGCGAGCGGGATCGAAGCGGCGGAGGTGTTGCCCTGCTCGGCGATGTCGCGGGCGATCGCCACGTGGCTCGGAAGTTTCAGAGCCTTGACCATCGCGTCGGTGATCCGCATGTTCGCCTGGTGCGGGATGAACGCGTCGAGGTCGGCGATGCTGACGCCGGCGCGTTCGAGAGCCTCCTCGGCAACCTTGGCCATGGCGTATGACGCCCACCGGAACACCGGGTTGCCCTGCATCACGAGGTAGGGGTACTCACCGGAGGAGAGGGCGTCGTCCCACGGCGCCTTCTGGCGGATGAGGTCGGCCGCTCCACCGTCGGAGCCCCAGACGACGGGACCGATGCCGGGTTCCTCCGACGGGCCGACGACGACGGCGCCCGCCCCGTCGCCGAAGAGGAACGCCGTCGAGCGGTCCTTCAGATCGGTGAGGTCGGACAGACGCTCGACGCCGATGACCAGGACGTACGTCGCCGAGCCGCCACGCACCATGCTCTGGGCGAGCTCGACGCCGTAGCAGAAGCCAGCGCACGCCGCGGAGATGTCCATCGCCGCGGCGCCGTCCGTGCCGATCTCCGAGGCGATCGTGGTCGCGATCGCCGGCGTCTGCGAGAAGTGGGAGACCGTCGAGACGAGAACGCAGTCCACCTGGTCGGCCTGGATACCCGCACTGGCGAGGGCCTTGCCCCCGGCCGCGACGGACATCGAGGCCACCGTCTCCTCCGGTGTGGCCCAGCGCCGGCTCACGATCCCCGAACGCGTACGGATCCACTCGTCGGAGGAGTCGATGTGTTCACAGATCTCGGCGTTCGTCACGATCCGGGATGGGCGGTAGACGCCCACACCGAGAATGCTGGCGTGCTGGGCGCCGCCTGAGGTACGGATCGCGCTGGTCACGATGTGCTCACCGCCGGGTGGAGTCGTACCAATGGTTGGCCCGGGGAGACCGGATCGCCGTCCTCCACCAGCCACTCGACGATGGTGCCGCCGTGCGGTGCGGACACGGGCAGGTCGTCGCGCAGGCTCTTGACGTTGCCGACGATGGTGCCGGGCGTGAGCGCGGCACCGGCCGGCTGGTCGGGGGCGAGGCTGAAGATGCCCTTCATCGGTGCTACCAGGAGCCGCCAGGTCGGGTTGCCCTCGAGCGGGCCGCCCTCACCGTGCTTCTCGACGAACGCGCGGGCGTCGTCAAGCTGGTCGGGTGTCTTGAGGGCGAACGTCTCGACCCCGGGCATGGCCCGCCGCGCGATGCCGGTCAGCGTTCCCGCCGGTGGCATCTCGAGCATGCCGGTGACACCGAGGTCGCGCATCGTCTGCATGCAGAGGTCCCAGCGGACCGGCGAACTCACCTGCGTCACGATTCGCTGCAGGACCTCACGTCCGTCGTGGACGATGAGCCCGTCGCGGTTGGAGAGCAGGCGGGTACGCGGGTCGTGGGTGCTGATCGCCCGGGCATAGCCGCCGAGGAGATCGACCGCGTGGGCGACGTAGTTGGTATGGAACGCGCCCGCGACCTGGAGCGGGACGAGTCGGGTGCGGGCGGGCGGGTCCTGGGTGAACCGCTCGAGGTCCTCCAGGGTCCCGGCCGCGACGACCTGTCCCGGACCGTTGTTGTTGGCCGCGATGAGCCGGTGGCGTTCGATCGCCGCGAGGACCTCCTCCGGGTCGCCGCCCAGGACCGCCATCATCCCGGTCGGCGTCTTCGCCGCGACCTGCGCCATTGCCTTGCCGCGTTCACGTACGAAAACCATCGCTTGCTCGGCGCTGATCACCCCGACACCCGCGGCGGCGGTCACTTCGCCGACGCTGTGGCCCGCCGCGAGGTCGATCACGCGGAAGGCGTCTGCCGGATGGGGGAACAACGCGAGTGCTGCGACCAGACCCGAGGCGACGAGGAGCGGCTGCGCGATCGCAGTGTCGCGGATCGTCTCCGCGTCCGCCTTGGTGCCGTAGTGGATGAGGTCGACATCGCTGACGGCGGACAGCCAGCTGATCCGGTCGGCGAATGTCGGGTCCTCAAGCCACGGTGTGAGGAAGCCAGGCGTTTGCGCCCCTTGCCCAGGCGCGACGATGACGAGCACGAAATCCACGATGACGGCTGAACGGCCCGGAAGGGGCGACCTGGTAACACGAATCTTGCCGGCGGGTCTCTGTAGGAACCCTACAAACTCATTCAGACTCAGGCTCGCCGTGGGCGTGCAAACGACCCAATGTCAGGGCGATTCGGAGGGTGTACGCATGCCGCGGGTTCGACGGTGCGTAGCCAGTGAGCTCGGTGATCCGCCGCAACCGGTAACGCACGGTGTTGGCGTGGACGAAGAGCATCCGCGCGGTGGCCTCGACCGAGCCGCCGTTCTCGAAGAACGCGGCGAGCGTCTCGAGGAGCACCGGTCCGGTGTCCGCGAGCGGTGCGAAGACGTCGGTGACGAGTTGCCGGCGGGCATGGGCGTCGTCTGAGAGCGCGCGTTCGGGAAGGAGTTCCTCGGCCGCCACCGGTCGCGGCGCGTCGAGCCAGGCGGGAGCGGCGCGGTAGCCGGCGATGGCCGCCCGGGCGGCGCCGGAGGCGGCCAGCAGATCGGGTACGACGGGGCTGTAGACGACGGGTCCGGGTCCGAAATGCGCCGCGAACCCGCTGGCTGCCTTGTGCGGGTCCTTGGCTCCGCCGAGGATCACGATCAGTCGGTCGCCCTGGACGCCGGTCAGGACGTCGAGTCGAGCGTGCCGGGCGTCCCGCCGGATGAGTTCGACTCCGGCCTCGGCATCTCCGACCGGCGTACGCCCCACCACGACGAGGACCTGGGTGGTCTCTGACCAGCCCAACGCGGCGACGCGGGAACGCACGGCTTCGTCGGTCTCGCCCCGCAGGACCGCATCGACGATGAGCGCCTCGAGGCGCGCGTCCCACGCACCTCTCATCTCCGCGGCCCGGGCGTAGACCTCGGCGGCTCCGAAGGCGATCTCACGGGAGTAGAGGAGCACCGCCTCGCGGACGGTCGCCACGTCGGCGGCCGGCACGATGTCGTCGACACGTTCCTCGACGACTTCGATACCGATCCGGATCATCTCGACGGTCTGGTGCAGGGTCACCTTGCGGGTGAGCTCGCGGGGCGCCGTCCCGAGGACGTCGGCGGTGAACACCGGTCCGACACCGGGATCGCGGAACCACGCGACGAACGCGGCGATGAACGTCTGGGCCACCAGCCCGATCCAGGACCGGTCCTGAGGATTCATACCGCGAAACCACGAGAGCCGTTGCTGCATCCGCTCGATCGTGGCGGAGGCGAGCATGCCGCTGGCCCGCTCGAGGTGGGATGCGGCGGTTGCGCGGTTCAGACTCGACACGTGGGAAGTGTCGCACGCGGACACCGCACGACCGTGACAGCCGGTGAGCATCGACCAGATAGGACGTACCGCGTGCCGCCTTTTGTCTGTTTTGTCGGTTTCGCACCAGCTCCGCAGGGGCTGCCGGTCGGTCAGCCGATGTGAGCGGCCCCGCCTGGCTGCCAGGCGAGCCCGTCATCGATCCGGAGCCGCATCGCGGGGTGGATCGACAGCTCCGGGAGCTCGGGGATCGGGACCCAGCGGACGGCGCTGTTCTCCGTCGCCTGGCCGCGAAGGCGCCCGCCAAGAGCGCGGGCCTTGAAGCAGAGGCTGAACTGCTGGCGTACCTCGCCGTCCTCGTACCTCATCACGTGCCCCGGATCGGTGTAGATGCCGACCAACCCGACCAGGGCGATCTCGATGCCGGTCTCCTCGCGGGTTTCGCGGATCGCCGCGTCGGGCGCGGATTCGCCGAGATCGACGCCGCCGCCCGGGACCGCCCAGTAGCCGTTGTCCGCGCGGTGGACGAGGAGGACGCTTCCGTCCCGCACGACAACCACCGTGACCGACGGGACGATGGTGTTCGCCGGCGGTGCGGTCGGATCGTGGTAGTAGTCGACGCGTCCCACGTCGCAGAAGATACGAGAGCCCGCCACGTCCGTACGCACCGGCAGGGCGAAGAGTCCCGGCTCGTGATCGCCGCCCCGGTCCGCACGGCCTCTATGGTGTGAACGTGACTGCGGCGGTCGACCAGCTGAAACAGATCGCGTTCCTGCTCGAGCGGGCACGCGCCCAGACACATCGGGTGCGGGCGTTCCGCAAGGCCGCCTGGGCGTTAGAGAAGCTCAGCCCCGACGAGTTCGAACGCCGGGCGGCGGCCGGCACGCTCACCGAGCTCCCCGACGTCGGACCCGTCTCCGCCAAGGTCGTGACCGAGGCGCTGGCCGGCGAGACCGCGGGCTACCTGGCCAAGCTCGAGGCCGAAGCCGGTCCCCTCGTGCAGGAAGGTGAAGGGCTCCGGCAGGCCCTCCGGGGTGACCTGCACACCCATTCGGAGTGGTCAGACGGCGGCAGCCCGATCCGGGAGATGGCCGAGACCGCGCGCGACCTCGGCCATGACTACATCGCCCTCACCGACCATTCGCCCCGGCTCAAGGTGGCCCGCGGGCTCTCCGTCGACCGGCTTCGCCAGCAACTCGACGTCGTACGCCGGTTGAACGCCGAACTGGCGCCGTTCCGCATTCTCACCGGGATCGAGGTGGACATCCTCGAGGACGGCTCGCTCGACCAGCGACCAGAACTCCTCGCCGAACTGGACGTCGTGGTGGCGAGCGTGCATTCGAAGCTGCGGATGCCGGCTGAGGAGATGACCCGGCGGATGGTGACAGCGATCGCGAACCCCGCCGTGGACGTCCTCGGCCACTGCACCGGCCGCCTCATCACGGGTGAGCGTGGCACCCGGCCGGAGTCGACGTTCAGGGCGGAGATCGTGTTCGAGGCGTGCCGGCAGTTTGGAGTCGCGGTCGAGATCAACTCCCGGCCGGAGCGGCTCGACCCGCCCCGCCGGCTGCTGCGGCTCGCCGTGGAACAGGAGTGTGTGTTCTCGATCGACACCGACGCGCACGCGCCCGGTCAGCTGGACTGGCAGCCCTATGGTTGCGCCCGGGCCGAGGAATGCGGTGTGCCGCCGGAGCGGGTGATCAACACCCGTCCGGTCGAGGAACTCCTCGCGTGGACCCGCGAGTAGCGGCGAACGCGGGACCGTATTGCCCGCACGTCGCCGGTTGTCTCAGGCGTTTCCTTGAACGCCACGTCGCCGTAACTCGCGAGCGATCTCGCATAGTGGGCGCGTCGCGAACCGCCGGGCGGCGCCGTCCAGTACGTGAGACATGAGGCCGCGCATCCAGAGGCTTGTTCAAAACTCCTGGTCGCCGCACTGCCGTGTGAGGGTCCAAATGATCACGTAAACGTGGTCATTGCCTGCCTCACATGGTGTCGGTGCCATGCAAGGCATGCAATGACCACGTTTACGTGATCATTTGGCTCTCCAGCCAAGGGGGCCTGGAACTCGCATGGAGTCTTGAAGAAGACTCCCAAGGATCACCAAGGATTCTGGTCATATAGCGACGAAAATCCTTCATGATCATGGCCCGCCGCTCCGGCGAAGTTTGAATAAGCCTCAATGTTGGCCGCCGGTTATCCCGCCATCGGGGTTGGTTGGGTGTACGCGACGCGAGACGGGCGCGACCTCACGCGGCAAGTCCTCACCATGCAAGGCGAATTGAGCATGCTTCGTGAGGCATGCCGCCTCAGGTCGCGCCCCTCTCGAATGGCGTACACCCAACTGTTTCGGATGCTGCGAAACCAGGGGGCAACCCCGAGTTGTCATAGGTTTCTCGGCTAAGAGACCGAGAAGCCTATGACAACTCCGCAAGCCCTGGACGTGAGAGTGCCCGGCACTTCACCGCGAAGCGATATGATTCAGCGCTTCCTTGGGATAGCACACCGAGATGGGGAGAGAGTCGCCCTCCAACTGGAACTGGTACACGTGCTGTCGTCCGAGCGCTGACCAGCTGATCGGAATGCTGGTGATGGTCGAGTAACCGTCGTTCTGGCATGGCGGCTTGGTGACGGTGACCCAGAGCGTGATCTCCTCGTCGGGTTTCAGAGTTACCGGGAACTCCTTCACCTCGTCTGGATGCCCACCCCAAAGGTTGTCCCGGCCCACGGAGGGTGCCCAGCGTACCCGTAACAGCCATGGCTCGTCAGCTGGCAACCCGTGAAGCCGGACTGGGACCATGCCCTCATTTCGAAGGGAGTACTGCACCGTGCCGGTTTGGCCACGGGGAGCCGTGAGGATATAGCGGGTTCGCTCGACCCCGTCGGTCAGCACCTTGATGGACGGACTCTGAATGCCGCCGGAGCTTCCGGGCGCGAGGGGTGCGTACACCGACGGGATGACCACCCAGGCCGCCCCGACGACGACCACCAACGTGAGCGCGGCTTTCCATACCCGGGCTCGTCGTGTCCTGGCCGTCTTCGCCGCGTCAAGGAGCTCCTGTGTGCTCGTCATGGGCGCCCTCCCTGCGCGGGATGGTACTGCTTCGGTCGATCATGGCCAGTGGTTTCGCGGAGATCGACCGCTCGCCTGGTGGAGACTGGGTACGCCGCGTTCCGCGCGTTCACAGGACGGCAGTCGTCGCGTGCGTTCGGTGAGCGGATAGCGTTCAGCTACGGCGGTTTGGCGCGGTAGTGGCCTTCGAGCGAAGGGACGGAATGGTCGGCAAACAGGGCAGGGTCACCGGGACGATCGGCCCCGGGCTGGTCGGTGAGGTGATGGTGCCGATCCGTGGTGGCGTGGAGGCGTTCTACGCCTACCCGAGCATCCCCGGGGAAGCGTTCGAGATCGGCGCCCTCGTGGTCGTCGTCGAATACCACGCACCACGGACCGTCTACGTCGCCGCCGCTCTCGGGTAGGTCGCCTCCGGTCTTTCCGGGCCGGTCTCGGCGAGCGTGACGAGGCCCCGCGGTCCTCGACCCACACCGTCATCCACAGGTCCGCCGCAAGATCGCCACGCGAGTGATCTGCTGCCCCTATGCTTGGCGAGCCTCACGTCGAGGCGGACACGGGGTTGTGAGGGGAGCTCTGAGCGGATCCATGCCGTGGTACATCTATGTGGCCATCGTGGCCGGCGCGATTATTGTGCTCATTCTGGGATTCCGTGGGATCTGGAAGGTCGCCGAACCCAACGAGGCGCTCATCATTTCCGGGCTCGGCGCCAGAGGCGAGAACGCCGACACCGCCGAGAGTCTCGGCTTCAAGATCGTGACTGGTAAGGGAAAGCTGGTGCTTCCGGGTTTTCAGACCGCCCGGCGCCTGCTCCTTGATTCGCGATCCGCGACGCTGCAGGTCGGCTGCGTCACCAAACAGGGAATTCCGGTTCATGTGCGGGGCGTGGTTATTTACAAGGTCGGTGACGACTTCGCGTCCATCGCGAACGCCGCTCGACGGTTCCTCGACCAGCAGAATACCATGGACAGCAAGATCCACGAGCTGTTCGCCGGACATCTGCGTTCGATCATCGGCAATCTCACGGTCGAGGACCTCATCCTCAACCGCGAACGCCTCGCGTCGGAGATCCGGGGTTCGTCCGCCGACGAGATGAGCAAGCTCGGTCTGGTCGTCGACTCGTTCCAGATCCAGGAGATCGAGGACACCACCGGCTACATCGCCAACCTCGGCAAGCCGCACGCCGCCGCGGTCGCCGCCCAGGCCCGGATCGCCGAGGCCCAGCGCGACCAGGAGGCGACCAAGGCCGAGCAGGACGCCATCGCGGAGAAGGCCGCCTCGATCCGGGAGAGCCAGATCAGGCAGGCGCAGTACCAAGCCGAGATCGACCAGGCCGCCGGTAAGGCCCGGCAGTCGGGGCCCCTCGCGGAAGCCTCGGCCAAGCAGGACGTGATCCGGGCCGAGACCGAGGCGGCCCAGCTCGCGGCGCAACTCGCCGAGCAGAAGCTGCAGTCTGACGTACGCAAGCCAGCCGACGCCCGCGCCTACGAAACCCGCACGCTGGCGGACGCCGACCGTGACGCCCGCATCTCTGCGGCCCAGGCGGAGGCGAAGGAAACCGAGCTGCGCGCACAGGCCGAGGCGACCCGGGTCAAGACGGCCGCGAACGCCGAGTCCGAGGCGACCCGGATGCGCGGTGAGGCGCAGGGTCACGCCACCCGCGCCACCGGTGAGGCCGACGCGGCAGCGGCCCAGGCACGCGGCCTCGCCGAGGCCGAAGCCGCCAAGGCGAAGGGTCTCGCCGAGGCGGAGGCGCTCAAGGCGCGCGCCGCGGCGCTGGCCGAGAACCAGGAGGCGGTCGTCGCCCAGCAGCTGGCCGAGAAGTGGCCGGAGATCGTGGGCGCCGGAGCTCAGGCGTTCAGCAACGTCGACCACATGGTCGTGCTCAACGGCGCCGACGGCGTTTCCGACCTGCTGGCCAAGGCCCTCACCATGGGTGGCACCGGGCTCGGGATCGCCCGCAACCTGCTGAACGCCATGCAGGAGAACCCGACCGCGGATGGCCGCGTCGCCGCCGGTGCCAACGGCAACGGCAACGGCAAGCCCGCCGCCGCGGACGGCGCTCCCGCCACCTTGGCGACGCCCGAGCAGAGCTCCTGACCCGGCGCTCTCGAGGCAACGCTCGGCGAGGGCGGTGTCCAAGCCGCCCTCGCCCGGCATCTCCAGCCACCGTCGTGACAAGCGACAGCACGGCACTGACCAGAGGTCGCGCGGCTAGGGCCGTCCTACACCTGCGGCCGGCGCCGCGCGGCGCTGGCTGCGCGTCCCTAGCCGCGCGACCTCGTAGGCTGGAGAACCGTGGCATTCGGACCCCGTACCCGCCATGAAGGCGATCCCGCTCGCGTGGCCCTCGTCGTTCCCGGAGTGGGCTACAGCCCGGCGATGCCGCTGCTGTTCTGGACCGGTCGGACCCTCAACCTTCGCGGATGGACCGTTCAGGAGCTCTGGTGGTACGACCGGACACCGCCGCGCGAGGGTGACTGGCCGGCATGGGTGCGGGCGGCGGTCACCGAGTCGCTGGACCATGAGACCCGCGCTCGCGAGTTCGTCCTCATCGGTAAGTCGCTCGGCAGCCTGGCGATCCCGGTGGCGGTTGAGCGTCAGATTCCCGGGATCTGGCTGACGCCCCTACTCAACCAGGATGTCGTACGCGCGGCCGTGACCGGCCTACCGGCGCCGACGCTGCTGGTCGGTGGCACCTCCGACCCGACCTGGGATGGTCAGGTCGCACGGACGAGCGGACACCAGGTCTGCGAGATCGAGGGCGGCGACCACGGCCTGGAGGTGCCGGCTGGCCCGGTCGCCTCGGTGCTGGCGTTCGCCGACGTCGTACGCGCGACCGAGGATTTCGCCGACCAGCTGACCAGGTCGGTCGGGACCTGATCACGGCTCAAAGCGAAGAGCGGGGCGGGGACCCTCTCCCGAGAGAGTCCCCGCCCCTTTGCTCCGCTTGTGCTCGCCTGACCTGAACGGATCGGGTGAAAGCACCCGGTCAGGCGTCGCCGCCCTCCTGCGCGACGTGGCGTACGGCGGTGGGGTCGGCGATCGCGTACCGCTCCGAGGCCTCCCGGACCGTCGACGGCTTCACCTCACCCCGCCGGGCCAGTGCGGCAAGGGTCGCCACCACGACCGACGGTGCGTCGACGTTGAAGAACCGCCGGGCCGCGGGCCGGGTGTCGGCGAAGCCGTAGCCGTCGGTGCCGAGCGAGGTGTACTCGCCAGGGATCCACCGCGAGATCTGGTCGGGTACGGCTCGCATCCAGTCGCTGACCGCGACGAACGGACCCGGCGCGCTCTCGAGCTTCTGCGAGACGTACGGCACCTTCTGATCGCCCTCGGGGTTCAGGAGGTTCCACTTCTCGCAGGCGACGGCCTCGCGGTTGAGTTCGTTCCACGAGGTCACCGACCAGACGTCGGTCGCGACGCCCCATTCGTCGCTCAGCATCCGCTGAGCCTCGAGCGCCCACGGCATGCCCACACCGGAGGCGAGGATCTGGGCGCGCGGTGTGCGCCGCTCGACCTGGCCGGAGTGCGGCGCGTAGAGGTAGAGCCCGCGGAGCAGACCCTCGACGTCGACGTTCTCCGGCTCGGCCGGCTGGGCGATCGGCTCGTTGTAGACGGTGAGGTAGTAGAAGACGTCCTCGCCGTTCGGGTGCTCCTCCGTCGAGCCGTACATCCGGCGCAAGGCGTCCTTGACGATGTAGGAGATCTCGAACCCGAACGCCGGGTCGTAGGCCACACACGCCGGGTTGGTCGCCGCCAGCAGCTGGGAGTGCCCGTCAGCGTGCTGGAGGCCCTCGCCGGTCAGCGTCGTGCGTCCCGCGGTGGCCCCAATGAGGAACCCGCGTCCCAGCTGGTCGCCGAGCGCCCACATGAAGTCGCCGGTGCGCTGGAACCCGAACATCGAGTAGAAGATGTAGACGGGGATCATCGGCTCGCCGTGGGTGGCGTACGCCGTGGCCGCGGCCGTCATCGACCCCATGGCGCCGGCTTCGCTGATGCCCTCGTGGAGCAGCTGGCCCTTTTCGGACTGTTTGTACGACAGGAGCAGCTTGCGGTCGACGCCTTCGTAGGTCTGCCCGTGCGGGTCGTAGATCTTCGCCGTCGGGAACATCGAGTCCATGCCGAAGGTGCGGAACTCGTCCGGCGCCATCGGCACGAAGCGCGCGCCGATCTCCTTGTCGCGCATGAGGTCCTTGAGCAGGCGTACGAACGCCATCGTGGTGGCGATCTTCTGCTTGCCCGAACCCTTGCGCAGCTCGCTGTAGACCGGGTCGCCGGGCAGCTTGAGCGGCGTGGGGTGGACCCGGCGCTCGGGCAGCGCGCCGCCGAGCTGGCGCCGGCGCTCGAGCATGTAGGCCATCTCGTCGGAGTCCTTGCCCGGGTGGTAGTAGGGCGGCAGGTCGGACTCGTCGATGTCCTTGTCGGAGATCGGGAGGTAGAGCCGGTCGCGGAACTTCTTGACGTCGTCCTTGGTGAGCTTCTTCATCTGGTGGGTCGCGTTGCGGCCCTCCAGCGCCTCGATCGTCCAGCCCTTGATGGTGTGGGCGAGGATCACCGTCGGCTGGCCGACGTGCTCGGTGGCGGCCTTGAACGCGGCGTAGACCTTGCGGTAGTCGTGACCGCCGCGGGAGAGCTTGCGGAGGTCGTCGTCGGAGAGCCCTTCGACCATCTTGCGCAGGCGCGGGTCGCCTCCGAAGAAGTGCTCGCGGATGTACTCCCCGGTCTCCACCGAGAAGGTCTGGAACTGCCCGTCCGGCGTGGTGTTCATCTTGTTGACGAGCGTGCCGTCGACGTCCTGGGCGAGCAGTGGGTCCCAGTCGCGGCCCCAGATGACCTTGATGACGTTCCAGCCGGCGCCGCGGAAGAAGGACTCGAGCTCCTGGATCACCTTGCCATTGCCGCGGACGGGGCCGTCGAGCTGCTGCAGGTTGCAGTTGATGACGAAGGTGAGGTTGTCGAGCTCCTCGCGGGAGGCGACCCCGATCGCGCCGAGGGACTCCGGCTCGCCCATCTCGCCGTCACCGAGGAACGCCCAGACGTGCTGCTGGCTGGTGTCCTTGACCCCGCGGTTCTGTAGGTAGCGGTTGAACCGCGCCTGGTAGATCGCGTTGACCGCGGTGAGCCCCATCGAAACGGTGGGGAACTCCCAGAAGTTGGGCATCAGCCGCGGGTGCGGGTAGCTCGACAGGCCATGGCCGGCCCCGTGGGACACCTCCTGCCGGAACGCGTCGAGGTGCTGCTCGGTGAGCCGGCCCTCCAGGAAGGCCCGGGCGTAGATGCCCGGCGAGGCATGCCCCTGGATGAAGATCTGGTCGCCGCCACCGGGGTGGTCCTTGCCGCGGAAGAAGTGGTTGAAGCCGACTTCGTAGAGGCTCGCGGCCGACTGGTAGGTGGCGATGTGCCCGCCCACCTCCAGGCCCTTGCGGTTGGCCCGGGAGACCATGATCGCGGCGTTCCACCGGATGTAGGCGCGGATCCGGCGCTCGACATGCTCGTCTCCTGGGAACCAGGGCTCCTTGTCGGGCGGGATCGTGTTGATGTAGTCGGTGCTCCGCAGGGCCGGCACGCCGACCTGGCGTTCGCGGGCGCGTTCGAGCAGCCGCAGCATCAGGTAGCGAGCGCGCTCTTGTCCACGTTCGTCGAGGACGGCGTCGAGGGACTCGATCCATTCACGGGTCTCGTCTGGATCGATGTCAGGGAGCTGGGTGGGGAGACCATCTGTGATGATGGGCCTACGCTCTGCTCCAGAAGCCACGGCGATCCCTTTCTCGGGGTGTGGGGGATAAGGGTCGGCCCCACAGACACTCCTGTACGTCCTCCAATATTGTCCCGCGACAGCTGGGACGTCACGCTGGGCGGTGCTCGTGCCGTAGTCGGCCGACAAGTTTCTGAGCGGCGTACGACGGTCCGGGATGTCTGGCCAGGCCCTCCCGGGAGGGTTTTCACCCAACCTGTGAGCGGGCAGTCTCTGTGACATCGCTACCCGGGGGAGGCCTGTGATGCACGCGAAGGTTGGTGACCGACTTCACGTCTACGGGCGGCACGTCGGTAACCCCGCGAAGGTGGGGCGTATCGTCGAGGTCCGCGGCGAAGACGGAAGCCCACCCTACGTCGTCCAGTTCGATGACGGCCACGAGGCTCTCGTGTTCCCAGGTCCTGATGCGGTCGTCCAGCGCCCTACCAGAAGCAGGGCCAAGGCCAGGAGAGAGTGAATGCGAAGCCAGGTCGTCGGTGTCCAGACCGGTCCAGAGCAGGTCGTACACGACCTCACGGACCTCTGCGAGCGGTTCCTCGCCGACACCGCCCGCGGCAGCGACGGCCTGCTTCATGTCTTCGTCCCCCACGCGACGGCGGGGCTCGCGCTGATCGAGACCGGCGCGGGGAGTGACGACGACCTGCTCGCGATCCTCGGCGCGTTGCTGCCGGCTGACTTCGGTTGGCGTCACCGGCACGGCGCACCCGGGCACGGTCGTGACCATGTGGTTCCGGGGTTGCTCGCCCCTTATGCCACGCTTCCGGTACTCCACGGGCGCCTCGAGCTTGGGACCTGGCAGCGGGTGTGCCTGGTGGATACCAACCGCGACAACCAACACCGGAACGTCCGACTCTCCTTCCTGGAGGGCTGAGGCTGTCCCGGTTGCGCCAGAATGTGATCCCACGAGTGCGCGCGACACTCCGTGGGCACTTGCGTACGACGCGCCGGCACGCTGGACTACCGGCCAGCACGGTTCTAAAGACAAGGAGGACTACGTCGTGAGTGCGACCGCAGGCGAGGCCGAGGGCCAGTCTGGGCCGGCAGAGCGGCTGGGGCTACAGCCGGGCATGGTGGTGCAGGAGCTCGGCTGGGACGATGACGCTGACGAGGACCTGCGCCGAGCGATCGAAGAACACACCGGAAGTGAGCTGGTCGACGACGAGTACGGCGATGTGGTCGACGCGGTGATCCTCTGGTGGCGCGAGGACGACGGCGATCTGGTCGATGCCCTCGTCGACACCAAGACGGACCTGACTGACGGTGGCGCCATCTGGCTGCTGACGCCGAAGGTGGGTCGTGACGGGTACGTCGACGCGAGTGACATCGCGGAGTCCGCTCCCACCGCCGGACTGTCGACGACGACCAGCAAGTCGGTCGCGCCAGACTGGTTGGGGACCAAGCTCGTGACGCCGCGGGCTCGCCAGCGCTGAGAGTGTGGAGGTGCCGCGCCGCCGACGGCGGCGCGGAGGTCGTACCGGCACGTGGCCGATCCGGGCCGGTACGCCCGACACGCGGCTCAGGACGAGGGCCGGCACGAGGGGAGGGAGAGGTATGCCTGTGACCATCGGCGCGGAGGCGCCTGACTTCGCGCTCAAGGACCAGCACGGCACCGAGGTCCGGCTCAGCGGGTTCCGCGGCACCAAGAACGTCGTCGTGGTCTTCTATCCGTTCGCGTTCACCGGCGTCTGCACTGGAGAGTTGCGCGTGCTCCGGGACGAGTTGCCCCGCCTCGAGGGCGACGACACGGCACTGGTCGCGGTCTCGTGTGACTCGATGTTCGCGCTGCGGGTGTTCGCGGAGCAGGAGGGGCTGGCCTTCCCGCTGCTGTCCGACTTCTGGCCGCATGGGTCGGCCGCGCGGGCGTACGACGTCTTCGACGAGGATCGCGGCTGCGCGGTGCGGGGCACCTTCGTCGTCGACCGGTCGGGCATCGTCCGGTGGAGCGTCATCAACGCCATTCCGGACGCCCGCGACGTGAGCGAGTACCTCAAGGCGGTGGAGGACCTGCGCGGCTGATCTCGCGCACCCGGTAACCTGTCGCCTCGACCCCGGGGCCGTAGCTCAGTGGAAGAGCATCGCGTTTACACCGCGAGAGTCGGCGGTTCGAGCCCGTCCGGCCCCACTTCAGTTCCGCTCGCGCGCTAGATCAGGCCGGCGTCGTGGGCGAGGAGGGCGACCTGCGTCCGGTTGGTCAGGTCGAGCTTGGTCAGGATGTGTGAGACGTGCGCCTTGACCGTGGTGAGGCTCATCGCCAACTCGGTGGCGATGTCGGCGTTGGAGCGGCCTTGGGCGACGGCGATGACGACGTCGCGTTCGCGTGGGGTGAGGGCGGCGAGCGTGGCGCGTGCCCGCTCGTAGGCGGCGGCGCCGGAGGCGACCTGCTGCATGAGCCGGCGGGTCACGGTCGGGGACAGGATCGGCTCACCGGCTGACGCGGCATGGACCGCCTGGGCGATCTTGTTCGGTGGCGTGTCCTTGAGCAGGAAGCCGCTGGCGCCCGCGCGCAGGGCTCGGACGATGTGATCATCGGTGTCGAAGGTGGTCAAGACGATGACTTCGGGTGGGCGTGGGCGGCGGCGGATGCGTTCGGTCGCGGCGATGCCGCTCATGCCGGGCATCCGGATGTCCATGAGCACCACGTCGGGCGAGTGCCGGTCGACCGCGGCGAGGGCTTGCGTACCATCGGCTGCCTCGCCGACGACCACGAGGTCGTCCGCGCCGTCGAGCATCATCGTGATCGCGCCCCGGACGAGCGGGTCGTCATCGACGATCAGGACGCGGATCGGTGTCATGCCGGCCACGGTAGCCAGGCGGACAGCCGGAACTGCCCGGAGGCGTCGATCTCGTGCGTCAGGCCGCCGCCGGCGAGCCCCACTCGTTCGGCCAGGCCGATCAGCCCGGTCCCGGCTCCGGGTGCCGTCGGGCTGTGGGCCACGGTCTGGTTGCGGACGAGGATGGTCAGGCGCGAGCCGGGAGCACCGGCGAGCGCGAGAGTCACCGCCTGCCCGGGGGCGTGCTTGCGCGCGTTGGTAAGTGCCTCCTGCACGATCCGGTACGCGGTGCCGCCGATCTGCGGCGGCGCGTCAGATGCGTGGAGGCTGCCGTCGACCCGGATGGGCTGGCCGGCTGCTCGTGCCTCCTCGATCAGTCGGTTCAGGTCGGCAAGCGTGAGCGTCGCCGGCGCGTCGATGTCGGCATCGTCCGCATCGTCAGGGGCGTCGCGGCGCAGGAGCGTGATCACCTCACGAAGCTCTTCGAGCGCCAGGTGTGCGCTGTCGCGGATGACGGCAGCGGCCGCGGTAAGCCGTTGCGGTGAGGAGTCGGGGCGGTACTCGATCGCTCCCGCGTAGGCGGCGAGCAGGGACAGCCGGTGGGCGAGTACGTCGTGCATCTCGCGGGCGATCCGGGTGCGTTCGGCCAGCCGGGCTTCGGCCACCCTGCGCTGCTGTTCCTGCTCGGCCCGGCGCGCGCGTTCGCACAGCGCCGCCAGCAGGTTGCGCCGGGCCTGAGCCCAGGTGCCCCAGCCCAGCAGCGCCGCGTACGCCGCTGTCATCAACAGCAGCCACCACTGGTAGGACAGGCCGGGCATGAGGCGCCAGAGACCCTGCACCGCCTGCCCCGCCGCGCCGGTCACGGCGACCACCACCGCCTGGCGGAACGGCCGCGCCCGCGCGGTGTAGAGCGCGGCGAAGCTCGCGACCGGTGTGGCCGCCGGGGACACCGCCGCAAGCAGACCCGCCACGATGCCGCCGGTGATCGGCTGCCGCACGATCCATGCGGTCGTCGCCAGGGACAACGCGGCACTCGCCAGATCAACCCCGACGAGCGCGGGCGACTCCGAGCGGGTCGTCGCCCATGCCGTCAACCCCACCAGCACGCCGATCGCGGCCACCGAGATCGCCGTCGCGACAGCCCTCGACCGGAAGTCCACCCAGGTCACGGCGTTCACGGGCAGCAGGCTACCGAGCCGCCAAGAGGAGCCACCACCTACTAAAGAAGGTGCCGCCGGCCCGCCTGGGAGGAGGCAGCGGCGCACGCTGGCCGATGCGGGCAGGCCAGCTCCGGCGCCACGCTGCGGCTCATGACGAAAACCATGGTTCTGACCGTAGGCGCGATGGTCATCGGCGGGATGCGTTGGAGCAGCCGATGACCACGCTGTTCGTACAACGCAAGCGGGGCGCGTTCGCCTTCGGCACGGCAACGTTGCAGACGGGGTGGACGTGGCGGCGCGGCGAGATCGGTATCGGCGACCGGGTCTGGACTCTCGAGCCGACCGACCGCCACCGCATCGGGGTTACCGCGTACGCCGGCAGCCACCCGGCCGTGCGGCTGCATCCGCGGCAGTCGCATGTGCCCGGCCCTGGCGAGCCAGTCCGCTGGCGTCCCGGGCACCGCGCCGGCGAACTGACCCGCGACGGCCGCCGCATCCGGCTGCGGATCCCCGCCTTCTCCAGGGGACCGGTCCGTGTCGATGTCAGCGGCGATTGGCCCGCCCTCGACCTCGTCGTACTCACCGCGGTCTTCGCCCTGATGGCCCGCCGCCGACAGCGAACCCTGACGATCGCGGCGATCGTCGGGGCCACCGGCCACGGCCCGGTCGGGTGACGCACGATGCCCTGGGGATATCTGATCTCGGCCGCCTTCCCGGGCGTGTGCGTCCTGGCAGTGATCGCAGCGCGCCGCTCACCACGGCCACCGGCAACCGCCTTCTTCCACCTCGGGTTCGTCAACGAGGCTCCGTTCCTCGCCGCCTACTGGCTGATCGGCACCACCGCTCTCGCTGGCGCGCAGGGCGACCTGAACACCGCGGTCGGCTGGCTCGCGTTCGCGATCAGCCTCATGACATTGGGCGGGCTTACGGTCATCGCCGTCCGGGCCCTGCCTGCCGGCCGCGTCGTCACGCAGGCGCTGGCCGAGCAGTTGGGCCCGCACCCCACGCACCCCGGGTGCGCGTCCCGGTGATGCCCATGCTGCTGTGGCCATTCCTGCGCCGCCGCTTCGACGTGCGGCGAATACCGAACCTCCGCTACGCCGACGCCAAGCGCAACACCCTCGACCTCTACCACCACCGCACCCGTGGCAGCGGCCGGCCGGTCTTCATCCACTTACCCGGCGGTCGGTTCTCTCGCGGCCGCAAGAGCCAGGAATCCCTGCGGCTGATCCACCACCTCGCGCGTTCCGGCTGGCTGTGCATCAGCGCCAACTACCGGCTCAGCCCGGCCGCCAGCCGCCTCGACCAGCTCAGGGACATCAGGAAGATCATCACCTGGGTGCATGACCACGCGCGCCCTTACGGCGCCGACCCGCACACGATCGTCATCGCAGGTGGTTCGGCCGGCGCCTACCTCGCCGCGCAGACCGCCCTCACAGACATGTTCCACTCCCCGCGCTCCAGAGCCGTCACCGAAGGGGTCCAGACCTTCCTGGGCAAAGTCCTCACCAGGTAGGCGGACGTCCTGGCTCATCGCGCCGTTCGTGCCGGTGAGGCCGTTCGCCTGCCGACCCCGCCATGCTGGGCGCTTCCTCTCCACAGGATGTTCCGTGTCAGGGGTTGTGCGCGCCTGCTGACCGGTGAGCTCGCAACGTCGCCGCCGGGCGGCACTGGCAGATCCGTTGACTCCACCGTCCGCATTAGGCAGCGACGGTAACAACGACCCTTCGGGCATGACAGGGTGAAGGAAACCTGCCACAGGTAAACGATCAGCTGAGCATCTGGCGGAGGGCTGGCACATGTCACAGCAGGGAGCCGAGGAGCTGGGCGCACAGGAGCGGAGTCCGCTTCGGATCGGCGTGTTGGGCGCGGGGATGATCGCCACGACCGGTTACGGCGTTCTCCCCAACCTGAAGTGGATCCCCGAAAAGGCGACCGTGGTGGCGATCGCCGACCCGGTGGTGGAGCGGGCACGGGAAGCCGCGAAGGAGTTCGGCATTCCCGACGTCTACTCCACTCTTGACGCGATGCTGGAGGGATCCGAGCTCGACGCGGTGGTCAACCTGACACCGATCACCTTCCACGGTGACACGTCGTTGAAGATCCTCCGGGCGGGCAAGCACCTGGCGACCGAGAAGCCGCTCGCGACCACGATGGAGGACGCGGACGCGATCGTGGAGATCGCCGCGGCGCAGGGGCTGACGGTGGTGTGTTCGCCGCCGGACGCGTTGTTCCCGGCCTACCAGGAGGCGCGTCGACTCCTCGACGAGGGGACGATCGGGAAGGTCACGTTCGCACGGGTGCGTAGCTCCCACGCTGGTCCTGGCGGTAGCCCGTTCGGTTGGCCGGCCGACCCGACGTGGTTCTACCAGCTGGGCAGCGGTCCGCTTCTGGACATGGGTGTCTACGGCATCCACGAGATCACGGCGTTGCTTGGTCCGGCCGAACGCGTCGTCGCGTTCTCCGGCATCACCGAGGCCACCCGGGTGGTGCGCGGTGGGCCGTTCGCCGGCAAGACCATCGACGTGACGGCCGACGACAACACGCTGTTCATGCTCGACTTCGGCGGCGCGACGTTCGCGGTCGTGGACGGAACCTTCAACGTGCACGCGGCGAAGAGCCCCAAGATCGAGATGTTCGGCCGCAGGGGTGTGCTGAACATCCGTGACGGAAGTGCCGCCGGGGATGGGCCGCTGGAGGTCTATCGCACCGATGCGCTGCCCGGGCTGGACGGATGGGTGACCCCGGGCGGTTGGGGGCTGAGCGGGCGGCAGGAGTGGTTCGACAAGCTGAACCGGGCGGTGCTGGTGGACCACCTGGTCGACTCGGTGTGGTCGGGCCAGCGGGCGGTTCTGAGTGCTGAGCATGGCCGCCATGCCCTGGAGATCATGCTGAAGGTGGCCGAATCGGCGCGCACCGGCCAGGCGCTCGACCTGTCGACGACGTTCTGAGTCAGAGCCCGGCCGTTGCCGCCGACCGCTTCGCGCTCAACCTGGTGGAGGTTTCCCCGCGTGGGCAACCTCCACCAGGTTCGCATCTACATGATCCGTAGGCGTTTGAGGATGCCTCGGCGTGCGGTCAGGAAACCTCGCCGGCCGATGGTGCGCCGGGAGTTCGAGGTGCTCATCCGGCCAGCGGTGAGCAGGTAGACGAAGCCCGAGACCAGAGCCGCCGTCGGCGGCCGGACGGGGGAGTGTGGCAGGCGGTGCCGGCCGGGCGTATTGCTGGATTCGGGGGCTGGCCAGGCCGTTTGCTCGGCACCAGCCCAGGGCGCGTATTCCACGGGAGTGTCGTTGTCGTTCGTACGCTGTGCCTGCTTCGTCGGCATCAGGCCGTCCCGGACGTCTCGATCTCCCCGAAGGTGCGCGCCGACCACCTCTGGGGGTACGACACACCTCCGGCAGCCGATCCGGTGAAATCGAAGGCGTACGAGCGATCCGGGGCGCGGAACGCGAACAGCGAAGGCGTCATTTGCCGGGCTCCTGGGTCGTTGCAGTGATGCGGGATCGCCAGGGGCTGGGGCAATGCCGACGCAGTGTCGCAGCGATATTACATGTCGTGACATTTCTTGTGATCGCAAGGGCAACAGACATGCCGGAGGCGTACGCAAGGGGTGCTTGCACACCCGCAAGCACCCCTTGCGCCGCTCCGGACGAAGCACACTCCGGCAGCGTCAGCCGACGAGCTCCCGGTAGGTGTCCGCGACCGCGCGCACGAGTTCGGTGTCCTCGCCCAACTTCGGCTCGAGGAAGGCGAGGATCTTGCGCGCCGCCACGGGAGCGCTGGCCGTCGCGGCGGCCACCAGCTCGGCCCCGCGCGGATCGCGCACCGTGGTGCCGTCGCGCAGGTGGGCGATCCACCCGGCCAGGGCCCTGATACCTGCCGGCGGGAGCGCGCCGTTCGCCCGTTCGCGGGTCAGTACCGGGAGCACCCGGATCGGCAGCTTCTGTGAGCCGTCCATCGCGATTTGCGCGAGGTTGTGCCGGATCCGCGGGTTGGCGAACCGCTCCAGCAGATCGGCGCGGTAGCGCCCGACGTCTTCCGCCGACAGCGGGAGATGGCGGGCCGCCTCGTCCCACCACTCCTCGACCCAGGACCGGCAGACCGGATCACCGATCGCCTCGGCCACGGTGGTGTGCCCGCGGGTCGGTCCCGCGTACGCCAGAAGCGAGTGCGCGCCGTTGAGCAACCACAGCTTGCGCTGCTCGAACGGCTTCACGTCGTCGACGAACCGCGCGCCACCGCGTTCCCACTCAGGCCGACCCGCGGGGAAGTCACCGGCCAGCACCCACTCGGTGAAGGGTTCGGTCACGACCGGGCTCGCGTCGGCGTAGCCGGTGAGCTCCGCGACCACCTCCCGGTCTTCTGGGGTGGTCGCCGGCGTGATGCGGTCGATGGTCGTCGAGACGAACGACACGTTGCCGCCCACCCATTCGGCCAGTCGGGCATCGACCGCGGCCGCGAGTTCTGTGACCACCCGGCGCACGGCCGGGCCGTTGTCGATGAGGTTGTCGCACGGGACGATGGCGAGGGGTCCTGCGTCGGCGGCCCGCCGCGCGGCGAACCCCGCGACCAGCCGGCCGGGCACCGTCGTCATGTCAACGGCGCCGGCCCGGAGCCGGAGCCGGAGCAGGTCGTCGGCCACCGCTGGATCGCCGAGGTTGGGTCCACCGCCCGGGCCGCGGCGGTATCCCGCCTCGGTGACGGTCAGGGTCACCACGGCGACCTCCGGCGAGGCGATCACCTGCTGCCAGGCCTCGACGTCGGCGCCGTCGTACGCGGTCGACAGGCTCGCCACGAGTTCGGTGCGGTCGCCGTCACGGCCGCGGACGAGCAGGTGGTAGAGGCCATCCTGCGCGCGCAGCGGGACCGCCGCGTCCGGGCGGCGCCCGGTGAACGCCGCGATCCCGGTGGGCTCGCCGGCTCCGGCGTTCGCGACATGGGTGTACCACGCCTGGTGGGCGCGGAAGAACGCGCCGAGGCCGAGGTGGACCGAACGGATGGGGGCGGCGGGGCCGGCCGAAGGCGCCGCCACGCGGTTCAGAGGCTTCATCTAATGCGCGGCATGGAGACCCTGGCCTTCAGACCGGGGAGACGCCGCTTCCTCCTTGGGATGTCGGTGGCGGCCGATAGCGTGCTCGGATGCGGTTTCGTCTTGTGCCCACGCCCGCTCAGGAGCGGATGTTGCTGGGGCACTGCGCACACGCCCGGTTCGTGTGGAACCTCGCGTGTGAGCAGCATCAGCATTGGCGGCCTGGGCGGTCGAGCGCGCCGGGCTATGTGGAGCAGTCCCGCCAGCTGACCGAGGCGAGGAAGGCGTTCGGGTGGCTGGCGGCGGGGTCGCAGACGGTGCAGCAGCAGGCATTGCGGGACTTCGCCCAGGCGACGGCGAACTTCTTCGCTGGGACGCATCGCAGGCCGACGTGGCGTAAAGCCGGACGGCATGAGGGGTTCCGGATCGTCGGGAAGCGCGGCAAGCAGTGGGATGTGCGGCGGGTGTCCCGCAAGACCGGCGAGATGTGGGTTCCGAAGGTCGGCTGGGTGCGGTTCCGCTGGTCCCGCCAGGTCCCTGATGGAGTCAAATCGTTTCGGGTCGCCCGGGACCGGGCTGGCCGCTGGCATGTGGCGTTCGCCGTGGTCCCCCAGCCGGTCCCCGCACCTGGGACGGGTGCGGTCGTGGGCGTGGACCGCGGTGTCGCCACCTCCGCTGCCCTGTCCTCGGGTGAACGGCTGTCCGTACCTGGTTTGCGCGAGACCGAGGCGAGGCGTCTGCTGCGGCTGCAACGAAGACTGTCGCGTGCCAGTCGTGGCTCGAAGCGGCGAGCTGACGTCAAGGCCGCGATCGCGCGGATCAGGGCACGTGAGACCGACCGCCGTAAGGACTGGGTGGAGAAGACCTCCACCGAGTTGGCACGCCGGTTCGATGTGATCCGGGTGGAGGACCTGAGAATCCGGCACATGGTCCGTTCGGCGCACGGCACCATGCAGGTGCCCGGGACGAACGTGCGGGCCAAAGCTGGACTCAACCGGTCCATCTATGCGGCTGGGTGGGGTCGGTTGGTGACCCGGCTGGAGCAGAAGGCTCCTGGCCGGGTGGAGAAGATCAACCCCGCGTACACGTCTCAGACCTGCAACGCCTGCGGGCATTGCGACGCGAAGAACCGTCAGAGCCAAGCGGTCTTCGTCTGTCGCGCCTGCGGGCACGCAGCCCATGCTGACGTCAACGCGGCACGCAACATCGCGGCAGGGCGTGCCGTGACTGCGCGGGAAGGCCCGCCGCCGGGTGAGCCGGTGAACCGCGAACCTCAACCTGTCCTCCTCTCCACATAGGAACGATCGGTTGGCATCCCCGGGTGTTCACACCGGGGAGGACGTCAAGACACCTGGAAGGTCGAGGCGGGCAGGTGGTAGGCGAGGTCGCGGGCGGTCTCGGCCGCCTCGTCCTCGGGCAGACGGTGCTCGGCGACCAGCTTCGCGAGGTACCCGCAGTCAAGCCGGCGGGCCATGTCGTGGCGGACCGGGATCGAGCAGTAGGCGCGGGTGTCGTCCACGAAGCCGGCCGTCTTGTGGAAGCCGACCGTGTCTGTCACCGCCGCACGGAACCGGATGATCGCGTCCGGTGTGTCGATGAACCACCACGGCGCTCCCACGAACACCGACGGGTAGAACCCGGCCAGCGGCGCGATCTCACGGGAGAAGACGTCCTCGTCGACCGTGAAGAGCACCATCCGGAAGTTCGGGTGCGTGCCGTACCTCTCCAGCAGCGGGCGCAGCGCCCGGGTGTACTCCGTCACCACGGGGATGTCGCATCCGACGTCGCGGCCATACGCCTCGAAGGTGGCGGTGTGGTGGTCGCGAAGGACTCCCGGGTGCAGCTGCATGACGAGACCGTCGTCGCAGGCCATCCGGGCCATCTCGGTCAGCATGTGCCGGCGGAAGGCCGTGCTTTCCTCAGGAGTGGCGGCGCCTTGCAGCGCGGCGGCGAAGATCCGCTCGGCTTCGGAGGTTTCGAGCGGCGCCGAGCCGGCGTCGTAGTGGCCGTGGTCGGTGGCGGTCGCGCCGTGCTGCTTGAAGTACGCCCGGCGTTGCTCCAGCCCGGCGATGTACCCGGCATAGGTGGTGGTGTCGAGGCCGCTCGCCTCGCCGAGCCGCGCCACCGAGCGCGCCCAGTCATCGCGGTTGGGATCGAGGTAGGCGTCGGGCCGGAACGTGGGGACCACCCGGCCCTTCCACGCGGGGTCGTTGGCCAGGCGCTGGTGGTGGTTGAGGTCGCTGGCCGGGTCGTCGGTGGTGGCCAGCACCTCGATGTTGAAGCGTTCGAACAACGCCCTCGGCCGGAACGCGGGTTCGGCGAGGCGTTCGGTCAGCTGGTCGAAGAGCGCGTCGGCGGTCTCGGCCGACGGGCGCAGGTGGACCCCGAACACCTCCACGAGCTCGGACTCCAGCCAGTAGCGCGAGGGCGTGCCCCGGAAGGCCCACCAGTGCGCGCAGAAGGTACGCCAGATCTCGCGCGGATCCACCTCGACCCGCGGCTTTCCGGGCGGCACGCCGAGGCGGTCCAGCGACACCCCGTGGGCGTGGAGGAGCCGGGTGACGTAGTGGTCGGGTACGACGAGGAGGTTGGCCGGGTCGCCGAACGGCTCGTCGTCCGCCAGGAGCGAGGGCTCGACGTGACCGTGCGGCGAGATGATCGGCAGGTCCGCCACCTGGTCGTACAACCGGCGGGCGATCGATCGCAGCGCGGGTTCGGTCGGGAACAGCCGGTCGGGGTGGAGTTCGATCTCGCTCATCCGATCCTTTCTCCTGGGTCGTCGTGGCTCGTCGTACGGGCAGGCGTGCGCGGGGTGTCGCTCGGCGACTGGCTCGGGGCGCTCACCGCGCTCACCGCGGCAGGAGGTTCCTCAGGTACGCCGCGTACTGCGGGAGGGCCACGTCCGGCTCCTCGATTTCTGGGTGCCAGGCCTTCTCCCACTCGACGCTGACGTACCCGTCGTACCCCTCCTTCGCGAGCAGGTCGACCACCTCCGCGAGGGGCATGCTGCCCTCGCCAGCCAGCTGGAGGTCGAACCCGGTAGGGGAGTAGCGCGCGGAGTCCTTGATGTGGACGTGCCGGATCCGGTCGGCGAGGCCGCGCCAGGTATCTTCCAGCGCCTCGCCGGTGCGGTAGGAGTGCAGGACGTCCCACAGGATGGCGAGATCGTCGTTCGGTGCGTACGACAGCAGCTCGCTCATCTGCGCGGCGGTGCAGAAGCTGTCGTGGGTCTCGAGGACCGTCGTGACGCCCTCCGCTCGGCTGGCCGCGGCGGCCTCGGCGAGGCCTTCGGCGATCCGTCTGGTCGTGTCCTCCCGGTCGGGCGAGGAGTCGGGTACGGCGCCGCCGAACACCCGGATGTACGGCGCGCCGAGCTCGTTCGCGATCCACGTGTAGGTGCGGGCAGCCTGGTGTTGTGCGGCCCGCTCGGCCGGGTCGGGCGAGGTGAACCGCACGCTCGTGTCGAGGCAGGCGACCTCGATGCCGGCGTCGTCGAGCTTGCGCCGGGTCTCCTTGATGCCCGCCGGTGAGAACTCCGGGAGCTTCTCCAGAGCGACCTCGCCGCGCAGGAACCTCAGCTCGACGCCGTCGTAGCCGCTTTCGGTAGCCGTCGCGACTACCTGGTCGAGGGTGTACTGCGGACAGCCGAGTGTGCTGAAACTCAGTTTGATCACGATCGCCTCCGCTGGTGGGTGAGGGGGCCGTGCGGGTCGTGCGAGTGCTGGCTCATCCAGTTACTTCCTGCCGCAGGCGGGTGGGCGCCTCGGAGGTGCTGTCCCGGATGGTCAGCCGGGTGGGAAGGACGATGTCGCGGCGTGGCGCCGCGCTGTTGTCGAGCAGCCCGAGCAGTTGGTCGACGGCCGTGCGGCCGGCGGCCTCGATCGGTGCGGTGAGTGTCGTCAGTGGGGGATGGCAGAAGTCGGCGCCGAAGATGTCGTCGCAGCCGACCACGCTGATCTGGTGGGGTACGTCGATACCGCGGGCGCGGAGCCGTCGCAGGACGCCGATCGCCAGCAGGTCGTTGAACGTCACGACCGCGGTGACGTCCTCGAGGAGCACCGCGTCGGCACCGGCGACGCCGGCGTCGACCGTCGGGGCCAGCGGACCGATGCGGACGGCGTGGAGCCCCCGCCGGCGGGCCACGGTCTGCAACGCCCGCCAGCGCCGCGCGTCCGACCACGATGCGCGCGGCCCCGCGAGGTAGGCGATCCGGCGATGGCCGAGCGACGCGAGATGCTCGACGGCCTGCCGGGTCCCCTGGGCGCTGTCGATGAGTACGCCCGGCACCGGTGGCACCCGCCGGTTGACGACCACCAGCGGCTTCCTGGCGTACGCCGCGCGCAGGCGGGAGTCCGACAGGCGGGAGGAGGCGAGGACGAACCCGTCGACGGCGCCGGCGAGCCGGTCGACGACAGTCGTCTCCGTGTCGCTGGACTCCTCGGTGTCGGCCAGGACGAGGGTGTAGCCGGCCGTGGCGGCGGCGCGCTCCGCCCCGCGAATGAGGTCGAGGAAGAACGGGTTCGTGATGTCGGGCACCAGCAGGCCGAGCGTCCGGGTCCGGCCGGACGGGAGCGCGCGGGCGATCGGGTTGGGCTGGTAGCCCATCTGCTCGGCGGTGTCGAGGATGCGTTGCCGGGTGGCGGCGTTCACGCGTTCGGGACGGGAGAACGCACGGGACACGGTGGAGGCGGCGACTCCACAGCGGGCGGCGACGTCGTGGATCGTCGGCGCGCGCTGTTGGTCGCGTGCGGCCACCTGCCCTCCTCTGCGTGAGTTTCGGCGTACGAACTGAGCCGGTCCCGGACGGCTCAGTGTCGCCCCCTTGACAAGGTTTGGCAACCGGTTGCCATAGTTGCCACAACCGGTCGTGTGTCCAGCGTCGCCGGACGTTGGGTCAGTGCTGTGGGGCTCCGCGGGCGCGCGCGTGGTCCCCCGCAGGCTCGACCGGACGAGAGAACTGAGGAGCCGTAAACCACGATGTGGACCCTCTCCGGATTCGCCGACGAGATCGACCCTGACCCGCACACGCAGTTCCAGACTCTGAACGAGCTCGGCATCCGGTACGTCGAGTTCCGCAGCGCCTGGGGGACCAACGTCCTCGACCTCGACGACGACCAGATCGCCGAGCTCAAGCGGCTTCTCGAGCAGTACGGCATCGCCTTGTCCGCGGTGGGGTCCCCCATCGGCAAGGTCGGCATCCACGACGACTTCGACGAGCACCTGGCGCGCTTCGACCGGGCCCTCTGGGTCGCCCGCGAGCTGGCGGCGCCGTACATCCGGATCTTCTCGTTCTGGATGCCCGACGGCGACGACCCCGCCAAGCACCGCGACGAGGTGCTGCGCCGGCTGTCCGCGCTCGCGGCCCGGGTCGGCGACCAGGACGTCGTGCTCGCCCACGAGAACGAACGCAAGATCTATGGCGACATCCCGTCCCGCTGCCTCGACATCGTGGAGTCCGTCGGGTCGGAGAAGCTGCGGCTCGTCTGGGATCCCGCGAACTTCGTGCTGTGCGACGTCGCGCCGTTCACCGACGGGTTCGCGAGCCTGCGGCCCTACATCGACTACCTGCAGATCAAGGACGCACTGGCGGCCGAGGGCCGGGTGGTGCCGGCAGGTGAGGGCGACGGCGAGATCCCGGAGACGATCCGCGCGCTGCGCGCCGACGGCTTCGACAGCTACTTCTCGATGGAGCCGCACCTTGCCTACATGGGGGAGTCCGGCGGCTTCTCCGGCCCTGAGCTCTTCGCCAAGGCGACCCGGGCCTTCACCGGTCTCCTCGACGCCGAAAGCATCCCCTACCAGTGAGGTGCCCGAAGCGGCACCGGCAAACGCCAGCCTGACCGGCGGAATGATCACGTAAACGTGGTCATTACCCGCCTCGCATGGCATCGATGCCATGTGAGGCAGGTAATGACCACGTATACGTGATCATTCCGGGCCGGGCCCAGGTCGAGACACCGTCCGAGGGACGACAGAAGGGGCACAAATGCGATTCGCAGTGATCGGCGCCGGGGTGATCGGTCGCACCCACGCCCAGACCATCCAGTCCTTGAGCCCGCGGGCCGAACTGGCCGTGGTGGTGGACACGATTCCCGAGCGGGCGCAGGAACTGGCCGGACAGCTCGGTATCGAGGCGTCCACCGCCCTGAAGGAGGTGCTCGCGCGCGCCGACGTGGACGCGGTGACGATCGCCACGCCCAGCGGTCAGCACTCCGATGCCGCGGTCGCCGCGCTCGACGCCGGCAAGCATGTGATCATCGAGAAGCCGCTGGACGTCAATCTCGAGGCGGCCCGCCGGGTGGCCGAGGCCGAGAAGCGTTCGGATCGTACGGCGATGGTGGTGAGCCAGCACCGCTACGACCCCGCGAGCCTGATCGTGCACGAGGCGGTGAAGGCGGGGAAGTTCGGCCGGCTCACCTCCGGCAACGCGATCATGTCGTGGTGGCGCAGCCAGGCCTACTACGACTCCGGTGACTGGCGCGGCACCTGGGCGCTCGACGGCGGCGGCGCCCTGATGAACCAAGGGATCCACACCATCGACCTGCTCGCGTGGTTCATGGGCGAGCCGGTCGAGGTCTACGCGTGGACCGGTCGCCTCGCGCACGAGCGGATCGAGGTCGAGGACACCGCGGTGGCGACCGTGCGATTCGCGAGCGGTGCGCTGGGTGTCGTGCATGGTACGACCGCGGCGTACCCCGGACTCACCACCAAGATCCACGTGCACGGCGACCGGGGCTCCGCGGTGGTCGACCACAACAAGCTCACCTACTTCCACGCGGCCGGCGACGATGCCGAGGAGTACGCCTACGGCGCAGGCGGGCAGGCCAACCAGGCCGAGGCGGTCCTCGCCGCGAGCGGCCACGCCGAGGAGAAGGAGGACACCGGCCCGAAGGTGGCCGGGATCAGCGCCACCTCCCACACGACGCAGTTCGTGGACTTCCTCAACGCCGTCGACGAGGGGCGCCCGCCGCTGGTCACCGTCGCGGACGCGACGCAGACGCTCGCGCTCATCCGCGGCATCTACGAGTCCGCGCGCCGGCAGGCCCCGGTGAAGATCAAGGAGCTGACCTCATGAAGTTCGCCGTCTTCACCGCGAGCCTGCCCGAGTGGACGCCGGAGGAGGCGGTCACCAAGCTCTCCGAACAGGGCTGGGACGGCGTCGAGTGGCGGGTCGTCGACCAGCAGCCGCCGTCGGGTGCGAGCGGCTTCTGGCAGGGCAACAAGTGCACCTGGCCGCTGTCGTCGTTCGAGGACGACGTACCCCGGATCAAGGAGATCACCAAGCAGGCCGGCCTCGGCATCCCCTCGATCGGCGCGTACGCCCGGTGCGATGAGGTGGCGGACGTCGAACGCCTGATGCGTGGTGCCGCCGCGCTCGGGGTGACGCAGATGCGGGTGCCGGTCGGGAAGCCCGGGCCGGAGGGCTACAACGCGGCGTTCGAGCAACGCCGTAAGGAGTACCGCACGATCGCCGAACTCTCCCAGCAGTACGGCGTGAAGGCGTTGATCGAGCTCCACCACCAGTCGCTGACCTCCAGCGCCTCGGCGGCGGCGAGGTTCGTCGAGGGCTTCGACCCGGCACACGTCGGCGTCATCCACGACGTCGGCAACATGCTGCGCGAGGGCTATGAGTACGACCCGTGGAGCCTGCAGATCCTCGGTGACCACCTGGCCCACGTCCACGTCAAGAACGCCGCGCCGGTGGCGAAGCCGGTCGAGGGCGCCAACCGTACCGACTGGAGCTGGGAGTGGGCGCCGATGCGGCACGGCGTCGGTAATCTGCCCGCGCTCTTCGCGGCGCTCAAGGAACACGGGTACGACGGGTGGGTGTCGGTGGAGGATTTCTCGACCGAGGTCCCGCTCGAGGAGCGGGTGCGGGACAATCTCGCGTATCTCCGTGAGATCAGCGACTGAAGTGGGTGAGTCGTGGCAGTGCAGCAGGTGGGCGGTCCGGGTCAGGACGTGATGCCGGAGGAGGCGCGGCGCTTCGTCAACGATGCCTTGCGTTCGGTGCCGTTGGAGGGGCGCAGCCTGTGCGTCGTCGTTCCTGACTCCACGCGCACCTGCCCACTGCCGCTCCTCTTGGGCGCCGTACACGGGGCGGTGCACGGCCGGGTCAGCCGGCTCACCGTGCTCATCGCGCTCGGCACCCACGCGCCGATGGACGAGACACAGCTGGCCACCCACCTCGGCTACCGTCCGGGCCGGCTGGCGGAGACCTATCCCGGCACCACGGTGGTCAACCATGAGTGGTGGGTCCCGGAGGCGCTCACGGTGGTCGGGGAGATCCCCGCACCAGACGTGGCCGAGCTTTCGGAGGGGAGGTTCGACGAGCCGGTCGTGGTGCGGGTCAACCGGCACGTCGTCGATCACGATGTTGTGCTCGTCGTGGGGCCGGTCTTCCCGCACGAGGTGGTGGGCTTCTCCGGCGGCAACAAGTACTTCTTCCCCGGGGTCGCGGGCCGCGAGGTCATCGACCTGTCGCACTGGCTGGGCGCGTTGATCACGAACGCCGAGATCATCGGGACCCCGGGAGTGACGCCGGTACGCGCGGTGATCGACCGGGCGGCGAGCCTGATCCCGTCCGAGCGGTTGTGTCTTGCGGCCGTCGTGGCGTCGGGATCTCATGAGCGGCTCAACGAGGAGCCGAACGCGACGATGAGCACCGGCCTGCATTCGTTGGCGTTCGGGACGCCCGAGGAGGCGTGGGCCGCGTCGGCAGGGGTCTCGGCGCAGACCCACGTGCGCTACCTCGACCGCCCGGTCCGCCGGGTGCTCTCGCTGGTGGCTGGCCGGTACGACGAGCTGTGGACCGCGGCGAAGGGGATGTTCAAGGTCGAGCCGGTGGTCGCCGACGGCGGCGAGGTTGTGCTGTACGCGCCGCAGGTCACCGAGGTCAGCCGGACGCACGGCGCGGAGATCGAGAAGATCGGCTACCACTGCCGCGATTACTTCACCGGCCAGTGGGAGCGGTTCGGGGACGTCTCGCGCTCGGTTCTCGCCCACTCGACCCACCTGCGGGGCGGAGGTACGTATGACCCGGTGCTTGGGGAGGAGCGCTGCCGGGTCACCGTGACGCTGGCGACCGGGATGGACGAGGCCCGGACGCGGGCGCTGGGCCTGGCCTACCGCGACCCGGCGAGCATCGACCCCGACGAATGGGCCCGCGATCCTGACACGCTCGTCGTACCGAACGCCGGAGAGATTCTGTTCCGTCTCAGGTCCTGACTCGCCTTCAGGTGTCGGCGCGCTCCGTCTTGATTGGGGCGAGCCTTGGCGGAAGGAGATCGATGGACCCGCGGAACGCAGCGAAGCTGCACAAGAAGATCGCCGCGGCAGGCGAAGCGGCGCTGTCGCGGAGCGGCTACGTGACGGCGGTCGACGCGTTGCTCGCGACTGGTTGGCTGGGGCCTGCGGACGTCGAGGAGTGGCGGCGAGGGCGCGTCGCCTTCCTCGAGCAGGTGGTGGAGGCGAGCCTGCCCAAGATCAGCACCGCGATGCGAGTCTTCCACCAATGGGCTCGAAGTCGCGGGCTGCGACCAAGCCAGACGGCATACGTCAGCTGGACGAAGCCGCGTCGCCCCCTCCGTTTCAGCAAGTCAGGCGCCGCGAACATCGAACGCGACTACAGCACCCACTGGCTTCCACCGCAGGATGTGCGGCCCGGTACGCCTTCCGAGTTGTCATAGGTTTCTCGGCTTCGGCGTACGAGCGGAGTTGCGGGAGCTCGCCGCCCTCGTCCAGTAGGGCAGGCGAGCTCCCGCGGTGCGGCCGGTTACTCAGCGTCGGGCGTAGCCCCGTGCACGTCCGCGTGGGCGGCGGGGATGCTGCCGAGCCTGCCGGCCTGGTAATCCTCGAACGCCTGCAGGAGTTCGGCCTTGGTGTTCATGACGAACGGACCGTACGCCGCGACCGGCTCGCGAATCGGCTGGCCGCCCAGGATGAAGACCTCCAGGGCCGCCGTCCGCGAGTCCTGCTGGGCGTTCGCGGCGACCGTGATCGCACCTCCCGCGCCGTACACCGCGAGCTGCCCCGACTCGATCGGCCGGTGTTCGGACCCGACGGTGCCAGTACCCGCCAGCGTGTAGACCAGCGCGTTGAAGTCGCGATGCCACGGCAGGGTGAGCGCCGCGCCCGGCGTGATGGTCGCGTGGACCAGCGTGATCGGGGTGTACGTCGATCCCGGTCCGGGGTGTCCGGCGACCTCGCCGGCGATGACCCGGACCAGCGCCCCGCCGTCGGCGGAGCTGAGCAACGCCACCTTGCTGGACGTGATGTCCTGGTAGCGCGGTGGTGCGAATTTCTTGGCCCGCGGCAGGTTGACCCACAGCTGCAAGCCGTGGAACAGTCCGCCGCTCACGACCAGGTGCTCCGGCGGGGTCTCGATGTGGAGGATGCCAGCACCCGCGGTCATCCACTGGGTGTCCCCGTTGGTGATCAGACCGCCGCCGCCGTTGGAGTCGGAGTGCTTCATCTCTCCGTCGATCATGTACGTCACGGTCTCGAAGCCGCGGTGCGGGTGCCACGGGGTGCCCTTCGGCTCGCCCGGCGCGTACTCCACCTCGCCCATCTGGTCCATGTGGATGAACGGGTCCAGGCTGCGCAGGTCCACTCCGGCGAAGGCCCGCCTGACGGGGAAGCCCTCACCCTCGAAGCCCTTGGGTGCGGTGGTCACCGAGACGACCGGACGGTCTTCGTCAGTCATTGGGTTGGGTTGCGGGACGCGCGGCAATGCCAGCGTGTTCTCAACGGTGACGGCGGGCATGGCTGCCTCTCTTCCCAGAATTGTGGCGGTCCGTCCCGGGTTGCGCCCGCTGGGACCTTCCACGGATCGGATCGTTGAAGTGTCAACGACTTGCACCCTACTCAATGTCGTTGCGCTGTCAATCATTCCCGGTAGGCTCGCCGTCATGGACGAGGTGCGATGGCTCGACGCGACCGAGCAGGAGGCCTGGCGGGCATACCTGGACACCACCCGGCTTCTCATACAGACCCTGGGTCGGCAGTTGGAGACCGACGCGGGGATCTCGTTCACCGATTACGAACTCCTGGTGCATTTGTCCGAAGCGCCCGAACGCCGGATGCGGATGCGGGACCTCGCCGACGCGACTCTGGCAACCCGCAGCGGCGTCACCCGGGCGGTCACCCGGCTGGAGCGGGCCGGATGGGTACGCCGCGTCGAGTGCGAGGACGACCGGCGGGGTATGCACGCCGAACTTACTGACGCCGGCATGGCCAAGCTCGAGAAGGCCGCGCCGGGTCATGTCGCGGCGGTTCGGGAGCAGATGTTCGACCTCCTCAGTTCGCGGGAGGTAGAGCAGTTACACGCCCTCTGCGCCCGTATGCGCAAACACCTGGAAGCCGGCCGCTAATGAAGCCTGTTCAAACCCGCGGCGCTGGCAACTTGGTGGCTCTGAGTGGGGCGAAAGCCAACCTGGCTGAGGCGCGTCGGCTTCTCCGCCAGGTCAGGGTGATGTCGATGGTCGATCTCGCATAGTGAGCGATATTCGGGTCGAAGCTTGATCAACTTGCAGAAATCGCCCAAGATCCGCGCGAATCGTGGGCGATTTCTGCTAGTTGATCATGAGTGCTGCGAGTCGTCCGGTAAGCCATCCGAAATCTGGACCGCTCGAGACCTCAATGAGGGGGCGTCTCACATTGTGTACACCTTCTGCGGTGCGAGACGGGGGATATCCCTACCAGGCAAGGCAAATTTGCCTAGTGAGGTGGGGACTTGGCGCGTGAGGTCCGCCAAGGGGTGTACACGATGTGAGACAGAAGCCTGGTTTCTCAGTATCCGATACGGCCGGGTGTACGCCATTCGAGACGGCCGCCACCTCACGTGGTATCTCCCGACGAAGCAGCTGAATTCGCCTTGCTTGGCGACGACTTGTGGCGCACGAAGACCCGAACTGTCTCACAACTGCGATGCCTTACCTAAACACCTCACCCCTTACAGCGGAACCTCGGCGCGATCGGTACAGCGTCAGTCGGCGACTCCGGTGGACGCGGGCCCTCGTCCGTAGCGCCCGAGGCGGCTCTACTTCGCACCTGACCCGTCGCGGTTCTACGGCTCGGTCGGCTGCGGCCCGACCGCGTTCGCGCCGGCCCTGGTCACCGCGTGGATTCTGGCCAGGAGTCTGACGCTCATCCGTACTGACCGGCGCGGTGCCAGCCAGTAGCCTCATGACGCTGCTCCGAGCTTCGTTCAGCCTGCCCCGCCAAGCCCGCGCGAGACGAGGAACGCCATGGTCGACACGACGATCGGACGGCTGGCCCTGCCCGACGGGCGGCTGTCAGTGCCCGGAGGTCTGCCTGACCCGCTGGTCTGTGCCGACGGGAGCGTGGTGACGTCGGCGGAGGAGTGGTACGCCCGACGCCGGCCGGAGTTGCTGGAGTTGTTCGCGAGCCAGATGTTCGGCCGGACGCCGGATACCGCGATCGCCGTCCACCGTGAGGTCCTGTCCGAGGAGCCCGCGGCGCTGGACGGGCGGGCGACCCGGGTCGAGGTGCGGCTGTCGTTCGGGCCAGCGTCAGACGGGCCGGGCATGACATTGCTCATCCACCTCCCCAACGAGCCAGCGGGCGACCGGGCGCCGACGTTCCTCGGTCTGAACTTCCGTGGCAACCAGGCGGCGGAGTTCGGGGACCCGACTGAGCCCGACGTGCTCAGGCAGCGCTGGCCGCTGGAGCGGATGATCGAACGCGGCTACGCCGTCGCGACCGCGTGGTACGAAGACCTCGACCCCGACGTCGACGACTTCTCCAACGGCGTACACCCACTCTTCTACACCGACGGACAGACCCGCCCCGGCCCCGACGAGTGGGGTGCCATCGGCGCGTGGGCGTGGGGGCTCAGCCGGGCGCTCGACCACCTTCAGGAGGACTCACGGGTGGATCCCGAGCGCGTGATCGCGGTCGGCCACTCCAGACTTGGCAAGACCGCGATGTGGGCCGCCGCGCAGGACGAACGCTTCGCGATGGCGGTGTCCAACAACTCCGGATGCGGGGGCGTCGCGCTGTCCCGCCGTCGCCACGGCGAGACGGTCGACGCGATCACCCGGAGGTTCCCGCACTGGTTCTGCCCGAACTTCTCGGCGTACGCGGACCGCGAGGAGACGCTGGCCTTCGACCAACATCAGCTCGTCGCGCTGATCGCGCCGCGTCCGTTCTACATCGCGAGCGCGCAGGACGACGACTGGGCCGATCCGTACGGCGAGTTCCTCGGCGGCAGGTACGCCTCACCGGTGTATGAGCTGCTCGGCGTGGAAGGGCTCGCGGCGACCGAGCTGCCGCCGGTGTCGGAGCCCGTGCTGAGCCGGATCGGCTACCACATCAGGCCGGGCGGCCACGCGATGACGGCGTACGACTGGGAACGCTTCGCCGACGCGGCCGACCGTCACCTGCGGCGCTCGCGCTGAGCCGGAATGATCACGTATACGTGGTCATTCCGGGCCCGCGTGGGGTTCGCTCGGGCACAGAGGCGTCACCGGGAGGTCGACGCGTACGCATGCGCCCCGACCCTTCGGTGGGTCGAGGAAGCGGACCTGACCGCCGTGAGCGGCTGTCGTCGTCGCGACGATCGCCAGCCCGAGTCCTGAGCCGGGGAGCGACCGCGCTTCCGGTGCGCGCCAGAAGCGGTCGAACGCGTGCGCCTGTTGCTCCCGTGGGACACCCGGCCCCTGGTCGGCGACGATGATCCAGCCGGGCCGCGACGAGACGCTGACCAGCGACGTCGACGGCGAGAACTTCACCGCGTTGTCGAGCAGGTTGAGCAGGGACCGCTCCAGCGCGGAGGCGTCGCCGATCGTGCACCAGGGCACCGCGTCCACCGCGAACCGATGCTCGCGGGCACGGCTGCTGGCCCGGCGGACCGCCTTGGCGATGACGTCGGCCATCGGCACCTCGGTGCGGGCGAGTTCGCGTTCGTCGCGGGCGAGCTGGACGAGTTCGGTGATCAGGTCGCTGAACTCACCCGTCTGCGACTGGAGGCTGGAGAGGATCCGCGCGCGTTGGTCTGGCCGGAGGGGCCGGCCGGTGCGCTCGCTTCGGACGAGCAGGTCGACGTTCGTACGCAGGCTGGTGAGCGGGGTACGGAGTTCGTGCGCGGCGTCGGTGACGAGTTCGCGCTGGCGTTGTCTGGACACGGCGAGCGCGGCTGTCATCGCCGTGAACGCCCGGCCGAGCCGGCCGACCTCGTCCCGCCCGGACACGTCCACCGGCGTGGCGAGGTCCTCGGTGCGGGCGATGTGTTCGGCGGTCCGGGTCAGCCGCTCCATCGGGGCGAGCGCGTTCCGGGTGAGGAGGAGGCCGGACGCGGCGGCGACCGCGACACCAAGGACGGACACGCCGATGAGGGTGGTTCGGAGGCCGGCCAAGGTGTTGTTGATCGTGGCCAGGCTGCGGCTGGTGACCAGGACGCCGCCGTCTTCCAGCGGACGCAGCAGGACCCGCACCTGCGCGCCGGATCGGGTCTCGCCGTCGCGCAGCGTCGGGGTCGTGACCCGGCGGTCCTGTGCGGTTGTCACCACCTCGTCCACGCCTGTCGGTGCGCACACGCTGCCGTCGTTCCGGAGAAGCTGGATGCCCTCGACGAACCGCTGCAGGGGTTCGTTCGCGTTGTCGACCCGGCAGAGCAGGCTCGGGTCGGGCATCGGCGGTGGGGGTGGGAGTTGTGCCTGGCCCAGCTCGTGCCGGATCGCGCCCACCAACCGCACGCCGCCGCGGGTGAGCGACTCGTCGAGCTGGGCACGCAGGTTGTGCTGCGTCACCACCCAGCTCAGGATGCTGATCCCCGCGATGGCGGCCGCGACGACGAGCGCGGTGCTCAGAGCGACCCGGCTGCGGAGCAACATCCGGCGTTCGCGTGGTTTCCGCATGGTGCGGCCGGGCGACTTCATGGTTCGGAGCGGAGGACGTATCCGACGCCGCGGACGGTGTGGACGAGCCGGCTGGCGCCACCCGCCTCGGTCTTGCGGCGGAGATAGCCGACGTAGACGTCAAGGTTGTTGGTGCTGGTGTCGTACCCCCAGACCTCCTGCTGCAGGTGACCCCGCGTGAGTACCCGCCGGGGTGCCCCCATCAGCAGGCTGAGTAGGTCGAACTCGGTCCGGGTCAGCGTGATCGGCCGGCCGGCGCGGGTCACCTCCCGCGTGCCTGTGTCCAGCTCCAGGTCCGCGAAGCGCAGCACCGGTCCGCGGCCGGGTGTGGAGGAGGGGCTACGCCGGTGCCGGAGGAGTGCGCGCAGCCGGGCGAGGAGCTCCTCGAGGGCGAACGGCTTCACGAGATAGTCGTCGGCCCCGGCGTCCAGACCGGTGACCCGATCACCGAGCGCGTCCCGGGCGGTGAGCATGAGGATGGGCAGGCGCTCGCCGGCGCTCCGCAGGCGCCGGCAGGTCTCCAGACCGTCCAGCCGCGGCATCATCAGGTCGAGGATCACCAGGTCAGGGGATGCTCCCGCTGGCTGGGGCGGGCTGAGCCGGTCGAAAGCCTGCTCCCCGTCGCTGGCGGTCTCGACGGCGTACCCCTCGAACTCCAGGCTCGCCCGCAGGCTCTCGCGTACGTGCGGGTCGTCGTCCACCACCAGCACTCGCATGGGCTCGTCCATCGATCATCCGCTGCGCTCGTATGGGTCCCCGGCCAGCCCGGGAACCGATGCCGAGGCTACGTGAGACAGCACGGGTGAGCGGCCCGGCGACGGCCCTCGGAGGGGATTTCTCACGAACTTCTGAGCTTCTCCCGAGGCTGCTCTCACGCGCATGGCGGCTACTTGTCGTAGCCGGCCATTGCACAGAGTGGCCGGTGCGTGGAGGGGCGGTCGGAGTGGATGGAGAGAGCATGTCGGGGAGCATCATCGAGGGCGAACGATCACGCGCGGGGTCATCCGATCCGGCGGACGATCTTCCGTCGACCGCGACGGTCGACATCGTGATCCCGGTCTACAACGAGGAGCGGGCCCTCGCCGGGTGCGTCCGCGTCCTGGACGGCTTCCTCAGCGAGCAGTTTCCGTTCGACGCGACGATCACGATCGTCGACAACGCGAGTACGGACGGCACGCTGGCGCTCGCGTGGGCACTGGCCGAGAACGTCGAACGGGTCCGGGTCCGCCACCTCGACCGCAAGGGCCGGGGGTACGCGTTACGGGAGGCGTGGGGAGCCAGCACCGCCGACGTCGTGGTCTACATGGACGTCGATCTCTCGACCGGGTTGGACGCCCTGCTCCCGCTCGTCGCGCCGCTGGTCAACGGACACTCCGACCTCTCGATTGGCTCCCGGCTCGCTCCGGGATCACGGACCCTGCGCGGACCCAAACGGGAGTTCGTCTCGCGGTGCTACAACGCGGTGATCAGGCTGAGTCACGGCGCGCGGTTCACCGATGCCCAATGCGGCTTCAAGGCAGCGCGCACTGACGTGATCAGGCCGCTGCTGGCCCGGATCCGCGACGGCGGGTGGTTCTTCGACACCGAACTCCTGCTCCTCGCCGAGTACAACGGCCTGCGCGTGCACGAGGTCCCGGTCGACTGGGTGGAGGACACCGACAGCCGGGTCGACGTACTCGGCACCGCGTGGGACGACCTGCGCGGGCTGGTCAGAGTCGCCCGCGCCAAGGCGTCGGGGAGTGCGCGGGTGGGAGGGCTGCCGCGGCGACCCGAGCCCCGCGCCGCGCATCCGGACGCGGTGCTCGGACGCCAGACCGGAGCGCTGTCCTGGCAGGTCCTGTCGTTCGCGGCCGTCGGCGCGCTCTCCACCGTGCTGAACCTCGTGCTGTACGCGGCGTTCCGGCGGTGGTGGCCGGTCCTCGTCGCCAACCTGGTCGCGCTCGTGATCAGCACGTTGGCCAACACCGAGGCGAACCGCAGGTTCACGTTCTCCGCCAGGCGACTGTCGCGTGGCCGGATCCACCTGCAGGGATTCGCCGTCTTCGGGTTGTACTACGGCTTCACCTCGGCCGCGCTGCTGATCCTGCACGCCCTTGCCGCGGCACCCTCGCGCGCGCTCGAACTCTCCGTACTCCTCGCCTCATCGATCATCGGCACCGGTGGACGCTTCCTGCTGTTGCGCGGATGGGTCTTCCGGGACACAAACGGAAGGGAAACGGCATGACGACGGCTACCGATACGGCAGCCCGCACGAGTCCGGTGGAACGCCAACCAGGGCGGGGATCCCAGGCCGCGCGCTGGCCGGTGTGGGCGCTGCTCGCGATCTGCGTCGCCTCCGGACTGTTGTACGCCTGGGCGATCGGTGGCGGTCAGCTCGGTAACGCGTACTACTCGGCCGCGGTGAAGTCGATGTCGACCAGCTTCACCAACTTCCTGTTCGGGTCGTTCGACCCTTATGGCGTCGTTACCGTCGACAAGCCGCCGATGGCGCTGTGGCCGCAGGTCGTGTCCGTGTGGATCTTCGGGTATCACGGCTGGTCGCTGCTGCTGCCGCAGGTGATCGAGGGCGTCGCCACGGTGTTCCTACTGCACCGGACCGTGCGCCTGTGGGCCGGCGAGAAGGTGGCGCTTCTCGCCGCGCTGCTGCTGGCGCTCACGCCGATCACGGTCGCCATCAACCGGTACAACAACCCCGACACGCTGCTGATGCTGTTGCTCGTCGCCGCGGCGTACGCCTTCACCAGGTCGGTGCACGCCGGGGAGCCTGGCCGGCGTACGCGGTGGCTGTTGTGGTGCGCGTTCTTCATCGGCTGCGGCTTTGCCACCAAGATGCTGCAGGCGTGGATCATCGTGCCCGGCGTCGCGGTCGCGTACTTCGCCGGCGTCGCGGCCCCGCTCCGGCGGCGCCTCGTGGACCTGCTCGCGGCCGGGGCGGTCCTGGTCGGGTCGTCGTTCTGGTGGCCGGTGCTCCACGACCTGTGGCCCGGAAAGAAGCCGTACATGGGAGGGAGTACCAACGGCAGCGCGCTGGAGCTGGTCTTCGGCTACAACGGACTCGGCCGGATCTTCGGGCAGGGCCTCGGGGCGCCGGGGGGTAAAGCGGGTGGGACGCCGGGGGTGGTGACGTCGCTTCCGCCCGGCGCCGAACTCCCCGAGGGTGCACGGCTTCCCACTGGGGCGAACGCGGCGTTCGGCGGTGAGCCCGGCATCACCCGGATGTTCGACGCGGCGGCCGGTGGGCAGATCTCCTGGCTGCTGCCTCTGTCGCTGCTCGTACTGATCGTGGTGGCCGTTGTGGGCGTACGACGTCTGCTCGCGAAGGCGCCAGGTGACCCGGCGCGGCGGGCCGGCTGGCTCCTGTGGGGGAGCTGGCTGCTCGTCACCGGACTGCTGTTCAGCTACGCGCAGGGCATCTGGCACCCCTACTACACGACCATGCTGGCGCCGGCGATCGCCGCGATCTCCGCCGCCGGGTTGGCATTGCTGTGGCGGTACTACCAACGCCCCGGGCGGTTGGCGTGGCTGCTGCTTCCGCTCGGCATCGCGATCAGCGCGGGCTGGGCCTGGGTCGTGGTCGCGCGGGACGCCGCCGACTGGCATGGCTGGACGCGTTGGGCGGTGGTCGCTGTCGGAGCGGTCTCGGTCGCTGGCCTGGTGGTGGCCCGGCTCTTCCGGTACTTCCGGCTCGGGGCGGCGCGGTGGCGGGCGGTCGTGCGGCCTGCGTTCGTCGCCGGTCTGGCAGCGATCCTGCTGACGCCCGGAGTGTGGTCGGTCGCTGACGCCGCGAACGGCAGCGGTGGCATGCCAGCCGCCGGGCCGTCCACCGCGGGATTCGTCGGGCGAGTGGCGGGTGGTGGCACCGTGATCGTGGGCGGACCTGGCCCGATGCCTGGGCAGCCCGGCGGCCAGGGCCAGACGCAGGGCCAGGGCCAGGGCCAGACCCAGGGGACGCCCGGGAGGCAACCCCGCCTCATGACAGGCGGCCCGGTCAAGGGCTCCGACAAGCTGACCGCCGAACAACGCCGGATCCTGAACTACGCCAAGCAGCACGGCGACGGGGCCGAGATCACTCTGGCCGTCGAGGGCGGTGCCAACGGCGCGGGTGTCTACATCATTGACTCCGACGAGACCGTGATCGGTATGGGTGGCTTCAGTGGATCTGACAACGCGCCCTCGGTCGCGCAGCTGCAGGAGTGGGTCAGCAACGGGACGCTGAAGTTCGTGCTCGGGGCCAGCCGGGAGGGAAAGTCCGCGGGGATGCCGGGCGGACCGGGCGCGGGAGCGCGAGCGGCTCGCGCCGACTGGATCGACCAGCACTGCACGGTGGTCGACCCGGCGGCTTACGGCGGGTCCGCTGACGCGCAGAAGGACTCCGACCCGATGATGCCCGGCGGAGCGCAGACGTTGTACAAATGCGGCGCCTGACCCACCCCCGCGTCGTGGGGAATGATCACGTTTGCGTGGTCATTCCCCACGACGCACGGCCAATTTGCCTAGTGCCGTGGTGAATGACCACGCAAACGTGATCATTCCGAGCCGCACGCTAGCCTGGCGGCGTGCCGACGCTTGGACAGGTGGTCGAGGTTCTCGACCGGCTCTACGACCCGCGCTGGGCCGCTGACTGGGATGCCGTGGGGCTCGTCGCCGGTGCGCCCGAGGCGGACGTACGCCGGGTGCTGTTCGCGATCGATCCCGTCCGTGAGGTGGTGGACGAGGCGCTCGAATGGTCCGCCGAGCTGATCGTCGTTCATCATCCGCTCTTCCTGCGCGGCGTTCACGGCGTCGCGGCCACGACACCCAAGGGGCGAGTGGTCCATGAGCTCCTCACCAACGGCATCGCCCTGCACGTGTGCCACACGAACGCCGACGCCGCCGATCCGGGAGTCTCCGACGCGCTCGCCGGCGTACTCGGTCTGACTGACCTGCGGCCGCTTGATCCCCGCCCCGACGCACCGCGCCTGGGTGTCGGCCGGATCGGTGTCCTTCCCGCGCCCGAACGCCTGGCGGACTTTCGGCGGCGGGTCGCCGAGGCGCTGCCGGCGACCGCGCACGGCGTACGGGTAGCGGGGGATCCGGAACGCCTCATCCAGACGGTCGCCGTGTGCGGTGGAGCCGGAGACTCCTACCTCGACTCGGTGCGGAAGTCCGGCGTCGACGCCTATGTCACCGCAGACCTGCGCCATCATCCCGCCTCCGAGGCCAGCCAGCACCCGGATGCGCCGGCACTCGTCGACGTCGCACACTGGGCAAGTGAGTGGCCATGGCTGGCCCACGCGGCGAGCCGGTTGGCGCACGCACTCGCCGACCAGGGCACTACGGTGGAGACCCGCGTCTCGACGACATGCACGGATCCCTGGGCGAGCCACCTTCCCAGCCAGATCCGCAGCGACCAGGGAGGGAACGTCCACTGAACGCCGACCCGTTCATGCAGCTCCGGCTGCTCGACGTCCAAGCACTCGACATCCGGCTGGACCAGCTGGCCCACCGCCGGCGCACCCTGCCCGAGAGCGCCGAGGCGGAGCGACTCCTGGTCGAACGCAAGGAACTCGAGTCCGAGGTGGTCGCCGCCGACACGCTGGTCGCCGACCTCGGGCGCGAGCAACGCAAGGCCGACGCCGACGTCGAGCAGGTCCGTACCCGCCGTGCCCGCGACGAGCAGCGGCTCCAGGCCGGCCAGGTCGCGTCGCCCAAGGAACTCGAGAGCCTCCAGCACGAGATCGAGTCGCTCACCAAGCGGCAGTCCGACCTCGAGGACGTCGAGCTCGAGATCATGGAACGCCTGGAGGAGGCGACCGCGCGGCTTTCCGACCGCCAACAGCGCCAAGCTGACCTTGACAGCCGGGTGGCTGACGCCGAGCAGGCCCGCGACGCGGCGTACGCCCAGATCGACTCGGAAGCCGAACGCGCGCGGGCAGAGCGTGCCGACACGGCGGGTGGGATCTCGAGCGAGCTGCTGGCGCTGTATGAGAAGAGGCGCGCGCAGTTCGGCGGTGTCGGGGCGGCCGTGCTGCGGAGCCGTCGCTGCGAGGGTTGCCGGATGGAGCTGGACGCGAGTTACCTCGCCAAGATCGCGAAGGCGCCTCCCGAGGAGGTCCTGCGGTGCGAGGAATGCGGCCGGATCCTCGTACGCTCCCTCAATTCGGGTGTGTGACCGGGGTCCGATCCGGACGCGGGAGCAGGTCCGCCACGGTCCAGGTTGGCCGACGCCAGCATCAGGCACGAACAGAACAGTCGGGTTTGGATGACAGGGACTGACCAGCACCGCCGGCTCATCATCGAGGCGGACGGGGGTTCGCGTGGCAATCCTGGCCCGGCCGCTTACGGCGCCCTGGTCCGCGATGCCGAGACGGGCGCCATCCTGGCGGAGGCGGCCGAGCCGATCGGCCGGGCAACCAACAACGTCGCCGAATATCGCGGGCTTCTCGCCGGGCTGCGGCTCGCCCGGGACATCAACCCCGAGGCCGCCGTCGAGGTCCGGATGGACAGCAAGCTCGTCATCGAGCAGATGGCCGGCCGGTGGAAGATCAAGCATCCCGACATGAAGCAACTGGCGCTGGACGCCCGTCGGGTGGCGCCGGCGGGCACGGCGTGGACCTGGGTTCCGCGAGAGCGCAACAAGGCGGCCGACGCGCTGCTCAACAAGGTCCTCGACGGTGGCGATCCGATCTGGTCAGTTTCGACCGCACCGCTGCCCGAGGCGCCGCTGACCGAACCCACCAACGCGCCGGCTGAGGTCCTCGTCGGATGGGGCGAGCAGCTCGAGGCCCCGACGAACCTCCTCCTGCTGCGCCATGGCGAAACCCAACGCTCGTTGGCGAAGCGCTTCAGCGGCTCCGGTGGCGAGGACGTCGCGCTGACCGATCGCGGGCGCGAGCAGGCCGCGGCGGCCGCGACCGCATTGACCGGGCGGGTGGGGATCGCCGCGGTGGTCACCTCCCCGCTTCGGCGCACCCGCGAGACGGCAGAGCTTGTGGGGGCGGCGCTTGACCTTCCGGTGTCCGTCGAACCCGGCTTCGCCGAGGCAGCGTTCGGAGAATGGGACGGACTCACCTTCGCCGAGGTTCGTGAACGCTGGCCAGACCACCTCGACGCCTGGCTCCGGTCGACCTCGGTGGCGCCGCCGGGTGGCGAGTCATTCGATGATGTGTTTGTCCGGGTACGCGCCGCACGTGACCGCCTGATCCGGTCGTACGCCGGCCAGAGCGTGGTCGTCGTGACGCATGTGACGCCGATCAAGCTGCTGACGTGTCTCGCCCTCGACGTACCGCCGCAGGCGATCTTCCGTATGGAGCTCTCGCCGGCCTCGATCAGTGAAGTGCATTGGTACGCCGACGGCGGGGCGTCGCTACGGTCGTTCGGACTGGCAACGCACCTCGACTGATTGGTCCTGCGTGGGCTGAGAAATCGGTCCTCCGTAGGGCTGGCTGGGGATCCATCGCCCTCGGACAAGCCCGATGGCGTCACCGTTGGTCGGAGCGTCCGCATGGGGACAGGCTCAAGACCCCTTGTTTCCAAGGGTTCTTGAGCCTGCCGGTATGTCTGCCCGTCCCGCATCTTCCGTGCGCCGGTTAGAACGGTGGCGGATCGGGGTCGTCGGGTTCTACGGGGTCGGTGAGGCGTGGCGGGGTCACCTGGTACTCCCGTCCGTGTGGATCGGTGTACTGGAGATGACCTGGGCTGGTCTGTTCGACCTTCCAGTTGCCTTCAGTTTTGACTCGGTGGTGGCGTCGGCATAGTGGTGCCACGTTGTTGACGGACGTTTCGCCGCCTTCGGAGTAGGGCTTTGTATGGTCGAGGTCGCAGGAGATGGCTGGGCGTCTACAGAGCATCCAGGTGCAGCGTTGGTTGAGTGACTGCACAAACTCCGCCGGGAGTCCGCGGAGGAAGCGTTTCGACAGCGGATGCAGGCTCAACAACTGCCCCGTCACCGGGTGCGTGACCCCGATGGCGAACATCGCATCCGGATTATCGAGATGGTTCGCGATCAATCGCCTCGCTATTTCGGTGAAGATGGGTCCGAACCCGCCAAGCTCCGCTGGCCGTTTCGCCAGCTCGAACAGTGTCGTAATGGGCACGTTCAGCTGGAGTTTCGCCTTGATCGCCGCTCTCCAGGACCGGAACGCAAGAGGGATCTCCTGCTCCGGGATCGGTTCCCGATCAGCGTCCCTATCCCGACCGCGTCCGAACTCGTGGCCTCCCATGGCCGCGTCGCCCTCTCCGGTCGCGCCGTCATTGCGGGCCTGACGTGCGGGCTGGTCCAACGGGTGGGTGTAGGTGGCGGGTTTGCAGTCCTCACACGGGCAGCCCTGGAGGTGGTGGTCGTGGTCGCACCCGGTGTGCCGGCACCCATCCTGTTCGGTGGCGGAGTCCTCCTGCGCACCCTCAGCTTCGCCTTGGGCGGGGCGGTCGGCGTTGTTCTGCTCGTCGAGCAGGTCGTCAAAGGAACCTTGACAAGGACCGGCGTCGTCGCCGTTCTCCCCGGCACTGGCACCGCCGTCGACGGCGTCGTCGCTGTTCTCCCCGTCCTTCTCGCAAGTGCAGTCCTCTCCATCAGCCTCGTCGGCACGGCCCTCATCACCATGGCCAGACTCTCCGCCAGCTTCAGGCGCGCTGTCGCAGATGATCACGTCGGCCTCGCCGGACAGGATGGAGATAGCGATGTCGGCACGTAGTTGGGGGAGGGTGCGTTCGTCTCCGCCGGTTTTCATGGTGCGGGCGATCGCATCCAGATACGCCCAGGCTTGCGCGGCCTGGTCGTGGGGAATGCCGTGGAGGCGGAGGGTGGAGACGTTGTCTTCGTCGGGGTAGACAGCAACGCCACGGTCTTCCCGAGCCTTCTTGTGGCGTTCTTTGGATGCTTCGGGGTTGACCTTGATGATTTCGGCTTCAACATAGAGCCGTAGCAGCCCGCCCCGCAGTTTCAGCACCTCGGGGAAGATCGCCGCATCCACCAAGGTGCGGTCAGCTGGGGGTAGAAGGGTGAGCCGGTCGACGATCGTCCGAACCTCAGAAAACTCCAACTCACCGCGTTCCAACGCGCCACGGGTATTGGGCAGGTCGGTAAGCGCCAACGCGATGAGCATGAACTGATCACTGCGGTAGTTGGTCCACCCCAACATCGGCGACAACAACTCAGCCGCCCGCGGCTCCGGCACAGACGAGCGTTCCGCCTCATCGTCACGGAAGCACGGTGGGCAGTGCGCCAAGACCTGCGTGTCGCCAAGGCTCAACGCCTCAGCCCAACGGGCAACCTTGCGGCCCGCGCGGACCAGCTCCCCCACCTCAAACCCGTTACAGGCAGACCGATCGACGCCAGCGAGCACGGCCACCAACTCCGGGCCGGGAAGCATGTCGCCAAACCCGGGCGGGAGCGGAGAGATCCGCACACCATCGCCGTCGCTCATGCGTTCGATTTTAGTCGATCGCGATCATGCTCGCAACCGACGAGCACGACGAGATTCCTTATTTTCAAGGCGTTCCGATATCTCTGGAGCCGAATCCAGACGGCGTAGGTAAGACGCCCGTAAGACCGTGGAGACTCCGGGGTGTTATAGCACCCCGGAGTCTCCACAATCGTCGCCCAGAGGTTCAGCGAGGCGGGCTGTGGTCCGGCGGGGGAGGTGGCAGGGTCGCGATGTCGGGAGCGGGCCCCGGCCACACCAGCAGAACGGCGCACGGCGCGTGGTCGACAACGAAGCGGGTCGCATGGCCGAGGCTGCGCGGCCCCAGATGCCCGGTGTCGCCGGTCCGGCCGCACACCAGGAGGCGTACACCGGCGGCGAGGGCCACCACCTCGCGTTCGACGTGTCCGCGACGTTCGATGGTCTCGATGCCACCCGGCCAGGTGCCGACGCGGGCCGTCGCGGCGGCAAGCAGGGCCTGGGCACTTTCGGACGCGAGGTGGTCGATCTGGGCCGCCGGGTCGCGGTGGTGCCGGCCGAGCAACGCGCCGAACGCACCCTCGGCGGCGCCGTGCAACGCAGCGGGTGTGACATGCGCGAGCACAATCGGCTCCGATGATGCGGCGGTCGCCAGCGCGGCGTCAACGCAGGCTTGCCAGCTGCCTTCGGTGATCCAGACGAGGACGGTCATGGCAGCCTCCTCCTGGCGCTCACGACCCAACCAGGGCGAGTGAACACCAGAGTGCCACGACGCCGAGCACCACCGTGAGCGGCACCGTCAACGCGCCCAGGTACAGGAACTCCCGCAGCGCCGGTTCGATGCCGCGCTGCCGCAGGACGCGCCGCCACAGAAGGGTCGCCAGGGATCCGACGTACGTCAGGTTCGGTCCGACGTTCACGCCGATCAGTGCCGCGAGGATGGCCCCGGCGCCGCGACCGGCCAGCAACGGGAGGAGCAGGAGGAGTGCCGGGAGGTTGTTGAGCAGGTTGGCGAGGAAAGCGGCCACGGCCGCGACCCCCAGCAGTGCCAGGAACGACGCTCCAGAGGGCAGGATCCGGTCGACCGCGTGCCCGAGACCGCCGGCAGCGACGGCGCTGACGACCACACCAAGGCCGAGAACGAAGATCCCGAAGTCAAGGCTCGCGGCCCGCGCTACCCGCCGTGCGGTGAGCCGCCGGCGTACCAGCCCGTACGCCGCGAGTCCCACCGCGCCCGCGACCGCGAACCAGACCGGCTCCAGGTGCAGCGGTGCCGCGATTCCGAACCCGAGCAACACCAGCCCCACCGCGATCAGCGGTCCGCGGGGGATTGGCTCGGTTTGTGGCATGGGGACGGCCAGGTCAGACCGGAGCGCGCGGGGGAGTGGGTCGGGCGGCGACGTCGCGCCGGTGGCCGACGCGGTCGAGGGGCCGGTGGCCGTCGCGGCCCCAGAGAGGTCGGCGGCGAAGAAGCGGCGGAACACCGCGTACTCCCCGGCGATCACCACCAGCCAGGGGAACAGCATGAGCCCGGCGAAACGGACGAACGACAGGCCCGACGCGGACAGCGCCAGGAGGTTCGTGAGGTTGGAGACCGGCAGCAGCAGCGAGGCGCTGTTGGCCAGGTGCGTGCAGGCGTACACGTGTGGTCGGGCGGAAACCCGCGCGCGCAGGGCGGTCGCCACGATGACCGGCGTGAGCAGGATGACCGTGGCGTCGAGGCTGAGAACCGCCGTGGTCAGTGCCGCGACGACGAAGACCTGGGTCAGTAGGAGTTGGGGCCGACCGTGCGAGGCGCGGCCGAGCACGCCGCCGAGCGCTGCGAAGAGCCCTTCGGCGTCACAGGCGTCGGCGATCACGAGGACGGCGATGAGGAAGATCACCACCGGGAGCAGGGTGGTGAGTTGGTGCCAGGCCTCCTGCGCCGACAGTCCGCCGGTGAGGACGACGAGGAGCGCGGCCGGGACCGCCGCCACGGCCTCGGGATAGTCCCGGGGCCGGCGGATCGCGAACGCGAGGACCCCGGCAAGCGCGGCGACCGCCACGAGTTCGTGCCAGGTCACGGTGCCGTCCGTCGCGCCGAGCGCTGGCCGGCGCCGCCCGATCGACCGGCGCCACCAGGTCGGCCGGCGCTCGAGATACCCACGTTGTCCGAGCGTAGAAGACCCCGGTCGGCGGACGCCTCCTTGCGGTCCTCCGCTGGATATCCGAGGCTTTCGGCGTGCCCCGACGTCAGATTCGCCTCGCCGCCGCCGATGGCGAGGACGTTCGCGCCGGTTTCGCCCGCATTCGTGCCGAGCTCGACATCCCCGACGGGTTCCCCGGCGCGGTGGAGGAGTCGGCCCGCCAGGCGGCCGCCGCTGCCGCTGCCGCCGTCGTCCGGAATGCGCACGTCGACCGGACCGACCTGCCGTTCGTGACGATCGATCCGCCCGACTCCCTCGACCTCGACCAGGCGTTGCACATCGAACGCCGCGGTTCCGGTTACCGCGTGCATTACGCGATCGCTGACGCCGCCACGTTCGTCGAACCATTGGGTGACCTCGACCAGGAGACCCACCGCCGGGGCGTCACGTTGTACGCGCCGGACCGGCGTACCCCCTTGCATCCCGAAACGCTGTGTGAGGGCGCCGCCAGTCTGCTGCCGGGGGTGGACCGACCGGCGTTGCTGTGGACGATGGATCTGGACTCCACGGGCGAGGGCACCGCGGTAGAGGTGAGCCGCGCGGTGGTCCGCAGTCGCGCCAAGCTCGACTACCCGAGCGTCCAACGCTCTCTGGACTCCGGGAACGCCGACGGCGTCCTGCCCCTCCTGCGCGAGGTCGGGCGGCTGCGGGAGGAACGCGAGCGCGAGCGCGGGGGCGTCAACCTCCCGAGCCCCGATCGAGTGGTGGTGCAACAGGGATCGGGGTGGACGCTGGAGTTCCGGGCGCCGTTGCGGGTGGAGGGCTGGAACGCGCAGATGTCGCTCATGTGCGGCATGGCGGCGGCACAGTTGATGCTGTACGGCGAGATCGGCATCCTTCGCACCCTGCCGCCGGCGGACGCGCGGGACCTGGCCCGGTTGCGGCGGTCCGCGCAGGCGTTGCGGGTTCCCTGGTCGGACGAGACGTCGTACGCCGCGTTCATCCGCGCGCTCGACCCGGCCGAGCCGACGCACGCGGCCCTGCTGGCCTCCTCGACGGTCCTGCTGCGGGGTGCGGGCTACACGTCGTTCGAGGGTGGCGTGCCGGAGCAGCCGCTGCACGCGGCGCTCGCGTCGGAGTACGCCCACGTGACCGCGCCGCTGCGCCGGCTCGTCGACAGGTACGCCGCGGAGATCTGCGTCGCACTGTGCTCCGACCAGGAGGTACCGGAATGGGTGCGGGCGGCGCTGGACGTCCTGCCCAAGGAGATGGCGGACGCTGACCGGCGGGCCCATCAGTACGAACGCGCGATCATCGATCTCGTCGAGGCCGCTCTGTTGCGACCTCATGTCGGCGAGATCTTCATGGGGACGGTTACCGAGGTGGATCAGACCAGCGCGAAGGGTACGGTCCAGCTGCGGGATCCGGCGGTGGAGGCGAGCGTCGCCGGCCAGGACCTGCCCCTGGGCCAGCAGGTGGAGCTCCGCCTTGTCGAGGCTGACGTCCAGCGGCGGAAGGTGCATTTCGAGCTCGCGTGAAGTCGTACGTTTGGTCGATGCCGTTCGCGTTGGCCCTCGCTCGGCTCCTTCGTGCGACCTCTCCTGGTGCGGGCGGGTCTGGTGTCCTGTCAGTCCCGTACGGGAGGTGGCTAGGCTTGGTCGCGGACGAGCCGGCCGGGCGGTCGCGTCGGGGCGCTTCCAGCGTTCCGCCGAGGAAAGTCCGGACTCCGCAGGGCAGGGTGGTGGGTAACACCCACCCGGGGTGACCCGCGGGACAGTGCCACAGAAAGCAGACCGCCAGCGGCCCTCGACCCGATGTGGTCGGGGGTGCGGGTAAGGGTGAAACGGTGGTGTAAGAGACCACCAGCACCTGGGGTGACTCAGGTGGCTCGGTAAACCCCACCCGGAGCAAGGCCAAGAAGGGCCAGGAGGCGCTGAGCATCCTGGCCCGCGCAGGTGTTTGAGGGCGGCCCGCCCGAGCCTGCGGGTAGGCCGCTAGAAGTCGCCGGCAACGGCGACCTGAGAGGGATGGCCGCCGATTACAGAATCCGGCTTACAGGCCGGCTCGTCCGCTCCATCCACTGGCCGGGAGATCAACAACCTCCTGGCCAGTGGATGCCAGACCGGACCGTCCTGAGTCGCTGCTCGCCTCCTCAGCCGGCGATCGGCGCCGGGGTGGCCCGGAGGGCGGCGATGGTCTCGCGCAGGGCTTCGTCGAGCGGGGTGGGCTCGATATCGAACATCTCCCTGGCCGCGGTGGAGTCCAGCTGGAACGGCCGGTCGAACTGATAGGCGGTCTCGCGTAGTTCTCGCGCCAGCGGGTTGGTCAGGCCGCCGAGCCACAACGCCGGGTACGGCATCCGGGTCAGCCTCGGGGTGGGCGCACCTGCCAGCTGTGCGGCCCGCGCTGCCAGTTCGCGCACCGAGACGGGCGGCGCGCTGGGCACATGCCACGGGCGACCCCAGGCCTGCTGGTCGGTGGCGGCGGCGATCAGGGTACGGGCCACGTCGCGCACGTACGTCCAGCTGTGCGGAGCGTCCAGGTCGGCCGCTATCGCGGCGCGCTTTCCGGCGAGCACCCGGGGCAGCACCATAACGGTGAACGGTGTCTGCGCACCGGCACCGAGGTAGTCGGAGCCGCGTACCTCGGTGGCGCGGAGCCGTCCGGCTCGATGCGCGTCGAGGGCGTCGGTCCACATGGCGGCGCGGACCCGGCCCTTCACCCCCGTGGCGGCGAGTGGCATCGACTCGGTCATTGGGCCGGCCACCGGGCCGTAGCCGTACAGGTTGCCGACGGTGGCGAGGACCGCGCCGGTGCGCTCGGAGGCAGTCAGGAATGCCGTCGCCAGCGGCGGCCAGTCCACTGGCCAGCGGTGGTAGGGCGGGTTGACGCAGTTGTAGAGCGCGACCGCCTCGGCGGCCAGCTCGGTGAGGCGTGCCGCGTCGGTCGCGTCCGCGGCGATCCGCACGATTCCCGGCCGATCGGGACCGACGCCACGCCGGCTGATCAGCCGTACCTCCTCGCCACGCTCGGCCAGCAACCGCGCCGCCGCGCCGCCGACCGAGCCGGCGCCGACCACGACATGCAGCGACATCAGAAGCTCCGTTTGATCAATGGAATGAATCGAGAGCGCCGCTCTCATCTGACGCAAGCGTGCCCCAGGCCATGCCGGCGCCAGCGACGGGGCGGACCTGTCGCTTCGGGCAGTCGCCCGTGACCTCGGCATGGTGTCGTCGGCCGTCTACCGGTACTTTCCGAGCCGACGCTTGTTTCGACCACCAGACCTCCTTGATGGCCGACCTCATCGGGCTGCCCCAGGCCCCGAGCCCCAAGCCCTAAGCCCCGGGCCCGGAGCCCATCCGGCGTCGGAGGAGGGACCGAGGCCCAGCACTCTGGGAGTTAGAGCCCTGTGCCTGGCGGGGTACCGGTCTCGGAGGATTGGGACGATCCGAAGGTATCGGTGCCCGGCGATGGCGCGGGTTACGCAGCCTCGGAAGGCATGGACTGCGGGCGTTGGGGAGTGTGAGCGAACGGGTTGCGCGCCACGGCCGGCCAGGGCGTTTGGCGGTGGCCTGATGGCCTCGCCCTGGTGGATCATCGCCGTGATCGGTGGCGGGGTGGGCTTCTTCGGCGGGCTGTTCGGTGCTGGTGGTTCGGCGGTGGGTACTCTTCTCCTGCACGTTGTGGGAGTACCGGCGTTCGTAGCGTTGGCCTCGCCTCTCCCGGCCGCTGTGCTGATCGCGCTGGCCGCATCGCGGGCCTACTGGGAACGCGGCTACGTGGACCGGCGGACGGTGACCTGGAGCATCGCCATCGGACTTCCGGCGACGGTGGGCGGTGCGCTGCTCACTCCGTACGTCGGCGGACCTCTTCTCATACAGATCACCGAAGGTGTGATCGCGGCCATCGGCGTACGGTTGGCGGTCTTTCCCCGGGAGCCGTCTGAGCGCGTCGGTGAGGACGCCGGGATGTTCCGGGTCCGGTTGATCCTGGTCGCCGCTGCGGTCGGCGTGTTCTCAGGGCTCCTTGCCAACAGCGGCGGCTTCCTCCTCACGCCGCTCTACCTGGTCGTTCTCCGCCTGCCGATCAAGCGGGCCCTTGCGACGTCGCTGGCGGTTTCCGCCGCGCTCGCGGTGCCGGGCACAGTCACCCACTGGGCGCTCGGCCACATCGACTGGTCGATCACCGCCGTGTATGCGGCCGCGGCAGCGCCGCTCGCCTACCTCGGCGCCCGCCTGGCCATCCGCGCCAACCCACAACGGCTTACCCGGGTCTACGGCACAGCTCTCGCTCTCCTCGCGACTGGGCTCCTACTTTTCCACCGATGACCGCGGCGCCGACGCGCCCGGGTGACCTCCGGTTGCGCCGAGGGCTCGCTCACCGGATCAGACCGGTGAGCGAAGGGAAAACTCATCGCCCGAACGGCGACCGCTGCTACGGCCGCTCCTCGGACCCGGTGGCACGGGTGAAGAGATCGTTGCCCTCGCGGGCCAGCTTGCGCAGCTCGGGGCCGTACTCCGGGTGAGCCAGCGCGGCGGCGAACTGCGCGCGGAGATACCCCAGCGGGTTACCCGTGTCCCACCAGGTGCCGTCGATCACCTGCCCGAAGACCGGGCTCGTGCGGGCGTGCTCGTGGATGGCGGTGGAGAGGTAGACCTCGCCGTTGGGCGAGTGGAGGTGGCGTTCGGCCTGCAGCTCGAGCTCGGCGACGATGCCGGGCGTTACGACGTACCCGCCGATCGAGGCGTACGCCGACGGCGCCTCCTCCGGCCGAGGTTTCTCCACGATCCCGGAGATGCGCAGCAGCCCCGCGCCCAGCTCGTCCTCGACGATGGGGACGCCGTAGCGGTGGGACTCGCTCGGATCCATCGGCATCAGGCCGAGGACGGGCGCGCGGGTGCGTTCGTACGCGGCGATCAACTGCTGGGCACGCGGCACCTCCGAGGTGAACACGTCGTCCGCCCACAAGACCATGAAGGGTTCGTCGCCGACGATGCGGGCGGCGTTCAGCACCGGCGTGCCGTTGCCGTACGGCCCGTCCTGGTAGAGGTAGGTGATCCGGGCGAGGGAGGTGACCTCCTGCAGGTCGTCCGCGAGTTGGGACTTGCCGTCGGCGCGGAGCCGGATGTCGAGGTCGTCGTCGGGCGCGAAGTGCTGCTGGACAAGGGCCTTGCGGGTTGAGGTGACGATCGTGATGTCGTCGATGCCGGAGGCGACGAGCTCCTCGATCGTGTGCTGGAGGACAGGCTTGTCGAGGATAGGCAGCATCTCCTTGGGCAGGGCCTTCGTCAACGGCAGCAGCCGGGTACCAAGCCCCGCGACCGGGATGACCGCTTTGCGAACCATCAACAGCGTCCTCTCTGGAATCTCGTGACCACAGGTCGAAGGGGACGCTACCGGTCGTAGGGTCCCTGGCCGGCGTGGGTCTGACTGGCACCAGACGGTGGTCCGACGTGATACGGACGCATCATCTCGCTGTCCTCGTGATCGAGGATGTGGCAGTGCCACACGAATTGACCGCGCTGGTCGAACGTCGCCTTGATCCGGGTGATCTCACCGGGCAGGGCGAGGACAGTGTCCTTGTACCCACTCTCCGAACTCTCAGCTGGCCTGACCGGCCCGTCGAACCGCTGCCGGTTGAGCACCTGGAACTGCACCAGATGCAGGTGGATCGGGTGGCCGTCGTTGGTGAAGTTGTGCAGCTCCCAGATCTCGGTGGAGTTCAGCTCGGGATCCTCGGTCACCGGTGCGTCCCAGGGGAGCGGCCGGCCGGCGCCGGTCGAGTCCAGGGTCCCGAGCAGGACCTCGGTCGGCGCGTCCGCGAAGAACACCGACTCCATCTCGTTCATGGAGACCTGGCGGGTTCGGGTAGCCGGCCCGAGCGGGATCAGGGTCGGCAACCGGAGCTGGTCGGGTGGCACGCTCGTGTCAACCGATGCTGGCCGGATCACCTCCAGCCGCATCACCTGCCCGGTCGTCGCCGGATCGGCGGGTGCGAAGGTCACGCCCGGAGTGCCGCCGCCATACGGCTCGTCGGGGCCTTCGTTGATGAGGTAGAGCCCGGTGCCCGGACGCAGGCCCGTGAGGTCGACGAGCACGTCGGCGCGTTCGCCCACGCCGAGGAGCACGGAATCGAGGGGCACCGGCGTGGGCAGGAAGCCGCCATCGCTGCCCAGCATCCACAGCGGCACCGCGGGCTCGACCGGGCGGGGAGCGAGCGGATCCGTCACGATCTTCAGGATGAGCGTGCGGGTGTTGCACGCGTTGAGTAGCCGCAGGCGGTACCTCCGCGGCTCGACCTCGAACGCCGGCCAGGTGGTGCCGTTGACCACCATGGTGGTGCCGAAGAACTCCGGGTTCCAGATCGGGGGCACGTCGGTGGTGGGGACGAACGGCCCCTCGGGCGGTACGTCACCGAAGAAGCCCCGACTGCGCGGAAAGAACAACGAGCCGTCAGTGGTGAACGACCGGTCCGCGATCACCAGCGGCACTTCGTAGGCCCGGCTGCCGGGCAGGTCCGACAGGCGGGGCGCCGGGCCGGGGAGCACGCCGGCCGGCAGGTCGGCGAGACCACCACGCAGGAGGTAGAGGCCGGCGAGGCCCGCGTAGACGTTGAGGCGGGTCAGGCCGAGTTCGTGGCTGTGGTACCAGAGGGTGGTCGCCCGCTGGTCGTTGGCGTACTGGAAGACCGCGCTGCCCGGCTTCCAGACGACTCCGGTCCGTTCCCGCGCCTCCTCGCGGTAGCGCTCATAGACCGTGCCGACGCGGGCGAAGCCGAGCGGGATGTCCCGCGCCGGTGGCAGGTACCACGCTTCGGGGTAGCCGTCGCTTTCCTCGACGTTGTGCCCTCCGTGCAGGTGGGTGACGAACGGCACCGGACCGCGGTAGGGCCCGGGCGTACGTCTGAACGTGGGGCGGCTGTCGCGCCCGTGGACACCTCCCGGCGGGTTGGCCCACAGGATGCTGGGGTCGACCGGCAGAAGGTGCGGACGGAACTTCCCCGAGGATGACATCAGCTGGTTGGCCCAGGTGACGCGAACCGGCCGCCCGACAATCGCCTCGATGGTGTATCCCGGATACCGGAAGGTGGCAGGGTCGCGGGCCGAGCCGTACCCGAACACCGTGGTCGCGGGAAATCCGTCCGGCAGGATCTGCTGGACGAATTCCCGCGCCGCGATGTGGTAGACGTCCATGCCTGGTTCACCGGCAGCGGGCGGCATGGGCGGCACGACGAACAGCGGTGTGACGTACTTCGGGATTCTGGCCGGGTCGAGCAACCCGTCGTGTGCGGCTGGTGGCGCCTCCTCCGTGGAAGTACGACGATCACCACGCAGAACCGGCCCAGTGAACGCCGATGCGCCGGCAACGGTCCCGGTCCGCAGGAGTTGCCGCCGGGTGAACATGGATGTCCGGCCGGGCGAAGGCCTTGGGAAAAGCCGCACGAATTCCACCTCGATTTCGCTGACCGGACCGGTCGTCGTACACCACGCCGGGAAGGAATGCGGTGGTGAAGCGTTCCTGATGAACAAGCTAAAATCCCAATCCTCGCCCGGTGGCCTTTTCTGGAATTCTGGTCCGTAAAAGGCGGAATCGGGTGCACAGAAAGCCCGGGAGAATTCGCCGGAAGGTTACCCGGAGCGGCGCGACCATTGGCGGACGAATTCCGACCGCGGCTGTTTTGTTCGGGGTCCGGCCGGTGATCATGACGAGAGGCCCAACGCGAAAACGCCGAACGCGATGCACCGAGTGAGATGCACCGAGCAAGGTACGCCGAACGAAATTCGCCCAGCCGGTCGGACGTCAAGGAGGGTGCTCGTGCCCGGACCGTTGTCGGACGTGGTGGTCGTCGATCTGTCCCGCGCCCTTGCCGGGCCGCATGCCGCGATGATGCTCGGCGATCTCGGCGCACGGGTGATCAAGGTGGAGCGTCCCGAGGGCGACGACTCACGCGGCTGGGGCCCACCCTTCGTGGGGCCGCCGGACACGCCGGAGGCGACGTACTTCCTTTCCTGCAACCGGAACAAGGAGTCGGTCGTCCTCGACCTCAAGGACACCGACGGCCGGCACCACCTCGAACGCCTGCTCCGCCACGCCGACGTCCTGGTCGAGAACTTCCGCCCCGGCGTCCTCGAGCGGCTCGGTTTCTCTCCGTCGCGCCTGACCGAGCTGAACCCCCGCCTGGTCATCCTCTCCATCACCGGCTTCGGGCACGACGGTCCGGAGGGTGCGCGGGCGGGGTACGACCAGATCGCGCAGGGGGAGGGCGGCCTGATGTCGCTCACCGGGGCGAGTCCTGACGAGCCGCTCCGGGTGGGCGTCCCGATCGCGGATCTCCTCGCCGGGATGTACGGCGCGTACGGCGTGGTCGCCGCACTCCACGAGCGGACCCGCACCGGTCGCGGGCGGGTCGTTCGTACCTCCCTCCTCGCCGCGATCGTCGGTGTGCACGCCTACCAGGGCACGAGGTACACGGTCGCGGGGGAGGTGCCGCGCGCACAGGGCAACCACCACCCGTCGATCTGCCCGTACGGACTCTTCCGCTGCGCTGACGGCATCGTGCAGATCTCGGTCGGCAGCGAAGGGCTCTGGCGGACGTTCGCGGCGGCGTTCGGGCTCCCCGCGGACGAGCCGGGATTTGCCTCGAACGCCGAACGCGTGGGCAATCACGAGGCGGTGGTCGCCGCCGTGGAGAGGTCCTTCGCACGCTGGCCGGTCGCGAACCTGCTGCGCCAACTGGCGCGCCTCGGCGTACCCGCGGGTGAGGTGAAGACCTTGGACCAGGTCTACGACTGGGAGCAGACCCGCTCGCAGGGGCTGGTCGTCGAGGTCGACCATGCCACGCTCGGGCGGATCAGGATCCCCGGTCCGGCGATCCGGCTCGACGACAACCCCTACGCGGGTGGGGTCCCGGTGAACCTCGCCCCGCCGACGCTGGGCCAGCACACCGCCGAGGTCCTTGCCTGGCTCGACATGGTCACCTCCGCGGAAGAATCGGCTGAGTCCTACGCGGAGGAGACCGGCGAGCGGCGCTGACCGTCTCGACCCGCGGGCCGCGAGGTGCCGCCGAGGAGCACCACCTCCGTCTCCGGGTCGTACGCCACGTCCGGCGCGCCGTCGACGAGCAGGTCCGCTCGCTCCGCGGTGCGTTCGGTGGCGAAGTGCACCCGCTCGGCTTCTGCCCACCCGTGCCAGTACGGCCCGAAGCCGCCGTTGTCCCGGGCCACGCCGCGTTCGAACCGCAGGGCGGTCGGCGCGTCGACCCACACCTTGAGGACCGCGTCGGCATCGACCGGACGATCCGCCGAACCGACCCCCTCGACGATGAGCGCGAGACCGAGGGGGACGTCGTGCCACTCGGCGTACTCTCCGCGCTGCCAGTCATAGCGCCGGTACCGCCCGGGTCGCCCGGCCCGCAGGGGAGCGAGCACCCATTTCTCCAGCCGCTCCCAGACACCTGGCAGCCCGTCCCACCCTTCGTAGAGGTCGTCCATGTGGAGGACCTGCACGGCGGGGACGAGGTCGAGGGCGCGCGCGAGCCGGCTCGCCAGGGTGGTCTTGCCCGAACACGCCGGCCCGTCGATACAGACCAACCGGACCGTGCCCAGCCGGGGCCGCGCGGCGTGGACGACGTCGGCCACGTACGCGAGCGGATGGGGTACGCCAGGTCGGAGGCTGCCGGGGAGGTCTGTCACGGGCAGCAGGCTAGGGCGTGTCCCGCAGATCCGGCTTTCCGGAGGGGGCCGGCCCCTCCTAATGACCACGTATACGTGGTCATTAGGGGCTTCACGCGGCATGGACGCCGTGCAAAGCAGGTACTAGCCATGTGAAGTACCCGCAGGGTGTAGACAATGTGAGACAGCACCCTGGATCGACCAGAGTGTGAGACGAAGCTCGAGCAGGTGAGACGTAACCTCGCGCGCCCACCGATCGGCGCGCGACGTTGATCGAGACCGGTTATCGTCACGCCATGCCGCAGCGAGGGCGAGTCCTCACCCCGGCCGTCCTCGTGACGGTGTTGTTGTCGTTGACCGTCCTCGCCGGATGCGCATCGTGGACCGGCGGCCTGGTCGGGCCGGCCTCGCCCAGCCCGGGTGTGCCAGCCGGCGACCAGACGGACCCTGGACACCAGACGGGTGCGCAGGGCCGCACGGGAGCCAACCGCGTCGGCCTGCCCAGCCCTGGGCCGACCACCGGCTCAACCCCGCGGTCAAGAACGGACCCAGGAACAGACCCCGCAGGCACCACGCCGCCGACCGGCCCGAGCGCCCTGCCGACCAGCTCGCTCCCGACCCCGGGTGTGGTCCGGTTGGCGAGCGGCCGGGTCTACGTCCTCCCCGCGCAGCAGGACACCGCGGTACGCCGGAGCGGCACCGGCCGGCCGCTCCTCGTCGTACTCCACTCCTTCGGCGGCACCTGGACGCGCCTGGAGAAGGCGGCTGGCTTCCAGGCCCGGGCGCGCGGGCAGGGCTTCGTGGTGGCGTACGGCATCGGCCCGAACAGATCCTGGAACGCCGGCGGGTGTTGCGGATGGGCTCAGTCGCACGAGATGGACGACGTGGGGTACCTCGCGGACCTCGTGGCGGACGTCCAGCAGCGGGTGCCTGACATCGACCCGAGGCGGATCTACCTGACCGGCTTCTCCAACGGCGCCATGATGACGTTGCGCGCGCTGTGTGAACGCCCTGACCTCTTCGCGGCCGGCTTCGGCGTTGCCGGGCAGCTCGTCACCCAGTGCGCGGGCGGCGCCCCGATCCACTACCTGCAGGTCCACGGCCTGGTCGACGAGGTGGTTCCCTACCAGGGCGGGAAGGTGGCCTGGCTCGGTATGTCGTTCTCACCGGTGCCAGACCTGCCGGGCCGGGTGATCGCGCGGGCGCCGGGTTCGGTGGTCGAGATCGTCACCCATCGGTGCGGTCACGTCTGGCCAAACCAACGGCAGTGCGGCATCGACGCCGCCGGCGTGGGGTTGGCGTTTCTGTCCCGGTATGCGTTGGGCAGCGTCTCTGGTTAGCGATCCCGCGACCTCTTGGCACGAGCGGCGGGCTCGGTGGCCGCGGTGTGCTCGTGCTGGTACTCTTGGCGATCGGCCGACCTGGTCAGATGTGGCGTGGGATGTGAGTCCCCGTCGGGCACACCCCGCCGAGGGCCCCTCCCGCGGCATCCGATCGGGTCACAAGCGGAGGACCATCTCCCACCCGCAGCGATCGATTGAGGTCGTCGGGTCCGGCCGGTCGCCGAGTTCGTTGGCTCGAGTCGGCGGCCAGCGTGGCGTCCCCGCCCCGGCGGGCGATGCGGCGTACCGGAGGATGGCTTCCGCGGCGAAGGCGCGGAAGCCTTTTTCGCGTTTTCGGGTTCTTGGGAGGTGCACGCACCAGGCGGGCACCAAACATGGCACACCACACAGGAGGGTCCTCATCGCCACAGAGCTTCGCGTCAACGAGCGGATCCGGGTTCCCGAGGTCAGACTCGTCGGACCGAATGGCGAGCAGGTCGGCATTGTGCGCATCGACGATGCGCTGCGCCTGGCTCAGGAGGCGGACCTCGATCTGGTCGAGGTAGCTCCGACCGCCCGGCCACCGGTCTGCAAGCTGATGGATTTTGGGAAGTTCAAGTACGAGACCGCTCAAAAGGCCCGGGAAGCTCGGCGCAACCAGGCCCAGACGGTCATCAAGGAAATGAAGCTCCGACCGAAGATCGACCCGCACGACTACGAGACCAAGAAGGGTCACGTCGTGCGATTCCTTCGGCAGGGGGACAAGGTCAAGATCACGATCATGTTCCGCGGACGCGAGCAGTCCCGGCCCGAGCTGGGCTTCCGGCTGCTGCAGCGCCTCGCTGAGGACATCGCCGACCTCGGGTTCGTCGAGTCCCAGCCGCGGCAGGACGGCCGCAACATGATCATGGTGGTGACTCCCCACAAGCGGAAGTCGGAGGCTCGCGTGGATGTCGAGGCCGACAAGGCCCGGCGGGCCGCGGAGCGCGAGGCAGATCGCGCGGCCGCCCGCGCCGAGCGGGTGCCTCAGCCCCAGGGCGAGCGGACACCTTAGACCGCCGCCGAGCAACACCACGCCTGGAGACGGGCCCGCCGAGGCGAGGCCCCGAACCATCGTGGCGAAACGATCGCTGCCCTACGCCGGGTAGTTCCCCGGGCGGGGCAGCACGCCAGGACGTCGGGCGTGCGCTGTGCGCCCCGAACGGTCGAAGCAAGGGACGAGTATGCCGAAGATGAAGACCCACAGCGGGGCCAAGAAGCGTTTCCGCGTCACGGGCACCGGAAAGATCATGCACAAGAAGGCCAACCGCGGCCACATCATGGAGAAGAAGTCGTCCACGCGTGCGCGCCGGCTTGCGGCCCCCGCGGACGTCGCCGCTCCTGACACCAAGAAGGCCAAGAAGCTTCTCGGGCGCTGACCGCGCTCGGCAAATCGGCCCCAGCCCCCGGCCCCCTGGATCACCGGGGGACCCTGCCCATGATCCCGATGAACCATCCGCGCCCCGGTGGCGGAGCGCGGCAGTCTGAGCAAGGAGTTCGCCAGTGGCACGCGTGAAGCGGGCGGTCAACGCCCACAAGAAGCGTCGCGACATCCTCGAGAAGGCCAAGGGATACCGCGGCCAGCGCTCGCGCCTCTACCGCAAGGCGAAGGAGCAGGTCACCCACTCGCTCGTCTACGCCTACCGTGACCGTCGGGCCCGCAAGGGTGACTTCCGGCGGTTGTGGATCACGCGGATCAACGCGGCCGCCCGCCAGAACGGCATCACGTACAACCGTTTCATCCAGGGCCTCAAGGCCGCCGGTGTCGAGGTCGACCGCAAGATCCTCGCTGATCTCGCTGTCACCGACGCCGCGGCGTTCACCGCCCTGGTCGAGGTCGCCAGGAACGCGCTGCCAGCCGAGACGGAGGCGGCCGCCTGAGCGGCGCACTACGTCAGTCCTTTGGAGCTTCGACGCTGACTCGCGTGGCGGGCCCAGAGCTCACCGATCCCCGCGCCAGCCGCATCACCGCGGCTCGGCGACTCGTCAAGCGCGCCTTCCGCGCCCGTGGCCGGCAGTTCCTCGCCGAAGGACCGCAGGCGGTGGGGGAGGCGCTGGCGAGTCCGGGGGTCGTCCAGGAAATGTTCGCGACGAGCCCGGCCGCCGAGCGGTACACCGAGGTGACGGCGACCGCGGCCCGGTCCGGAATCCCGGTGCGTCTCGTCTCCGGTGAGGTGTTCGACTCGCTGGCCCAGACGGTCACTCCGCAGGGGATCATCGCGGTGTGCCGGTTCGTCGACGTGCCGTACTCCCACGTGGTCGCGTCGAAGCCCCACCTGGTTGCGGTCCTCGCGCAGGTCCGCGACCCGGGCAACGCCGGCACCGTCCTTCGCTGCGCGGACGCGGCCGGCGCCGAGGCCGTGGTCTTCACCGACGCTTCGGTCGACGTCTACAACTCCAAGTGCGTGCGGGCGTCCGCGGGCAGCCTGTTCCATCTCCCGGTCACGGTGGGCGTCCCCGCGCCTGCGGCCGTGTCGGCATTACGGGAGCAGGGGCTCACAGTGCTCGCCGCCGACGGAGCGGGGGAGCTGGACCTCGACATGGCGGCCGAGCGGGGCCTGCTCGGTGGACCCACCGCCTGGATCTTCGGTAACGAGGCGTGGGGGCTCCCCCCGGCCACGCGGGAGCTGGCCGATGCGGTCGTCCGCGTACCCGTGTACGGGCGGGCGGAGAGCCTCAACCTCGCGACCGCGGCGGCGGTCTGCCTCTACGCCTCGGCCAACGCCCAACGGGCGCCCGGTGGCTGCCGGACCTCCGCCACCGAAGAGGCCCCGGAATGATCACGTTTGCGTGATCATTCCCTACGAAACGTGGTGAATTTGGCTTGCATGGTGCAGAGATGCCGCGCGTCGTCGAGCGTGCGTCCGGCCCTGCCGGAGGCACTGCCTAAACTTTCCCGGCGTACGACTTGATGAGGGGACTCCCAGCAGATGTCGGGCCCGAACACCAACTACGACCCCGTAGAGGTCACGCCGCTGCACGCGGACGAGGTCGCCCGGATGCGCGACGAGGCGCTGGCCGCGATCGCCGCGGCGGCCGACCTCGACGAGCTGCGCTCCGCCCGCCTCGCGCACGCGGGTGACCGCAGCCCGCTCGCCCTCGCCAACCGCGAGATCGGCGCGCTGCCACCGCAGGCCCGCAAGGACGCCGGCATGCGGATCGGCGCGGCCCGCCGGGCGGTCAACGACGCGCTCGCGGCGCGTCAGGCCGAGCTCGAGGCTGAGCGGGAGGCCCGGATCCTGGTCGAGGAGGCCGTGGACGTCACGGTGCCCTGGGACGTCGAGCCCCGCGGTGCCCGGCATCCGCTGACCACCATCCAGGAGCGGATCGCGGACGTCTTCGTGGCGATGGGCTGGGAGGTCGCCGAGGGGCCTGAGGCCGAGGCGGAGTGGCTCAACTTCGACGCCCTCAACATCCCGCCGGACCACCCGGCGCGGACGACGATGGACACCTTCTTCGTCGCACCCGAGGACAACGGCGTCGTCCTGCGCACCCACACCTCGCCCGCGCAGGCGCGCACGATGTTGTCCCGTAAACCCCCGATCTACGTGATCTGCCCGGGTCGGGTCTACCGCACCGACGAGTTGGACGCGACCCACACACCGGTCTTCCACCAGGTCGAGGGGTTGGTCGTCGACGAGGGGATCACCCTCGCGCATCTGAAGGGGACTCTCGACCACTTCGCGGCGGCGATGTTCGGGCCCGGCCTCAAGACCCGTCTCCGTCCCTATTACTTCCCCTTCACCGAGCCCAGCGCCGAGCTCGACCTGCAGTGCTTCGTGTGTCGGGGCGAGTCGGTCGGCAACCCGGACCGGCCGTGTCGCACCTGCGGTAGCGAGGGCTGGATCGAGTGGGGCGGCTGCGGCGTCGTCAACCCGCGCGTCCTCACCGCCTGCGGTGTCGACGCCGAGCGCTATTCCGGTTTCGCGTTCGGGATGGGGATCGAGCGCACGTTGATGTTCCGGAACGGCGTCGAGGACATGCGCGACATGGTGGAGGGTGACGTGCGGTTCACCCGGGCCTTCGGATGGGAGAGCTGATGCGGGTCCCGATCTCGTGGTTGCGGGAGTACGTCGACCTGCCGGCGTCGATCACGGGGCGCGAGGTCGCTGACGCGCTGATCCGGGTCGGTCTGGAGGTCGAGACGGTCGAGTCCGTCGGCGCCGACGTCAAGGGACCCTTGATGCTCGGCCGGGTGCTCGAGTTCGTCGAGGAGCCACAGAAGAACGGCAAGACCATCCGCTGGTGCCAGGTCGATGTCGGTGCGGCCGAGCCGCGCGGCATCGTCTGCGGCGCTCGCAACTTCGCCGTCGGAGACCTGGTCGTCGTCGCGCTTCCAGGCACCACCCTTCCGGGTGACTTCACGATCACGGCACGCAAGACGTACGGCCACGTCTCCGACGGCATGATCTGCTCGACGCGCGAGCTCGGCGTCGGCGACGACCATGACGGCATCCTGGTGCTCGACCCGTCCGATGGCACGCCGGGCGACGACGCCGCGCCGGTCCTGCACCTGCGCGACGAAGTGCTTGACATCGCCGTGACACCCGACCGCGGCTACACGATGTCGGTCCGCGGGATCGCCCGCGAGGCGGCGACCGCGCTCGGGCTGGCGTTCTCCGACCCCGTCAAGCCCGAGTTGGCGCCGAACGTGTCCGACAAGGGTTACCCGGTGCGGGTCGACGATACGGCTGGTTGCGCGGTGTTCGCCGCGGTCACCGTCGAGGGTTTCGATCCGGCCGCGCCCAGCCCGCGCTGGCTGCAGCGACGGGTCCAGCTGGCCGGCATGCGGCCGATTTCCGCGGCCGTCGACGTGACCAACTACGTCATGCTCGAGTTCGGCCAGCCGATCCACGGTTACGACCGGTCGCGCCTGGCCGGGCCGATTGTCGTACGCCGGGCCGAGCCGGGGGAGAAGCTCCAGACCCTCGACGGTGCGACCCGCGAGCTTGATCCCGAGGACCTCCTCATCACCGACGACTCCGGGCCGATCGGCCTGGCGGGGGTGATGGGTGGCGCCACCACGGAGTTGTCCGACACCACCACCGACGTGGTGATCGAGGCCGCGCACTTCGATGCGGTCGTGATCGCCCGCACGTCGCGTCGGCACAAGCTGTCGAGCGAGGCGTCGAAGAGGTTCGAGCGAGGAGTCGACACCGCGATCCAGGGGTACGCCGCGCAGCGCGTGGCGGAGCTTCTGGTCTCGATCGGTGGCGGCCGGATCCTGGACGGCGCGACGTTGATCGGCACGCCGCCGCCGGCTCCGCAGATCACGATCCCGGCCGACCACGCCGCCCGGGTGGCCGGTTATCCCATCCCGGTCGAGGTTTTCGTACGCCGCCTCGAGGAGGTCGGGTGCGTGGTCGAGACGAGGGGCGAGGCCGGAGCCGAGCGCCTGACTGTCACGCCGCCCTCGTGGCGTCCTGACCTCGCCGATCCCAATGACCTTGCCGAGGAGGTCATCCGCCTCGAGGGGTACGACACGGTGCCGAGCGTCCTCCCGGTCGCTCCGCCTGGGCGTGGTCTTACGTCTGACCAGCGGCTGCGGCGGACCGTCGGCCGGGTGCTGGCCGGCGCCGGCTACGTGGAGGTCCTGGCCTATCCGTTCGTCGGAGAAGCGGACTTCGACCGGCTGCGGTTGCCCGCCGACGACCCGCGCCGTCAGGCGCTCCGGCTGGCCAACCCGCTGTCGGAGGAGGAGCCCCTGCTGCGCACGACGCTGCTGCCGGGACTCCTCGCGATCGCCCGCCGCAACGTCGGTCGGGGGTTCACCGACCTCGCGTTGTTCGAGCTGGGCGTGGTGTTCCGCCCGCGTCCGGACGCTCCAGCCGCACCCAGGTTGCCGGTCGACCGCCGGCCAAGCGAGGAGGAGATCGCCGCGCTCGACGCGGCTCTGCCCGACCAGCCGCGCCGGGTTGGAGTGGTGCTGACCGGCGACCGCCAACCCGCCGGCTGGCAGAGCACTGCGCGGTCAGCCACCTGGGCCGACGCGATCCAGGCGGCGCGGATCGTCGCCGAGGCCGCCGGGGTCGAGCTGTCGGTCCGCGCGGACGAGCACGCTCCCTGGCACCCTGGGCGGTGCGCGGCCCTGCTCGTCGACGGCCGGCTCGTGGGGCACGCGGGAGAGCTGCACCCCAAGGTCGTCGAGGCGTACGGCCTGCCGCCGCGCGCCGCCGCGATGGAACTCCAGCTTGACCGTCTGGAAGCGTCGATGCGGCCGGTGTCGGCACCGCAGGTGTCGACGTACCCTCCGGCGAAGGAAGACGTCGCCCTGATTGTCGACGCCGCCGTACCCGTGGCCGACGTCGAGGCGGCACTGCGCGATGGTGTCGGCGATCTGCTGGAGTCCGTACGCCTGTTCGACGTCTACACCGGCGCGCAGATCGAGGCGGGTACGAAGTCACTGGCGTTCGCGCTCCGGTTCCGCGCGCCCGACCGGACCCTGACGGACGCCGAGGTGAGTGCGGCGAAGCAGGCGGCGGTCGACGAGGCCGCGCGGCGCACACACGCGGTCCAGCGCGGCACCTGAGGGTGGGTTCGGGACGGTAACGCAGTTGGCCCCACTACAGGTGTGCCAGCACCAGCGGCGATCCGCGGGAGGAACGCGACCATGTCGGAGGGCGCGAGCACGGTAGCGCTGGTCACCGGCGCGAGCCGGGGGATCGGTCGTGAGATCGCACTGGCGCTGGCGCGCGCCGGCCTCGCCGTCGGACTGACCGCGCGAGACGCCGACGCCCTGGAGTCGGTACGCCGCGAATGTGTCGCGGCTGGGGCGCGGGTCGCGGTCGTCCCGGGCGACGTCACGGGTGCCGACCAGGTGCAAGCCGTCGTTGACGGAGTACGCGAGGCGCTCGGCCCGGTCGATTTTCTGGTCAACAACGCCGGCCGGATCGAGTCGGCGGAAGTCCCGCTGTGGGAGTCCGACCCCGACGAATGGTGGGCGATCGTCGAGACGAACCTCCGCGGGCCCTACCACTTCTGCCGGGCCGTGCTTCCTGAGATGGTGGCCCGCCACCGCGGCCGGATCGTCGAGCTCACGACGGGTGTAGCCATCCGCGACGGGGCCATCTACAGCGCCTACCGCACCGCCAAGACCGGTTTGCTGCGCATGACGGGCTCAATCGTCGCGGCCGCTGGTGAGTATGGCGTGACGGCGTTCGACGTCTCACCCGGTCACGTCGAAACCGACATGACCCGATCGATGGAGATGCATCGCGGGCGTACGTCGTGGACGCCCGTGGCGGCGGTCACCGACATCATCGTCGCCATCGCCGCGGGGCGCCTCGACGCACTGTCCGGACGCTACTTCCGTGCCGGCACTGATGACGTCGAGGACCTGCGGGCGCGGGCGGACGCCATTGTTCGACAGAATGCCCGCACCCTGCGGTTGACGCCGTACGCCGACGACGATCCGCTCGGCTGAGATTTCCGTCCCATTTACAGGCGTTTTTCGCCGAACGCCGAATACGCCTGTCCGCAACCATATTCACCGGCAGTTCACGAATGCGTTGCTTTACCGTTCTTGTTTTGGTGGCCAAATAACAGGTTCACCATTCCGAGACGGCGGTCGATGAATTCTCGCGGTGATGCTGGGAAGCCTGGCTTCAAGAGTTCACTCAGCTCGATAGTTTGACTCTGCTCGACAGTTCTAATGGGGTCGGGCGATCGACGAGGAGAGGCCAGCTGTGATCGCTACCAAGGTGACGTCCCTCGGACACGCCGGATTCTTCATCGAGGCTTCGGGTTCGACAATTCTGTGCGACCCCTGGGTCAATCCCGCCTACTTCGCGTCCTGGTTTCCGTTTCCCGATAACAGCGACCTCGACTGGGAGGCGTACCGTAACCCGGACTACCTGTACATCTCCCATCTGCACCGGGACCATTACGACCCGGAATTTCTGCGCGCCGGAGTATCGCGCGACACCACCGTCTTACTACCCGACTACAAGACTCGGGACCTGGAGAAAACCCTTCGCGAGATCGGGTTCAGACACTTCGTGGTGATGCCGAATTCGGAGTCCGTGACGCTCGACGGAAATCTCCGGGTGATGATCGTGGCGCTGGTCTCCCCGAGCGACGGGCCGATCGGCGACTCGGCGCTCGCGCTGTCCGACGGGCAGGTACGCATCCTCAACCAGAACGACGCGAAGCCGGTGGAGTTGGACGCGCTGCGGGCGTTCGGGCCTTACGACGTGCATTTCCTGCAGTTTTCCGGAGCGAACTGGTGGCCGCTGGTCTATGACCTTACCGAGCCGGCCAAGGTGGCTTTTGGTACGAGCAAGCGGGCGAACGGTCTGGCCCGGGCCTACCGCTATGTCGAGGAGGTCGACGCGAGATACGTCGTACCCTCCGCCGGCCCGGCGGCGTTCCTCGACCAGGACCTGATGCAGTACAACGACATCGACAACTCGCCGGCCAATCCGTTCCCCGACCACACCGTCTTCCTCGACTACCTCCGCGAGAACGGACGCTACAACGGCCTGATGATGCTTCCGGGAAGTGTCGCCGAAGTCACCCCGGGCGAGGTCCAGATCACCCATCCCAACAACAACGCGCTGAAGCTCTATCAGGACAAGGCGAAGTATCTGCGGGTGTACGCCGACCGCGTACGCCCGCGGCTGGAGAAGGAGAAGGCGTCCTGGGCGGTTCCCGGGATCAACATCCTCGCCGAGGTCAAGGAATGGTTCGAGCCGCTGCTGCGGGTCGCGGACCAGATCAGCGCGGGAGTCGGCGCCCAACTGTTACTCGAGGTGGGCGAGGACGAGAAGATCGTCATCGACTTCATCGATCGCGAGGTGCGGGCCTGGAACGGCGAGAAATGCAGGTACCGCTTCAGCATCGAGCGCCGGCTGGTCGAACGCCTCGTCGCCGACCACGAGATCGACTGGGTCAACAGCCTCTTCCTGAGCATGCGTTTCCGGGCCGCCCGGGTCGGGCCCTACAACGAGTTCGTCTACACCTTCTTCAAATGCCTCTCGCCGGAGCGTCTGGCCTACGCCGAACAGTGGTACGCCCAACAGGACGACACCACCGAAGAAGTCCAGATCGGTAAGTGGATGGTGCAGCGCCAGTGTCCGCACCGCAGGGCCGACCTGAGCTATTTCGGCGAGCTCAAGGGCGACCGGCTGCGGTGCACCATGCATGGGTACGAGTTCGATCTCGCCACCGGCCGCTGCATCACCGCCAGTGACCGCCCGATCAGGGCGCGGCGGGTCGGAGCGGCCGAGCGGTCCAGGGAAGAACGCCACGAGGTTCCGGAGGACTGACAGATCCTGAGGGCGGCCTCACTGGGCCCGGCGCCTCACTGGGCCGGCAGGGTGGCCGCCCGGCGGAGGAGTGGTGGAAGCTCCTCTGGGTAGTCCTCGCCGCTGTCCTTGAGTTCGTCGGCGTACCACCAGCGATGGCCGTCGGTGGTCGCCCGCTCGATCTCGTCGAGGCCCGCGAAGGACACCGGCGCGTCCCCGACCCGCACCGCGAAGAAGGTCTGCTCCTGCACGATGGTGAGGCCGTCCCAGGAGAACTCCACCGTGTTGAACGCCAGTGGCTCGGGAAAGGCGGCCGGTGGCACGCGGATCCGGACCTCCTCCCAAAGCTCGCGGCTGGCCGCCTCCCGCGGGCTCTCGCCGGCCTCGATCGCGCCGCCGACGGTGAACCAGAGAGGCTCGTGCGGCCGGGCCGGATGAAATCCGTGCAGCAGAAGGACCCGTCCGCTCGGGTCCACCGGGAGCACCCGGCTGGTGGAACGGCGTACGACGGCGGCTGACCGCTGTGCGTTGGCCCCGCCCGGTGGGTGGCCGGTCATGCCGCGACCGTAGTACAGGTTCGTGAGCTACGGTCGGCGCAACGACGGCGTGGCCGGGCGGAGTAGGCCAGGCGGAGTAGGGCCGTACGCCAGGAGAGGAGAGCGCGGTGCGTCCGGTGTCCCAACAGGTCATCGCCGTGACGGGTGCGACGGACGGCCTGGGCAGGTACGTCGCGGAGCAGCTCGTGGCCGCGGGGGCGACGGTCGTGGTGCACGGCCGTAACCCCACGAAGGTGGAGCGGGTCAGGTCGGAGCTGGCCAGAGCACCCGGGCGGGTCGAGACCGTGGTCGCCGACCTCGCCGACCTTCGCCAGGTCGACCGGCTCGCGGGCGAGCTACTCCAGCGGTTGGACCGGCTGGACGTGCTCGTCAACAACGCGGGTGTGGGCTTTGGTCCACCCGGGTCCGGACGCGAGTTGAGCGCGGACCAGATCGAACTCCGCTTCGCCGTCAACTACCTGGCCGGCTACCGCCTCACCCGCCGACTCCTACCCTTGTTGCGCGCGTCCGCGCCCGCCCGGGTCGTCAACGTCGCCTCGGCGGGACAGGAACCCATCGACGTCGACGACCCGATGCTCGAGCGCCGCTACGACGGGGTGACGGCGTACCGCCGCAGCAAACTCGCCCAGATCATGTTCACCCTCGACCTTGCCGAGGAGCTGCGTGACCAGGGGGTGACGGTCAACGCGTTGCATCCGGCGACGTTCATGGACACTCCGATGGTGCGGGAGTTCGGCGGCGAGCCGCGGAGCACCATCGAGGAAGGCGGCGCCGCCACCCTGCGGCTGATCACCGATCCCGAGCTCGACGGCGTGACCGGGACGTACTTCGACGGCATGCGGGAGACGACCGCCCACCGGCAGGCGTACGACAGCGGCGCCCGCGCCCGGCTCCGCGCGCTCAGCGACGAACTCGTGGCCCGGTCCTTGCCGGCGTCGGCGTAGGGGCGGCCGATGTCGAGCCTGGAACAGTTGTGGAACGACGTCACCGGTATCCAGCAACAGCCCTCGACCACGGTGGTGCTGGCGTGCGCCCTGGCCGCACTCGCCGCGGTGATGATCCGCGACGTGTGGCGGCTGGCCCGGCACGTCGTCACGATCGCCCACGAAGGCGGCCACGCGCTGGTCGCCGTGCTCGTGGGGCGGCGACTGGCCGGGGTCCGGCTCCACTCCGACACCTCGGGCGTGACGATCTCGCGGGGGAGACCCACCGGACCCGGCATGGTGGCGACCGCGCTCGGGGGGTACGTCGCGCCGTCCCTGCTCGGGCTCGGCTTCGCGGCGATGCTCACCTTCGGCCGGATCACCGCGCTGCTCTGGATCAGCATCGCCCTGCTCGCCGCGATGCTCCTCCTGGTACGCAACGCCTACGGCATCGCGTCCGTCCTGGTGGTGGCGCTCACGGTCTTCGGGGTGTCCTGGTTCGCGCCGGCCGGGGTTCAGGCGACGATCGCGTACGCCTTCACGTGGTTCCTGCTCTTCTCGGCGTTCCGGCCCCTCGGCGAGCTGCAGCACAAGCGTGCCCGAGGGCAGGCGCGCGACTCCGATGCCGACCAGCTGGCGAGGCTGACCGGCGTACCCGGACTGCTGTGGGTGCTGGTGTTCGGGCTCGTGGCGTTCGCGGCGCTGGCACTGGCCGGCAGCTGGCTGTTGCCGCTGGCGGAGGTGCGTACGTGGTGGGCAGCGCGCTGAGGGTGGGGCGGGAGGCGGTAGCGAATCCCGTGATCATGATCGTGATCATGAAGGGATTTGGTACGGATAGCCCCGTTCGGCTTCATGATCACGATCATGATCACCGAGGCGGGGAGAGCGAGCGAACGGCGTTGAGGAGGACGCGGGCGGTCCGCACGCTGTGGCCCGCCACCTCTGTCGCGACCTCGGCCGCCACCGAAGGCAGCCCTTCGCCGGCATCTTCGCGGCCGTCCGCGACGCCGTCGACGCGGTGCCGTGGCGACACGATCGACACGTGGTCGGCGCCCGGCACCTCGTCGTACTGAACGTCCCAGCCGCGTGCCCGCAAGGTCGCGGTCAGGCGGCGGGACTCCTCGACGTCGACGGTCGGGTCGGCGGTGCCGTGGACCAGCCAGACCGGCAGCGGCGGGTGCACGCTCGTCCGCGCGTCGTCGAGGGGGAGCGTTCCGGTCGTTGGTGCCGCGGGGTTCCGCCCATCGGGACGCGGGCCGTACCCTCCCGCGATCCCCACGAACGCCGCGGGCCGCCAGCCCTCGACGAGTTCCGGGTGCACGCTCAGAGCGAATCCGGCGCGCGCACCCCTCGACCAGCCAGCGAGGACGACCTTCGAGACGTCGCCGGCGTACCCCGACGCCCGTGCTCTGGTGAACGCCAGGGACCCGAGCAGGTGCGCCCGCCCGCGATCGGGTGCGGTGGACCGCCAGTCGGGTACGACGACCACGGCGCCACCGGCGGCGACGGCTCGGGCGAGGGGTTCGAAAACGTCCCGCTCGGCAACGCCGACGCCATGCCACAGGAGGACGACGGGGAAACCCCCACCGGTGTCAGGTCGATAGATGTCGAGAACCTCGCCGAGCCCGTAGTCGAGTGCGCGGGTCACCGTCACTGTGGCGGTCATCGACCTTCCCGGTAGTGGCGTCGGCGGCGGCGGCGGGTCGGGGCCGCATCCACAAGGGCGAGGAGTCACGATGCCCAGAGGGAGCGAGATCGCGAGACATCCGCCTGTCGGCTGACAGGGGACGTCTCGCGATCGTCGCATTCCCCGACCCATTCCCGTGCACAGGCTAAGTATCTTCGCCGTTGGTGTCCAACGGGTTCGTCGTTGTCGCGGTCCACGCGAGGTGACGAAGGCATCCCGCGCGCGCCCGAACTGGTCCAACAGCCGGGCCCGTTATCCGTTCAGAGGATCGCCTGACGGGCGCCGCCGATTGCGGTCGCCGGGCGCTGTGTCCGCCGAACGAACCACCCTCGCGGCGTCGCTCATCTTCCCAGGCAACGTCTCTCAACCGGTGTTCGTCTCAGTCTGGCCGAGGGTTCGTCCAGTTAAGGACGTGTGACGTTCTGACATCGCCGGCGCTGTTGTGCGGGCCAGCCAGAGTCGCTTATCGTCCTCGGCAATCTAGTCGCACGACCGCCACAACCTCACGTTCGCGGCCTGCGGTCGCGTTCAAGTCAGCTCGTGTGCACATGACACTGTGAAGATCGTCCTTCTTCGGTCCCATGGCCGGGAGAGCGCTTACCCATTCCGGTGAACGTCTCTCCCGAGCCCGACGAGAGGGGTTGCGCGATGACTCCACCGCACGACCATGTCCGACCTTCCCGGCGAGACCTCCTTCTGTGGGGTGGGGGCACTCTCGCCGCGGCCTCGCTCACCAGCTGTTCCTTCCTTTCCACCGATCCGAGCACCGAAAAGGCCGGCGCGCCGAGAAGTGCTGCCGCCAAGGGCAAGGAAGCGCCCAGCCTCGCCAAGCTCGCGGCTGACGGGAAGTTGCCCAAGCTGGAGGAGCGATTGCCGAAGAATCCGGTCGTCCTCCAGCCGACTGAGAAGATCGGCACGTACGGCGGCACCTGGCGATGCGCGCTCCTCAACGCGTCAGACACCCCGTGGCTGGGTCGAACGTTGGGCGGTGAGAACCTCTTCCGCTGGGATCCAGAGTGGAACGACGACCAGAAGGGTCTGCCCAACGTCGCCGAGAAGGTCGAGGCCTCAGCGGACGGACGGGTTTTCACCATCACCCTGCGCGAAGGCCTGAAGTGGTCGGACGGCGAGCCGTTCACCGCTGACGACGTGGTGTTCTCCGTCAACGACGTCGCCTTCAACGAGGAGATCAACCCCGTCACTCCCTACGTCCTCCTCAGCGACGACGAGCGGGCGACGATCAAGAAGCTCGACGACTACACGGTCGAGTTCACGTTCTCGAAGCCGACCGGCCTCTTCATGGCGAGGTTGGCGACCGAAGGACGCTTCACGAACACCCCGCTCCATTACCTGAAGCAGTTCCACAAGAAGTACAACCCGGATGTTGAGAAGCTCGCCAAACAAGAGAAGTACCCGCTGTGGAAGGATCTCTACGGTGCGAAGGCGGATGGTTGGGCCAACGCCGACAAGCCGACGCTCAACCCGTGGAAGATCGTGGAGCCGCTGGGCAAGGGCAACCGCGTGGTCGCCGAGCGGAACCCCTACTACTGGAAGACCGACCCCGACGGGAGTCAGCTTCCCTACCTCGACAGGGTGACGTACGACGTCATCTCCGAGCCGCAGGTGATCCTGCTCAAGGCGACCAACGGCGAACTCGACTTCACCACCCGGCACATCAACAGCCTGCTCAACAAGCCCGTGCTGGCGAGGGACCGCGAGAAGGGCAAGTACCACTTCATCGACCTGCGCAACACGCTCATGAACGACATGGTGGTCGCGCTCAATCTCAACCACAAGAACCCTGTGCTGCGGAAGATCTTCCAGAACAAGGACTTCCGTATCGGCCTCTCACACGCGATCAACCGCGAAGAGATGATCAAGTCGATCTGGCAGCGGCAGGGCGAGCCCTGGCAGGCGGCACCGGCGGCCGACTCGGAGTTCTACGACGAGGAGTTCGCCAAGCAGTACATCGAGTACGACGTCGCGAAGGCGAACGAGTACCTCGACAAGGCAGGCCTCACCCAGAAGGACGGTGAGGGTTTCCGCCTACGGCCAGACGGCAAACGGCTCACCTTCCAGGTGGAGGTGGCAAGCCCCTCGCCCGTGCCGTTCTGGGTCGACGGCACGAACGCCGTCTGCGAGTACTGGAAGAAGGTCGGTGTCGACGCCAAGGTCAAGAACGAGGACCGCTCGCTCTTCTACGAGCGCAAGGACGACGCCAACGAGCACGACGCCACGGTGTGGTCGGGAGACGGCGGCCTCAAGGGCGAGATGCTCGAGTGCCGGTGGTACTTCCCGTTCAGCAACGAGTCCAACTACGCCGAGCTGTGGCGGAAGTACTTCGAATCGCGCGGGACGAATCCCGACGGGGAGAAGCCGCCACCGGAGACCCTGAAGCAGATGGAGATCTACTGGCAGCTCCTCAAGACACCGGACGCCGAAGCGCGGAAAGAACTCTTCCGGCAGATCCTGCAGATCTCCAAGGAGCAGTTCTACGCCATGGGTGTCGTCCGGGTCGCGAAGACCTACGGAATCGTCAAGAACAACTTCCGCAACGTTCCGAAGGTCATTCCAGAAGCACCGGTCTTCAACACGCCCTACCCGGTCCAGCCGGCGCAGTTCTTCATCGAGTAGGCAGCCGGTCCTGCTCCGGGAGCGAGGCCACGCCGAAACAAACAGGCAGGTCCTTCTCCCGGAGTGGGCGCCGCCATCGTGTTCTGGCCGGCTCATGGCAAGGAGGTATCCGCCATGCTGGGATACATCGGTCGTCGGATTCTGTTGATGATTCCGATGATCTTCGCGATCTCCATCGTGTCGTTCGTGATCATTCAACTTCCTCCGGGCGATTACCTGACCACGGTGGTGGCGCAGCTCTCGGCCCAGGGCGACGTGGTGGACCAGGCCCAGCTCGCGGCCCTCAAGGCACAGTACGGCCTGGATCAGCCGATGATCGTGCAGTACTGGACCTGGATCAGCCGGATCGTCATGGACGGCGACTTCGGTCAGTCGTTCATCTGGAACAAACCGGTAAGTGAGCTGCTGGCGGGTAAGGTGCCGCTGAGCGCCATGTTGACGATCAGCGCCCTATTGGTCACCTGGGTCGTGGCGTTCCCGATCGGTGTCTACTCCGCCGTACGGCAGTACTCCGTCGGTGACTACGTGGCCACCACCATCGGCTTCCTCGGTATCGCCATTCCGGAGTTCCTCATCGCGCTGATCTTGATGTGGGTCAGTCTCACCTATTTCGGCCAGAGCGTTGGGGGATTGCTCTCACCGGAGTACCGAGATTCCAACTGGAATCTCGGCAAGCTGCTCGACCTGTTGGGACATCTGTGGGTACCGATCCTGGTGTTGGGTGCGGCCGGCACCGCGGGCCTGATCAGGGTGCTGCGGGCCAATCTGCTCGACGAACTCCACAAGCCGTACGTCATCGCCGCCCGCGCGCGCGGCATGCGCGAACGCCGGTTGACCGTGAAGTATCCGTTGCGGGTGGCCCTGATTCCCTTCTTCTCCACCGTGGGATGGATTCTGCCGGGTCTGGTGTCGGGTGAGGTCATCGTGGCGCAGGTGTTGTCGCTCGATACAGCCGGACCGTTGTTGCTGAACGCCCTGAAGGCTCAGGACATGTACCTCGCCGGATCGATCGTCCTGATCGTCAGCGTGCTCACGGTGATCGGAACGTTGATTTCGGACATCCTGCTGGCCTGGCTGGATCCGCGGGTTCGGCTGAGGTATCGGTGAGAGGAGCGGACCATGACGCAGACTCTGCCTGTCGGGGAAGGCCCTGAGGTGCAGACATCCGTGACATCCACCGACGCCGGACAAGGAGCGGTGGCGGTCGCGCCGCAGTGGAAGCTTGTCTGGTGGGGATTCAAGCGGCACCGGCTGGCTATGGCGGGGATGATCGTCATCGTGGCGATCTATCTGGGGGCGATCTTCGCGGAGTTCCTGGCGCCGTACTCCAGCGAGCACTACAACCCCGACTATGCGTATGCCCCGCCGCAGCGGCTCCACGTTCTGGACGAGGGCGAGTGGGGCCTTTATGTCTACGGCTACAAGTCAGAACAGAATCCGGAAACGCTGGCGCTCACCTGGACCACCGACGAGTCCAAGAAGGTGCCGGTCCAGCTGTTCGCGCACGGCGAGGAGTACAAACTCCTGGGGCTCATCACAACTGACATTCACCTGTTGGGCACGTCGGGGGGTACGAAGGCGCCCCCGATGTATCTGCTGGGCGCGGACCGCACCGGCCACGACCTGTTGTCCCGCATCATTCATGGTGCGCGAATCTCGATGTCGATCGGTCTGGTCGGTGTCGCGGTCGCGTTCGTTCTGGGCCTCCTCCTCGGCGGCATCTCGGGGTTCTTCGGCGGCATCGTGGACACCGGGATTCAACGGGTGGTGGAGTTCTTCATGTCGATCCCGACGCTCCCGCTGTGGCTCGCCCTGGCCGCCGCCGTGCCGCCTGGATGGGGACCGTTACAGCGGTACTTCGCGGTCACCGTCATCCTGTCGATGATCGCGTGGACGCACCTGGCCCGGGTGGTGCGCAGCCGTTTCCTCTCGCTGCGAGAAGAGGACTTCGTCACCGCTGCCCAGGTCGACGGCGCGAGCCAGCCGCGCATCATCTTCCGGCACATGCTGCCGTCGTTCTCCAGCTACCTGATCGCGTCGCTCACCCTGTCGATTCCCGGCATGATCCTGGCCGAGACCTCGCTGTCCTTCCTCGGACTCGGCCTTCAGCCGCCGGTCGTGAGTTGGGGAGTCCTGCTCCAGGAGGCACAGAACATCAGGGCGGTTTCAACCGCGCCGTGGTTGCTGCTGCCCGGCGTCGCCGTCGTGATTGCCGTACTCTCCCTGAACTTCCTGGGCGACGGCCTGCGCGACGCGGCGGACCCGTACAAGCACTGAACATCCCGAGCCGGCCGGTGCTCGATCCGTGTGCGAGGAGACTCCGATGAACCAGACTCCGCAGACCCGCGAGATCGTCCAAGGTGGCGCCCGCCCGCGTGGGAGGCGCGCACGCCGTGGGGCGGTGGTGCCGCCCACCGTGCCCGCGGCTGACGACGGGACGGCGCTGCTTCGCATCAAGGACCTGCGGACGCACTTCGTCACTCGTGAGGGGGTGGTGAGGGCGGTCGACGGCGTGAACCTCGAGGTGCCGAAGGGCAAGACGGTCTGTGTGGTCGGCGAGTCCGGCTGCGGCAAGTCGGTCACCGCCCGGTCGATCCTGCAGTTGGTGGAGCGCCCGGGTCGGCTCGTCGGAGGGTCCATCTCGTGGCGACCGGACGAGAATGCATCCTGGGTGGACCTGGCGGGCCTGGACCCACACGGGGAGCACCTGCGGCGGGTGCGGGGCGCCGAGATCGGGATGGTGTTCCAGGAGCCGATGGCGTCGCTGTCACCCATGTACACCATCGGCGACCAGTTGATGGAGGCGATCCAGCTCCACCTGCCGATGTCGAAGGCGGAGGCGCGCGACCGCGCGATCACCCAGCTGCGCCGGGTAGGGATCCCGCAGCCAGAACGCCGGATGGACGCGTACTCCTTCCAGCTCTCCGGTGGCATGTGCCAGCGGGTCATGATCGCGATCGCGCTGTCGTGCGACCCGGCCCTGCTCATCGCCGACGAGCCGACGACGGCGCTCGACGTGACCACCCAGGCGCGAATCCTCGACCTGCTGAAGGACCTACAGGAACAGACCGGTATGGCGATGGTCTTCATCACCCACGACCTTGGCGTGGTCGCCGAGATCGCCGACGAGGTGACGGTGATGTACCTCGGCAAGGTCGCCGAACACGGCAGCGTGGAGGAGATCTTCGACCACCCGAAGCATCCCTACACCCAGGCGCTGCTCCGGTCCATCCCGGCCATGCGGGGAGACAGGGCCCGCCAGCGCCTGGCCGCGATCCAGGGCATGGTCCCGCACCCCCAGCACCGCCCGGCAGGGTGTCCGTTCCACACCCGGTGCGACCACGTGATCGCAGGCCTGTGCGACACGATCGACCCGCCGATGGCCAGCTTCGGGTCAGGGCACCTCGCCCTCTGTCACCTGTACGACGAGAACGGCGCGACCAAGGAGGCGGTCTCTCGGACGCTCGGCGAACCAGCCGGTGCCGCTGCTGCCCGGCAAGCTGCGGTCCGGGAAACGGTCAAGGAAGCGGTCGCGGCGGTGCCGGCCCGTCCGGCCGCGGCCGTCGTCACCCGTGAGCGGGGGCGCCACGCGGGCGTGCCGGCGCGGGAGGAGAGGCCCCTGCTCGATGTGAGCGGGCTGTCGATGGAGTTCCCGATCAAGCGCGGCATGTTCGGTCGTACGACCGGCACGATCCGTGCGGTCAACAACGTCAACCTCACGATCAGGCCGGGTGAGACCGTCGGCCTGGTCGGCGAATCCGGCTGCGGCAAGACCACGCTGGGCCGCTGCCTCGCCCGGGTCCTCAAACCGACCTCGGGACAGATCCACTACGAGACGTCCAGCGGCTCTGTCGTCGACCTCGCGGGCCTGCGTAACCGCGACCTGGCGCCGTACCGCCGCGAGATCCGGGTCGTCTTCCAGGACCCGTTCTCCTCGCTCAACCCGCGGATGACCCTGCTGCAGCTGGTGGGCGAGCCGCTCAGGACCAACCGCCTGGCCGCGGGTACGGAGTTGCAGGACCAGGTGGCGGAGATGCTGCGCCAGGTGGGGCTGCGGCCGGAGTACATGCACCGCTATCCACACGCGTTCTCCGGCGGGGAACGCCAGCGGATCAACATCGCCCGCGCCCTGATCACCCGGCCGCGACTGGTGATCGCCGACGAGGCGGTCTCGGCTCTCGACGTGTCGGTGCGGGCCCAGATCCTCAACCTGCTCGGCGATCTGCAGGACGAGCTCAACCTGACCTATCTGTTCATCTCCCACGACCTCTCGGTGGTCGAGCACCTCTGCGACCGGGTGACGGTGATGTACCTCGGCTCCATTGTCGAGACCGCCGACACCTCGTCGCTGTACAGCACGCCGCACCACCCGTACACCGAGGCACTGCTGAACGCCGTACCCCTGCCCAACCCGCACCGACGCAGGCAGCGGCACGAGCACGGCCTTCCCGACGACCTACCGGACGCGGCGAACCTCCCGTCGGGGTGTCTGTTCCACACGAGGTGCCCGCACGTACGTCAGGACCGGTGCCCGACTGAGGTCCCCGACCTCCGCGAGACCGGCTCGAAGCACCTGTCCGCCTGCCACTTCGCCGAGACGCTGACTCTCGCGGGCGCCGCCGGTCACACCCGCTGAGTTGACCGGTTTGTCAGAGATTTCTCGGCTAAGAGACCGAGAAACCTCTGACAACCTGGGCTCGCTTGCATGAGATTGCGACCTGATGCATACTCATGCGGGTTCGGTGTTGGAGCGGTCCGGCATGAGCGGGCCGGCTGGGAAGGGCGTGCACAAGTGGGCTTCAGAGCGGCGGTCGCCGGAGCGAGCGGCTATGCCGGCGGTGAGTTGCTGCGCATCCTTCTCGGCCACCCCGAAATCGAGGTGGGCGCGCTGACCGCGGGCGGGAACGCTGGTACGCCGCTCGCCCAGCACCAGCCGCACCTAATCCCGCTCGCCGACCGGGTGCTCGCCGAGACCACGCCGGAAACCCTTGCCGGTCACGATGTGGTCTTTCTCGCCCTGCCCCACGGCCAGTCCGCCGCCGTCGCCGCGAGCCTGCCGGACAGCACCCTGGTGATCGACTGCGGTGCGGACTTCCGGCTCGAGGACCCGGCCGACTGGGAGCGGTGGTACGCCGGTGAGCACGCTGGCACCTGGCCCTACGGCCTGCCGGAGCTCCCGGGGCAGCGTGCCCAGCTGCGCGCCGCCCGGCGGATCGCGGTGCCCGGCTGCTACCCGACGGTCTCGAGCCTGGCCCTGCTGCCCGCCGTCGCCGCCGGCCTGGTCGAGACGCAGGACATCGTGATCGTCGCCGCGTCCGGCACCTCCGGAGCGGGCAAGTCCCCCAAACCGCAGCTTCTCGGCAGCGAGGTGATGGGCGCGGTGTCGGCGTACTCCGTCGGCGGTGTCCACCGGCACACCCCCGAGATCGAGCAGAACCTCCGCCGGGTTACCAGCGACGCGGTCACCGTGTCGTTCACGCCCACGCTGGCGCCGATGCCGCGCGGCATCCTCGCGACCTGCACGGCGCGGGTGCAAGCCGGGGTTGACACCGCTGCGGTCCGCCGGGCGTACGCCGACGCGTGGGCCGGTGAGGCGTTCCTTCACCTGCTGCCGGACGGCACCTGGCCGAGCACCGCCGCCACCGCCGGCGCCAACACCGTCGTCGCGCAAGTCGCGGTTGACGAGCGGGCCGGGCGGATGGTGGCCGTCGCCGCGATGGACAACCTCGCCAAGGGGACCGCGGGCGGCGCCGTGCAGTGCATGAATCTCGCGTTGGGGCTTCCGGAGACGACCGGCCTCACCACGATCGGGCTGGCGCCATGAGTGCCATGAGGTGGCGGGCGCGCCGACGACGATCCAGGTCGGTCCACCCCATCGCTGCCTGACAATCCGATCCACTGCCGGGCCACCCGTCTCCGGCACGTGTTCCTTATTCCTGAAGAGGACGTTGTGAGCGTTACCGCCCCCAAGGGATTCCGTGCCACCGGCGTCACCGCCGGACTCAAGGCCAGCGGAAATCCCGATGTCGCCCTTGTTGTCAACGACGGTCCGAGCCACGCCGCCGCCGTCGTCTTCACCGAGAACCGTTGCAAGGCCAACCCCGTCCTGTGGAGCGAGCAGGCCTGCAAGGACGGCCAGGTCCGTGCCGTCGTACTCAACTCCGGCGGCGCCAACTGCTACACGGGCCCGGAGGGTTTCCAGAACACCCACGCCTCGGCCGAACTCGTCGCTGACAAGCTCGGCGTAGGCGCGATCGACGTGGCCGTGTGCTCCACCGGCCTGATCGGCATCCAACTCGAACGCGACAAACTCCTGGCCGGCATCGAGAAGGCCGTTACGCAACTCGCGGTTGACGGCGGCGACGCGGCGGCCACCGCGATCATGACGACCGACACCCGCTCCAAGCAGGCAGTGCGATCCGGCGCCGGTTGGACCGTGGGCGGCATGGCCAAGGGCGCCGGCATGCTCGCGCCTTCGCTCGCCACGATGCTGGTCGTGCTCACCACCGATGCCGAGGTCGACTCGGTCACGGCGGACCTGGCGCTGCGGTCGGCGACCAGCGTGACGTTCGACCGGCTCGACTCCGACGGATGCATGTCCACCAACGACACCGTGCTGCTGATGGCCAGCGGGGCGTCAGGCGTGGCACCGGCGTACGACGAGTTCGCCGCCGCGGTGCGCGAGGTCTGTGCCGATCTCGCCCGGCAGCTCATCGGGGACGCCGAGGGCGCCGAACACGACATCGCGATCGAGGTGGTCAACGCGGCCAGCGAGGACGACGCGGTCGAGGTGGGCCGATCCATCGCACGGAACAACCTCTTCAAGTGTGCGGTGTTCGGCAAGGACGCCAACTGGGGCCGGATCCTCGCGGCGGTCGGCACCACCGGTGCGGCGTTCGACCCAGCCACCCTGGATGTCGCGTTCAACGGTGTCTGGGTGTGCCGGAACGGCGGTATCGGCGAATCCCGTGACCTGGTTGACCTTTCCGGCCGCGAGGTCAGCGTGACGGTCGACCTCAAGGCCGGCGCGGAGACCGCGACGATCTGGACCAACGACCTCACCCACGCCTACGTCCACGAGAACTCCGCCTACTCCACCTGAGCATTGGAACGTTCGACGCGACCATGAGCACAGTGAAGAACAGAGACCGCGCCCTGGCCCAGGAGAAGGCCGGGACCCTCATCGAGGCACTGCCGTGGTTCCAGCAGTTCCACGGCGCGATCGTCGTGATCAAGTACGGCGGCAACGCGATGATCGACGACGCCCTCAAGCAGGCGTTCGCGCAGGACATCGTCTTCCTGCGGTACGCCGGCCTGCGTCCCGTGGTCGTCCACGGCGGTGGCCCGCAGATCAGCGAGATGCTTCGCCGGCTCGACATCCCCAGTGAGTTCCGCGGGGGTCTTCGCGTGACGACGCCGGAGGCGATGGAGGTCGTCCGGATGGTGCTGGTCGGCCAGGTGGGCCGGGAGTTGGTCGGCCTGGTCAACTCGCACGGGCCGTTCGCCGTCGGGCTGTCCGGCGAGGACGCGGGGTTGTTCACCGCCGAGCGCCGTACCGCCACGGTGGACGGCGAAGCCGTCGATATCGGTCTGGTCGGCGACGTCGTGTCGGTCCGCCCGGAGGCGGTGCAAGACCTCATTGACGCCGGCCGGATTCCGGTGGTGTCGAGTGTCGCGCCCGACGAGGACGGTCTGATCCACAACGTCAACGCCGACACGGCGGCCGCGGCGCTGGCGGTGGCGCTCGGTGCCCGCAAGCTCGTCGTGCTCACTGATGTCGAGGGGCTCTACCGCGACTGGCCCACCGCCACCGAGCCGGTCAGTGAGCTCGACGCGGACGAGCTCGCCGAACTCCTGCCCACGCTGGCCTCGGGCATGGTGCCGAAGATGGAGGCGTGCCTGCGCGCGGTCCAGGGCGGCGTACCCCAGGCCCACGTGATCGACGGGCGGGTCGCGCACTCGCTGCTGCTCGAGGTCTTCACCAACGAAGGAATCGGGACGATGGTCGTACCCGCGACGAAGGAGGAACAGCCGTGAGCCTCTGGCCCCAATATGACGCCTGGGCACGGCGGTTCGACGACGCGCTGATGCCCACCTACGGCACGCCGCCAGTGGCGCTGGCCCGTGGCGAGGGCTGCCGGGTGTGGGACGTCGACGGCAACGCCTACCTCGACTTCATCGCCGGGATTGCGGTGTCCTCGCTCGGGCACGCACACCCAGCACTCGTCGACGCGGTGTCGCGCCAGGTGGCGACGATCGCCCACACCTCCAACCTTTTCCTCCACCAGCCGGAGATCCTGCTGGCGGAAAAGCTGCTCGGTCTTCTGCAGCAGGAGGCCCGGGTGTTCTTCACCAACAGCGGCACCGAGGCCAACGAGGCGGCGTTCAAGCTGGTCCGCCGACACGCCAATGGCACCAGTCGTAACTACGTCGTGGCCGCCGAGAACGGCTTCCACGGCCGGACCATGGGCGCTCTCGCGCTGACGGGTAAGGCCGCGATCCGCGAGCCGTTCGCGCCGTACGGCGTGGATGTGAGGTTCGTTCCGTACGGTGACGTCGACGCCCTGAAGGCCGCTGTCACCGACGAGTGCGCGGGCGTCTTCCTCGAGCCGACACAGGGGGAGGCCGGCGTGGTGCCTCCACCCGACGGATACCTCACCGCGGCGCGGGAGTTCTGCGACGCGACCGGCGCGGTGCTGGTGCTCGACGAGATCCAGAGCGGTATCGGCCGGACCGGCACGTGGTTCGCCCACCAGCACGAGGGGGTCCGGCCCGACGTGCTCACGCTGGCGAAGGGCCTCGGCGGCGGGTTGCCCATCGGCGCCTGCATCGGTGTCGGCACGTTTGGCCAGACCTTCGGCAAGGGTGACCACGGGTCCACCTTCGGCGGCAACCCGGTGGCGTGCGCGGCGGCGCTCGCCGTCCTGGACACCATCGAGAAGGACGGCCTGCTCGCACACGTCGTGACGGTGGGGGAGCAGCTCGCCAGCGGGATCGCGGCGATCCAGCACCCGCTGCTCGCCGGAGTCCGTGGTCAGGGGTTGTGGCGGGCCGTCGTACTCACGCAACCGAAGTCCGGCGAGGTCCAGAAAGCCGCCCAGGACGCCGGTTTCCTCGTGAACGCGGTCCAGCCGGACGCCGTACGCCTCGCACCCCCGCTCATCGTCACCGCCGAGCAGGTGCAAGCCTTCCTTGACAGGCTGCCCGGCATTCTCGATGCCGTACTCGTGAAGGAGTCCTGATGGCCCGCCACTTCCTGCGCGATGACGACCTGACTCCCGACGAGCAGGCCCAGGTCCTCGACCTGGCCGACGCGATGAAGAAGGACCGGCTCGCCCACCGCCCGCTGGAGGGACCGAAGTCGGTCGCCATCCTGTTCGACAAGCCGACGCTGCGCACGCAGACGTCGTTCACCGTCGGTGTCGCCGACCTCGGCGGTTACCCCATGGTCGTCGACGCCCGGCTCGCACAGATCGGGGTCCGTGAATCGATCGCCGACACCGCGCGGGTCCTCGGCCGACAGGTCGCGGTGATCGTCTGGCGGACGTTCGGGCAGGAGCGGATCGAGGAGATGGCGGCGCATGCCGGCGTTCCCGTGATCAACGCCCTGACCAATGAGTTCCACCCCTGCCAGATCCTCGCCGACCTTCAGACCGTACGTGAACACAAGGGGCGGCTGGCCGGTCTCCGCCTCACTTATCTCGGTGACGGGGCCAACAACATGGCCCATTCGTATCTCCTCGGTGGTGCGACCGCCGGCATGCACGTCCGCATCGGTACACCGGAGGCGTATCTGCCAGACCCCGCCATCCTGGAGCGAGCGACGGCGCGGGCCGCCGAAACCGGCGGCTCGGTCGCGGTCGTCCACGATCGGCGCGAGGCGCTCGAGCGGACCGACGTGGTGGCCACCGACACCTGGGTGTCGATGGGCCAGGAGGGCGAGGCGGGGGACCGGGCGACGCCGTTCCTGCCGTACGCCGTCACCGAGGAGGCAATGGGGTACGCCGCACCGGACGCCATCGTGCTGCACTGCCTGCCGGCCTACCGCGGCAAGGAGATCGCGGCCAGCGTCCTCGACGGTCCTCAGAGCGTGGTCTGGGACGAGGCGGAGAACCGCCTACACGCCCAGAAGGCCCTGATCGCCTGGCTACTGGACCACCCCACCTCGGAGGCGCGGCGACGATGACGGGCGAGGGGAGTCGAACGCGAGCATGAGCAACGAGCAGTTGACGCCGAAGTGGCCGGCCACCAAGACGGCCCGCCAGCAGTACATCGTGGAGGTCCTCTCCCGGTCGGCGGTGCGGTCCCAGTCGGAGCTGGCCGACCGGCTCGGCGCGGCGGGTATCGCGGTGACCCAGGCGACGCTGTCGCGGGACCTCGACGAGTTGGGTGCGGTTCGCGTCCGCAACGCCGATGGTGTCCTGGTCTACGCGCTGCCCGGTGAGGGCGGTGACCGGACCCCGCGAGCGGTCCCGCACGAGCCGGCCGTCGTGGAAGGGCGGCTGGCCCGGGTGTGCGGGGAGTTGCTCGTCTCGGCGGTCGCCTCGGCGAACCTGGTGGTGTTGCGGACGCCGCCGGGGGCCGCGCAGTTCTTCGCGTCAGCGCTCGACCACGCCGAGCTTCCCGACGTACTCGGCACCATCGCCGGCGACGACACCGTGCTGGTCGTCGCCAAGGATCCCGACGGCGGCACGGCCGTCGCCGACCAACTGCTCGCGATCGCCCGCCAGCACCGGCCTCGGGGACGGACGACCACCGAGCCCGGAAACGGCCCGCCGCCCGACGCCCAGACCCCATGACACCGTTGACCAATCGCCGAAGAACCCGCAGGACCCGTCTATGGCAGACACTCGAAGGAGTCCCGAAATGACAGAGCGTGTTGTACTCGCCTACTCCGGGGGTCTCGACACCTCCGTCGCGATCGGCTGGATCGCCGACCAGACCGGTGCCGAGGTCGTGGCGGTGGCGATCGATGTCGGACAGGGCGGCGAGGACCTCGAAACGGTCCGCAAGCGGGCGCTGGAGTGCGGCGCCGTCGAGGCCGTCGTGGTGGACGCCAAGGACGAGTTCGCCGAGGAGTTCTGCCTGCCCGCGCTCGCGACGAACGCGCTCTACATGGACCGCTACCCGCTGGTCTCGGCGCTGTCCCGTCCGCTGATCGTCAAGCACCTCGTCGCGGCGGCGAAGGAGCACGGCGCGAGCGTCGTCGGGCACGGCTGCACCGGCAAGGGCAACGACCAGGTGCGCTTCGAGGTCGGTGTGGGCGCGCTCGCCCCGAACCTCAAGGTGCTCGCCCCGGTCCGCGACTTCGCCTGGACCCGGGAGAAGGCGATCGCGTACGCCGAGGACCATGGGCTGCCGATCGACGTCAGCAAGAAGTCGCCGTTCTCCATCGACCAGAACGTCTGGGGCCGGGCGGTCGAGACCGGGTTCCTCGAGGACCTCTGGAACGCCCCGACCGAGGAGGTCTACTCCTACACGCAGAACCCCACGGCGGCGCGCGCGGCTGACGAGGTTGTCGTGACGTTCGAGCAGGGCCGTCCCGTCGCGCTCGACGGCACGCCGGTGACGCCGCTGCAGGCGATCCAGCAGCTCAACGACCGCGCGGGTGCGCATGGTGTGGGCCGGCTCGACATGGTGGAGGACCGGCTGGTCGGCATCAAGAGCCGCGAGGTCTACGAGGCGCCGGGTGCGATCGCGCTCATCACCGCCCACCAGGAGTTGGAGAACGTCACGGTGGAGCGGGACCTGGCCCGGTTCAAGCGGCAGGTCGAGCAGCGCTGGACGGAGCTGGTGTACGACGGGCTGTGGTTCTCGCCGCTGAAGCGGGCCCTGGACGCCTTCGTGGCGGACTCGCAGCAGCACGTGTCGGGCGACATCCGGATGACGTTGCACGGTGGCCGCGCGGTGGTGAACGGCCGGCGCAGCGACGCCTCGTTGTACGACTTCAACCTCGCGACGTACGACGAGGGCGACGCGTTCGACCAGTCGCTCGCCCGCGGCTTCGTCGAGCTGTGGGGCCTGCCCAGCAAGATCGCCGCCAAGCGCGACCTCGGCCAGGCCTGAGTCACCGTACGAACGGGTCGGTCCTCGGAGGTGTGCCCGGGTAACGCCGTGAGCTTCTCCGGGGGCACCCGCCCCCGGCGGAATGATCACGTATACGTGGTCATTACCCGCCTTGCATGGCATCGGCACCATGGGAAGCCCGCAATGACCACGTATACGTGATCATTCCGGGGCTCACCGCCAAAGGAAGGACCAGCGTGACCAACGAGCAGCAGCCGCCCGCCGAGACGACCCGGCTGTGGGGAGGCCGCTTCGCCGGTGGCCCGGCGGAGGCGCTGGCCGCCCTGTCGAGGTCGGTGCACTTCGACTGGCGGCTCGCGCCGTACGACATCCGCCAGACCGGCGCCCACGCGCGCGTCCTCCACCGGGCCGGCCTGCTCACCGCCGACGAGCTGGCCCAGGTCACGACGGCACTGGACGACCTGGCCGCGGCCGTGGCGTCCGGCGCGGTCCAGCCCAGCGCGGACGACGAGGATGTCCACACCGCCGTCGAACGCGAACTCCTCCAGCGCCTCGGCCCGCTCGGCGGCAAGCTCCGGGCCGGCCGCAGCCGTAACGACCAGGTGGCCACCGACTTCCGGCTCTACCTCCGCGATCAGGCCCGCCACCTGGCCGTCGCCGTCGTGGAGCTCCAGCAGGCCCTGCTCGACCAGGCCGAACGCCACGCCGGCAGCGCGGCACCCGGCTTCACCCACCTGCAGCATGCGCAGCCGGTGTCGTTCGGGCACGAGCTGGCCAAGCACGTCCACGCCCTGGCCCGCGACATCGACCGGCTCCGTGACTGGGACGCGCGGACCTCCGTGTCGCCGCTCGGCGCGGGCGCCCTGGCCGGCTCGTCCCTGCCACTCGACCCGGACGCGGTGGCTGACGAGCTCGGCTTCAAGCACGCCGCCGAGAACTCCATCGACACTGTGTCCGACCGCGACTTCGTGGCGGAGTTCCTCTTCTGTACGGCGATGCTCGGCGTCCACCTCTCCCGGCTGGGGGAGGAGTACTGCCTGTGGGCGTCGACGGAGTTCGGGTGGGTACGCCTGGACGACGCCTTCGCCACGGGCAGCTCGATCATGCCGCAGAAGAAGAACCCCGACATCGCCGAGCTCGTCCGGGGCAAGTCGGGCCGGCTCATCGGTAACCTGACCGGCCTGCTGGCGACCCTGAAGGGTCTGCCGTTCGCCTACAACCGTGACCTGCAGGAAGACAAGGAGCCGGTCTTCGACACGGTTGACCAGCTGCTCCTGGTGCTGCCGGCGCTGGCGGGCATGGTGGCGACGAGCACCTTCGACGCCGCCCGGATGGCCGCCGCCGCACCGCTCGGTTTCGCGCTCGCCACCGACATCGCCGAATGGCTGGTCCGCCAGGGCGTACCCTTCCGCGACGCGCACGAGATCGCCGGCGCCTGCGTGGCGGCCTGCGAGCAGCGGGGCATCGACCTGCCCGACCTCACCGACGCGGACCTGGCGGCGATCTCGCCGCAGCTCACCCCGGAGGTGCGGTCCGTCCTTTCCGTGGAGGGCGCGCTGCGGGCGCGGGCGGCCAGGGGTGGCACCTCGCCGGTGCGCGTCCGCGACCAGCTCGCGGGGCTTGGCGAGCGGGTGAGTTCGGACGCCGCCTGGGCCGCCGATCGCTGAGCGGCCACCTGCCTGGACGATGAGGGACATGAGCGACGAGACGGGCGCCGGCGGCGCGGCGGACGAGCTGCGCGCGTTCTTCGACCGGCCGGTGCTTCAGGTGGCGCCGGACCTGCTCGGCATGTTCCTCGAGCACGAGACGCCGGACGGCCTGGTCGTCGTACGCCTCGCCGAGGTCGAGGCGTACGACGGACCCAACGACCCCGGCTCCCACGCCTACCGCGGCGAGACTCCCCGCAACGCCGTGATGTTCGGCCCACCCGGCCACGTCTACGTCTACTTCACCTACGGCATGCACTGGTGCATGAACCTCGTCTGCGGCCCTCCGGGCAAGGCGAGCGCGGTCCTGGTGCGGGCGGGCGAAGTGGTCGAGGGCGTGGAGCTTGCCCGGACCCGCCGCCCGGCGGCCCGCTCCACCCGTGAGTTGGCTCGCGGACCGGCCCGGCTGGCGCAGGCACTGGACGCTGACCGCGCCTGCAACGGCCTGGACGCCTGTGACCCGGCGTCGCCGCTGCGGGTCCGGTTCGGCCGGCGTACGCCGAAGTCGCGGATCCGGCGGGGACCCCGGGTGGGGCTATCGAACGGCGCGGAGCGCCCGTGGAGGTTCTGGATCGACGGCGACCCCACCGTCTCGACGTACCGACCACACGTCCCGAGGAAACGGCGAACCACCCCACCGGTTTCCCAACCGGCCGGGGCCTCGGGCACGCTTGGAGACGAATCCTCCGGCTGACCTGCCGGACCCGGCATGGAAGGAACCACGGTGACCCGTCCCTCGGACGACAGAGTTCTGGACGAGCTGCACTGGCGTGGCATGGTCGCTCACACGACCGACGAGGCCGCGCTCCGCACCGCACTCGCGTCGGGGCCGATCACCTATTACGTCGGGTTCGACCCGTCCGCGCAGAGCCTGCAGCTGGGCAACCTCGTGCAGCTGCTCACCGCGCGCCGGTTCCAGCAGGCGGGCCACCGGCCGATCATCCTGGTGGGCGGGTCGACCGGACTGATCGGCGATCCCAAGCCAGATGCCGAACGCACGCTCCGCGAGCCCGAGGTGGTCGCGGGCTGGGTCGACAAGATCAAGGATCAGGTGCGGCCCTTCGTGTCGTTCGAGGGACCGAACGCCGCGATCGTCGTCAACAACCTCGACTGGACGGCGCCGATCAGCGCGCTGGAGTTCCTGCGGGACATCGGCAAGCACTTCCGGGTCAACAAGATGATCCAGAAGGAAGCCGTCAGCGCCCGACTGAACTCCGAACTCGGCATCGGTTACACCGAGTTCAGCTACCAGATCCTGCAGGCGTACGACTACCTCGAGCTGTTCAAGCGGTTCGGCTGCCTGCTCCAGCTGGGTGGCTCCGACCAGTGGGGCAACATCACGGCGGGGGTCGACCTGATCCGTCGGGTCGAGGGGACGACGGTGCACGCCCTCGCGACGCCGCTCCTCACCGACACCGAAGGCCGCAAGCTCGGCAAAACCGAAAGCGGCAGCGTCTGGTTGTCGGGCGAGCTGATGTCGCCGTACGCGTTCTACCAGTACCTCTACAACACCGCTGACGCTGATGTTGGTACGTACCTCCGGGCGTTCAGCTTCCGGTCCCGTGAGGAGATCGAGGAGCTGGAGAAGGCCACGGCGGAACGCCCGGCGGCACGGGAGGGGCAACGTGCGTTGGCGGAGGAGCTCACGACGCTGGTGCACGGGGCGGATGAGACCGCGAAGGCGCTTGCCGCGTCGGCGGCGTTGTTCGGGCGCGGGACGCTCGCCGAGATCGACGAGGTCACCCTTGGCGCGGCGCTGCGAGAAACACCGCATACCCGGGTCGAGGTCGACTCCACCCTGCCGCCGCTGGTCGATCTGCTCGTCGACGCCGGCCTGGTGCCGAGCAAGTCGGCGGCGCGCCGCACGATCGAGGAGGGTGGCGCGTACATCAACAACGAGCGGGTGACTGACCCTGACGCTGTCCCGGAGGCCTCCGAACTGCTCCACGGCCGGTGGCTGGTGCTGCGGCGGGGACGGCGCAATGTCGCCGGTGTCGAGATTGTCCGCCCCTAGGCTTGGTCGGAACGCCGAAGGCCCGGAACGGTTGAGTTCTGAAGCGCGCTTAGTCGCGTTCATCGACGCGAACAAGGACGACGTCGTGGACGGTCGCCGGCTCGGAGTCGAGCTCATCCGCAGGCTTCTGCAGGTGGCTCCGAGCAGCTACTACGCCGCCAAGACCCGCGCCCCGTCAGCACGCGCGCTCCGCGACGAGGAACTGATCCCACAGCTGGTCGAGCTGTGGGAGGCGAACTACCGCGTCTCCGGGGTCCGCAAGCTCTGGGAGGCCGCCCCACGTGCCGGGATCATGATTGGGCGGGATCAGACCGCTCGGCCGATGCGAGTGGCCGGGATTGAGGGCGCGAGACGGTCGAAGCGGGTGAAGACCACGCGCCCGGATCCGGCGTCGGCGCGGCACCATCTGAGCACAGGACGCCTCCTTCAGCTTCCGTTCGCGGCCGAGCGCGGTGGCTGCCGTGCCTGGTTCCGGAACTGTGCGGGCGATGAGCGGACCACGCGGCGGAACGCGGTGCTGAACGCGCTCTCGGACAGGTAGCCCGTGGCCCGTGCGAGCTCGGAGATCGACAGAGTGTCGCGGGCGAGGGCGTCGCGGGCGAGGCTCATGCGCCATTGGATCAGGTACTCCAACGGCGGGACCCCGACGTGGCTCTTGAAGGCCTGGGCGAACGCGGAACGCGACATGTGGCTGATCTCGGCGAGCTCCTTGAGGCTCCAGGAGTGCGCCACGTCCGCGTGCACGGCGCGCAGGGCGGCACCGATGCCGTCCTCGTTCAGGGCGCCCAGCCAGCCTGTGGGCCGGTCTGTTTGACCGGCGTGAGCGCGCAGCATGTGCACGAGCAGGATCTGTGCGAGGTGGTTCTGCACCAGCGGGCCGCCGGCGGCGGGGACCCCGACCTCGGTGGCCAGGAGATCGATGAGCTGCGCGAGCCGCCTGCCACGAGGATCGGCCGCGCGGACGATCACGAGCGGCGGCAGAAGATCGGTCAGGAGGGCCGCGTTCCTGTCGTCGAACGCGATGTGCCCGACGCAGAGGTAGAGGTCCTCCTCGGACTCCGGGCCGATCCGCACGAACCCGTCTTCGGCACCCGCCCACACCGGCTCCGCAGGGCGCGGGCTCGCGTCTAGCGTGCTGGCCAGCACGTACGGCGGCGGGTTGCCCAGCATGAAGGTGTCACCCTCCTGCAGGAGCACCGGCTCGTGCCCGTCGAGGATCAACCAGCACGTGCCGCGCACGAGGCCGCCGACCCGCACGTGCAGGAACGTGTCGAAGCGCAACGCCCACTCTCCCGCGGCCCGGAGGCTGGGCCCGACCACCGTGCGGGGCCGGAGCAGGCCGATCGCGTCAGCCACTGGATCCCGAAAGCCGAGCACCGAGCACTCCTTCTGGACGATACGTAAAGAACTCCGGACTCTGCATCATGGATCGTACTCCGCTGCTCCCGCAGTATCGATGTCGAACGGATCGGTACGGAGAAGGTGATGGAGACACCCCATGGGACAGCTCGAAGGCAAGACGTCGGTGGTCACCGGAGGAAGCAGCGGGATCGGTCTGGCCACCGCCGTACGGCTGGCGGACGAGGGCGCGTACGTGTTCGTCACCGGGCGACGCGAGGCCGAGCTGGAGGCCGCCGTCAAGACCATCGGAGCAGACCGGGCCACCGCGGTCGTCGGCGACATCTCGAAGCCGGAGGACCTGGACCGGCTCTACGACGCGGTCCGGGCGCGAGGCAAGGGTTTGGATGTGCTTGTGGCGAACGCGGCGGTCGGTGCGTTCGTGACGCTGGAGCAGACCACCGAGGAGCACTTCGACCAGACCTTCGCGGTCAACGTCCGGGGCACGCTGTTCACCGTGCAGAAGGCGTTGCCGCTGCTCAACGACGGAGCCTCGATCGTCCTGGTCGGTTCGACTGCCGGCGACCGTGGAGTAGAGGCGTTCGGCGCGTACGCGGCGTCGAAGGCGGCCGTCCGGTCGTTCGCGCGGACGTGGTCCAACGAGCTCAAGGACCGTCGTATCCGGGTCAACGTGGTCTCGCCGGCATGGATCGAGACTCCCGGGGGCACCTCCGCTTTCGGCGACGAGGAGACCGCTCGGGCCGTCAAGGAGAATGTCGCCGCGACCGTGCCCAGGGGCCGCATGGGTCAGCCTGAGGAGGCCGCCGCAGTCGTGGCCTTCCTGGCCTCGGAACAGAGCAGCTACGTCGTCGGCGCGAACTTCTACGTTGACGGAGGCGCGAACCAGATCTGAGCAGGCACCACACGGCTAGGCGCGTCCTGATCGCGCTACTGAGTGCCTTGTAACCGCCTGCTGAACCGCAGGGACGACCGGCGCGGGATGCCGCTCTGCCACGCCTACGAGCTGGCATCGGCACCCGCGCCGATGTGTTGTCCGGCGCCACGTCCGGGCGCACGACGTGCGGATTTGACTCCGGTTGTGGGTGTACGTATGGTTCTCTACGCCTCGCCGGGAGCGCGGGACGCCTGAGGGCGGCCGGTCCGGTCGAGGAACCCAACCACGTTGATCTTCTTCTGGGGTGCGGTGCGCCTCAGATTCGGTTCGCTTGGGCGGGGGCTGGACCTGGATCGGGCCGATTTGACCGGGCTGA
>NZ_KB892767.1 GCF_000373925.1 Actinopolymorpha alba DSM 45243 | reverse complement strand
CACTGCTGGTTGGCTACGTTCGGAAGTGATAACCGCTGAAAGCATCTAAGCGGGAAGCACGCTTCAAGATGAGGTCTCCCACTGGGTTAACCAGGTAAGGCCCCCAGGAGATGACTGGGTTGATAGGCCAGAGGTGGAAGCGAGGACTAGNGACTCGTGTAGCTGACTGGTACTAATAGGCCGAGGGCTTGTCTCACTACACATTGTTGTGTGTGACACAGATAAATACTTTTGTTCGCGTTCACTGTGCGGTTCTGGGGATACAAACCCTGGAACCATCCGGCAGGGTTTCACTTGCTGTTGTTGGGGTTTGATATTTTCATAGAGTTACGGCGGTCATGGCGAAGGGGAAACACCCGGTCCCATTCCGAACCCGGAAGTTAAGCTCTTCAGCGCCGATGGTACTGCGTGGGGGACCGCGTGGGAGAGTAGGACACCGCCGGACATTCTTTGGTTGAGGGCCACCCCGCAAGGGGTGGCCCTCCCTTTATGTCCAGGGAGATTCCGGCCCGGGCTCGGGCACCAACAGTGGCGCGGGTACCGACCCACGGCTACCCCACCCCCACGGTGGGACAGGAATCAGCACACGGCACAGTGGTAGACCTCGGAAGCCGGAGGGCAGGATGCGCGAGAGCTCGAAGCGTGGCGGCGACAGTGGTCGTGATCGGCGGGACGGCCGCTCGTCCCGGCGTTCCCAGGAAGGCTCGCCGCCGAAGCGTGGCGGCTCGAGCGAACGTCGTACTCCGGCTTCGGAACGAGGCGCCAGCGAGCGGGGCGGCCGGCGTGGTGCGCCGCAGTCGAAACAGGGCCAGGCAAAGGGCGACCGCGGCCGCGGTGAGTTCACCAGAGGTCGGGCCCAGCGGCCAGAGGGCCGAGGCGCGACCGGTGGTGGTGCGCGAGGTCGCTCAGAAGCCGGCGCAGGCGGAGCGAGGCGTGGACGCGAGGAGCGTCCGACTGGTGGCAGGTCTGCGCAGCGGGGCGAACGTCGAGGTCAGCCTGAGCGGGGCGAACGTAGGTCGGCCGGGGAGCCGACCTGGCGTAAGGCAGCTCCCACGTCCCGCACTGGGCGGGGGCGATCCACATCCGACAGCCGTACACCGGAACAACGTGCCGACCGCACGGACCGTGGAACGCGGGGTGCCGCTGGTGGCGCCTCCGCTCCGCGTAGGTCCGCTCGTCCGCAGCAGGGTGTGCGGCCCGCGGGGGAGGGCAGGCGGCCAGGTCGACCGGCATCGGAGCAGCGGCCTCGCGACGGCGCGCGGCGCCATGAAGGTGGCGAACGCCGGCCCCGCCATGAAGGTGGCGAACGCCGGCCCCGCGATGGAGGGCGCGAGCGCACGGCCAGCCAGCGGCCCGCCAAGGCGACAACGGGTGGGGCAACCGCAGCGCCGCAGCCTGAGCCGGGCCCCGAGATTCCGTCGGACATCACCGGGTTGGAACTCGACACTGACGTGCGTCGGCAGCTCAGGACACTCTCGAAGACCGCTGCGGACCGCGTTGCCAAGCACCTGGTCGCGGCTGGCCGCCTGATGGAGGAGGATCCGGAGGCCGCGCTGGCACACGCCAACGCCGCGCGACGTGACGGTGCCCGCCTCGGCGTGGTCCGGGAAGCATGCGGACTGACGGCGTACGCGGCTGGGCGGTTCGAGCAGGCCCTGGCAGAGCTTCGGGCCGCTCGGCGGCTGACCGGATCGCTGGAGTATGTCCCGGTGATGGCCGACAGCGAACGCGGCCTTGGCCGTCCGGAGCGCGCACTGGAGCTGGCGGCGAGCGTCGACCGCAGCGAACTCGATCCGGCGACACGTGCCGAATTGCTGATCGTCGAGTCCGGTGCCCGTCGGGACCTGGGTCAGGCCGCCGCAGCGCTGGCTGTTCTTGACGGGCCGGAGCTGCGTGGCCGGAGTACGGGCACCAGCGTGGCAAGAATCCGGTACGCCTATGCCGACATCCTGGAAGAGCTGGGACGCCTGGACGAGGCCGCCGAGTGGTTTGCGCGCGCCGCGGCGGCGGATGTCGACGAGGAAACCGACGCGGAGGAACGGCTCGCGGCGCTCGGCTGACAGGTCGTACGGCGCCTGGCCGCCGTGTGCCTGCCAGGTTTCTGTCCACAGAGACCGGATCGGCGTATCTATCCACAGATGGCCTGTTCTGCCTGGTTCGCCCGCCCCGTGCTGAGGAGAGTGGGGACTGCCTTTCCGAAACGGAGGACTCTCATGGCAGTCACCGCTGAAGGACCTGTTACCGCCCACCGCAATGAGGTGTTGCTGGTGGGCCGGCTCTCAACCCGCGCGATCCGGCGTGAGCTTCCAAGTGGCGATGTTGTGGTCGGCGTCCGGGTGGTGGTCGAGCGCGACCCGAACAGTCTTCGCGGGCGGGTCGCTCGCGTCGACACCATCGAGTGCGTCGCCTGGTCGCCGGAGTGCCAGCAGACGATGCACGACTGGCAGCCCGGCGACGTCGTCGAGATCTCGGGAGCGTTGCGACGCCGATTCCGTCGGACCGACGCGGGCCCGGCCAGTCGCTACGAGGTCGAGGTGGAGCGGGTCCGCCGGCTCTTCTCACCAACCGCTGACGAAACCTCTGACGAGCGCGAGCTAGCCGTCGACGAGCGCCCGCATGACGAAGCCTGAGCGTGGCTTGGGGCCAAAGGACGTTGACTTCCGAGGCATCCGGCCGCCGTCGCGGGCCACGGCCTGCACGGTGGAGAGCTCCACCGGATTGAGGAGAATCGCCAGGCCACCGCCACGCTGGGCTGCCTTGACGGCGGTCACGTCGTCATGGAGGTAGTCGATCTGGTCGTCCTTCACCCCGAGCAGGTCGCCGAGCAGATGCCCGTGAAGCACCTCCGTGTCGAGCGCGGCATGACCCGGCTGAGCCGCGGAGAGTCTGCCTCGGGGCGCGGTCGGGCCGCCGGGTGGAGTTCGCAGCAGCGTCCACCGCTCGCCATCCGTGAGGAGGAATCCGTGGGTGATCCCGCGACAGGAGGCCAGGGCGCTCCGAGCAGCCTCGACGTCTGTGTCAAAGAAGTCGACCTGGAAGTCATCGGCTGCCCGGGCGACCGCCTGGTCGAGGTCGAGTCCGGCGACGGTCCGGTGGATCGCGGTGAGGTCGAGTGGATACGCGCGTTGATCCACGACCAGCGCGAGACCGGAGTCCCACGGCCCAGCACCGGCGCCAGTCTTCCGGATCTCCTCCTGCAGGCGCAGGTAGGTCGCGTAGCGGTGGTGCCCGTCGGCGATCAGGGCCTGCCGCGGGGCCAGGTCGGCGGCGATGGCGGAGATCCGAGCGGGATCGGTGATCCGCCAGACCCGGTAGCTCTCGCCGGTCTGGGTCCGCGCTTCCATCATGGGGGCGGCCGTGGTCGCGTCCTCGACGAGATCGCTCGCGTCTCCACCACCGTCGTACGCCAGCAGGATGGGCTCGAGGTTGGCCGCGCACGCCCGCAGGAGGGCGAGCCGGTCCTCGACCGGGCCGGGCAGGACGTCCTCGTGCGGAAGGATCACGTGTTCGTCGGGGAGTCGGAGTTCGGCGGCGCCGAGCAGTCCGCGCAGCACCGAGCCCGATCCTGCCTCCCCACGACCTGCGGGAGTGCCCGGTGCCCCGGCAGGTCCCGCGGTCGCTCCCAGGATGCTCGGTTTCCTCGGCGTGCGTTGCTCGTACACATACAGCGCGGGTTCTGTGTCAGGCACGAGGATTCCCTCGGCCCGCCAGCGGTGAAACAGCTCAGCGGCATGCCGATAGTGGGCAGTTCCGTCCAGACCGGGCGCACTGTCTCGACTGTCCCGCGATTGTTCGGCTGACGCGATGAGGCGTGGAAGGATGACTCGGACGATGTTGTGCGGCTCGGTGGCTTCGAGCGTCGCGATGGTCTCGGCGTCGAGAACGTCGTACGGCGGTGAGGTGACGGCCGCGAGATCCGGGACACGCTCCGGTGCGTATCTCAGGCCGCGGAACGGCTTGAGAGCGAACGGCCGTGCCAGGGGAGCGACATCAGTCACGCTGGGCATGGTAGGCGCACGGAGACGGTAAGTGGGGAAGCCGGGCGCACTCCACCTTCGGCCGTATGGACGGAGGCCAGCGCACGGCAACACCCGCGGCAACCGCGCCTGGCGGAATACTCCGCGAGGGGAGCCAGTTGTGACGACCCTGAGACTCGGGAGGAGATCGTGAGCGAGGATTACACGGGCCGGCCCGCCGGGGACGTCTACGACTGGTACAACCGCGGACTCGAGCTGCTCAAGTCGGGCAACCACGCCGCCGCCGCGCAGCTTCTGTCGCACGCGCGCGCCGCCGAGCCGACCTCGAAGTCGATCCGCGAGGCACTGGCCCGCGCGTTGTTCAACTGCCGGCAGTACGCCGGTTCCGCGGAGACGTTCGAAGGGCTGGTCCAGGAGAATCCCGCGGACGATTACGCGCATTTCGGTCTCGGTCTTGCCTTGAGTCGTCTGGGCGACCACGGGGCGGCCGCACCGCACCTGGCGATGGCCGCGGCGATGAGTCCCGGCTCCGAGCACTATGCCAAGGCGCTCAGGCAGGTGCGCGCGACGCTCAAGGCCCGGGAGGAAGCCACGTGACCACACCGGCGTCTCCCGCCGCGGGCGTCGCACCGAAGCCGCTGTCAGGGGCACCGCGTCCGTTGGCGGAGATCCACGACACCGCGTTGTTTGACCTCGACGGCGTCATCTATGTCGGCACGAGGGCGGTTCCGCGCGCTCCGGAGATGCTGGCGCGGGCGCGCCAGCACGGTCTGCGGGTCGCCTTCGTGACCAACAACTCCTCTCGTACGCCGGCGGCGGTGGCCGACCACCTGGTGCAGGTCGGCGTTCCGGCCACCGTGGAGGAGGTGGTGAGCTCCGCACAGGCCGCCGCTGGGCTCGTCGCTGAGCGGGTCCCCGAAGGTTCACGAGTCCTCGTGGTCGGTGGTGACGGGCTGGTCGCGGCTCTGGGCGAGCGGGGCCTCGTGCCGGTGTACTCCGCCGCACAGGCGCCGGCGGCGGTCATCCAGGGCTTCCATCCCGATGTGGGCTGGCGGCAGCTGGCCGAAGGCGCGTACGCCCTGGCGAACGACCTGCCCTGGATCGCCTCGAACGTCGACGTCACGCTGCCCACCGATGGCGGCCTCGCGCCCGGCAACGGTGCACTGGTCGAGGTGATCAGGCTGGCGACCGGCAAGGATCCGATCGTGGCGGGCAAACCGGCACCGCCGTTGTTCCACGAGGCGGTGGCACGGACGCACGGGAAGCGACCGGTGGTGGTCGGAGACCGGCTCGACACCGACATCCAGGGTGCGCACGCGTCCGGAATGCCGAGTCTGGTCGTCCTCACCGGAGTCACCGGACTTGCCGAGCTGGTGGCGGCGCCTCCGAACCAACGCCCGACGTACCTCGCGCACGATCTCACCGGGCTCTTCCAGCCCCACCCCGCTCCGGGGGTGGACGGTACGAGCGCCACGTGCGGCGGCTGGAAAGCAGAGCTCCGGTCAGCGCCCGGCGGCGCACGAGTCGTCCTCGACGGTGACGGCGATCCCCTTGATGGCGCCCGGGCCCTGCTCGCGGCGGTCTGGGCACAGCCCGACCCGGCATCGGTGGACGCTGCTGAGGCCCTTGCCTTCCTGGCCCCGATGGTCGCCTCAGCTGGCCAGGTCTGATAGATGTCGCTGACCGGGATGGGCCGGCTCGCTCGACGTGGCCCGGGGAGCGTGCCCGTGGCCGAGGACTGTGAGCGTGCCCAAAGGGGACCGCGAGCACGGATGTTGCCGGCCGCGGCTACGTTGAGAGAAGTCCGGCGGCGTCGCACCGGTTGGTCGAAGCGTCGTACAGGTTGATCCAGGGAGAGAGCGTGGAACAACAAGAGTGGGGGTTCGACGCCTCTGTCACACCCACGAGCGAGTCCGACATCGAGACCGCTCCGCCCGACGCGGGCGTGGACCTGCCTGACGGGGGTGCGTTCCTGTCTCACGAAGGCGTGGACCTGCCCGACGAAGCTGCGTATCTGCCTGACGGAGGCGCCGACCTGCCGGCCGTGGACGTTGCCGGCGGCACGACCACCCAGGATGAGGGCCCAGGTGCCGAAGGCGACCCTGGCTTCGAACCCACCGGCGTCCCCGATGTCGACGCGGCCCTCGAACTCCTGGGCCAGCTCGACGGCAGCCCACCGAGCGCCCACGTCGACGTCTACGAAGACACCCATCGCCGCCTACATGAGGCCTTGCTGGCAGCGGGAGAAGACAACCGTGAGCGCGGCCCTGGACCGTCCTGACGCGACGCCCCTGCCGGGGCGGTTGGACACCGAGCTGGTACGCCGAGGGCTGGCCCGATCCCGGGACCATGCCGTCGAGCTGATCGGCGCGGGCCGGGTTCGTCTGCAGGGACGCGATATCACCAAGGCCGCCACCAAGGTCAGCTCCAACGCCACGATCGAGGTCGTCGGCTCCAGTGCCGACGATTACGTCTCGCGGGGCGCCCACAAGCTGGCGGGTGCCCTTGCGGAGTTCGGGCCGCGTGGTCTGGACGTGCGAGGGCGGCGCTGTCTCGACGCCGGCGCCTCCACCGGCGGGTTCACCGAGGTTCTTCTCAGGGCGGGGGCCGGCCGGGTCGTCGCGGTCGACGTCGGCCACGACCAGCTGGCACCGTCACTTCGCGCCCACCCAGCCGTCGAGGTCCACGAGCGCACGCACATCCGCGATCTCGCTCCAGACCGCGTCGGCGGCGTGGTCGAACTCCTGGTCGCCGACCTGTCTTTCATCTCACTCACAGCCGTCCTTCCAGCGCTCAGGCGGCTCGTCATGACGGACGGCGATCTGGTGCTCCTCGTGAAGCCGCAGTTCGAGGTGGGCCGCCAGCAACTCGGCCGTACCGGCGTCGTACGCGACTTCGCGCTTCGCCGCGAGGCCGTCCGCACGGTGGCCCAGGCGGCGTGGCAGCTCGGCCTCGGCGTCGCGGGACTGGCGGTGAGCCAGCTGCCGGGACCATCGGGCAACACGGAGTTCTTCCTCTGGCTCCGCGCGGGCGCCCAGCCGCTCGGCGACGCCGAGCTTGACCGTGTGACGGGACAGACGAAGGAGACGTCATCGTGACCGAGCGCCGCACGGTGCTTCTCGTCGTTCATACCGGCAGACCGGAGGCGACCCACCTGGCCCGCGAGTCCGCGGCCCGGCTCGCGAGCGCCGGCATCGACGTCCGCCTGCTCGCCCCGGACGCGGTCGACGTCGGCCTGGCCGGCGCCGAGGTGGTCGACGTGTCGGCCGGCGCCGCCGAAGGCTGCGAGATCGTCATGGTGCTCGGTGGGGACGGCACGATCCTGCGCGGCGCCGAGGTGGCCCGATCGTCAGACACCCCCGTGCTCGGCGTCAACCTCGGTCACATCGGCTTCCTGGCCGAGTCCGAGCGCGACGACCTCGAGGTCACGATCGAACACGTCGTCCACCGCAAGTACACCGTCGAAGAACGCATGACCCTCGACGTCACCGTGACCCACGACGGCGAGGTGGTGGCGTCGCAGTGGGCGCTCAACGAGGCCAGTGTCGAGAAGTCCGCGCGGGAACGCATGCTCGAGATGGTTGTCGAGGTCGACGGCCGGCCGCTGTCCCGCTGGGGCGGCGACGGAATCGTGGCGGCCACCCCGACCGGATCGACGGCGTACGCCTTCTCGGCCGGTGGCCCCATCGTCTGGCCCGAGCTGGAGGCGATGCTCGTGGTGCCGCTGAGCGCGCACGCGTTGTTCGCGCGGCCGCTGGTCGTCTCGCCCCGCTCGGTGGTGGCCATCGAGCTTCTGCAGCACAATCCCGGGCCTGGGGTGCTCTGGTGTGACGGCCGGCGGACCGAGCAGATCCGGCCCGGCGCCCGGATCGAGGTACGCCGGGGAGAACGTGCGGTCCGCCTGGCCCGCCTCCATCACGGCCCGTTCACCGACCGGCTGGTGGCGAAGTTCGACCTGCCGGTCGAGGGATGGCGGGGGCGCCGGGCACGCCAGGCGCAGTCGGCTCAGGACAACCCCTGCGCGGATAACCCAGACCAGTCGGACGTTGTCGGTCAGACCCCGTAGAGTTCCCGGCGATGCTGGAGGAGATCCGAATCCAGGGGCTCGGCGTGATCGAGGACGCCGTGCTCGACCTCGATGCCGGCCTGACCGTCGTCACCGGCGAGACCGGTGCGGGCAAGACCATGGTCGTCACCGGGCTGTCACTGCTGCTCGGCGGCCGCGCTGATGCCGGGCTCGTCAGGCCGTCCGCCGACCGGGCTGTCGTCGAAGGTCGGGTCCGGCTCGCCGCCACCTCAAACGCCGCCCGCCGCGCCGCTGAGGCCGGTGCGCAACTCGACGACGACACGCTGATCGTGATGCGCACGATCTCGCGTGACGGCAGGTCCAGGGCCTACGCGGGCGGCGCCGGCGTACCCGCTGGTCTGCTCGCTGACCTTGCCGAGGACCTGGTCGCGCTACACGGGCAGTCTGACCAGATGCGGTTGCTGCGACCGGCACGGCAGCGCGAGATCCTCGACAGGTATGCGGGTTCGGCCGTGGAGAAACCACTCGACGCCTACCGCACCAAATACACCCGCCTCGGCCAGCTCGAGGCCCAGCTCACCGAATTGGTGGGCAGGGCCCGCGACCGCGCCCAGGAGGCGGACCTCCTGCGGTTCGGTCTCGCCGAGGTCGAGGCGGCCGACCCGCAGCCGGGCGAGGATGGCGAGCTCGCTGCCGAGGAGGCTCGGCTCGCCCATTCCGACGCGCTCCGCGGGGCCGCCCACCACGCGCACGCCGTCCTGGTCGGCAGCGATGACCCTGCCGCCCAGCCGGTCGACGCGTTGTCGCAGGTGGTGTCCGCGCGCAAGGCGCTCGACGCCGTGCGGGTCCACGATCCCGAGCTCGCGGGAATCTCCGACCGGCTGGCCGAGGCGGCCGCGCTGGTCGCCGACGCGGGTGCCGACCTGGCGTCGTACGCCTCCAGCGTCGACACCGATCCGGCCCGGCTCCAGGCGATCGGTGAACGCCGTTCGGTGTTGGCCGCGCTCACCCGCAAGTACGGCGACACGGTCGACGACGTCCTCGCATGGTCGGGCACTGCCGCGGAGCGGCTCGGCGAGCTGGAGGGTTCCGACGACACGATCGAGGCGCTGCGACAGGAACGCGAGCGGCTGCTCACCGAGCTCGCCGACCTGGCGGGCCGGATCAGCGCCGCGCGGTCCGCGGCGGCGGAGCGACTGGGCACGGCGGTCACCGCCGAGCTCACCGCACTCGCCATGCCCCACGCCATCTTGACCACCGCGGTCTCCCAGACGGATGTCGCGCAGACTGACGCCGCCGAGACTGGGGTCGAGGGAGTTGGCTCGTCCGACGCCGACCCGCGCCGCGGCTCCCAGCCCAAGGGGCGGCGCGGTCTCGTGGTCGACGGCCGGTGCCTGGCCTTCGGGCCGCATGGCGTCGACGAGGTGGAGCTCCGGCTCAGCCCGCACCCTGGCGCACCCGCAAGGCCCGTCCAGCGCGGCGCCTCCGGGGGTGAGCTTTCGCGGGTGATGCTCGCGGTCGAGGTGGTCTTCGCCGGAGTCGATGGCGTCCCGACGTTCGTCTTCGACGAGGTGGACGCGGGCGTCGGTGGGCGGGCGGCGGTCGAGATCGGACGCCGGCTGGCTCGGCTGGCCCGGAACGCGCAGGTCGTGGTGGTGACTCACCTTCCCCAGGTGGCGGCGTTCGCGGACCGCCATTACGTCGTTCTCAAGAGCAATGACGGCTCGGTGACCCGGAGCGGGCTGACCCGCCTCGACGACGAAGGGCGGGTCGAGGAACTCGCCCGGATGCTCGCCGGCCTCGACGATTCCGCGAGCGCACGGGCGCATGCGGAGGAGTTGCTCGCCACGGCCGCGGCGGCCAGGACCGAGGCGGCCGACAAACCCACGACATCGGGGGCCCCCCGCAAGGCGACCCGGACCCGAGCGAAGTCAGCGACCAACCGTACTCGCCAGTGATTTGACCGTACGCGTCAGTGATGGAGTCGTCGCGATGCGCCACCCGTCGAGCGTGGCGTACGCGGAGAAGCGAGGTTCGCGTGGAAGAATCAGCCTTGCGATGAGACTCCCGACTTTGCGTCGATCCCGACCCGTGCCGCTGCCGGGTGTGGCAGGCGCGGCCAGGCTCGACACCCGAACCAAGAACCTCACCAAGCGTCTACGCCCAGGTGACGTGGCGATCATCAACCACATCGACCTCGACCGGGTGAGCGCCGAGTCGCTCGTGGCTGCTGGTGTCGCCGCGGTGGTGAACGCCGCGCCGTCGATCAGCGGGCGCTATCCCAACCTCGGCCCGGGCATCCTCGTCGCCGCCGGCATCCCGCTCGTGGACAACGCCGGCATGGAGGTGTTCGCCCGCGTCGGCGAAGGGGATCAGGTACGCCTGGACGGCGCGGTCCTCTTCCGGGGCGAGCTGGAGGTCGCCTTCGGGGTGGAGCAGACGGTCGAGTCGGTGACCAAGGCGACCGATGACGCCCGCGCCGGACTGGCGACCCAGCTGGAGGCGTTCGCGGCCAACACGATGGAGTACCTCCGCCGTGACCGTGACCTGCTCCTCGACGGCGTCGGCGTACCCCAGATCGACACCGACCTCGAAGGGCGCCACGTCCTCATCGTGGTGCGGGGCTACGACTATCGCGAGGACCTGATCGCGCTTCGCCCTTACATCCGGGAGTACCGCCCGGTGCTCATCGGCGTCGACGGCGGTGCTGACGCCCTGCTCGAAGCCCGCTACAAGCCGGACGTGATCGTCGGCGACATGGACTCGGTTTCCGACCCGGCACTGCGTTCGGGTGCGGAGCTTGTCGTCCACGCCTACCGTGACGGTCGCGCGCCGGGTGCGGAACGCCTGGAACGCCTCGGCCTGGACGCCAAGGTCTTTCCGGCGGCCGGCACGAGCGAGGACGTCGCGATGCTCCTGGCTGACTCCAAGGGCGCCGCACTCATCGTCGCCGTCGGCACCCACACCTCCCTGGTGGAGTTCCTCGACAAGGGGCGCTCCGGGCAGGCGAGCACGTATCTCACCCGGCTGCGGGTCGGCGGCAAGCTCGTCGACGCCAAGGGTGTGAGCCGCCTCTACCGCGCACGCATCCAGACCTGGCAGATCGTCATGCTGCTGGTCGCCGGCCTCCTTGCGCTGCTGGTCGCGCTCGCCGCCACTCCGGCCGGGCAGGCGTGGCTCGAGGTCATCGGCATCCGGTGGAACGACCTGATTTATTGGATCCGGGGACTGTTCACGTGATCGACTTCCGCTACTTCCTCGTTTCGATCGCGGCGATCTTTCTCGCGCTCGCGGTCGGTGTCGCCCTGGGTGCCGGGCCGCTCAAGGGCGAGTTCGACCAGCAGTTGCGCTCCAACCTGGAGGCCCTGGGCAAGGAGAAGGACGGTCTCCGCAAGGAGATCGCCGATCTGGAGCAGGCCGACAAGTACCGCGACACGTTCGCGACCAACGTGGCTCCGGGGCTGATCCGGGATCGGCTCACCGGCGAGAACATCGTGGTGGTCGCGCTTCCTGATGCCGACAGCACGACGGTCAAGGAACTCCAGACCATCATCACCGCCGCTGGTGGCGCGGTGACGGGCACGGTCCAGATGACCGCGAAGTGGGCGGATCCGAGCCAGCGGCAGTTCCTGGAGGACCTCGCGGCCCGCCTGGTCGCCGGTGACCAGAAGTTGCCGGACAGCGGATCGGCGTACGACCGCGCCGGCAGTGTGCTCGCCCGTGCCCTCGTCACCAAGGACACCCGGATCGCCGGTCAGAAGGACGCGGCCACCCCCACCATCATGGGCGGGTTCGGCGAGGGACAGTTGGTGGACGCCGACGCCGACCTGCCGCGCGCCGACCTCGCTGTCCTGGTGGCGCCTTCCGTGGACAAGACCAAGGTGGAGCCCGACGCCAAGGACACCAACCAGGCATGGGTCGCACTGGCGCGTGCCCTCGACACGGCGAGCCAGGGGGTCGTGGTCGCCGGCGACACGAGTTCCGCGGGCGAGGGTGGAGTCGTGGCGAGCCTGCGCGACGACACGCAGGCGAGCGGGGCTGTGTCGTCGGTCGATGTCGCCGACCTGCCGAGCGGCCAGGTCGCGCTGGTCTGGGCGCTGGCCGAGCAGGCCAGGGGAGGCGCCGGACAGTACGGCGCGGTCGGCACCACCGACGGGGCGCTGCCGAAGACGCCCGACGGCACATGACCGCCCGGCGGAGCGGCGCGGTGGGGGTGGGCCCGACGGGCGAAGCCCGTGGGGGCCGGATCCCACACAGCCGCATGGCCCGGGGGCGCATCGCCGCCGTCGGGGTGGCAGCCGCCGCGGGGCTGGCCGCACGGACGGCGTTCCGGCTGCTGCGTTCGCGGCCGCCCGGCGGTGCCGACCGCTGGGACCGCACCAACCACCGCGGCGAGCGGGTGAGTCTTCTGCTCGGACCGGCGGCGGTCCTGACCCAGGCCGTGACGGCGGCCGCCGCGCCGGGTCTCAGCCGGCCCGAGCGCCTCGCGAGCGTCGTCGCGGTGGCGGGCAGCGGGGCTGTCGGCTGCTACGACGACCTCGCGGGATCGACCCGGATCAAGGGCTTCCGCGGCCATCTGCGTGCCCTGCGCCGGGGTGAGATCACCAGTGGTCTCGTCAAGATCGCCGGCATCGGCGCCAGTGGGCTCGCGGCCGCCGCGATTCTGGCCACCGACCGCGACCTGGAAGCGCGCGCTGGCCGGCGTAGCTCAAGGGCGGCGCGGGCGACCGACGTCGTCGTCGACGGCGTGCTGATCGCCGCCGCGGCCAACGTCGTGAACCTCTTCGACCTCCGTCCAGGTCGGGCGCTCAAGGTGGTCCTCGCCCACACCCCGGCCATCCTCGCCGGAGCGGGGCCGGCGCTCGCCGCGCCGGTCGGGACGGCGGCGGGTCTGTTGTCAGACGACCTCTGCGAACGCGGGATGCTCGGCGACTGCGGTGCCAACGCCCTGGGTGCCGGGCTCGGTGTCGCGATCGCGGCGCGGGCTCCCCGCCCGGTGCGCTGGGCGGTGCTCGCGGGTCTGCTCGGGCTGACCGCGGCGTCCGAGCGGGTATCGTTCACCGGCGTGATCGAGGCGACTCCGCCGTTGCGCCGGCTCGACGAGCTGGGGCGACGTCCGTCCCGCGGATGACCACCGCGCAGGAGCGACGTCGCGTCCGTCTCGCGTCGTTGGGGGCTGGCCTGGCCGGTGCCGCCGTGCTGGTCGGTGTGATCACGATGGCGGCGCGGCTGGTCGGGTTCGGTCGGTGGCTGGTCTTTTCCAAAACGGTCGGCGACACCTGTCTGGGTGACGCGTACAACACCGCGAACCAGCTGCCCAACGTGCTCTTCGAGATCGTCGCCGGCGGTGCACTCGCGTCCGTGGTGGTCCCGGTGCTGGCGGGTGCCTACGCGCGCGGCGACGAGCACGGCCGGGCCGAGGCGTCGCGCACGATGTCGGCGCTGTTCACGTGGACGCTGCTCGCGTTGACGCCGGTGACGCTGCTCGCCGCCCTGCTCGCGGCGCCGTACGCCCGGCTGATGCTGGCGGGCCAGCCCGGCTGTCCGGACGGCACCTCCGAGCTGGCGGCCCGGATGCTGCTGGTGTTCGTTCCCCAGATCTGGTGTTACGGCGTGGCGGTCGTAGCGTCGGGGACCCTGCAGGCGCAGCGGAGGTTCGTCGCGGCGGCCGTGGCGCCGCTGGCCAGCAGCCTGGTCGTGGTCGCGGCATACGCGGTCTTCGCGCTGCTCGCAGAGGGAATCCTCGACGTCGACCAGGTGCCGGGCAGCGCGGTCGCCGTCCTCGCGGGGGGTACGACGCTGGGCGTGCTGGCGCTGGCGTTGACGGTGCTGGTGCCGCTGCTCCGTAAGGGAGGTGGAAGTTTCCGCCCGACGCTGCGGTTTCCGCCCGGTGTGGGTCAGAGGGTGCGCGGCCTCGCGACAGCGGGCATCGTCGCCCTGATCGCCCAGCAGGTGGTCGCGCTGGTCCTCACCTGGCTCGCGAACCATCGCGGCGACGCCGGCACGCTGACGATGTACACCTGGAGCTTCGCGGTCTTCGCCTTGCCGTACGCCGTCCTCGCGGTTCCCATCGTGACCAGCGCCTTCCCCGATCTCGCGGCGCTGGCGCGCAACGGCGACGGTCCTGACGCGCAGCGGCGGTTCGGGCGGCTCGCCGCGACCGCGGTCCGCACCGTGATCCTGCTCGGCGCGCTCGGCGGGGCCCTGCTTGCCGGCACCGCGCAGCCGGTCGCGCGGGTGTTCGTGCTCGGGCCGGGCGGAGGCGACACCCGGTCGCTCGCGTGGGCCCTGCTCGCGTTCGCCCCGGCCGTCCCCGCGCTCGGTGTGGTCACCCTCGCCGGCCGGGTGCTCAACGCGGGTGGCCGTCACCGGCTGAGTGCGGCCGGCACGGCGCTGGGGTGGCTGACCGTCGCGGCCTGCGCCGTGGTGGTGAGCGGCATGGTCGACGCCTCCCTCGTCGCGGCGACGCTGGGTGCGGCGACGTCGGCAGGACTCGCCCTGGGTGGGGCCCTCCTGCTACTCGGGGTCGCGCGGGCATGCGGGCGGGCGGCGGTTCGAGGGCTGACCCGGGTGGTGATCGCGGGTACGGTCGCAGGTGTGATCGCAGGGGGAGCGGGGGCCGCGGTCGGCCGGGGGTTCGCGGGTTCGAGCCTCACGCCGGCAGTTCTGGGCGCGCTGCTGTCGGGCCTGGTCGTGGTGGCGGTCTTCGTGGGCGTGGCTGCGGTGGTCGACCGGCCGGACGCGCGGGCTGCCCTGGCTCGGCTCCGTTCGCGTTCGCGTGGCACCGAGGGTGCTGCCGCGGGCGATGATGCCGCGTGAGTGGCCTACGCGTGACGCTGGTCCTCGGTCCGAGCACCGGCGGGATCGGCCAGCACATCCGTTCCCTGGCGAGCCGGCTGACCGCCGCGGGGTGTGTGGTCCGGGTGGCGGGACCTGTCGCGACGCAGGAGCGGTTCGGGTTCGGTGACCACGCGGAGTTCGTCCCGCTGGAGCTGCCGGCGTGGTCCGCCGTACGCCAGGGCCGGCGGGTGCTCGTCGACGCCGACGTCCTCCACGCGCATGGGCACACGGCCGGGGTGATCGCGGCCGCCGCGACATTCGCCCACCAGGACGCACCGGCTCTGGTGGTGACCTGGCACAACGCCGTCCTTTCCAGCGGGTTCCGCCGCACCGCGCTCGAACTCGCCCAGCGGTGGGTGGCCCGGCGTACCCGCGTACTCCTCGGAGCGTCGGCCGACCTCGTCGACGAGGCCCGGCGGCTCGGTGCGCGCGACGCCCGTTTCGTCCCCGTCGCGGCACCAGTGCTCGCCCCCGCCAACAGGGGCCGTGCGGAGGCGCGGACCGCGTTGGGGCTCGCGGAGCGCCCGATGGTGCTGGCGATCGGACGGCTCGCGCCGCAGAAGAGGTACGACGTCCTGTTGGACGGCCTCGCCCGCCTGGTCGCTCGCGACGCCATCCCGCCCCTGCTCGTCATCGCCGGCGAGGGCCCGGAACGTACCTGGATGGCGGAGCGGATCGCCCGGGACAAGCTGCCGGCGTTACTGCTCGGGCACCGATCCGACCTGCCGAACCTCCTCACCGCCGCGGACGCCGTCGTCCTCACCAGCCAGTGGGAAGCTCGTGCGCTGGCCGCGCAGGAGGCGCTGCGGGCGGGGGTCCCGCTGGTGGCGACGGGGGTCGGCGGGATCCCCGACCTGGTGGGGGACGCGGCGTTGCTGGTGCCTCCCGACGACCCCGAGGCGCTGGCGGTCGCGCTGGCGCAGGCGTTGGAGGATCCCGGCGAGGCCAAGCGGCTCCGCGCGGCCGGACCCCGGCAGGCGGCGACCTGGCCAGGCGAGGACGACACCGCCGCACAGATCATCGGCCTCTACCGCGAGCTGATCTGAGAGGTTCCGCCGGCCCGCGGCCCTCCGTTACCTCGGCGGGATACATTCGGCGCGCGGTCGGGAGCGATCGGTCGCGGAAGGAGTGACCCGATGGCGGACGACGGCGCGCCGATCGTGCGTTCCCTGCTGGCGGCGGCCGGTCTGACGGTGACCGAGGAGGAGTTCCGGAGCCTCGTCGCGCAGTACGCCGTGCTGCGGGCGCAGGCGGACGGGCTCTACCTCCCCGAACTCGACCAGGTGCCACCTGCCGTCTCCTTCGATCCGCGGGAGTTCGTGCGATGACCGCGATGACGGAGCCCCTGCCGCTCACGATCGGGGACGCGGCACGTGTCCTCCGGTCGGGAGCCCTGACCGCGGTCGAGCTGACCAGTGCCCTGCTCGCCCGGATCGAGGCCGAGGACCCCCGCCTCGGAGCCTTCGTGACGGTGTGTCCCGAAACCGCGCTCGAAGCGGCCACGGAGGCCGACGAGATGCGCGCGCACGGTGTGGAGAAGGGCGCCCTGCAGGGGATCCCGCTGGCGATCAAGGACCTCATCGCGACCCGGGACGCGCCGACCTCTGCCAACAGCGCCGTCCAGGATCCGGCGTGGGGCAAGGGCGTCGACGCGTCGGTGGTCGCCCGGCTGCGCGCCGCAGGTGCCGTCATCCTCGGCAAGGCGACCACGAGCGAGTTCGCGATGGGGCCGCCCGACCCGGCCAAGGGCTTCCTCGTCCCGCGCAACCCCTGGAACACCGACCACATCGCGGCTGGTTCGAGCTCCGGCACGGGGGTCGCGGTGGCGGCCGGCCTCGCCCTGGGCGGGCTCGGCACCGACACCGGCGGGTCGGTCCGCGGTCCGGCGGCGGTCAACGGTCACACCGGCCTGAAGGTGACGTTTGGTCGAGTCCCCAAGAACGGCGTCGTCCCGCTCTCCGCCTCGCTGGACACCGTGGGACCGATGGCTCGCAGCGCGTACGACTGTGCGCTCCTGCTCGAGGTGATGGCGGGCCACGATCCCGGTGACCGCGACGCCGGACGGGTGCCGGTCCCGTCGTACCCGGCGTTGCTCTCCGGATCGGTCGAGGGCGTGCGGATCGGGGTGGCGACGCCGTACTTCTTCGACCTGCCCGAGCTGGACGCCGAGACGCGAACCGCCGTCCTGACCGCGGTCGGCGTACTCCGCGACCATGGCGCGCTCGTCCGCGAGGTGACGGTGCCGTACGCGAAGGAGGCGAGGGACGCCTCGCACCTCATCCTCGCCGCCGACGCGTTCGCCTACCACCGTTCCAACCTGGTCCACCGCTGGCACGACTACGGCCCCGGCACCCGGCCGATGCTGGCCCGCGGCGCGATGTACTCCGCCGGCGACTACGCACAGGCGCAGCGCCTGCGGACCGCCTTCGGGCGCGGGTTGTCGACGGTGTTCGACACCGTCGACGTCCTGGTGACACCGACCATGACCGGACCCGCGGAGCGGTTCGACGAGTTCGACGTCGAGATGCTGCTGCTCGGGCCGGGCTTCACCGGCCAGTGGAACCTCGCCGGCCTGCCCGCGGTCGCGGTGCCGTGCGGGTTCAGCGTGAGCGGGTTGCCGTTGTCGATGCAGATCGTCGGCCGGCCGTACGCCGAGGCGACGGTGCTCAACGCGGCGGACGCCTACCAGCGCTGGACCGACTGGCACCTGAAGGTCCCGCCAACTGCCGTTTCCTCCTGAGTTGGGTGGTGCGAAGCTCAGCAATGGTGACGGAATGTCGCTGTCCGGGTCCCATCAGTTGTACCGTTCCTGGGGTTTTGGGCCCAGCCCGGCGTGGTGTGTCGCGAGGTACCTGGTCGTTGATAGGCTGAAAGCCCGTGGACCTGCTGGATTCCGCCCGGGTTTCTAGCCCCGACAAGACCACGGGGAGTTAGCTTTGGCCGCCTCTTCGCCGACAAGGCATGTGTTCGTGACCGGAGGCGTCGCCTCCTCTCTTGGCAAGGGACTCACCGCCTCGAGCCTTGGCAACCTGCTCAAGGCTCGAGGACTACGAGTCACCATGCAAAAGCTCGACCCCTACCTCAACGTCGATCCCGGCACGATGAACCCTTTCCAACATGGTGAGGTGTTCGTGACCGGCGACGGAGCCGAGACCGATCTCGACATCGGCCACTACGAGCGGTTCCTCGACGTGGATCTTGGCCGCAGCGCGAATGTCACCACCGGTCAGATCTACTCGAGCGTCATCGCCAAGGAGCGCCGCGGCGACTACCTCGGCGACACCGTCCAGGTGATCCCGCACATCACCAACGAGATCAAGGCCCGGATCCGCGCGATGGCCGGGCCCGACATCGATGTGGTCATCACCGAGATCGGCGGGACCGTCGGCGACATCGAGTCGCTGCCGTTCCTCGAAGCCGCTCGACAGGTACGCCATGACGTGGGCCGCGACAACGTGTTCTTCCTGCACGTCTCACTGGTTCCCTATCTCGGCCCGTCGGGAGAGCAGAAGACGAAGCCGACCCAGCACTCGGTCGCGCAGCTGCGCAGCATCGGTATCCAGCCGGACGCCATCGTCTGCCGGTCCGACCGGCCGCTCCCAGCGGCGGTGAAGCGCAAGATCTCGTTGATGTGTGACGTCGACGAAGACGCGGTGATCGAGAATCCCGACGTACCAAGCATCTACGACCTGCCCAAGGTGCTGCACTCGGAGGGCCTCGACGCCTACGTCGTACGCCGGCTCAACCTGCCGTTCCGTGATGTCGACTGGACGCGCTGGGACGAGCTGTTGCGCCGCGTCCACCACCCGGCCGACGAGATCACGGTGGCCCTGGTCGGCAAGTACATCGACCTGCCCGACGCCTACCTCTCCGTGACGGAGGCGTTGCGTGCCGGCGGATTCCAGCACGACACCCGCGTCGAGATCCGTTGGGTCCCCTCCGACGAGTGCACCACCCCCGAGGGCGCGGCGAAGCACCTCGCTGACGTCGACGCGGTGTGTATCCCCGGCGGTTTCGGCGTGCGCGGTGTCGAGGGCAAGGTCGGCGCGGTCAGGTACGCCCGCGAACACCAGCTCCCCACTCTCGGCCTGTGCCTTGGGCTGCAGTGCATGGTGGTGGAGGTGGCCCGCAACCTCGCAGGACTGGACGGCGCCAACTCCTCGGAGTTCGACGCAAGCTGCGCGCATCCGGTGGTCGCGACGATGGAGGAGCAGCGCGAGATCGTCGCCGGCTCCGGTGATCTCGGCGGCACGATGCGGCTCGGGCTCTATCCAGCCAAGCTCGCCGAAGACACGCTGGTCCGCCGCGCCTACACCGAGCCGTACGTCGAGGAGCGGCACCGGCACCGGTACGAGGTCAACAACGGCTATCGCTCGCAGCTGGAGGAGGCCGGCCTGATCATCTCGGGCACGTCTCCCGACGGGCGGTTGGTGGAGTTCGTCGAGCTGCGCCGTGACCTCCACCCGTACTTCGTCGCCACGCAGGCACACCCCGAGTTGCGCTCCCGGCCGACCCGGCCCCATCCGCTGTTCGCGGGCTTGGTGGAGGCGGCGCTGGTACGCCAGCGGGAGATGCAGCTTCCGGTCGGCGACCTCGCCGTCGCCTACGCGGGTGCGGACGGCGTGGAGGATGGCATCGTCGGGACGCCGGAGGGCGACCACGACGGCCGGCCCGGTGACGAGGTCGGTGCCGGCTCCGCGTGGGTGAAGGCGGGAGCACGCCGGTGACAGGTGACCCTGGCATGACAGGGGAGGACCACCTCGAGGACGGCCTGCGCGACGTTCCCACCCGGTGGCCCGTCACCTCGTCGGCGTACGCGCTCCGCACCCACCGGGTCATCGACGTACGCCAGGACGACGTGGTGGCCGGCGACCAGCGCTTCACCCGCGATGTGGTGGTCCACCCGGGTGCGGTGGGGATCATCGCGCTCGACGACGCGGAGCGGGTGCTGCTGGTCCGGCAGTACCGCCACCCGGTGGGCCACCTGCTCTACGAACCCCCCGCCGGCCTGCTCGACATCGAGGGTGAGGACTACCTCACCGCCGGGCAACGCGAGCTGTACGAGGAAGGCCATGTCCGGGCTCGGGACTGGCGGGTGCTGGTGGACGCGTTCACCTCACCCGGCATGACCACGGAGTCGTTGCGGATCTACCTCGCGCGCGGTCTTGAGGAGGTACCGCCGGCGGAGCGTTACAACGGCATCCACGAGGAGGCCGACATGCCGGTGGCCTGGGCGCCGCTGGCCGACGTGGTCGACGGCATTCTCCGGGGCGACCTGCACAATCCGACGCTTGTGATGGGCGCGTTGGCGGCGTGGACGGCCCGGCAGGGCAGTGGCTACGACGCCTTGCGGCCGGCGGATTCTCCGTGGCCCGCGCGGGAGGCGATCCCCTACGGTCTCCTGGTGTGATCGGAGGGATGCCGGGCCGGCGGGCCCGGCATCACGTCCACTCGGTGCTCATGATCGGGTGGGAGAGGTGGTTGCGCTTCCCCGCCAGCGTCGGCCGTAGGTGAGTCGCCGGAGCAGGATTTCGGCTGGCCCACGGTAGGAGCAGCGTTCCATCACATAGGCGCCGACGACCGTGACCAGCCAGACGGCCACCGCGGACCCGGCGGCGGCGAACGTCGGGCTGGCAGCCTTCTCATCGAGCGCGAGCACGAAGGGTGACGCCAACACCAGCCAGGCGACCGACTGGAACAGATAGCCACTCAGCGAGCGCTGGCCAAGCGCGGTGAGTGCGCCCACGACAACGTTCGATCGCGGGGACGCCATCGCCTTCGACAACCTGAGGGCGAGGAGACCGAACAGCGAGACATACCCGATGCCGCCGAAGAGCCCAGACGATTCGTACAGGACTTTGATCCACGTGCCGGTGGCGGCGTCGACAGGTAGGAACCCACCGCTGAGCAGCCCCATCGGCAGGCCCCCGAGGACGGCGACACCGAACCCGACCATCACCCCGCCGCGCAGCAGCCGCCGGTGGTTCGCCGGCTCTTCGAGTACGCGACGTCGCGCGGCCCAGGCACCAAGCCAGGCGAAGAGGATGAGCGGCAGCATCGTGACCATGCTCGCCGGCCATTCGGTCAACCGGGTCAGCACGGCGGCGGCATAGCTGTCAGCCGCCATCGAGGGGAAGGCGCTCGTGGGTGCCACCGTTTGTGCGTTCGGGTTGCCGGCTATGCCAACCGCAACCACGACGGCGAGCACGAGGATATACACGGCGCCGAAGCCCGCGTACCACACCGCGATGCGATAGATGCGGTCGCCGCGCTGCAGCAGGACGAGCGTGAACGCGATCCCGATCAGGCCGTACGCACCGAGGATGTCGCCGGCATACAACAAGATGCCATGGGCGATCCCGAAGACGAACAACCATGCGTTGCGTCGCACCAGCACCGCGCGGATGGCACCGGGTGTGCTACCGGCCGCTTCCTGCCGGCGGGCGAGCTGGACCAGCCCGTAGCCGAACATGATGGCGAACAGCGGTAGCGCGCGCGCATGCACGAACAGGAAGAGGAAGACGTTGTAGAAGCGCTCGAGGCCGTGCGGAGTGGTGTCTATGCCAGGAGCGTTGGCAAAGAACACTCCCGCACCGTTGGCCAGCGCGATGAGCAGCAGCATGGCTCCCCGAGCCAGGTCGGGCGCCAGAACGCGGTCCGCACCTCGCACTGGGCCTCGTGCGACCTGCGCCGCATGGGCAGGAACGTTGACGGTCACAACTCCCCCTTGGTCTGTCTGTCAGCGGGAGAGTTAATGTAACAGAGAAACTATATGACGCATACTAATATGGTGCGTGATGATGTGCGTGGGCAACGGAGTCGACGAGCATGCGGAGGTAGCGGCCAGTCATGGGCGAGCAGGAGGTGCCCGCCGCATTGGGGCGATTGTGGCGGGTGTCGGCGGGATACCGGCTGGGCCGGCCCGCCGCATTGGACGTGGAGCGGGTCGTGCGTACGGCCGTGGAGCTGGCTGATCGCGACGGTCTGGCGGGTGCGACATTGCCGAAGATCGCGAAGGAGTTGGGCTTCACCTCGATGTCGCTGTACCGCTATGTGGGCTCCAAGGACGAGCTGCTGGTCCTGATGGCGGACGCGGCCACTGGGCCCGCGCCCGACCTCGCACCCGACCTCGCGGACGGCGGCAAGCGCTGGCGCGCCGGATTGCGGCAGTGGGCGCTCGCGCTGGGAGCGGTCTACGTACGGCACCGCTGGCTGGCCCATCTGCCGATTGCCGGCCCACCGAGCGGACCGAATGCGATCGGCTGGTTGGACGCCTGCCTGGGTGTCCTGAGGGACACCGGCCTCGACTGGGGCGCGAAAGTGGGCATCGCGGTGGTCCTCACCGGATATGTGCGAAGCACCTCCCAACAAATGCTCGACATGGAGGAGGGCAGGCGCGACATCGGCATTGACCAGGTGCAGGTCGAACGCGCCTATGGCAGGACGATGGCAAGGCTTGTCGACCCCGACCGCTTCCCCCAGGCGGCCAAGCTGTTCGCCTCCGGCATTTTCGAATCGCCGCCGCAACCCGCCGAAGAACCCGTGGACCACGATTTCACCTTCGGCCTCGAATTGATTCTCGACGGCGTCGCCGCCGCGATCGAAGTGACCACCCGACCGTAATCCTTGGGCAGTGCCCGGCGGATTCTCCGTGGCCCGCGGGGGAGGCGATCCCCTACGGTCTCCTGGTGTGAGCCTTCGCCAGACGATCCGTGCCACCGCCCAGCGCTTCGGCCTCGGCCGGCTCCTCGAAGAGCCTGAACCTCTCCGGGAGGCCTGGTCGAACTCAGTGTTCCGGGTCGTGACGGAGGCGGGCACCTTCGCGGTGAAGCTGTTTCCCGCCGTTGTCGGCCCGGAGCGGCTCGCGACGCTGCGCGCGGGAATGGCGGTCGAGGCGGCCGTCCTGAAGGCCGGCAAAGTGCCCATGGCCGAGCCGGTCCCTGATCCGGACGGCGGTGATTGGCTTGTCGAGGTCGCCGTCTCGGGCGGTGGACCGGCCCGGCTGGCTCGGGCCCACGCCTGGGTAGACGGTCGACCGTGCTCGGCCGTACCCCCGTCGATCGAGTACGCAAGGGATGTCGGGCGTTCTCTCGGCTTCCTGCACGCGATGCGGATGCCCGCGGGCGACACGTCCGCGGTGCCGCCGCTCGACCTGGAGCGGTGGCGGCGGGCGGTGCGGAAGGCACGGATCGCGAATGTGCCGTGGGCGGTTGACCTGGCCGCGCATACCCCGCTCGTGGAGGAACTCGCGGACCGGCTCGACCTGCTGCGTTCGCAACGACGGCCCATGCTGGCCAGCCATCGCGACCTGGACCCGAAGAACGCCGTGGTCCGCCCCGATGGCCGGATCGCGCTCACCGACTGGGACTACGCCGGGCCGGTGCTACCTGGTGTGGAGCTGGTGGTCGCGGCCACGTCGTTCGCCGACGGGGAGAGTGGGGTGGACGAACGCCTGGTACGCGCGTTCGTCTCGGGGTACCACGCCGCCGGCGGCGACGCCGAACCCCCCGACCCGCTGGCGCTGGCGGTGGAGCAGGCCAACCCCGACTGGCTTCTGCGCAATGTCGAGGGAGTCCTGTGGGATGTCCCCGGTGACGACCACGAGCTACGCCGGCGGCTCGCTCCCGCACTGATCGGCTCGTTCGCGCAGGATGTCACCGCCCTGGATCGCTGGGCGCGCGTGATTCCACAGTGGGGATAGCCCCACCGGGAACTTGCCGGCTCGCCGCAGTGACCGGGGGACGTTGGTGGGGCAGAGTCGTGGATGCCTTTGCAGTACAGCGACATCCACAGTTAAGGAACAGACTTACCATGCCTGAGCCCACTCGACGGAATATCCTGCGTACCGCTGCGGTCGTCACCGGCGGCGTATTCATGGCGGCGACTCAACCCGCTGGCCGGGCGTCCGCCGCGGAAACCGGTGTGGCCGAAACAGCACCCGCTGGAAATGGTGCTCTGATGACCGCTCGCGGGGACCTCGCGCTGACCCATGTCACGGCAATTGACGCCACTGGTAGGCGGCCGCAGCCCGACATGACCGTGCTCGTCAGAGGCGAGCGGATCGCCCTCATCGCCAAGAGCCGTGAGGTGCGGATCGCGCCCGGCACCAAGACCGTCGACCTGACCGGGAAATACCTGATCCCCGGACTGTGCGACATGCACGTACACAGTGACGATCTGGAAAAAATCTATCCTCCGCTCTATATCGCCAACGGGGTGACGACCGTCCGGGAAATGAATGGCCTGCCTTTCCACTACGAATGGCGGGACCGGGTCGAGGGTGGCAGTCTGCTCGGCCCGCACATGGTGGTCGCGAGCCGGATGATCGACGGTACGCCGTCGCTCTGGGACGGCATTCCGCTACCGATCATCAAGGCTGGTACTGAGGCCGAGGCCCGGGACGCGGTGCGGAAACTCAAACGCGAGGGTGCCGATTTCATCAAGGTCTACACCCGGGTTTCCCGGCCGGTCTATCACGCTCTCGCCGATGAGGCCCGGCGGCAGGGAATACCGTTCGCCGGCCACTGCCCTGACGCGGTTCCGATGCCTGAGGCCAGCGATGCCGGGCAGCGAAGCTTCGAGCACTTGTTCTGGACCTGGTTCTCCACCTCCAGCCGCGAAGCGGAGATCCGGCGAGGACTCGCGGAGATCACGATCGACTCGGACAATGCCTACAACAGCTGGTTCCAGCAGATCCACCCCCTCGAATGGATGGCCGCACACAGCTACGACCACAAGAAGGCAGCGGCGCTCTTCGCTCAACTGGTCGCGAACGGGTCCCGGCAGGTCCCGACGCTGACCGTGCACCAGGTGGTGGACCGGCCTGACGACTTCTCGCCGGATGACGAGCGGCTGAAATACCTTCCAGCCTCGAGGCTGCGAGAATGGCAGTGGCAGATCGAGGAGCTGTATCTGGCTGGGCGTACACCTGAGGAATTCGCGCAACACCGTGAATTGTTTGGGCACCGGCTGCGTCTCGTCGGCGCCATGCGGCGGGCCGGGGTGCCGATAATGGCTGGTACGGACACCATAAACCCGTACACCTTTCCGGGATTCAGCCTGCACGACGAACTCGCCCTGCTCGTCGAGGCGGGCTTGACCCCGATGGAGGCGCTCCAGGCAGCCACGCTCGAGCCGGCCCGCTTTCTCGGTGTGGAGCACGCGCTGGGGACTGTTCAGAAGGGCAAGATCGCCGATCTGGTGGTGCTCGATGCCAACCCGCTCGACACCATCAGGAACACCAGGATGGTCCATGCGGTGGTGGTTCGGGGCCGGCTGATCTCCTCCGAGCAGCGGGCACGGATGTTGGCCGACGTCGAGGCGGCCGCACAGGAGCCGACAGAGCCGGCGTCGGTGGGCTCGGCCGGCGCCGCGGCAAGCGGTTTGGCTGGCGCCCGGCGCACCGCCGGCGGCTGCGACTGCCACGGGCGTGTGCGCGCCTAGATGACCGCGCCGCCGGACCGCCAGTAGACGCCATCCTCGCGGGTCAGGAACTCCTCGTCGACCAGGAGCCGACGCAACTCGGCGTGGTCGTCGTACACCTGGAGCAAGGTCTGGTTGACAGCCTTCTCGGGGAAGCGCACGCCAGGTTCGAACAACCTCGCTACGTGGTCCAGCAGCGTCCGGCGCTTGGCGTACCTGGCTGGCATCGTCACGATCCGCCCCTCGCGGACGAACGCGCGGAACAGCTTCTGCGTCGCCGGGTCGGCCTCGGGTGGAAGGGTCAGCCCGCACTTAGGCACGCCCCAAGTTTGCCGTCCCCACGAAGGCGGTCAAGCCGATTCACACTCTAGGGTGCTAGGAACTGGCGGCCGATCGATGGAGGACAGGCGTGTCTGTTCCATTGCGGGCCGATGTTTCGGCGGTACCCCTGGCCGGGCGGACACTCGCACCCGCCGGTTCCGACCTGGTGATGGCTGAGTGGACCGGTGCGGCCGGAGTTCCCGGCGATCCCAGGTGGTTTGCATTCCGGTGGGCAGCGGAGTCCGGAGATGCTGCGTGAGCTGTTCGAGGCGTACGGCTGCGAACTCCTCGAGTAGCTTCCGTACGAGTCCAGCGCCGGCGTGGTCGCCGGGTGGACCGCGACTTGTCCGAAGGTCCAGGGTGGGATGCTGACGGGATGTCGACGACGGTCTTCACCGATGGTTCCTGCCTGCGTAACCCAGACGGTCCAGGCGGCTGGGCCTGGGCGATACCAGGTGGTGCCTACGCGAGCGGCGCGGAGCCGCGGACCACGAACCAGCGGATGGAGCTCACCGCCGTCCTCCGGGCGCTCGAAGCTCACCGCGGGCCCATCGCTGTGGTGAGTGATTCGACGTACGTCGTCAACTGTTTCCGCCGGCGTTGGTTCGACGCGTGGATACGGACTGGCTGGCTCAACGCGGCCCGGAAGCCGGTTGCCAACCAGGATCTGTGGCGGCCGATGGTGGAGATCTACCTTGCCCGCGAGGCCGAGCTCACGTTCCGATGGGTGAAGGGTCATAGCGGCGACCCCATGAACGACCTGGTCGATCGGCTCGCCGTCGAGGCGGCCCGTAACGGCACCAGCTGATCGCACGGCCGCGACTTGTCCGAAGTTTCCCCGCTGGGATCGGGGACGTTCCTTCGGACAAGTCGCGGCTGCGGACGCTAGCGCGGTGCGACGGTCATCGTGACGTTCACCGGCTCGACGAGGTACGGCGTGTCTTCCTTGATCCACACCCCGCCCCGATGGGCGCCAGGGGAGGTGTCCCCGGCGTCGAGTCGTACCCGTACCCGCACCTGCTTCCCCGGGCCGAGCGTCACCGACGTGGTGTCGAGCGACAGCCACGCCAGGTCGACGGGAGCGCAGTTACCGTAGGTCGGCAGCACCTCCGCCGCGACCGTTGGTACGAACCCACTGGCCACTGATCCGCCGACGCGGTAGAGGCCACAGGCGCTCCCACCCCGGTAGGCGATGGTGCGCGCCGGCGGGAGCCCGGACCAGGTGTCGGTGTCCGGCTCGTAGCTGAACCCCTCGTTGGTGATCACCTCGCCCGTGGTGCCGCCGGAGACGTGCAGCTGGCCGTACGACGCGGTGGAGGCCGAGCCGTAGATCGGGAGGGGCAGGTCAGCCCGCCGCGTCCAGGTGTTGGCCGCCGGATCGTAGGCGTAGGTGTTCTTCCAGACCGTGCCGCCTCGCCTGACACCGCCGGCGCAGAGGATCTTGCCGTCGATGCCCGCACAGGCGAGGTGCCCGGCCGGGTTGGGGTATTCCGCGAGCAGCTCCCAGGTGTCGGTGGCGGGGTCGTAACGCTGGACGTCCTGGCCGTCGCAGGCGTTCGTACATCCGCCGATCACGTAGAGCTTGCCGTCGAGCACCGCCCGACCAGCGCCGGCGGTCGCCACCGGTGCCGACGCGCGGGAGGTCCAGGTGTCGGTCGCCGGGTCGTACGCGATCGTGGTCTTGAGGGAGCGGGGCCCTGGCTCCCACCCGCCGGTCACGTAGAGGATGCCGTCGATGAACGCTCCGGCAGGGTTCTCCCGGCCCTGCGGCAGCGGCGCGATCTCGGTCCAGGCCCGCGTCGCCGGGTCGTAGCGGAAGCCCTTGGCGGTGACGTCGATCCCGTCAACGCCGCCGACCGAGTAGATCCGCCCGTCGAGCTCGCTGACGAGGTTGTCCATGATCCGCGTCGGGTAGTTGGCGAGGTCGATCCACGGCCCGGCCGCCGGACCGGACCCGGCCGCCCGGGTTGCGGACTTCGCCCGCGCGAACGGCAGGGGAGTGAAGTCACCCTTGAGACGGACGACCTCAGGGCCGTCGCCGGTGGCGCTCCCCGCGGCGGTGCTCGCCTTCCCGCCGCTCCCGGGCGTACGACTGGCCGCGAGCGGGACCCGGCCTCCGGCGCCCTCACTGAACTCCACCTTGGCTGGCGCCGACCCGGTGTTGGTCACGACGAACGTCCCCGTCGTCGTCCGGCCCGAGCGGACCGTCGCCACGATGTCGGCCGGCTTCACCGAGAGCCGCCCGGCCGGCAACCGGAACGCCGGCTGAGCCGCCCCGCCGTCGACCACGGCGACCTTCAGCGTGTGGGTCTGATAGCTGTCGGCCACGGCGGTGAACTCCCGCTTGCCGGTCAGCGAGGAGTACATCCAGAAGAAGCCGTCCGGCAGGTTCGGGTCGTCCGGCGTGGCCCGCGACTCCGCCGTCTCCAGCGGGCGCTCCTTGCTGCTGATCGTGGCGCCGTTGACGGGATCGCCGGTGTTGCGGTCACGCACGTGACCCAGCACGAGGCCGCCTGGTTTCGGCGAGCAGTACCGCGTACCGACCACGATGTCGTCGAGTTGCCAGAACCGCGAGTTGTACTGCGCGTTGGAGTATCGGAACCGCACCCGCACGTCAGGCTGGTCGGCTGCCTGCGGGATCGCGATGGCCTTCTCGACCGGCCCGCGGGCGCTCGTCGTCTGGCGGAGGACGTTCTCCCAGGTCTTCCCACCATCCGTGCTGAGGTCGACCTCGCTCACACCGACGAGCGGGTAGAAGTCCTGGCGGAACCTGATCTCCGGCGCCCGCTGGCCACGCAGGTCGACCACCGGAGTCGAAAGAGTCGAGTCGAGGGTCGCGTGCCCGGAGCTCTGGGCGATCGCGAACGCTCCGTCGCCGCCGGTGCGGTTGCCGCGGTCGTACGGGTCGTCGAACCGCCACACCTCGCCGCTGCCGTTGTTGTCGACGACGCTCCACCCTGCCGGCAGCCCGGTGGTGAAGTCCGCGAACGCCCCGTCGTACGTGTAGTGGTAGCCGGGAGCCGTGCAGGCCTGGGCGTCGACGGGTACGGCGATGTCGTGGGTGACGCTCGTCGAGCCGACCGTCACCTTGTCGGTCACCGTCTCATAGCCCGGATAGTCCGGGTCGATCGTGAGCGTGTACGTCGCGCCAGCCGGCAGGCTGAGGGAGTACCGCCCGGTCGCCGGCGCGGTCATGAACGTCCCGCCGGGCATGCCGGCCACCGTGAGCTTCGCGTACAACGGCCAGCCCTGACCCGAGCCGTCGGTGATCCGGCCGGTGACCGTGACCCTGGGCGTCGCCCGCAGCCCGATCGTGCGGGACGTGGTCCCGCCGCTCGTGACCTCGACGCTGACCGTCTCGTCCGCGTAGCCGAAGGAGGACACGGTCACGGTGTACGTGCCGACCGGCAGAGGTAGCGACAGCCTGCCGTCGGCGCTGGTGGTCCGCTCGCGGTTGACCGGGCCGGTGACGCTGACCTTCGCACCGGCGATCGGGTCGCCCGTGCCACCGTCCTTGACGGTCGTCCCCAGAGTGCCGGTCTCGGCGACGGGCGCGGCGTCCAGGAGGGCTAGTGCGTTCAGCTGTCCCTCGCCGTACACGTTGTTGTCCGCGTCGGTGCCACCGCACTCGTCGTCGGGATGGTCGGCAGCCGTCCGGTCGAGCAGCGCGCGGGTCCCGGCGACATCGCCAACCAGGGTGGGCGCCGCCGACCACAACAACGCGACGGTGCCGGCCACATGCGGTGCGGCCATCGACGTCCCGTTGTAGCTCTGGTAGCCGCTGCCCGGCACTGCCGAGCGTACGTTCACACCGGGGGCTGCGATGTTCGGCTTGATCTCGCGGTCCTGGCCCGCGCCACGGCTGGAGAAGGACGCGATCGTGTTCGTGTTGTCGTACGCGCCGACCGAGTAGTTCGCGGTCCGGCTACCCGGTGAACCGCTCGTCAGGCAGCCCGGTGCGTTGTTGCCGTTCGACCAGCTACTGAAGATGCCCGACGCTGTCCAGGCGTCGGTGACGTCCTCCATGAACGGGTCGTTCGACGGGACCTGCGAACCCCAGGAATTGTTGATGATGTGGGGACGCTTGCTCACGTCCGGATTCTCACCGGCGAGATCGGTCGGCTCCAGCATCCACTGGCCGGACGCGATCAGCGCCGCGTCACTCGGGCAGCAGCCGTTCGCCGCGATCCACTTGACGTGCGGGGCGACGCCGATCCGGTTGCCAGACCCGCCGTCGCCGGCCATCGTCCCCATCGTGTGGGTGCCGTGCCCGTAACTGTCGCAGGGCGCGTCACCGCAGACGCCGGCCGCGTCGAACCAGTTGTAGTTGTGGTCGAAGGTCCCGTCGCCCTTGTTACCGCGGTACTGGTTGACCAGGGCAGGGTGGTCGTACTGCACGCCGGTGTCGATGTTGGCAACGACGATGTCCTCACCCCGGACGTCGTACTGCGACCAGGCGTCGTCGGCGTTGATGTTCGCGATGCCCCACTCGACGTCGTCGACCTCGTTGACGTCCTTGCCATTGACCGGCTTGGGTACGGCGTACGCCGTGGTCGGATACAACGCCTGGACTTCCGCCTCGGCCGCGAGCCGCTCGGCGAGCTCGAGCGAGCCCTGCCGGACATAGACCGCGTTCGTGGCCCAGAACGCCTGGTAGTCGACGCCCTCGTCCTTGAGGGTGGCGATGACGTCTCGCTGGCTCGTCTGGGCGACGTCCCGCAGTGCCTTGGCGACCGCCGTACCCCGCGCGTTCCAGTCCTTGATCGCGCTGGCTCGCGACAGGTCGGCGGTGGCGGTGAAGCGCACCCAGAAGTTCGCCGGACGGTCGGCGGCCAGGCGTTGTTCGAGCTTCGGTTTGATCTTGTCCTTCGGGTCCGGCGTGCTGGTCCGGCCGGTGTGCGTGGTGGCGGTGGCGGTGGCGGTCGTGATCGGGCCCATGCCGACCAGCAACGCTGCTGCCGCGACTCCACCGACGAGCGACCGGACCGCACGTAGACGCACCTTGTCCACGTGCTACCTCCCTGAGCGGGGTGGGGGTGGGGCCCAGACGGGCAATGCCCGTGGGGCCGGAACTACCTCTCCGTGCGGTGGACCCTAGGCCGGCAGGACGGCAGAACCCGGGCGGTGCCGGGGCAGTTCCTGGGCAAGACGTCGTCCAACAAGTGGAGAACGTGTTGCCCGGTGTGGATCTTGTGGGCCAGGATGGCACCCCATGGGGAACGGCCTGATGAACCTCGAGCCAGCACTCGAAGAGCTCGGACTCTCCAAGACCGAGGCGCGGGTCTACCTCTGTCTCCTCGGGCAGTCACCACTCGCGGCGGCCACCATCGCTGACCGCACCGGCACGTCCCGCAGCAGCCTGTATCTCGTCCTGCGCTCACTGGTCGACAAGGGGTTCATCGCCGCAGGCGCCGGCTACAGCAGTCGCTACCACCCGGTCCCTCCTCAGCATGCCCTCGGCGGACTGCTGGAACGTGACCGTGCCCAGCTCGATCGCCGCGAACGCCATGCCGAAGACGCCCTTCCCGCCCTTAGCGAGATCTTCGAGCGGAGTGGCGCTGGCACCGAGGTCGGCGAGATCGTCGAGATCCTCCGTACACCGAAGCTGATCGGTGAACGCTTCGACCGGCTCCAGTCGGCGGCGAAGAACACGATCGACATCGTGGTCCGTGGCCCCATCCAGGTCGGCGGGGTCAACCAGGCCGAGCAGGAGGCCCTGCGACGGGGAGTCCGTGCCCGAGCGATCTACGACAGTGCCGCCCTGGACGACCCGTCGGTCGCCGGCAACCTCAGTGCGTGGCTCGCTGAGGGGGAGCAGGCTCGCGTCTACGACGGCGAACTGCCGATGAAGTTCGCGCTCTTCGACGGCCACACCGTCCTCATGCCATTGGTGGCACCGGGGGTGACCGGGGTCGTCGCGATCATCGTCCGCAACCGCGAACTCGCGGCCGCGTTGGGCTTCCTGTTCGAAACGATCTGGGAGCGCTCGGAGCCACTGGAGTCGCGGCCCGCACCCGAGAGAGGACGTCATGGACACCGCCCGCCACCATCGTGCTGACGGCTCGCCGCCGCCGGTGGTTGTCTGCATTGCCGCCGCTCCTGAGGAGCGGAGCCGGCTGGCCGGGCTGTTCGACGGCGTCGGTGTGATGGTGCTGGCGGCCGATCCTGGCAGCGCCAGCTCGTTCCTCGGCCACCTGCACGACAGCCGCGGAGGCCGCGACGTGCAGGCCGACACTGGCTGGTCGTTGGAGTCGGTCGCCGATCCGCCGGACACCTCAGCGACCGTGGTGCGGGTCGGTGCGCTGCACCTCGATCTCGTGCACCATGAGGCGACCTGGCACGGCCAGTCGCTGCAGCTCACGCCGCGCGAGCTGGCCGTGCTGGGCTGCCTGGCTCGCCGGCCGGGCCGGGTCTGGACCTACGAGCAGCTGTACGGCCACGGCTGGGACGGCGCCTACTTCCCGGGTCCGGCCGCCGTCCAGTCCGTTGTGAAGCGGCTGCGCGCGAAGCTGCGGATGGCCGGTCTGCCGTTCGAGATCGTCGCGGTCAGAGGACTTGGCTTCCGTCTCGCGGAGGGCCGTGACCTGCGACTTGTCAGCGCCAAGGGCCAGAACGGCTGACGGCGACCTCGACCCAGCGGTACGCACCCGCTCCTGTCAGCGAGGGCCGGTAACCCTTGCACCGGTTGGCAGGCCCAGGCTCGCGATGTACTCGGCGAGGTCAAGGAGTGGCCGGCCCTCGTGGTCCCCGATCGATTCCGGGCGCCAGCGGCTCACTGGACGGATATCCAGCCGGGAGCTTCCAGCCAGGAAGTACTTCGCCGACGTTGGGTACCGGCTGTTGACCGAGTGTTCGGCGACAGTCAGGAGGCGTTGCACCGTCAGGATGTCTTCCTCCGCGGCGTCGGCGAGTTGCTCGCACAGCCAGGCGACGAATTCCGGGTAGATATTGGCGGCGTATCCGGAAAAGCCCGCGGCGCCCATCCGGAGTGTCGTGGTCAGCGACGAGATCTGCGCGTTGAACAAACGCATCCGGGTCCCCGCCATCACCTCCAGCCGATCGCGCATGACGTCGACGGAGTGGCTGGTGTCCTTGAAGAAGACGAACCGGCCTGTCTGTGCCATCCAGGCGACGTTCTGAAGCGAACAGAGTCGTTTGTACGGCAGCGGACATTCGTAGATTCCGAAATCGACGCCGGGATTGGCGTCCAGGATCGCCTCCGTCGTCGTACGCCACTGGTCCTCGGTCTCGGCCAGATTGGCCACCAGTGAGGAGATCAGGACGACGGCGGTGACGCCCGTGTCGGCGATCGCTTTCACCGCCTCGCTCTGCCGCGTCGCCGAGCCGGACGCCACCGCCGACGCCACGACCGGCACGCGACCCGCCGCACAGTCGACCACGCGGCGAGCGAGGGCGAGCCGTTCGGTCTCGGTCAGGTCGTACATCTCACTCGACAAGGCGACGGTGAAGATTCCCGCCGATCCGCGATCGATCAACCAGTCGGTGATCTCGTCGACGTGGTTCCAGTCGATGGAGCGGTCCTCGTTGAACGGCGTCAGCATCACCGGCCACGCTCCGTGGGGAAGCGTCGCCGAAGCTTCGTCGTACATCGTTCTCCTCGTGGTGAGATTCAGTCAGCTGGCCAGGGCTGTGGGACGCTCAGCCCTTGAGCGCGCCGCTTACCAGGTCCAGGCGCCAGTAGCGTTGGAGGAACAAGAAGAGCGCCAGCAGAGGAATGACAGAGACCAGGCAGCCGGTGATCACCACGTTGTAGATGTTCACCTGGTCGTTTCCCTGGTTCATCAAGGAATAGAAGCCCACAGTCAACGGGAATTTCTCGCTGTCGGCCAGCATGATGAACGGCAGCAGGAAGTTGTTCCAGATCCCGACGAACTGCAGGAGGAACGCGGTGATCAACCCCGGGATCATCGGATAGAGAGCGATCGAACGAAAGATTCGCCACTCTCCGGCCCCGTCGAGACGACCCGCCTCCAGCATTTCATCCGGCACGACCGCGGTCGCGTAGATCCGGCAGAGATAGATACTGAACGGGCTGATGATGCTCGGCAACAGCACCGACCAGTACGTCCCAGCGATCCCGACCTTCGACAGCAGCAGGTACTGCGGGACGGCCAGGATCACCCCGGGAATGAGCACTCCGACCAGCAGGAAGTTGAAGATGAGTTGCTTTCCCCGGAACTGATATTTGGCGAGCCCATAGCCAGCGAGCGCGGAGACGGCGGTGGCCAGGAGTGCCCCACCACCAGCGAAGATCAGGCTGTTCAGACACCAGGTCCAGAACGCGCCGCCGCGAATCGAGGCGAGCTTCGCGAGGTTGTCAGTGAACCCTCCGGTGAAACTCGGCCACAACGAGAACGTCGTGAAAAGCTCGCCGGACTTCTTCGTCGTGGCGGTGACCAACCAGACGACCGGCAGCAGGCAGTACACCGCGCCGAGGAGTACGACCAACGTCGGCCAGAACGCCGCCCGCTGATCCGGGCGCCTCTTCTTTTCGGCCGTTGCCAGCGACGCCATCTCACCCTTCTCCGAACGCGCGACGCTGCAGAAGCCGAAGGAGGGCAAGCGAAGCGACCAGGGTGACACCGGTGATCACCATCGATGCCGCCGACGCCGAGAAGAGGTCGTTCGTGACGAACGCGTCCCGGTAGACCCGCATCATCGGTACCCAGTCGGAGCTGATGGTGTTCGTCAGCGTCACCAGGGTGTTCGGCTCGCTGAACACCTGCAGGGCGCCGATGATCGAGAACAGTCCGGTCATCACGAGGCCGGGAACGATCATCGGGACCTTGATCAGAAGCGCCAGCTGAATCTCCGAGCTTCCGTCAATGCGGGCCGCGTCGTAGACCTCCTGCGGCAGTCCACGCAACGACGTGTAGAGAACCACCATGTTGAAGCCGACCGACCCCCAGATCGAGATGTTGGCCACCGAGAAGTACACCGAGACCGGTCCGAGGAATGTCGGCTCGGGCAGGCCGAGCGCGCCTGCCGCGTCGGTGAAGGGACTTACGCCGGGCAGATACATGAATCCCCACATCAGGGCGGCGATCACCCCGGGCACCGCGTACGGAACGAAGATCGCGATGCGGCCGAACCTCCTCAGCCGCGTGGTCGCGTTGTCCAGCAGCAGCGCGAAGAGAAGCGCCAGCAGCATCGTGATCGGCACCGTGATCAGGGCGTAGACCAGCATCCGCCCAACGCCAGAAAGGAAAGCGGTGTCGGCCAGGACGTTGAGATAATTGTCGAACCCAACAAAGACCTCCCGCCGGACTCCCAGTCCCGAGCCGCTGACCCGGGTTCCCCGGAAGCTGAGCCAGGCGGCGTAGCCAAGGGGGAGGGCGATGAGGCCGGCCGCGAGCAGGATCGCCGGCGCCATGAAGAGCCACGGGACCGCCTTCGGCTCCAGCGAGGCCGAACTACGGCAGGCGATGGCAGCTCTCATTCGGTCACCCGGTAACCGGCGCGTTTGAGGTTGGCCACAGCGTCACGTTGAACCAGCTCCAGCGCTTTCGCGAAGCCTGACTTGGCCGTCACCGCCGCGCTGAAATGGTTGTTGAACGAGTCGAACGCGGCTGGCACGTTGGGTCCCCAGGTAACCGGGACAGTGATCTCGTCGATCTCCGCCGCGCTCTTGTAGAAGTCGGTCTGCTCGGGCATCAGAGAAGGTGCCTTCTGCAGTTCCGGCAGTTTCCTGCCCGGCAAAGCAGCCGGCCAGATGCTCGCGTGCTCGATGTAGGCGTTCAGCGCCTCTTCGGAGGTGTTCAGCCAGAGAGCGAACTTCTTGGCTTCCTTCGGATACTTCGTCCCCGTGGTCACGACCGTTCCGCTGCCTCCGAGGACGCCGGATGCGGGCTTGGAGGGGTCCCATTGCGGGAGCGGAACCGCCGCCCACTTTCCGACGGTCTTCGGAGCATTGGTCGCAAGGATCGGTGGGGTCCAGACCGCGCCCAGCCAACTGGCCAGCGTGCCGTCGGCGAGGGCCGCCTGCCACTCAGGCGTATTCGTCTTCATCGTGGCGACCGCGTCGTCGGCGACGAGCCGCTGCCAGTACTCAGCGACCTTCCTGCTCGGCTCGTCGTTGATCCCGACAGTCCAGTTGCCGCCGTTCACCGACCACCAGGACGCCCCTGCCTGTTGGGCAAGTCCGGCGAAGAGCTGGGCGTCGTTCGCGGGGAACGTCGCGAGGTAGCGAGCCGGGTCAGCCTTCCGCAGATCCCGGGCGACCTTGGCGTACTCGTCCCACGTCGTCGGAACGGGCAGGTCGTACTTTTCGAAGATGTCCTTCCGGTAGAAGAGGAACATCGGCGACGTGCCCTGCGGCACCCCGTAGTTGACGCCGTCGAACGTCGTCATGGTCCAGGCCGGAGCGGATGTCTCCGACTTGCGCTCGCCCATGACATCGGTGATGTCGGCCGCGATGTCCGCGGTGATCAAAGCCGGAAGCCCTTGGTAGGTGGTGTTGGAGAGGTCGGGCAGATCGCCCGCCTTCTTTGCCGCGGTGAGCTTGGCGACGATCTCGTCTCCACCGGTTGAGGTGTTGACCCGCACCCGCACGTCCGGGTGGGATTTGTTCCAGACCTCGACGATCTTCTCGATGCTGGGCGCCCACGACCAGTAGGTCAGGGTGATCGGCCCGTCAGCCGGCTTGTCGCCGTTCGATGAGCACGCCGCGAGAAGCAACGCTGCCGCCAGCGCTCCGCCCATGAGCCTGGCTGCGGTTCCGCCACGGAATCTGGTCATCTGTCACCAGCTCTCTTCAGGTCTCCGCGCCCAGCCGCGGACAGCCGCCGACGCACGGAGGGGTGGCCGCCGGCAGCAGCCGGCAAGGCAAATCGTTACCGGTAACGTTTAAGGACGCGGCGATACTAGGCGGGCGTGGCAGTGAGGCACAAGGATTTCGTTACCGGTCACTATTTGCTGTCCGGAACCGGCCCACTGGAAGCCCGAACCACCAACTCAGGCAGCGGAAACCGCGGCCTGGCCTCGACGTCAGGATGTTCGATCATCGTGAGCAGCGACCGCATCGCCGCCGCTCCGATGGCGTGGAAGTCAAGCCGCACCGTGGTGAGCGGCGGGTAGAAGAACTCCGCCTCCGGCACGTCGTCGTATCCGACCACGCTCATCTCACCCGGGATCACGATCCCCTGCTCATGCAGCCAGCGGATCAGGCCGAGCGCCATCCGGTCGTTCGCGGCGACGACCGCGGTGACGTCGAGGCGGAGGATGTCTGGAGCCGCCGCGTATCCCGAGCGGGCCGTCCAGTCGCCCGAGACGATCGGCAGTGGTTCGAGGCCGTGCTCCCGCATCGCACGCAGGTAGGCGTCTGCGCGTTGCTGTCCGGCCACCCACGCCGGCGGTCCCGCGAGGTGTGCGATCCGGCGGTGCCCCTGATCGGTCAGGTGCTTGACCAGGGCGGGCAGCCCGATCGGCGCCTGCTCCCGGCTACCCGGCCTTTCGAAGAGGTCCGCATCGCGAACGACGACCGTAGGAACCGGCAGGGTCAGCGTTTCCAGCGCACGGTCGAGTGTCTCGGTGGGCGCGGTCGCGAGGATCCCTTCGATGTCGCGGTTCTGTACGAGGTCGAGAGCGTCACCGATGTCGGTGTCGTTCATCGGGTCGAGGCTCACGATGTCGAGGGAGTAGCCAGCCTGACGGGCGACCTCGCTCGCGCCCTGCATCACCTTCCCCGGCGAGGTGCCGGAAAGCTCATAACCAAGGGCGGCCAGCCGATACGTGCGGTTGGTGGCGAGTGACCGGGCGGTGTAGTTGCGCCGGTAGCTCAGCGCCTTGAGCGCGGCCTCGACCCGCTCCCGGTTGTGCGGACGGATCCCGCCCTTACCGGCGAGGTAACGCGAGACCGTCTGATGCGACACCTCCGCCATCCGCGCGACGTCGTAGATGGTCGCGGGCCGCGTCCGGTCGCGCCCATCATCGGTAGCCATCGAGCTCACCCTCCCCGCCACGGTCGACCCATGGTAAACGTTACCGGTAACGGCGCAATGGCTGGAGATCGGCGGAGCGGCGTACGTCGACTTGGACATGCCCTAACCTCCGGCGCATGGCTGTCCGATCCTTCGTCGAGCTGCTGTACGAGGAGGCGCCGCCCGAGGCCTTCGAGGAGGAGGTACGCCGGGCGCAGGAGGCGGGTGTCGACGACGAGGCACTTCGGGCCCTGCGCGCCGAACTCGCGGTGGCGCTGCGGGTCCGCGAGCAGATGAGCCGGCAGCGCCAGCGCGAAGCCGAGCTGTCGGCGTTGTACGAAACGGCGAACGACCTCACCGCGCTGCGCGACGTCGACGCGGTGCTCACGGCGATCGTCCGCCGCGCTCGGCAGTTGCTGGGCGCCGACCTCACCTACCTCAGCCTCAACGATCCCGACCGCGGCCAGTCCTTCATGCGGATGACGGACGGCTCGGTGTCGGCGAAGTTCCGCAAGCTCCGGCTGCCGTTTGGCACCGGCCTGCTCGGCCTGGTCGCCCAGACGGGTGCGCCGTACTTCACCGACGACTACTTCGCGGACCGGAGGTTCCTCCACCGCGACTACATCGACGAGGCGGTCGCGGAGGAGGGAATCCGGGCGATCCTGGGCGTGCCGCTGCTGCTGGGCGGCCGGGTGCTGGGCGCGCTCCTCGCCGGAAATCGCAGCGCGCGTCCGTTCCCGCCCGGCGAGGTGGCGCTGCTTGGATCGCTGGCCGCGCACGCCGCGATCGCGCTGGAGAACGCGCGGTTGTTCGAGGAGACCCAGGCGGCCGTCCGTGACCTCGACGCCGCCAACGCCACCATCCGCGCTCATTCGGAGGCGGTCGAGTTGGCGGCGAGTGCGCACGACCGGCTCGCGGACGTGGTGCTGCACGGTGGTGGTGTCGACGCGGTCGCGGCCGTGCTCGCCGACGTGCTGGGTGGCCAGGTGTCGGTGCGCGACCCGGACGGGCGTCCGCTTGCCGGCCACGCTCGACCAGCTCTGCCGCCCGGACCAGCGCCGGCGGCCCTGGAGGACGCGATCGGGGAGGCGCGGCGCAGCGGACGTACGGTCGAGGCCGCGGCCGAACGACACGCGACCCCCTCGACGCCACGGCAGTGGGTGGCCGCGGCGGTCGCGGGTGACGATCTGCTCGGCACGCTCGTCCTGTGCCGGCAGGCCGACCTCGCGGAGGCGGACCGGCGCATCCTCGAACGCGGTGCGCTGGTGACCGCGCTGCTGCTCCTCTTCCAGCGTTCGGTGGCCGAGGCGGAGGACCGGGTACGCGGCGAACTCCTCGACGACCTGCTCTCCGACCCGCATCGAGACCCCGCGACCCTGCGGGAGCGGGCGCGGCGGCACCGGACCGACCTCGCCGCGGATCACGTGGTGGTCGTGGTCCGGGCGGAGGACGCCGAGCGGCATCGCACAGTCGCCGCCGCGTCCCGGCTCGCGGCCACCCGGGGCGGACTCGGCGGGCTGCACGACGCGGACGTCGTCCTCGCCATCCCCGGGAAGGACGCGGCGGCGGTGGCCCGCTCGATCCGCGACCGCCTGGCCGACCTGCTCGACACCACGGTCACCGTGGGCGCGGCCGGTCCGGGTTCGGGTCCTGACGGGATCGTGGCCGCCTATCGCGCGGCCCGGCAGTGCCTTGCTGTGTTGCTCGCGCTCGGGCGCCATGGTGCGGCCGCCGACGCCGCGGGCCTGGGGTTCACCAGGCTGCTGCTCGGTGGCGGGGCCGCCGAGATCGAGGGGTTCCTGCGTATGACCATCGGGCCGCTGCTCGAGTACGACGACCGGCGCGGCACGGATCTGGTCGGCACCGTCGAGGCGTGGTTCGCCGAGGGTGGCAGCCCGGGCCGGGCGGGGGAGCGGCTCCACATCCACCCCAACACCGTGGCGCAGCGCCTGGAACGCGTGACCGTCCTCCTTGGGGGTGACTGGCGTACGCCGGAACGCGCGCTCGACGTACAACTCGCCCTCCGGCTGTGGCGGCTCCAGTCGGCGAAGGCCTGGTAACGCCCTGGGCCGCTGCCACATGATCGGCGTACTTCTGTGGTCCGCCACCACATCGTCAGGGTGCGTTGGCGGGCCTACCGTCTGGCTGCATGACGGACGCCACACCGCGCAGGCCGCCGCTGGTACCCAGCGGTCTGGACCTCTCCGGCCGTACCGCCCTCGTCACCGGCGGTGCCAGCGGCATCGGGCGGGCGTGCGCCGCCCGGCTCGCCGCGGCCGGCGCCCACGTGGTCGTCCTCGACCGGGACGCGGACGCGGCCACCTCGGCCGCCGCGGAGGTGGGCGGTGAGGCGCTCGTCGTGGACCTCGCGGACCCCTCCGGCATCGACCGTCTCGCGCTCGACGCGGACGTCCTGGTCAACAACGCCGGGCTGCAACACGTGGCTCCGGTCGAGGGGTTTCCGCCGGAGACGTTCGCGCTGATCCTGCGGGTGATGCTGGAGGCGCCGTTCCGGCTCGCCCGGCTGGTGCTCCCCGGCATGTACGCCCGTGGCTGGGGCCGGCTCATCCACATCTCCTCCGTCCACGGCCATCGCGCCTCGGCGTTCAAGGCGGCGTACGTCGCGGCGAAGCACGGTCTCGAAGGCCTGTCGAAGGTGATCGCGTTGGAGGCGGCCGGGCGCGGCGTGACCTCCAACACCGTGTGTCCGGGGTACGTCCGGACGCCTCTGGTCGAGAACCAACTGGCCGCGCAGGCCGCCGCACATGGCATCGACGAGGGGGCGGTGCTCGACGAGGTGCTGCTCGCGCGTACGCCGGTGAAGAGGCTGGTCGAGCCGGCCGAGGTCGCCGAGCTGGTCGCGTTCCTCTGCGGCGCTGGTACGTCGTCGATCACGGGGACGTCCTTCAGCCTCGACGGCGGCTGGACCGCCACCTGACCCGCCCGATCCACGAACGGCTCGGAACAGCTCGCAACAGCTCGCCTCCTGAAAGGACTGTGCCCATGTCCGACGCGGTGAGTACCTCTCGCACCAGCATCACCAAGGTCGTCTCCGCCAGCCTGGTCGGCACCACCATCGAGTGGTACGACTTCTTCCTCTACGGATCGGCCGCGGCGCTCGTCTTCAACAAGCTGTTCTTTCCCGACCACGACCCGGCGGTCGGAACGATGCTCGCGTTCGCGACCTACGCGCTGGGATTCGTCGCCCGGCCGATCGGCGGGATCGTGTTCGGCCACTTCGGTGACAAGGTCGGCCGCAAGCGGATGCTTGTCGTGAGCCTCGTGCTGATGGGTGTCGCGACGTTCGCGATCGGCCTGCTGCCGACGTACGCGACCATCGGCATCCTCGCGCCTGTGCTGCTGTTGCTGTGTCGGCTGGTCCAGGGGTTCGCGGTCGGTGGCGAATGGGGCGGTGCGGTGTTGATGGTCGCCGAGCACGGCTCGCAGGAACGCCGGGGCTTCTGGACGAGCTGGCCGCAGGCCGGCGTACCCGCGGGCAACCTGCTGTCGGTCCTGGTGCTCTTCATCCTCGCGTCGACCACCTCCGACGCGGCGTTCACGAGCTGGGGGTGGCGGGTGCCGTTCCTGCTCAGCGCGGTCCTGGTGGTGATCGGGCTGTGGATCCGGTTGTCGCTCACAGAGTCGGCCGTTTTCCAGGAGGCGCAGGCGGAGTTCGAACGCCGGCGGATCCAGCGTCGTCTGCCCGCCGTCGACGTGGTGCGGAAGTACCCGCGCGAGGTGCTGTCGGCGATGGGGGCGAGATTCGTCGAGAACGTCTGCTACTACATCTTCACCGCGTTCGTCCTGACGTACGTCACCGACACGGTCGGACTGGACCGGCAGGTGGCGCTCAACGCGGTCCTGGTCGCGTCGGCGGTGCACTTCGTCGTCATCCCGTTGTACGGCGCGCTGTCTGACCGGGTGGGCCGGCGCCCTCTCTATCTGATCGGGGCCGTCGGTGTCGGGCTGTGGGGCTTCGCGTTCTTCCCCCTCATCGACACGAAGTCGCAGGCGCTCATCACGGTCGCGATCACGGTGGGCCTGGTGCTGCACGCCGCGATGTACGGGCCGCAGGCGGCGTTCTTCTCCGAGCTGTTCGGGACCAGTGTGCGTTACAGCGGCGCCTCGATCGGCTACCAGCTGGCGTCGGTCTTCGCCGGGTCGCTGGCGCCGATCATCGCGCTGGCGCTGCTGGCGGAGTTCGGGTCGAGCGTGCCCGTGTCGGTGTACCTGCTCGGCTCCGCCGCAGTCACGGTGATCGCTCTGGTCTTCACCAGGGAAACCCGGGGGAGCGGGCTCGCCCACGACCGGGTGCTTGGTGAGGTCGCGGGATCCGCGCCCGTCGATCATCGGTGAGGCCGCACACTGCGTTAGCGTGCTGCTGGTGCGCGACGAGCTCGAGGAGTACGTCCACCGGGTGCTGGGCTCCGCGGAGGTCTCCGCCGACAGGTCCTGGGAGCACGGCGAGGCGTGTGTCCTGGAGGTACGCGATGCCGGCGGCACGTCGTGGTACGCCAAGCGCCACCGTCAGGAGAAGGCGTACCACCGCGAGCTTTCGGCGTACCACTCCTGGGTGCCGGTGTTGGGGGGCCGCGCACCCTGGCTCCGCGCCAGTGATGACGCCCTCCGTGCGCTGGTGATGTCGGTCGTTCCCGGCTCTGTTGCCGCCGACACCCTGGCGAGCGGTGAGGAGGTCGGCGTCCATGAGCAGGCCGGCGCGCTGCTCCGGCGTTTTCATGACGCGGAGTCTCCCGAGCCCTGGCCGGGGTACCCCCAACGCGTCGCCGAGTTGCTCGAGCAATGGATCGCCCGCGGTGGGGATCTGATCGACGAGGCGCAGCGGACCTTCGCGCGCGAGGAGGTACGCCGTCTCGTGGAGCTGCCCGAGCCTATGCGGGTTCCGTGCCACCGGGACTACACACCACGGAACTGGCTGGTGGATGGCGAGGGCACGGTCCGCGTCATCGACTTCGGGCACGCCCGCAAGGACGTCTGGGTCAACGACCTGAACCGCATGTACTTCGCGGAGTGGCGTGGGCGGCCTGACCTGCGCGACGCGTTCCTCTCCGGATACGGCCGGTCGCTTGCCGAGGAAGACCACGCGGTCCTGCGGGGCGCGGCCGTGCTCGGAGCGGTGTCCTCGATCGTCTGGGCTCGCGAGCACCACGACCCGCATTTCGAGGCGCATCACCGCGACGTGCTCGCGCGCCTGCGGCAAGAAGCCACGGGCTGACCCGGGCTTCGGCGACAGTCGGCCGGCCCGAAATCTTGGTGCGTCGGCCGGCCGGGCGCCCCTAGCGTGCGGGCATGCTGATCCGCCGTGAACTCCCGAACGACGTCGATGCCATCCGCGCCGTGCAGTTCGAAGCCTTCCATCGGCCAGACCTTCCCGATCCTGAGCGGGTGCAGGAAGCCGACCTCGTCGACTGGCTGCGGGCGGGCGATGACTGGATCCCCGAGTTGTCCCTCGTCGCGCTCGACGGTGCCGGCGAGGTCGTTGGGCACGTCGTGTGCTCGCGGGCGTACGTCGAGGACCGCCCGGTGCTCGGACTCGGGCCGCTCGGCGTACGCCCGGACCATCAGGGTCGCGGTGTCGGTCACGCGCTCATGCATGCCGTGCTCGGCGCCTCCGATGGGTACGGCGCACCAGCCGTCATCCTGCTCGGCGAGCCGGCGTTCTACTCCCGCTTCGGGTTCGAGCCGGCGGGTCGGTCCGGAATCATCGCGCCGGAGCCGGACTGGGGGGAGTACTTCCAGGTGCGCCGACTCACGACGTACGACGACGGGCTGCGCGGCAGGTGCCGGTACGCCGAGGAGTTCGGCAAGCTGGCCTGAGGAGCGGTCACGCCGACCGCCAGCCCTCAGGTCGTCGCTCAGATGTCGCGGAAGGTCTCGATCCGGGCGCCCAGCTGGTTGAGGCGCTCGGCGAGGTCTTCGTACCCCCGGTTGATCACATAGACGTTGCGCAGCACCGACGTACCCTTGGCGGCCAGCATCGCCAGCAGGATGCAGACCGCGGGCCGTAGGGCGGGCGGGCAGATGACTTCGGTGCCTGACCACCGGGTGGGGCCCTCGACATAGATCCGGTGCGGGTCGGCCAGCTTGACCCGCGCGCCGAGCTTGTTGAGCTCGGTCAGGTGGATGGCGCGGTTCTCGTAGACCCAGTCGTGGATCAGCGTCGAGCCGTGCGCGGTCGCCGCGATCACCGCGAAGAACGGCAGGTTGTCGATGTTGAGGCCGGGGAACGGCATCGGGTGCACCTTGTCGATGGGTGCGTGCAGCCGCGACGGACGGATGGTCAGGTCGACCAGGCGGGTGTGCCCGTTGGCCGCGAGGTACTCCTCGCTGCGGTCGTACCTCTGACCCATTTCCTCCAGCAGCGCCAGCTCGATCTCGAGGAACTCGATCGGCGCCCGCCGGACCGTGATCTCCGACGAGGTGACGATTGCCGCGGCGATCAGGCTCATCGCCTCGATCGGGTCCTCGGAGGCCGCGTAGTCGACATCGCAGTCGATGGTGGTGGGTACGCCGTGCACGGTGAGCGTGGTCGTGCCGATGCCGTCGATGCGGACGCCGAGCTTGCTCAGGTAGAAGCAGAGGTCCTGGACCATGTAGTTGGCGCTGGCGTTGCGGATGACGGTGACACCGTCCCGCCGGGAGGCCGCCATGAGGGCGTTCTCCGTGGCCAGGTCACTGCGTTCGGTCAGGACGATGGGCCTGCTCGGCGTGAAGTCACGGTCGACCTCCGCGTGGTAGTAACCGCCGGTCGCCTTCACCTCCAGGCCGAGCTGGCGCAGGGCCACCATGTGCGGCTCGACGGTGCGGGTGCCGAGGTCACAGCCGCCGGCGTACGGGATCTTGAAGCGGTCCTCGAGGTGCATGAGTGGGCCGAGAAGGGCGAGCACCGTGCGGGTACGCCGAGCGGCGCTGACGTCCATGCTGTCGAGGTCGAGCCGCGCCGGCGGGGTGATCTCGAGGTCGTTGTCGGCGTTGAGCCACCGGGTGCGGACGCCGATGCTGGTGAGGACCTCGAGGATCCGGTTGACCTCCTCGATGCGGGCGACCCGGCGAAGCGTCGTTCGCCCCTTGTTGAGGAGTGCGGCGCACAGGAGGGCAATACCGGCGTTCTTGCTGGTCTTGACGTCGATGCTTCCCGAAAGCTTGCGACCTCCGACGACTCGCAGGTGCATGGGGCCAGACGTCCCGAGGGAGACGATTTCGCTGTCGAGCGCCTCGCTGATGCGGGCGAGCATCTCCAGACTGAGGTTTTGGTGTCCGCGCTCGATGCGGTTGATAGCGCTCTGGCTCGTGCCGAGCACGTCGGCGAGCTGCGCCTGGGTCCAGCCACGGTGTTGGCGCGAGTCCCGGATCAGGTTGCCGACCCGGAGGAGGTAATTCTCGGTCATGGCCCGTGAGCGTATCTCATATGTGAGGTACGCCGAGGTCGGATCGGGCGTGTCTGGGGGCGATGGTGGAAGTTTCTAGGGAGCGGCATGCGGATGGTGACATTTTGACGGCTGAGGATGCGGCGGCCCGGACCGCGGAGTGCCACGTTGAGGTCGACGACGGTGCGCGGCTGCGGGCGCTCGACCGGGCCCGACGAATACCGCCTGGCCCGCGCGCTCGGATGCCTTGCATGGCATCGACACCATGTGAGGCGGGCAATGACCACGTATACGTGATCATTTGGGCCCCAACATGTCGGCTGCGGACTGCTGCCTTACGCGAGCGCGTCGAGGGCGGCGTCGACATCGGCCTCGGTGGAGTAGACGTGGAACGACACCCGCACCCGGCCGCCCCGCACCGCTGCCCGGATACCCGCCGCGGCCAGCTTCGACTCGGCGTCCGGCACGTCGGTGGAGACGATCGCCGAGTCTCCCGGCGGCAGGCCCAGTCCGGCACGGAACCGGTTGGCGAGCGCCACGTTGTGGGCGTTCACCCGCTCCACGCCGAGTTCGACGAGAAGTTCCAGCGCGGGTGCGGCCCCCACGAAGCAGAACCACGCCGGCGAGATGTCGAACTTCCGGGCATCCTCGGCAAGTCGTAGCGGCGGACCGTAGTAGGACGCATGCGGATCGGTCCCTGCATACCACCCCGCCTGCAGCGGACGGAACCGCTCGCGCACGGCGGGGGAGAGGTACCCGAACGCCGCGCCACGGGGCGCCATCAGCCACTTGTAGGCGCTCGCCACCACCACGTCGGCGCGCGACCACGCCAGCGGCAACCAGCCCGCCGCCTGGCTGGCGTCCACGACCACCATCGCGCCGACCGCGCGGGCCGCTTCGACCAGGGCGTCGAAGTCCGCCACCTCGCCGGTCGCCGACTGGACCGCGCTGAACGTGACGACAGTCGTACGCCGATCCACCGCGTCGACCAGCTGGCCGGGCGGCACCGCGACCACCTCGACGCCCCGGTCGGCGTGCACCATCCAGGGGAACACGTTGGAGGTGAACTCGATGTCCGGCAGGACGACCCGCGCGATGTCCGGCAGCGCCGCCGCCACGGGCGCGAGGAGCCCCGACGTCGTGCTGCCCACGGCGACGTCCGCAGTGGGTACGCCGAGGAGTTCGGCGAAGGCCGCCCGGGACCGGGCGGTCGAGGTGTCCCATCCCTCCCAGCTCGTACGCCCGTGCCGCCAGTCGTCGAGGGCCTCCTGCAGGGCGATCCAGGCGACTCTGGGTGGGAGTCCGTAACTGGCGGTGTTGAGCCAGCCGGGCGCGGCGTCCCAAAGCCGATGGGCCTCCGTGATCTCCATGAGCGCACTCTCTCAGACCGGGTACCAGACCGGGTATGTCACCGGTATGGCAGAAGGTGCGCTGGCGCGGCGCGGTCGTACGCGCTCCAAACACCGCCGCGCCCGGGAATACACTCGCCCCGCCGCGCCGGTCCACAAGACCAGTCGCGGACAACCATCAGGGGGCGGCGACCAGGCTGCCCCGAGCGGTGGTAACCGCGCCCCGGCGACCACGGGGTCCGGACCACCTCGGCCACTGGAAGGCGCTGAACGACTGTGAAGATCGGTGTCCCGAAGGAAGTCAAGAGCCACGAATACCGCGTCGCGCTCACCCCCGCGGGCGCGCATGAGCTTGTCCGGCACGGGCATGAGGTCGTCGTCGAACGCCATGCCGGCGCGGGGTCAGCGATCCCTGACGGGGAGTTCGAGCGCGCCGGGGCCCGGATCCTCGACACCGCCGAAAAGGTGTGGTCGCACGCTGAGCTGGTCCTCAAGGTCAAGGAGCCGCTGTCCTCGGAGTACCCCCTGCTCCGCAAGGACCAGGTGCTCTTCACCTACCTCCACCTGGCGGCGTCCCGGGGGTGCACGCACGCGCTGCTCGACTCGGGCATCACCGGGATCGCCTACGAGACCGTCCAGCTCGCCGACGGTTCGCTGCCGCTGCTCGCGCCGATGAGCGAGGTCGCCGGCCGGCTGGCTCCCCAGGTCGGGGCGTACCACCTCATGCGCCAGGGTGGTGGGCGCGGGATCCTCATGGGCGGGGTCTCCGGTGTGTACGCCGCGAAGGTCGTCGTCATCGGCGCCGGCGTCTCCGGACTCAACGCGGCGGCGATCGCCCTCGGCATGCAGGCCGAGGTCCTCCTCCTCGACAAGAACATCGAACGCCTGCGCCAGGCCGACCGGGTCTACCGCGGCCACCTGCAGACGGTCGCCTCCAACGCGTACGAGATCGAACGCGCGGTGCTGGACGCCGACCTGGTGATCGGAGCGGTGCTGGTGCCGGGCGCGAAGGCGCCGACCCTCGTCACCAGCGACCAGGTGGCCCGGATGAAGCCCGGCAGCGTGCTCGTCGACGTCTCGATCGACCAGGGCGGCTGCTTCGAGGACTCCCGGCCGACCACCCACGACGAGCCGACGTACCGCGTCCACGACTCGGTGTTCTACTGCGTCGCCAACATGCCCGGTGCGGTGCCGCACACGTCGACGTACGCGCTCACGAACGTCACGCTTCCCTACGTGCTCGATCTCGCCGACCACGGTTGGAAGGCGGCGTGCCGCCACGACCCGGCTCTTGGCCTCGGCCTGAACACCCATCGGGGTCACCTCGTCAACGCCGCCGTCGCCGACGCGCACCGGCTCCCGCACGTCAACCTGTCAGAGGTGGTGGCCTGAGTACCCACGCCATACCCGACGCCGACGCCCGAGGTTCGGGAGCCGGTCGTCGCTCCACGTCGTCGAGGGCAAGCGCGCTGGACCATGCGGTGACGGGGTACCTCGACCATCTCGCGGTCGAACGCGGGCTCGCCGCCAACACTCTCTCGTCGTACCGCCGCGACCTGCGACGGTACGCGGACTTCCTGGCCGCCCGCGGTCTCGGTCAGCCTGAGAAGGTGAGTGAGGGCGACGTGACGGCGTTCCTCATCCAGCTCCGGGAAGGTGACGCCGACCATCGCGCACTCGGCGCGAGCTCGGCGGCGCGGACCGTGGTCGCGGTCCGGGGGTTCCACAAGTTCGCGCACCGGGAGGGGCTCACGACCGCCGACCCGGCCCGCGACGTGCGGCCTCCGGCGCCACCCCGGCGGCTCCCCAAGGCACTCCCGGTGGCGGACGTCGAACGCATCCTGGACGCGGCCGGCACCCCCGGCACGCCGCTCGGTCTGCGCGACCGTGCCCTGCTCGAGCTCCTCTACGGCACCGGCGCCCGGATCTCGGAGGCGGTGGGCCTCGACGTCGACGACCTCGACCTGTCTTCGGGGTCGGTGCTGCTGCGGGGCAAGGGCGGCAAGGAGCGGGTGGTCCCGGTGGGGTCGTACGCGAGCGAGGCGGTCGCGGCGTACCAGGTCCGGGCCCGCTCGGCGCTGGCCGCGGCGGGTCGGGGCACACCGGCGCTGTTCCTCAACGCCCGCGGCGGCCGGCTGTCGCGGCAGAGCGCGTGGACGGTGCTGCGGAACGCTGCCGAGCGCGCGCAGGTGACGGTAGAGGTTTCTCCGCACACGCTCCGCCACTCGTTCGCCACGCATCTGCTTGACGGTGGCGCGGATGTCCGCGTCGTACAGGAACTCCTCGGGCACGCGTCAGTGACGACCACCCAGGTCTATACGCTCGTCACGGTTGACAAGCTGCGTGAGGTGTATGCCGCGACACACCCCCGTGCACGGGCGTAGACGGTGCGCTTGGGTCTACCGTCTTAGGCAGCATGGCTGAGACTAGAGTCACCCACCCCAGGGTCGCCGTCTCTCCGATCTCCGGAAGAGGAGCCCGCGGTCTTGGCGCAGCGACGGTGCCGGCTATGAAGGGCAGGAGGTCACACGAGCCGTGAACGACTCGATGAACGTTCCCGGAGCCGAGTCTGCCCAACCCCAGCTATCCCGGGACGTAGACGGCGCCGAAGAATCGCCCCGCCCGCGGATCAAGTTCCCCAAGCCACCCCCGCTGGAGACGCACGGCCCGGCACGGGTGATCGCGATCGTCAACCAGAAGGGTGGCGTCGGCAAGACCACCACGGCGATCAACCTCGGCGCGACGCTCGCGGAGCTTGGCCGCAAGGTGCTGCTGGTCGACTTCGACCCGCAGGCGTCCCTCACGATCGGTCTCGGCATCGACCCGCTCGCCCTCGACGCCTCGACGTACGACCTGGTGATCGACCCCGAGACCACGGCCGAGGACATCCGGCTCAAGACCAGCGTCGCGGGGCTCGACCTGCTGCCCTCCGACATCTCGCTGTCCGGTGCCGAGATCCAGCTGGTGACCGAGGTGGCGCGCGAGACCACGCTCCAGCGCGTGCTCGACCCCATGCGTCCGGAGTACGACTTCATCCTGATCGACTGCCAGCCCTCGCTCGGCCTGCTCACCGTCAACGCGCTCACGGCGTCAGACGGCGTGATCATCCCGCTGGAGTGTGAGTACTTCGCGCTGCGGGGCCTTGGGTTCCTCGTCGACAAGACCATCCGGACCGTCCAGCAACGGATCAACCCAAAGCTTCGCATCGAGGGCATCCTGGCGACGATGTTCGACATGCGGACCCTCCACGCGCGGGAGATCCTGGAGGAGGTCGTCGAGAGGTTCGGCGAGACGGTGTTCCACACGATCATCTCCCGGACCGTCCGTTTCCCCGAGACCAACAAGCTCGGCGAGCCCATCACGACGTACGCGCCCAGCAGCCTGGCCGCCGAGGCCTACCGCCAGCTCGCGCGCGAACTCCTGGCCAGGTTGTGACCGCCACAGAGAACGTGACCGACCTCGACCTCGCGACCGAACCCACCCCGGCGACTGATCCGGACCCGGCGACCGACTCCACCGAGGCGGCGCCGGCGGGTACGCAGTCGCGCGAGAGCTTCACGGTCCGGCTGGACAACTTCGAGGGCCCGTTCGACCTGTTGCTCAGCCTGATCTCCAAGCACAAGCTCGACGTCACCGAGGTTGCACTGTCCGTCGTCACCGACGAGTTCATCGCCTACCTCCGGGCGAAGGGCCCGGAGTGGGACCTCGACCAGACGACGGAGTTCCTGCTGGTCGCGGCCACCCTGCTCGACCTGAAGGCGGCTCGGCTCCTGCCGCAGGGCGAGGTCGAGGACGAGGAGGACCTTGCGCTGCTGGAGGCCCGGGACCTGCTGTTCGCACGGTTGCTGCAGTACCGCGCGTACAAGCAGGTGGCGGGGCTGCTGGCGGCGCAGATAGCGCGGGAGTCGCGGCGGTACCCCCGGGCGGTCGGGCTGGAGGAGCGGTACGGCAAGCTGCTGCCTGAGGTCCTCATCGGTCTGAGCTTGGACGACTTCGCCAAGCTCGCCGCGACGGCCCTGAAGCCCAAGCTCGAGCCCGTGCTCTCGCTGGCGCACATCCACGCGCCGCGGGTGAGCGTCCGCGAGCAGGCCACGATCGTGGTGGAGCGGCTCCGGAGGCTGCGGTCGACGACGTTCCGGGCACTGACGGCCGACTCGCCCAACCTCGTGACCACGATCGCGCGGTTCCTCGCGCTCCTGGAACTCTTCCGGGAGGGCGCCGTGGCGTTCGAACAGCTCGAGGCGCTGTCGGAGCTGACGGTGCGCTGGTCGGGGAGCGACGAGGGCGAGGTCGCTGTCGGGGACGAATTCGACGAGGGTGACGTGGAGCTGGCGCCGGTTCCGCAGGAGGAGCAGACGGACGAGCCGGAGCTGGCGGAGGAGACGCAGTGACAGGGATGCCCGACGTGGCAGAGGCAGCCTCGCTGGAGGAGCCAGCAGAGGAGCCAACGGCGTTGGCCGAGCCGGCAACCGAGGAGCCGGTGGCAGAGGAAGCCTCGCCGGAGGAACCGGCTGTGGAGGAGCCAGCGGTAGAAGAGCCGGCCGCGGAGGAGCCACTGGTCGAGGAACCGCCGGTGGAGGAGTTGTTCGGCCCGATCGAGGCGATCCTGCTGATCGTCGACGAGCCGCTCTTGCCGGTGACCCTCGCGCAGGTGCTCGACCGTCCGCGACCCGTCATCGAGGAGGCGCTGCGCACACTCTCGACGTCGTACACCGAGCAGGGCCGGGGCTTCGAGCTGCGGGAGGTGGCCGGCGGTTGGCGGCTCTACACGCGGGAGGAGTACGCCGAGGTCGTGGAGCGGTTCGTGCTCGACGGCCAGCAGGCCAAGCTCACCAACGCGGCGCTCGAGACGCTGGCGGTGGTCGCGTACCGCCAACCGGTCAGCCGGGCCAGGGTCTCGGCGATCCGCGGCGTCAACTGCGACGGTGTCATGCGAACGCTGGTGACCCGGGGGCTGGTCGAGGAGGCGGGTACGGACGGCGAGAGCGGGGCCACGTTGTACCGCACGACGTCGTACTTCCTCGAACGCCTCGGCATCCGTTCGCTGGAGGAACTCCCGAACCTCGCGCCCTATCTCCCCGAGATCGACGAGATGGAATCCGAGCAGGTGGCGCCCGAATCCGCCGCGCCTGAATCCCCGGCGACCGAGCTCGCGGCAACCGACGAGCCCGCGACGGCGGATGCCGCGCCCGAACCAACCCAGGAAACCGATCCCCATGAGTAACCATCAGGCGACGGCTGATCCTGAGGGCATCCGCCTCCAGAAGGTGCTCGCCCAGGCCGGGGTGGCGAGCCGCCGGGCGGCCGAAGAGCTCATCATCGACGGCCGGGTCGAGGTCAACGGCGAGATCGTGACCGTGCTCGGGACCCGCGTCGACCCCGAGCACGACGTCCTTCGGGTCGACGGTGAACGCGTACCCGTCGACGTCAGCAAGGTCTACCTCGCGCTCAACAAGCCGCGCGGTGTGGTGAGCACGATGAGCGACCCGGAGGGCAGGCGCTGCCTCGGGGACCTGGTCGAGGACCGCCGGGAACGCCTCTTCCACGTCGGGCGGCTCGACACCGATACCGAAGGGCTGATCCTGCTCGTCAACGACGGTGAGTTCGCGCACCGGCTCGCGCATCCGTCGTACGGCGTCCAGAAGACCTACCTCGCGGAGGTTACGGGCCCGGTGCCGCACCGTGTCGGCCGCCAGCTGCGGGACGGCGTGGAGTTGGAGGACGGGCCGGCCCGGGTGGATGCGTTCCGGATCGTGCAGCAGTCCGGCCGCAAGGCACTCGTCGAGGTCGTGCTCCACGAGGGCCGCAAGCACATCGTCCGGCGGCTGCTCGCCGAGGTGGGCCATCCGGTACGCCGGCTCGTGCGTACCGCGGTCGGTCCCGTCAAGCTCGGTGACCTGCGGCCCGGCCAATTCCGTCCGCTGACCCGTAAGGAGCTGGGCTCCCTGCTCGATGCGGTGGAGCTCTAGCGCCAGCCCTCAGGGGTTGGCGGACGCCAGGATCTCGACCGTTCCGTGTTCGCCGTCGACACGGATGCGGTCGCCGCTGCGTACCCGCATGGTGGCATTGCCGCAGCCGACCACCGCGGGGATGCCGAGTTCCCGCGCGACGATCGCGGCATGGGACAGCGGTGCGCCGATGTCTGTCACGACCGCCGCCGCGCGCGGAAAGAGCGGCGTCCATCCGACGTTCGTCACGGTGGTCACCAGGATCTCCCCGGCGTGCAGCTGATCGCCCTCGTCCACGCTGTGGATCACCCGAGCCGTGCCGTCGACCACACCGGCGGCGCCGGGGAAGCCACTGATCGAGTCACTGACCGGGGCGAGTTCGTGGTGGTCGTCGAAGACATCCACCCGGTGGTTCGGGTCGGCGGCCCACCGGAACGGGTCGAAGGTGCCACGGATGAGCGTGGGGTACGGCGGGAGCGCGCGATAGCGTTCGTACGTCGCCCGGCGGGTCGGCACCGCGTCCAGCACCGTGTCGTCGCCGTGGAGGAGGTCGAGGATCTCCTCGATCGGCAGGAAGAACAGATCCTCGCCCCGACCGGTCAGGTCACCGGCGCACACGACGAAGTCCCGCAGGACCCAGAACGCGCGGATCACCTCCGAGCGGGCGTCCTCGCGGGCGCGGGCGGCGACCGCGGCCCGCTCGATCTGGCGGCGCAGCGCCTTGACCTTGCGCGGGTGCGTCCGCTCGAACCTCTGCCAGGCGGCCGTGCGGGCCTCCTCCTGGCGGGCGAGCAACGCGGTCGCATCGTGCTCAGAATCACGAAGGGACTCGAGTTGCCGGTCGATCCATTGCGGATCCTCGGCCGGTCGAGCCGTCGACACCTCGAACTCGTCCGGGCAGCGGTGTCCCCACTGACGGACGTAGGTCTCCCGGTCGAGTTCGCCGCGCGCGACCTGGGCGAGGCCGACCACCGGGCCGAGGCTCGCGAGCTGGTTGGCGCCCTTGTGCAGCCCGGTGAGCAGTGTGGTTGTGTCGGCTTCGCCCACCAGCTTGCCTACCTTCGGACGGATCTGGATCAGGCCCGCGCCGTTCAGGCGGGCGCCCGCTGCGAGCATCCGGCTGACGTCACGCAGGAGGGGGTCGACGGTGGTCCGCCACACTGCGGCGAGGTCGGCGGCGTCGTTCGCGGACCGGATCGCGGTGCGGGCCGCTTCACAGCGTGCGGGCGCCTCCGCGAGGAGCGCCGGCAACCTCTTCTGGTACGCCAGCACCCGCCCGAGGAACGGCACGGCACTCGACAACGCCTCGCGTACGACCTGCCATCGTGACATCGGCAACGGCGGGATCCCCACGGTGTCAGGAATCCGGCCGACGGCCTGCTCGCTGGCCTGCCTGATGAGCTTGGTGACGCCGAGGGCTGTGCCGACCGACATGGTGACGCTGAGGTTGAGATAGAACCTCCCGCCGATGTTGCCGGAGATGCGGTGCGGTCCGACGTGGGAGAGCGACATCGTTTCGGACATGAAGATCCGGACCAGTGACCAGGTGCAGGGCGTCATCACGCTCGGGATGGCCTCACCGAGGTTCGCGCACGTCCACAGGTAGTCGCCGGTCAGGCTGTCGTTCCACTCCTCGGTGCCTGGTGTCGCTGTTGGCAGCCCGGTGATCGGTCGGGCCTGGAGGATGAAGAAGGACCCGTCGTGCATGGCCCATTCGACGTCCATCGGCTGGTCGTAGAGCTCCTCGATGCGGACGCCGAGCCGGGCGAGTCCGGCCGCCTGCTCGTCGTCGAGCACCGCGTGGGTACGCCGATCAGCGGGCACCGCCACCTCGTGCGTACCCTCCGCCGTACGCACGGTCATGACCGTCTTGTCGCTGATCCGCTGCTCGGTGACCGCGCCGCTCGTGCGATCGACGTGATAGGTGTCCGGGGTGACCTGCCCGCCGACGACGGCCTCGCCGAGTCCCCAGGCGGCGTTGACCAGCACCTGGTCGTGGGCTCCGGTGACCGGGTCGGCGGTGAAGAGGATGCCGGCCGCGTCGGCGGGTACGAGCCGTTGCACGACGACCGCGAGCGCGACGTCGCCGGAGGGAACGTCATGGCGGGCGCGGTAGTCGATCGCCCGTGCGGTCCACAGTGAGGCCCAGCAGCGTTTGACCGCCGCCAGCAGCATCGTCTCGCCGTGGATGTTGAGGAAGGTGTCCTGCTGTCCGGCGAACGACATCTCCGGCAGGTCCTCGGCGGTGGCCGAGGAACGCACCGCGACCGCCGGCTCGTTTCCGCCCATCCCCGCATAGGCCTTGCGGATCGCCTCGGCGATCGCAGCTGGCAACTCGCGTTTGGCGAACAGCTCCCTGATCCGCGCGGACGCGGCTTCGACCGACGCGGGCTCGTCCATGGTGGTCCTCGCGAGGATCGCCAGGATCTGATCCCGGAGGCCGTTCCGGTCGACGAACTCCTGGTACGCCCTGGTCGTGAGGTGAAATCCCGGGGGGACGGGCAGGCCCGCGATCGCGAGCCGGGTGAGCGACGCGCCCTTCCCTCCGGTCAGTGCGAGGCTGGTAGCGCGGTTGTCATCGAGCGGGAGCACCCACGAGATCGGTGGTGGGTTCGTCGCCGGTGAGGTCACGTGCGGTCCTTTCCATGCGGAGGGGCGAGGGACTGCGCGAGCTTGTCCCGTGCGATCCCCACCGCGGTGTCGAGGAACTCGCGGGTGGCTTTCGAGATCGCTTCGGCGTCCTCGGAGGAGAGCGGCCGGTCGATCGCGAGCGTGCGGTGCACGGTCTCGGCGATGAGCTCGGCGCGCCGCTCGTCAGAGAGCCTGAGATCGTCGGGCAGCATCGGGCCGGTCATGAAGGCTCCGTACGTCGCCATGCTGATGACGTTGACGTGGTCTGCCAGGGAGAAGTCAGTGCGGACCACGCCGAGGGCCCGCAGGGTCTCGAGGTAGTGCTCGAGTCCGGCGGTGGCCGTCGCCTGGTTGCTCTGGCGCTTCTGCGCGACGAGCCGGCCCAGCACCTCGTTGTCCTGCAGGAGGGCGGCTCGCAGGAGGGGGCGCCGGGCGATTTCGAGCGCCAGGGTGCGAAGGAGTTCGGGCAGCGTGATCCGGTCGGCGGACCGCGTGACCTCATGCTGGATCGCTTCGACCATGACCAGGCGTTCCCGGCGGAGGAGCGCGGCGAAGAGCGTGTCCCGCGTGGTCCAGTGCAGATAGATCGTGCTCTTGGGTACGCCGGCGAGCCGGGCGACGTCATCGAGGGTCGTCTTGTTGTAGCCCAAGCGCAGGATCAGCTCCTCGGCGGCGTCGAGGATGCGGTGGGCGCGCGCCGTGCGCCCTCTTCCGACCATCCGCACTCCCAAGATATTGACCGGATGAGCGTAATTAGTCATTCACTGGACACCCGGAAGCTACTCGCTGGCCATCTGTCGGGTCAAGCCACTGCTCCTCGACCTCGAGGTCCACATAGGTGAGGTCTTCGGTTACCTCGGGCCGGGCCCAATGGCGCTGGCAAGACGACGACGATCCGCCTGCTGCTGGATTTGATCCGGCCGACGTACGGCCCGGTGCGCGTGGTCCAGGCGTTCATGCACGAACCCGAGCTCCTGATCCTCGACGAGCCGACCAGCGGCTCGATCCGCTTATGCGGCAGGAGTTCCTGCAACTGGTCCGGGAGGCTCGGACGCCGGGCAGACCGTCATGGTGGGGGACGTGGACGGGGCGGGATCGCAGGTGTACGTGATCTCCAAGGGCACACGGCTGCGGCAGGCGGTGCCGGTGTCACCGGATAGACGTCCATGACCGCGCATCTTCCTGCTCAACTCCCCGGTGTAATGGTTGTGGTGCGGTAGAAGTCGGCGGCGGTGACGGTGTGCGGGACGCCGAGTTCGGCCGCGACGGCCGCGATTCCGGCGGCGCCCACGGCGAGGTCGGCGTGGCCGTCGGTGGTGAAATACGGGGCGATGAAGGTGTCGTAGTGGGCGCGGGCCTCGGCTTCGGTGTGCTGGCCCAGGAAGGTCCGCATATGCCGGACCGTGGTGTCGGGATCGGTGTGGATCACCTGGAGAGCACGGCGATGGGCGCGAATGACGGCCAGCACGGCGGGGTCGTCGGGCGACAGGTGAGTGGGGTCGACGGCCAGACCCACCGTGGGGATCTGGAAGTGGTCGCCGACCCAGGCCAGCACATTCCAGCCGTACTCGGCGGCGATCGCCTCCGGCGCCATGGTGCTGCCGACGTAGGCGGCGTCGATCTCGCCCTCGCGCAGGTGACGCAGGTCCAGGCCGTAGTCGCCGGGCGGCCGGACGACGCACTGCACATCGCGGTCGGGATCGAGACCGGCCTGGCGCAACACGATGCGGGCGAAGCTGCCGGGCGGGGTGTGCGGCGCGTGCACTGCGAGCCGTTGGCCGGCCAGGTCGGGCAACGAGGTCAGGCCGGCGCGGGCCAGGAACCAGAACAGCGGTCGGTCGGTGTTGACGCTGAGCGCCACCCACGGAATCCCGTCGGTCAGCCGGGACAGCAGCGCCCGGCCGAGACCGATGGTGGCCACGGGCCGCAGCCGCTGGATGTCCCAGGCGCAGCCGTCGCGCAGGGACACGTGCACGCCCTCGGCGGCGTAGAAATCCTCCTGGTCGGCGACGTAGGCGACCAACTCCTCGTGCAGGCCCCGCCCGACGTAGGCCAGATCGATGGTGAGCATGTCCGTGTCCTTTCCGCGCCGGGGCTCAGTACATCGCCAATCCGCCGTTGACCGCGGCGGTGGTGCCGGTCATGAAGGCGTTGTCCTCGCTGGCGTAGAAGGCGACCACGTTGGCCACGTCGGCGGGACGGGCCAGCCGGCCCAACGGGGTCGCGGCCACCTGCCGCTGCTTGACCTCGTCGTCGAGCACGGTCGACATGGTGGTCTCGGCCACCGGACCGGGCTCGACCACGTTGACGGTGACGCCCTGCGGACCCAGTTCCTGCGCGAGGTAACGGGCGAACTGGGTGAGCGCCGCCTTGGCCGTGCCCAGCGCGATCATGCCGGCGCGCGGTTGACGGCTCAGGCCGGTGCCGAGGTAGATCAGCCGGCCCCAGTGGTTTTCGGTCATCGCCGGTAGTACGGCCTTGGTGACCACGAACGCGGCGCGCATCTCGTCGTCGACCTTGCCGCCCAGTTCTTTCCAGGTCATGTCCTGGAACGGCTTGATGGCATACGGCGTGAGCGCGTTGTGGACCAGCACGTCGACGCCGCCCCACGCGGCGCGCACGCGTTCGAGCAGGGCTTCGACGGCCGCGGGCTCGCACACGTCGGCCTGGATGGCCATGGCCTGGCCGCCGGTGGCCTCGATGTCGGCGACGACCTCCTCGGCCGCTTTGGCGCTGTGCAGGTAGTTGATCACCACGCGCATCCCGCGTGCGGCCAGCAGTCGCGCGGTGGCCGCGCCGATTCCACTGCTGGACCCGGTTACCAATACGACCCTGCCGGTTGTGCTGGTCATGATGTGACCTCACTTTCGCTGTCGGGGCGGATCGCACCGCAGAGGACGGAATTCTTCATTCAATACCACTGTCGTACTGCCTCTAGCGCACCTGAGGGAAGGCCATACGAATTCTCTGCAAACGTCTACGCCGGCCCCTTTTTCGGCAAGGGTTCGCCAGACTGTTCAAGTACAACCGGCCGGATATATCGAGTTTTTGCGGTCGGACGCTCCCACCCAGGCCCGAGCGGTGTCGTCCAGTCGTACGAAGAGGCACGCAACACGTTCCAGCTCGCCGCCCGGCTGGGAATTCGGGTGCCGGTGTTGAACGCCGCCGACCTGCTGGTGTTTCCCGTCCTGCTGCGCGATCACGCCATTACCGATCTGGTACGCACGGTCCTCGGGCAGCTCACGGAGGCGCGCGGCGGTCCGCAACCTTTCCTTGACACCTTGGCAGCATTCTTCGAGTCGCAGGGCAACATCACCGCGACGGCTCGGCGGCGCTCCTCGGCGCCCGACTTCTCGACTGGCCCTCGACCCCTCTCTGATCCGCTCCCACCCTTCGGCAACGTGGCCTTGGCGTAGGTGAGGGCCCCAGCACGGGGGTTCTGGGGCCTTCCTCGATACAACTCTCAGCCGAGGACGAGGGGCGCGTGCCATGAGAGTCATCCCAATGAATGAGCTCTCCGGACACCCGGGCGATTCACCAGGGCCAGCTCATTTCCCGCCGGCTGTGACCACTTTTGCCGGCACGTAACCTTCGCCAGAGCGAGCTGTGGGGGCCTTCTTCATAGCGTCGGAACCAGTCAGTGGTCCGCGTCCACGGAGGAAGCCGACAATGTTGGTATTGAACCGCAAAGGAAAAAGTGCCCGGAAAGGGGCGGTCAGGGGAGGGTCGCCGCAGGTGCGGTTTCCGAGGTCGCGGAGCGGTCCGGATGGTGTGCTCGCCTGTGCTGGCTGGGACGGTACGGTCCAGTGGCGGGACGGCGAACGGCTTGAGCGGTTGTTCGAGGAGCGTTGTGACCGGATGCGCGCGCAGGGGAACGCCGACGGGCTCGCGGTGGACGCCGGTGACGTCGTCCTGACGTACGCGCAGCTGGACGAAAAGGCCAACCGGCTTGCTCGTTTCCTGATCGCTGAGGGCGTACGGCCCGGCGATCGGATCGGGTTGCTGCTCGATGACGCGGTGGACGCCTATGCGGGGATGCTGGCCGTGTTGAAGGCGCATGCCGTGTACGTGCCGTTGGACATCGGGTTTCCGCCGGATCGGTTGTCCTACATCGTTTCTGACGCCTCGGTGCGCGTGGTCCTGTCGCTCTCGCGGCTCGCCGAGCGGATGGGACGTCTCGCGGACAGCGTCGATCTGCTGTATCTGGACCGGATGCGGTCGCGGATAGCGGAGCAGTCCCCTGATCGCCTCGACCCCATGGCTGTCGGGGAGCCAGCCGACGATCTGTGCTACGTCATCTACACCTCCGGGTCCACCGGCCGTCCGAAGGGGGTGGCCATCGGCCACCCCGCGGTGTGCAACTTCGTCCGGGTGGCCTCGGAGGTCTATGGCATCACCTCCGATGACCGGGTCTACCAGGGGATGACCATCGCGTTCGACTTCTCCGTCGAGGAGATATGGGTGCCATGGATGGCTGGTGCCACGCTGGTGCCCAGACCCGAGGGGCCCGGCCTGCTGGGTGCCGAGTTGGACGTGTTCCTGCGCGAGCGGCGGATCTCAGCCATGTGCTGCGTTCCCACCCTGCTGGCCACGCTGAACGAGACCACCTCCGAGCTGCGGTTCCTGCTGGTATCGGGGGAATCCTGTCCGCAGGACCTCGTCACCCGCTGGTGCCGCCCCGGCCGTCGATTCCTCAATGTCTACGGCCCGACCGAGGCGACCGTCAGCGCCACCTGGACCCCGCTGGCGCCCGACCGTCCGGTGACGATCGGTGTTCCGCTGCCGACGTACTCGGTGGTCGTCCTGGACCCGGAGCAGGACACCGTGCTGCCACCCGACACGTTGGGGGAGATCGCGATCGGCGGGATCGGGCTCGCCAGCGGCTACCTCAACCGGCCGGACGTGACCGAACGTAGCTTCATCCCGGACTTTCTCGGCATGGCCGGGAATCCGTCCGGCAGGATCTACCGCACCGGGGACCTGGGACGGATCAACGCCCATGGCGAGGTCGAGCACCATGGCCGCATCGACACCCAGGTCAAGATCCGCGGCTACCGCGTGGAGCTGACCGAGATCGAGTCGGTGCTGCTGCGCGTGCCCGGGATCGCCCAGGCGGTGGTCAGCGAGCGGGAGATCATTCCGGGGACCGTGGAACTATGCGCCTACTACACCGCCCGCGACGGCACGGCCGTGGATCCGGAACGCACCCTGACATATCTGCGGGATCGGCTGCCCGGCTACATGATCCCCGCCTACCTCGAACACATCGCGTCGATACCGATGCTGCCCAGCGGCAAGGCCGACCGCCGCCAACTGCCACCACCAACCGGGCCGCGCCGGCTCACCGCACCGGGCGGTGACACGGCTCCGAGCACCGACACAGAACGGGCGCTGGCCGAGCTGCTGGCCGGAATCCTGCGGGTGGACCGGGTCTCCGTGGACAGCCACTTCTTCGACGACCTCGGCGCCAACTCCCTGCTCATGGCGCAATTCAACGCGGCCGCCCGCAAGAGACCGGACCTGCCCGGCATATCGATAAAGGACGTCTACCAGCACCCCACCGTGCGTCAACTGGCCGCGACCCTGGACGAGGCGCCGTCCCCCGCCCCGGCCACGCCACTGCGGCCGGAGGCTCCAGCCGTGGGCACGCCCCGGTACGCCCTGTGCGGGATTCTGCAGTTCGTGGCGTTCCTGGCATATGTGTGTCTTGCTTCGGTCCTGCTGGACGCCGGTACGTCGTGGATGGCGCGGGGACAGGGGTGGCTCAGCGTCTACGAACGCGCGGTCATCCTCGGTGCCGGGGCGCTGGTTGCTGCGGGCCTGCTGCCCGTCGTCGCGAAATGGGTGCTCATCGGACGGTGGAAGCCGCAGCGCATCCGTCTGTGGAGCGTGGCCTATTTCCGCTTCTGGTGTGTCAGAACCCTCATCGCCACCAACCTGCTGGCCCGGCTGACCGTCGGAACGCCGCTGTACACCCTGTACCTGCGGGCCCTGGGCGCCAAGATCGGACCGCGCGCCCTGATCCTCACCCGGTGGGTACCGGTGTGCACCGACCTGCTGACCATCGGGGCCGACAGCGTGATCCGCAAGGAGTCCCGCCTCAACGGCTACCGAGCCCGCGACGGAGTCATCGAAACCGGCCCGGTCACCATCGGTGCCGGCGCCTTCGTCGGCGAGCAGAGCACTCTGGACATCGGCGTTCGCGTCGGCGACGCCGCTCAGCTCGGTCATGCCTCCTCGCTGCACGAAGGCCAGTCGATACCTGCCGGACAGTGCTGGCACGGATCGCCGGCGCAGCCCGCGCCGGAGGGGGCTGAGTACCTCACCGTTCCGCCGGCCCGCTGCGGCCGTCTGCGGCGCGTGTGCCACAGCCTCGTCATGGTGCTGGCGCTGGCGATCACCGTCGGCGTTGCCGAGGTGGTCCTCGCCGCGCTGCTGGATTCCCGGCCCGCGCTGGTCCGCAGCCTGACCGGAGCGGTCGGGCCGGGCAGTTGGAGGTACTACGCCGATGGCCTGGAGATCGCGGCGGCCACGGTATTCGGCCTCGCCATCCTGGGAGCGGTCCTCGTCCCGGTCCTGTCGCGCGTACTGTCCCGTCCCCTCCAGCCGAACACCGTCTACCCGCTGTACGGAGTGCGCTTCACACTCCAGCGCGCCGTCGCCCGGCTAACCAACATCCGCTTCTTCATCACCCTGTTCGGCGACAGCTCGGCGATCGTGCACTATCTGAAGGGCCTCGGATACCGGCTGGCGCCGGTCGAGCAGACCGGAACCAACTTCGGCACCATGCTCAAACACGAGGTCCCCGCGCTCGCCCGGGTCGGCACCGGAACCATGGTCTCCGACGGCCTGTCCATGGCCAACGCCGAGTTCTCCAGCACCTCCTTCCGCGCCGCCCCGGTGGCCATCGGCAACCACACCTACCTGGGCAACAACATCGTCTATCCGGCCGGCGGCAGGACCGGCGACAACTGTTTGCTGGCCACCAAGGCCATGATTCCGGTCAGTGGTCCGGTCAAGGAGAACACCGGACTGCTCGGCTCACCGCCCATCGAGATCCCGCGTTCGGTTCAGCGCGACCACCGCTTCGACCACCTCCGCACGGGACCGGAGTTCCGGCGCCGTCTCGCGGCCAAGAACCGCCACAACGCCATGACGATGGCCCTGTTCCTGACCGTGCGATGCCTCTACGTCTACGGTCTGCTGCTGATCGCCATGCTTCCGCTGGCCAACAACGGCACGCTGTACTGGCTGGAGACGGCCGGCACAGCCCTGCTCGAACTCGCTTTCACAGTCGGGTTCTTCGTCGTGGCGGAACGGGCCGTGCTGGGTTTCCACGCCCTGCGGCCACGGTTCTGCTCCATCTACGAGCGGCCCTTCTGGCGGCACGAGCGGTACTGGAAGGTGACGCCCATCGAGTACCTCGCCCTCTTCAACGGCACTCCTGCCAAACCCCTCGTCTGGCGGCTCCTCGGCGTCCGCATGGGTCACCGTGTCTTCGACGACGGCTGCAGAATCCTGGAACGGACTCTCACCCAGATCGGCGACGACTGTGCCCTCAACGCCGGCACTATCCTGCAGGCGCACTCCCTCGAAGAAGGCGTCTTCAAGTCCGACCGCATAACCATCGGCACTGGCTGCACGATCGGTACCAGCGCCTTCGTGCACTACGGCGTCGTCATCGACGAACATGCCCAGATCGACGCCGACTCCTTCCTGATGAAGGGCGAACACGTACCAGCCCACGCCCGGTGGCGAGGCAATCCTGCGGTTGAGCTGACTGCCGACCGCACCTCCACCCCAAACAGCACCCGCTCTGGCTGAAGCCCGGATTCCCGACGAAGTTCGTGTGGGCGGGTGTGGATCACTTTGCTGTGCGTCTCGCCGCGGCCCCGATCCCGCAACGCCGGCGCTTTCCGACCCGCCGGCAACGCCGCACCGATCTCAACCGAGGCGAACTCGCTGGAGGTATCCATTACGGGCAGTCCTCCTGACTACGAGGTAGCCCCATGCGACCCGCTCACGAACCCACTGGCTGAGGAGTGTTCGCCGCCTTACTACTCGCTGGGTTGGCGGCGCCACTGCCATGCTCGTCGATCACCGTCGACTCGTCGAAGGGGTGCTCGCCAGCGAGGACGGCACGGGCGCGTTTTTTGTCGAACTCCCCGGTCCACGTCCCCACGAGGACGGTGGCCACCGCGTTGCCGGCGTAGTTGGTCAGGGCCCGGGCCTCAGACATGAAGCGGTCGATCCCGACGATCAGGCCAACGCCGTCGAGCAGGTCCGGCCGGTGGCTCTGCAGGCCGCCCGCGAGCGTGGCAAGCCCAGCACCAGTGACACCGGCAGCGCCCTTGGACGCGATCACCATGAAGACCAGCAGTGACACCTGCTCACCGATCGCCAGGGGTTTGCCGAGTGCGTCCGCCACGAACAGCGATGCCATCGTGAGATAGATGGCGGTGCCGTCGAGATTGAACGAGTAGCCGGTCGGCACGGTGATACCGACAACTGGCTTGCTGACGCCGAGGTGCTCCATCTTGGCGATGAGGCGGGGAAGCGCCGACTCCGACGACGAGGTGGACACGATGAGCAGGAATTCCCGCCGGAGGTATGACAGCAGCGAGAAGATGGACAGACCGGTCACCAGGCGCAGGAGAGCGCCGAGGAGTACGAACACGAAGACCACGCAGGTCGCGTAGAAGCCGAGCATGATCTGACCGAGGCTGATGAGCGCGTCCACACCGGTCGCTCCGACGACCGCGGCGATCGCACCGAATGCGCCGATCGGCGCCAGCCACATGATCATCGCCAGGATCTTGAAGACCAGCCGCTGCACCACGGTGAGCGCCGCGATGACGGGTTCGCCGTGGCGGCCCAGTGCCTGGACCGCGAACCCCACGAGCAGGGCGATGAGCAGGGTCTGGAGGACTTCCCCCTGGGTCAGGGCCGACAGGAGGCTGGTGGGGATGATTCCGAGCAGGAAGTCGACGGTGTTCTTCGCCTCGGTGGGCGCCTGGGCCTGGCCGGCTTCGCGCAGCTCCTGGCTGAGGTGCAGGCCCGATCCCGGCTGGATCAGGTTGCCGACGACCAGGCCGATGGCCAGCGCGGCCGTCGACATCACAAGGAAGTAGCCGAGCGCGAGACCACCGACCTTGCCCACCTTGGCGGCCTGGCGAACCGAACCAACCCCCAGGACGATGGTGCAGAAGATCACCGGGCTGATCATCATCTTGATCAGGTTGACGAAGCCGGTGCCGATCGGTTTGAGCTGCGTACCGACATCGGGAAACACCAGACCGACCACGACGCCGGCGAGAACGGCGACGATCACGGCGGGATACAGCAGGTGGGTTCGGTCGCGGCGGACCCGCGACGAGGCAGTGTCGCGCGAGGGTGGTTGGCCGGCCATAGAGATCTCCTGGTCCGTGACGTGTGGTTGTCGTCCCCCGAGATTCACCGCACGACTGTGGCCCAGGTCTCACTCCTTGGCAGCCTTGTGTTCATTGTGTTTCGCGGACGTTTCGGCCCTTGTCTGCCGGCAGCCAGTGGTACTGAACCTCGGGCCGCCCGACCTGTCCGTACTTGGGACGGCGAACGACGATGCCGTTGTCCGCGAGGTACTCGAGGTAACGGCGGGCGGTCACCCGCGCCATCCCGAGCCGCTCGCCGACCATCGCGGCCGACATGCCAGTCGAGGAGCCCTTCACCGTGTCGAGGACCGCGTCGAGGGTCTCGGGGCTCATGCCCTTCGGGAGGTGGGCCTCGGAGCTGCGGAGGGTGCCGAACGCCCGGTCGATGTCATGCTGGCTGGCCGCCTCGCCCTTGACGGCGAGCTGGTCCTGGAACTTCGCGTACCGCTCGAGCTTGTCCCGCAACGTGCTGAACGTGAATGGCTTGAGGAGATACTGCACGACTCCCACCGACACCGCGGCACGTACGACGCCGAGGTCGCGCGCGGACGTCACTGCGATCACGTCGCAGCGCTGGCCGGTGGCGCGCAGGGCACGGCACAGGTCGAGCCCGTGCGTGTCAGGGAGATAGAGGTCGAGGAGCACCAGATCGATGGGTTCGCCGGCGGCGGCCCGGGATTCGAGGATGCGCATGGCATCCCGGCCGGAGTGGGCGACACCCGCCACCGCGAAGCCGGACAGGCGTTCGACGTACAACCGGTGCGCGTCGGCCGCGACCGGGTCGTCCTCGACCACCAGGACGCTGATCACGGCTCCTCCTGTCGTACAACCGGTCGTACGGTCTGCCGTCCGTCGCCACCGGCCTCGCCGCCGTTACCGTCCCGGTCAGACAAAGGGAGCCGGACCGTGAACGCGGCGCCACCATAGTCGCCCCGGGTGACCTCGATCTGGCCGTGCTGCCGGCGTACCGCCTGCCCGACCAGGGCGAGCCCGAGGCCCCGTCCCACGAGCGGGTCACCGGATTTGGTCGACCAGCCTCGCTGGAAGGCGTCGCCCAGCATGGTCGGGTCCAGGCCCGGGCCACTGTCGGCCACGCGGAGGGTGAGCTCGCTGCCGTCGTTGCGTACCGTCACCTGCACCTGTGCGGGCTCCCTGCCGGCGGCGGCGTCGATCGCGTTGTCGACCAGATTGCCCAGGATGGTCACCAGGTCACGGGGCTCGAGGTCGGCGAGCTGAACGCCGGGACCCACCTCGGTGTCCGGGGTGATGAGGAGCTCGACACCGCGCTCGCTCGCCTCGGCCGTCTTGCCGAGCAGCAGTGCGGCGATGACGGGTTCGGTCACGGCGCCGACCACGAGGTCGGTGAGCTGTTGGGCCGACTCGAGCTCAGCGGTGGCGAAGCGTACGGCGTCGTCGGCCCGGCCCAGCTCGATGAGGGAGACGATCGTGTGCAGGCGGTTCGCCGACTCGTGCGCCTGCGAGCGCAGGGACTCGGTGAGGCTCCGGGTGGTGTTGAGCTCACCCATCAGCGCCCGCAACTCGGTCTGGTCCCGGAGGGTCACCGCCGTACCCACCCGCCGGCCGTCGGACTCGGCGGGCGAGGTGTTGATGACGAGGACCCGGTCGTCGGTCACATGGATTTCGTCGCGGCGTGGCTGATCGTCAAGCAGCGCCTGCGTGAGCCCGGGCGGTAGGCCGAGTTCGGTGACCGGACGGTCGTCGGCCTGGGCGGGAAGGCCGAGGAGATGCCGGGCACCGTCGTTGCACAGGGTCATCCGCCGCTCCTGGTCGAGCAGGATGAGACCTTCTCGTACCGCGTGCACCATCGCGTCGTGGTACTCGTACATCCGGGACAGTTCGGTCGGGCCAAGACCGTGGGTCGCCCGTCGGAGCCGCAGGTTGATCACGTAGGTGCCGGCGGCGCCGAGGAGGAGCGCGAGGGCGGCGACCTCGACGAGGGCGATCACCCGGCCGCGCAGGTCCCGCCCGATGGCGTCGAGGGTGATGCCGACGCTGATCAGCCCGCGCACCCGGCCGGCCTCCATGATCGGGGTGACCACCCGCAGCGACGGGCCGAGCGAGCCGGCGTACGTCTCGGTGAACGTCGTTCCGCGTTGAGCTGGCCCGATATGTCCCAGGAACGGCTTCCCGATCAGGGCGGGATTCGGGTGGGTGTACCGCATACCGGACGGCGTCATGATCGTGATGAAGTCGACGCCGGTCTGCGCACGGACCCGGTCGGCGTACGGCTGGAGCACGCGCGACGGCTCGGGCAGGTCGAGGGCCGCGCGGACGGTCGGCGTCTCGGCGAGGGTTTCGGCGACCCCCGTCACCCGTTGGTCAGCGGTTGTGAGGGCGCGCTGGCGGGCATCGAGGTAGGCGACGGCCGTCCCTCCGATGACCATGAGGACCACCAGGAGGACCTGCAGGACGAACAGTTGACGGGCGAGGCTCCACCGCGACGTCCGGCGAACCCGATGTCCACCAGAGCGGTTCAGCATGCCCCACAGTGTGAGACAGGTCCGCGCATCCGCGCTGATGGGACCGCTGGCCCGGTCTCGGCCAGCCCGCAGAGTCCACGGGCGACCACGGTCGGTGGTGACGAGCCCCTGATTTCTCCGGGTGCGCCGAGCTTGTCGGAAGTGGTCCCGGCGGAGCGTTTTGGCGGGCGGCGGGGTTTGCTGCGTAGGCTGCTGCGACGGACTGGGGGGTTAGTACTGAACGGCGACTGAGGATGCGGTGACTGTGAGTGCGCTGAGGGTGGGGACATCGATCGGTCGGTATCGCGTCGACCAATTACTCAACAGCGGCGGCATGGGTGAGGTATGGCGTGGGTACGACCACACGCTCGGCCGCCCGGTCGCGTTGAAGCTGCTCCACGCAGGGGTGAGCGACGCCAACGACCGGGAACGCTTCGTACGCGAGGCCCGGGCCGCCGCACAGCTCAGCCATCCTCATGTCGTCGCCGTCTACGACGTGGGGGAGTGGTCGGGGCGTCCCTACCTGGTGATGGAGCTCCTGGATGGCCGGACCCTCGCCGCCGAGCTGGCCGAGCGTGGACCGCTACCCGTCGTTGAGGTACGCGATCTCGGAGCGCAGGCAGCGGCTGGCCTGGAGGCCGCTCACCGAGCCGGGGTCGTGCACCGCGACATCAAGCCGAGCAACCTGGTGCGTACCCGCGACGGCACCCTGAAGGTCGTCGACTTCGGCATCGCGCGGGTGCTGGACGAGGCGGCGAGCCGGCTCACCCGCACGGGCACGGTCGTCGGGACGGCGGCTTACCTCGCCCCCGAGCAGGCCCGCGGAGTCACGGCCGACGCGCGGTCGGATCTCTACGCTCTGGGCTGCGTGTTGTACCAACTCCTGTGCTCGCGGGCGCCGTTCACCGGCGGCCCCACGGAGGTCGTCTACGCACACCTGCACACCGAACCGGATCCCCCGTCGCGGTGGCGGCCGGACATCCCGGCCGATCTCGAGGCGCTCGTACTCGCCCTGATGGCCAAGGATCCCGACGAACGCCCGGCCGACGCGGCCAGCGTCCGCGCGGCGCTTCTGGCCGGCCCGCCCGAGAGCGCGGCCGACTCGGCCATGACAGCTGCGATCGCGACCCCTGTCGTTCTACCCGCTCCCCCCAGCAGCACTGGTTCACCGGGCGTCGCGGGAGGAGAGGACCCGGGCGATGCGACGTCGTTCTTCTCGCTCGGCGATCGGTCGGAGCGCGGTGCCGGTGAGCATGCCAAGTCCCGGCAATCGCGCAAGCAGATCCTCATGATCGCGGGTCTGGTTACGGCGGGACTGGTGGCGGTGGGGCTGCTGGCACTCTCCACCCAAGGCTGGCGGGACACTCCCAGCACCGCCAGCGGGGACCAGGGCCGTTCGGCCGCACCGGTTTCGAAAACCAACGCTCCTACGACCACGCCGACCCCAACCCCAACCCCAACCACGCCGAGCGCCACGCCGAGCGCCACGACGCCCTCCGCGGCGCCAATCCCGACGTTCGGAACGGCAGCCTGGCTGCAGCAGGTCGACGCCGCGCTCGCCGAACTCGCGGCGACCGGCGCGATCGACTCCGACGTGGCCGACGACCTTCGGTCCACCATCAGTGACGCGCTGAGCAAGTTCGACGAAGGGAAGCCGGGCCAGGCGCGCAAGAAGTCGTTCGAGGTACGCCGGGAGCTGGTGAAGGCGTTCCAGAACGGCGACCTCGCGCAGATCGATCCGCTCCGTGACCTGCTCGGCCCAGCGCTGAACGACCAGGGTGACGGTGGCGACAACGGCGACGGGGACCACCACGACCGAGGTCGCCGCGGCTGATCGCCGCGCCTAGCGGGAGTTTCCGGCCTTCGTAGTTGACCGGCGTGTCTTCCTTGTGGTGCTTGAGGTTTTGGTTCCGCGGTTGTATTACCCATATATGGCGTCGATCGTGGGGAAGCGTCGCGGGAAGCAGACCTACTACTACTTGGTGGAGTCGGCGCGGGTGGACGGCAAGCCACGCATCGTGTCCCAGCTGTACCTGGGCAGCGCTGAGGAGGTGATGGCGAAGCTGTCCGGTGCGCCGGGGGGTGAGCCGGTACGTAGCCAGCACAAGCGGTTCGGGGATCTGGCCGCGGTGT
>NZ_KB892766.1 GCF_000373925.1 Actinopolymorpha alba DSM 45243 | reverse complement strand
ATCCGCTCATGGATCCAAACCTGGAACGAAAACCCCCGACCCTACGTATGGACCAAAACCGCAGACGAGATCCTCGACAGCATCACAGCCATTTGTAAACGAATTAAAGGCGACGGACACTAGCCCCGCGATGCCAACCGCACCGCCCACCGCCCACCGCCAGGCCCGCGTTCCATGATCATGAAGCCAGAATGGGCTATGACTCCCGAAACCCTTCATAAAGAAGATCATGATCACGGGAACCGACCGACCCGCACCGCCGCTTCATCGACCCCGCTCGACGCAGACGCCCCGGCCCGCCAGACCAGGACCGCGGCCGAGCCTTCAGTCCACACTGTGGGACCGGAGCTGGCGACTTTCTATCCCCATATAGATAGTAGGGATTATGCGTCGGCATCTTCTCCTCACCTCTCGCCGCGTCATCGACCTGATGCGTGTGGCCAGCGGCCTGTGTCACTGAGGTAGACCGGAACCGCACCTCAGGGCTCCCACCTTTCTTCACACTGAACGACCGCGTGCTCTCGCTTTCGGCGCCGCGTCGTGTCTGCACGTCCGCACTTCCTCGCGCCAGAAGGGATTCCGATGACCTCCCAACTCGTTCACACCACCATCCAGGTGCACCAGGTTTCCAGCAGTCTCGGCGCCGAGATCGCCGGTGTCCGGATCAGCGGCGATCTCGACCCGACGACCGTCACCGACATTCGCCACGCACTGCTGCGCCACAAGGTGATCTTCTTCCGTGACCAACACCATGTCGACGATGCGACCCAGCGCGCATTCGCCTCGCTGCTGGGCACGGTCACCAAGCCGCACCCCACGGTGGCCGGCGACGGTGACGCGGTCCTGCCGATCGACTCGGAGTACGGCAAGGCCAACAGCTGGCACACTGACGTCACCTTCATCGACCGCATCCCCGCCATCAGCATCCTGCGCGCGATCACCCTGCCGCCGTACGGCGGAACCACCAGTTGGGCCAATACAGTTCGGGCGTACGAGAAGCTGCACCCCAGCCTGAAAGCGCTCGCGGACAAGTTCTGGGCCGTACATTCGAATCTCTACGACTACGCCGCCGAACGCGACGAGAAACGCATCGGCGGCATCGATGTCAAGGAGCAGGCCCGCCGCGACGAGTTCCGGCACCTGGAATTCGAAACCGAGCATCCGGTCGTCCGCGTGCACCCCGAAACCGGAGACCGTTCACTCGTACTCGGCCATTTTGTCCGTCGCTTCGTGGGCCTTAACTCCCACGACTCACAGGACCTCTTCCACCTACTGCAGCGGCACATCACCCGGCTCGACAACACCGTGCGCTGGAACTGGCGACCGGGCGACATCGCGATCTGGGACAACCGCGCCACCCAGCATTACGGCGTCGACGACTACGACAGCCACCCGCGCCTGCTGCACCGCATCACCCTCGCCGGCGATATCCCCGTCAGCGTCGACGGCATCCGGAGCACACCGCGCAGAGGAGACGCGGCGCACTTCTCCCCTGTCGCGACCTGACCGGGGTGCGGCGGGCCGGAGTCGGTCGCGGAGCCGGTCCGCCGCATCATCGGCCGAGAAGGTAGCTGAAGGTCTGTCACAACATGTCGAGGCGAGGGCCACCACCGAAGCGGCCTGAAGCTGACCTGAAAGCTCCATAGCGTCGTACGCATGACAACCGATCCGCAGGACCTGCTCCCCTTCCGCATCGAGATCCCGCAAGCGCAGCTTGACGACCTCCACGCACGTCTGGCGAACACCCGCTGGCCGGACGAGCTGCCGGACGTCGGCTGGACCTACGGCGTACCCGTCACTTATCTGAAGGGGCTTGCGGAGTACTGGCGGACCTCCTACGACTGGCGCGAGCAGGAAGCCAGGCTCAACCGTTACCCGCAGTTCCGCACGGTGACCCAGGACCAGCAGATCCATTTCCTCCACGTCCGATCACCCGAGCCCGGCGCGTTCCCCCTGCTTCTCACGCATGGTTGGCCAGGGTCGTTCGTGGAGTTCCAGTTGATGATCGAGCCGCTGACGAACCCTCGCGCGCACGGCGGCGACCCGGCGGACGCGTTCCATCTGGTGATCCCATCGCTTCCCGGCTTCGCATTCTCGGGCCCGACCCGGCGCGCGGGCGACGGGGCCACCCGAAAGAGCGCCGTGGTCCTCGCGGAACTAATGGCGCGCCTGGGGTACGACCGATACGGCGCACACGGTGGCGACGCCGGCTCTCTCATCTCACCAGATCTTGGCCGCATCGACACCAAGCACGTGGCCGGTGTGCACATGAACGGCCCGATCACGATCCCAGCCTGGGACGCGGACCCCGCGACGTTCCCTGAGGACGAGCGCGAAACTCTGCAGAAACTGCAGAACTGGGCCGAGGAAGGCGCCGGCTACGCAGGAATCCAGGGGGATCGCCCACAGAACCTCGCCTACGGGCTGACCGACTCACCGGCTGGACAGCTGGCCTGGATCGTGGAGCATTTCAAGCATCTGACCGACCCGGCCCGCGAACTCCCTGAGGACGCCGTTGACAAGGACCAGTTGCTCACCAACGTCAGCCTGTACTGGTTCACTGCGACCGCGGGCTCGTCCGCGCGGTTGTACAAGGAATCGACCGACTGGGGCACTCCGAAGGAGAGTTCAGGTGTTCCGACCGGGATCGCGGTCTTCCCCTGCGATCTCACGCTGCGCAGCATTGCCGCGAGGGAGAACAACCTGGTGCACTGGTCGGAGTTCGACCGCGGCGGCCATTTCGCGGCGATGGAGGCGCCGGAACTGCTGACCGGCGATATCCGCGAATTCTTCCGGACGCTCCGCTGAGCAAGAGCGCGTCAAGGGCGGACTTGGAGCCCCAAGGGCCCGTAGAGGTCGGCCAGGTCGTCAAAGTCCTCGAGTGTGGTGGCGTACACCCACCGGTAGTGGCCGGTCGCCGCGAAACGTCGTCCGAGCTGATCAGCTTCGGACCGCCCGAGGAGCCGACGCAGGGCGTCGAGTTCCTGCCAGCAGACAATCACATGAAGGTACGTGGAGTACGCGCTCCGGCAGCCATCTGGATAGCCGACAGGCACGCTCGGATATCGCCGTTCCAGCTCATCGATGATCAATCCCTGCACGACATCACGCCGGTCGCTACAGAACCAGTGCAGCTGCTCGTGCACGTATCCGGCGAGAAGATAATCACCCCGGTTTCGCGTGTTGAGAGTGAGCACCGGGTGGCTGTGCGGAATCCGGGTGGCTTCGTCGATGAGTACATCAGTCGTGAAGCACCACGGCGTCAGATCATAGGTTGCCAACAACGCCAATAGCTCGACCTCGGTGCGTCGTTCGGCATCTGTGCCCGTCGCGATGCGGATTTCTGGTGTCAAGAGCCCTGCTCCCAAACACTTCAGCCCAGGCGGGCTGGCGTTCTACGGATTCTCCTCAGCCATCAACGTACGTACGACTGCGCTCAGCCGGCGCTGATCCTTGCTGGGCAGCCTGTTGATCAATCCATCAAGTCGCGCCGTCACCTCGCGGTGGGTCCGCATCGCCAGCTCCGTGCCTTCGCTCGTGAGTTCGACCCAGGTGGCGCGCCGGTCGTCGGGGTCCCGCGTGCGGACGGCGAGGCCGCGGCGTTCGAGGCGATCGACCAGATTGCTCAGGCTCGACTTCTCCAGCACCATCAGCTTGCCCAGATCGGTCATGCGGACCCGGCCGCGCACGATGACCGCACACATCAACTCGACCTGCTGCTGGGTGAGTTTGTGGGCCCGCCCAGCGCAGCTGAACAACTGCAGCACATGATGCGACAGTGCGACCAGTGACGTCGCCAGCTCCGCTTCCTCAACCGTTTCGTTCATCCCGCCTCCGCGAGCCCAGGCTAGCGGCCTTGCACATGCGTCGAAAATTAGTTCATGATGTGAACCATACACGACATGAACTCATGGAGTCGCTCGATGACCGATCGAAAAGTGTGGTTCGGGTTCGGACTGGAAGCCGGACTCGGCACCATCGACACGCTGCTCGCCCACGCGAGCCAGGCCGACCGTGACGGACTCGACCTGGTCACCGTCTCCGATCACCCGTACCTCGCCGACCGGGTGGACGCGTACGCGGCACTCGGAGTCGTCCTTGGGCGTACGAAACAGATCGCCGGGGCAGTCAACGTCACCAACGTGCCCACTCGCCCCGCTCCCATGCTGGCCCGGACGGTCACCTCCCTGTCCGCGCTCTCCGGCGGGCGCGTCGTCCTGGGGATCGGCGCGGGTGGTCTGTGGGACGACATCGCCAGACTGGGCGTTCCACGGCGTTCACCGGCAGCGGCGGTACGCGCGATGGAGGAGGCGATCGTCGTTGTCCGGATGCTCTCCGGCGGCGGCGGTCCGGTCACCTTCGACGGGGAGTTCCACCAGGTCCACGGGCTGACGCCGGCGGCCGTTCCGACCCCGCCGATCTGGACCGGCTCGCTCGGCCCGCAGTCCCTGGCGGTCACCGGAAGGGTCGCCGACGGCTGGATTCCCGGCCACTCCGCAGACTGGCTGAGTGCGCGAGTCGCGCGGTCGCGCCCGCTCATCGACGAGGCGGCCACCGCAGCCGGCAGAGCTCCCGCCGACGTCGCGACCGTCTACAACTTCCCTGGCCGGATCACGACGTCCCCGCTACCCACCACCCGCGACGCCGATGGGCGCTGGATCGGTGGCTCGCCTGAGCAATGGACGGACGAACTCGTCTCTGCCGTACGCGACCATGGCGCGGCGGGGTTCGTCTACTTCCCCGTCTCCGATGGCACCCCTTCCGACGTCGCACTCAGCAGGTGGGCGCGCGACATCGTGCCCGCGGTCCGCGAAGCACTCCAGAAGGGCTGATTCACCAGCGGTGAAGCGATTACGAAGCGCCGGCGGGGTCGTGGTCAGGGCGTTCCAGTCCCTGGCGAACCTCCGCGAGCCGCTCGTCGTTCCACTCGATCATGGGGTCGGGTTCGAGGAAGGCAACGGCGATTCCGACGATTCCCATCGCTGGCTGTGACCACTCGGTCAGCCGGGTCGTTCCGAACGGCCTCGCCGGAGCCCGCCACGTCGCCAGGTCGGGAGTGGACAGCGCAGTGAGCACCAGGCCGCGCATGGTCGCGCTGGCCAGACCGGCATCGCTCACGGTCGTGTTGGACGGGTCAGGCGCTCCGGGCCACCGAAGTCCTCGACGACGAGCTTCTTGTGGCGGATGACGGCGCTCATGACCACCCCCATTCAGCGAACGGATATCAATGACATGTCACTCGATCCCAAGAAGCACGGGACACTAGGGTTCGGGTGTGGACGAGGTGCTGGAGTTCGTGATCGCGGTCAAGTCCGCTCACCGGGAGATCAACCGGCGGTTCGGTGAGGCCCTACGCCCGCTCGACGTGACGGTCGTACAGGCGGAAGCGATCCTCATCCTGTCCGAGACCGGTCCGCTGACCGTCAAGCAGCTTGGGGCCCACCTCGTCGCCGAGTCCGGCAACCCCAGTCGGCTCGTCGACCGGCTCGCCGCGGCTGGAATGGTGAGCCGGCGGCCCGCCGCCGGTGATCGCCGCCGGGTGGAGCTTGTCCTGACCAGCCGGGGCCGCCGGCTGGCGACGCGCATCCGCCGAGCCCGACAACCCCTGCTGGACTGGGGCCGCGAACTGCTCGACGGCCAAGGATTAAGGACCGCGACCGCCACCCTGAATCAGCTACTCGCTCAGCCCTGAACGCGCGACGTTACGCCTCGGGCTCGGCGAACCATTCACGGCCGAGTAGTAGTCCGAAGATCGGTACCGGCAGGCGGGTGAGGACGCGCATGAGAACGGCGATTCTGCCGCTTCCGTTCACCTCGGAGCGGTGCGCCGCGAGCGCCGCCTGCTTCTGCCGGGCGAAGGGGCGGACGTTCACGCGGTGGGTGATGGCCGAGGACGGGCTGTACGCGGTGCATAGTGCGGCGTCGTCGAAGCGGAGCGGAATACGCAGCAGGCGGATGAGGCGTGCCAAACGCATGACGACCTCTCGCGGCATGGTCGCCTCCAGTACGCGTCGTACTCCCGCGAGTTCCGCGGCGCGCCTGCCGACCTGGTGCACTTTGACGTGGTCGCGGTGCCCGTAGCCGCCGTTGGGGTCGTAGCTCAGGAGTACGTCGGCGTTCTCCTCGCGCAAAATGGCGGCGAGTCGCTCGGCCGCCTCGTCGGTGGCCGCACGGACGAAACGGGTCCGGTCTGGCGGGTCGGGGTAGAGAGTCTGGCCGTGCCCGCTGTCGGCGTACCCCAGATGCTCCACGCGATGTGCCCCCAGAATGGCCGCACTCGCACGTAGCTCCTCCAGGCGCTCGGTCCCCTGCGGCGGGACTGGCCCCATCAGCCCGTCGCAGGCCACCACGATCACTACCCGATGCCCTTCCGCGGCAGCGCGGGCGATGGTCCCGCCGGTGAGGAGCGTTTCATCGTCAGGATGCGCATGAAATGCCACCACAGTCGCCATCGCCAGATTATTGATCGCTGGGCTGACGCCCACCCAACAGGCGCCCCGTGCCGGGCCCCGTCCGTGCCGTCGGCTCCCCGCGCCTCGCTCGGTGACGACGCGCTCGCGCTTCGAGAGTCCAGCAAGTTGAGGTCTGCTGGACACCTCGTGTTCGAATTCCAGCACTACCGTCCGGCGCGTGTAACGAACTGTTCGACGGTGACAGCTACGTCTCCACCGGACAGCCGCCGCACCCGGCTCATCAGGCCGGTTCCACAGACACCCGCACGGGGCGGCTTATCGGAAGGAACCCATGCGCACCACCACCAGAAGCCGGCTGGTAGCCGCGGCGTCGACCATCGCCGCAGTGGCCTTGTCCGCCGGCACGGCTTCCGCGGCCCCCGGCGGTTCGACCGGACCGAGCAGTAGCGACGCGCCGTACTTGGTACGACACACCCCCGGCGTCACCTTCACGTCGGTACTCACCACCGGTAACGCGGTCGGCGGCTACCGCATGGCCGGGATCCCCGACGGTCTTGGCGCCTACGACAATGGCGACGGCACGTTCACCGTGCTCATGAACCACGAGCTCGCGAACAACGCCGGCGTCCGACGCGCGCACGGCGGCGCGGGCGCCTTCGTGTCGAAGTGGGTCATCGACAAGAAGACCCTCGAGGTGAAGTCCGGTAAGGACCTGATCCAGAAGGTCTTCCTGTCCTCCGGAGGCGCGTTCACCGAGACCCCCGGAGTCGTCTTCAACCGCTTCTGCTCGGCCGACCTGCCCGCGGCGAGCGCGTTCTACAACGCGTCCACCGGCAAGGGGTACAACGGCCGCATCTTCACCAATGGTGAGGAGACGAGCGGCGGCCGCGCCTTCGCGCACGTCGTCGACTCCGGCGAAAGCTACCAGCTCGCCGACCTTGGCACGGCGTCGTTCGAGAACGTCGTCGCCAACCCCGGGACCGGCGACAAGACCGTCGTGGCCGGCACCAGCGACGCGGGCGGCGGCGGTATCTACCTCTACGTCGGCGACAAGAAGACCACCGGCAACCCGGTGGAGAAGGCGGGCCTGACCGGCGGTCAGCGCTACAGCATCTCCGTCGCGGGCCTGGCCACGGAGGACGGCGCAAAGCCGGTTCCTGCCGGTCCGCAGCCCTTCACGCTGGCTACGTCCGGGGGCACGGCCTGGGACCGCCCGGAGGATGCCGCGTGGGACCCGAAGAACCCGAATGACCTCTACTTCGCGACCACAGGGTCGATGGACAAGCACAGCCGGCTGTGGCGGGCGAGGTTCAACGACATCACCGACCCCACGAAGGGCGGCACCGTCGAACTGCTGGTCGAAGGTCCGGCCGGCGGCACGGGCGGTCCGCGGATGATGGACAACATCACCGTCAACGACCGCGGCCAGGTCCTCATCCAGGAAGACCCGGGTGGTAACCCTTACCTTGCGGGGGTCTACCAGTACGACATCGCCACCGGCGTGATCCGTCGGATCGCTGACCACGATCCAGAGCGGTTCCTGCCCGGCGGACCGGTCTTCGACACCGTCGACGAGGAGTCCTCGGGCATCATCCCCGCGCCATTCCTCGGCGCCGGGAAATATCTACTCGACGTGCAGAACCACACGAAGCTCACCGACGGTGAGCTCGTCGAGAAGGGTCAGCTGCTGGTGCTGAACGTCCCACCGGCCCAGCCCGTCCGCTGATTCCGCAGCGTTGATTGGTGGCGGGGTGAGCCGATCGGCTCACCCCGCCACCGGCTTTTCACTTCTCCGAGGCTCATCGAGGCCCGGCCAACCTCGATGGGCGGCCCAGTCGTCAGCGAGAATTGCCATGATGCCGGCGTCGATCCAGGCCTCGTCCCAGCGCAGAGCGTGACGTTTGGTTCCCTCATAGACGAAGCCGACCTTCTCATAGACGTGTCGGGCCCGAGGGTTGAACGCGAAGACTTCCAGATCGACACGGTGCAGGCCGATGGTCTCGAAGGCGTACGCCAACACAAGCCGAGTCGCTTCGGTGCCCATCCCGCGTCCCACCGCATGAGCGCCGATCAACGCGATCCGAAACGAGCACGATCGGTTGTCCCGATCGAGCTGCGTCAGGACCACTTCACCGACGTACCGCCCCGTGGCCCGCTCCACGACAGCGAGATCGAGGCGGTCATCCCGCTCGCCCCGGGTCGCATACCACCATTCCAGCCGGTCCCGGTTGAACGCCGCATGACTGCCAGTGAGGCGTACGGTCTCTGGATCGGTGACCATCTCAGCCGCACTGTCGACGTCGGCCACACTGACCGGACGCAGCAGTACGAGGTCGCCAAGCAAGGTCGGTTTGGTGGCGAGCGTGACGACGTTTGACATGGGCACCATCCTGCCTTGGTACTCCGGACCAACCAGGAACGTCGCCGCGTATGGCGCGCTTGGCGTCTGGCTCACGCAGGTGGAGGATGGCCAGCCATGTGACCGCTGCTGACCGTTGATCGCCGGGCCTCGCCGGAGTGTTGCCGACGGTAGGCACCGGGTGCGGTTCCGAAGGCCCGCTTGAACGCGTTGGCGAACGCGAACTCCGAGGCATAGCCCACCCGCTGGGCCACCGAATGTAGCGAGATGTCGGTCTCGCGGAGCAGGCGTGCCGCGGTCGTCAGCCGCCACCAGGTGAGGTAGGCGAGCGGTGGTTGCCCGATGAGCATCGTGAACCGGCGGGCGAACGCGGCCCGGGACAACCCGGCTTGAGCGCCAAGGCTCTCGACTGTCCAGGGGTGCTCGGGGCTGCGGTGGATCGCACACAACGCCGCGCTGACCACGGGATCCCTGAGCGCGGCGGCCCATCCGCTCGACTCGTCGCAGGGCTGGTCCTCCGTCCACGCCCGAAGGATGTAGAGCAGCAGCATGTCGAGCAACGCCGGCACCACCGCGTCGGATCCTGGGCGGGGATCCTCGAGTTCGCCGCCCAGGAGGTCGATGGCCGCCCGGAGCGAAGGATGATGGCCGAGCCGGGCCGGGAGATGGATGACCTCGGGAAGGTCCTGCAGCAGCGGATGAACCCGCGAACGGTCAAGCCGGTACGCCCCACAGAGGATCACGGTGGATGCCCCGGCGCCGTTCGGCTGGCCCGCTGCGGAACCGTTGGTGGAGCCGTACGGCTGGTCCGGCCCGATCGTGATCGTGTGCCCCTCCGGCTGGCACGCGTCTTCTGCCGGGTCCGTGGCGGCGAGAGGGGTCGTGGGACTGTCGGCCAAGCCGTGCGGCGCGCCACGCGGTAGGAACACCACGTCTCCGACGCCGAGCGGGATCGGGTCGCCGTCGGCAGGGATCAACACCGCGGACCCTTGGAGGATCACGTGGAAGCCCGCACCCTGAACGGGGGCGTACGAACGGCCCCACGGAGCACGGCACGCGACCAGGAACGACCGGGGCTCTCCGGTCCGCATCGCCGTGATCACGTGGCTGAGGACGTCCATGGCGGCCAGAGTACCTTCCCCGCGTCCTTCCAGGCCGACCAGACGAAGACGCTGACGTATAGTCCGGAGACTTCTACGCATGGGACGTCTTCGTCACCGCTCGTACGGTCGGGACTCATGACCAAAGTGGGAATCATCATCGGAAGCACCCGTCCGGGCCGGAACGGCGAGGCCGTGGCCCGTTGGGTCCACGAGCTCGCGAGCCAGCACGGCGGGGCGGAGTACGACGTCGTCGACCTGGCGGAGTTCGATCTCCCGCATCTGGACGAGGCCGTCCCGGCGGCGGCGGGACAGTACGCCCATCCGCACACCCAACGCTGGGCGGACGCCGTACGCGCACTCGATGCGTTCATCTTCGTCACGCCCGAGTACAACCACTCGATGCCGGGTGTGTTGAAGACGGCCCTCGACTTCGTGTACGCCGAATGGAACCACAAGGCGGCCGGTTTCGTCGGCTACGGCGTCGACGGCGGCATCCGCGCCATCGAGCAGATCCGGCAGGTGATGGCCCACCTCAAGGTGGCTGACGTGGGACCGCAGGTGGCGCTGTCGCTGTGGACCGACTTCGTGAACCTCAGCGAGTTCCAACCCGACCCGCGGCACGAGGCGACGCTCAAGACGATGCTGGACGAGGTACTCAGCTGGGCTGAGGCACTGCGCTCGGTGCGAGCTGGGACGTTGGCGCAGCCAGTCGCCTGAACTCACCCGCCGCGCGCTCCGTGGACCAGGCACTCACCGCCACCCCTGCCGCCGAGGCCTGGTCCACAAGCGTGTCGTCGAGATCAAACAGGACAGCGCGCAGCACGTGGTTCACGAATGGTCCTCGAATGCGTCGGCGACAGCATGAAGCTGCGAGACGTATTCTCGCCACCATTGCTCATTCCCGACGTCGGCCACGTCGGTGCCGGCACGCCCGTCGATGAGCTCGCGCACGATGTCGATGTGCCCGGCGTGCCGGAGGGTGTCGTCCAGCATGTGGATCAGTATCGCGCCGAGGGTCGTCTCCCGCATCGTCTCGTCCCACCAGGGCACCGATCCTGGCGCGTCAAGGTCGAGGCTGGCGACAGTCTCGTCAGCGTGGGCGCAGGCCCGACGGTAGAAGCCGAGGATGTAGGCACTGGACTCATCGGCGCGCGCCCACATGTCACCGTTGTGCCAGACCGAGCCGTCCTCGTTCCAACGCATCGGCTCGGGCGCCGGGCGTCCGAAGACCTCACCGAGGTAGCCGTACTCCAAACTTCCAAGGTGCTTCACAACGCCGAGCAGATTGGTGCCGGTCGGTGTCATAGGTCGGCGTAGCGAGTGCTCACCCAGCCCGGTCAGCTTGCCCAGCACGCTTCTCCTGGCATCTTGCAGAGACCGGTGCAGCGCGTTCTTGATCATCGTGATCTGTTCGGTCGCATCCATGATCGGATCCCTCCGCCGTGGTCGCGGTCACCCTAGACCGCGATAGCGACAGAGAGCTGCAACGACAAGGCGTCGGGAACGATCTCCGGCCCCATTCCGCTCCCCAGAATCAGACACCCGACAGCTGGCGGCACTGGCTGGGACAAGTGCGCTAGGCCGCCTACGTATGCCAGTCCTCTATGAGTTGAAGAAGTCGGCGCGTTAGGTGGTCTCGCTCGTCCGGGGTGCAAGAGGGGGCGAAGTGTGGCCAGGCGAACAGCAGGAGGTTGATCTCGGCTGCGACCACAGCGGGGCGCAACAGAGCGAGATCGATGTCGCGATGTGTGACGTACTCGCGCAGCATCTCGTCGTACGGCACGTCGGCACCATCAACGCCAGCGCGGGACCAGAGGAACGCCAGCTCGCCGGCAGGACATCCGACTCCGGCTACCTGCCAGTCCGTCCACACGATCTGCGGGCCATCGCGCAGCAGGTTCTCGACGTGGCAGTCGCCGTGGAGGAAGCTGTCCGGTATGGCCCTGAGTGCTTTCGCCAGGTCGTCCGGGGCGTCGAGGAACGGTCGTACGCTGTCGGCCGCGTCAGTCTTGGACCAGTAGTTCTCAGCAAGGTCAGTTGGTGGCTGGTAAGGAACCTGCCGGTGCCATGGTTGATCGATCCAGGGAGCCTCGTCAGGCGGCGGCATCGAGTGCAGCGCCGCCAGTTGCCTTGTCACCTCAAGCCACGATGCCCGGCCCCAATCCCGCGCAGGCAGTGCGGAGGCGTGAGCAGACAGTAGTACCGCGGTGAACTCCTCGTTGTCGGCGGACCGAAGCAGCCTCGGTGTCGTGACCGGCACCCGGTCGGCCAGCGTCCGATAGAAGGCGAGCTCTCGCCTGGCGTTCTTCTGCCCGTAGCCGGCAGTGGTCACCTTCAGCACCGCTTCGTCTTCGTCGATCTGCACGCGATAGACACCTGACCCAGACGCGCCGCCCGACAGGTTGATGGCCTCGACATCGCCATCCAATCCCACGGAACGCATGACGCGGACCAGCTCGTCGTCGAGCATTCAACGCTCCCATCTGTGAGAGTCAGCTACAGCGTCGTCGTGGGCGACAACAACTCGCCCGTGTTGGATCAGGTGCCTGTCACTCCCGCGCCAGTTCCGATCCACTCCTCGCGACAACCGGCGACGTCGACAACGTATCGGGTTGATGCACCTTGGAAGGTTCAGCTATCGGGACCCTCGTGTCCGAGCCTGTTGACTGAGCAAAACCCTGCAATTGCAGTTGAAGGAACGTGTTGAAGTCACCTCGTGATGGGTGCGGCCCGTCGACCCCAGCCCGACCGACGTCTACTTCATCGGCGACCACCGACCCACAGCCCATCAGGCCATGCTGTCGTGTCTCGGGTGATGCTTAAGAGAGGGTTGCCATCGCGAGTGCCACCGTCGGCTGCATGTCGAGTCCAGCTTCGGTGCGATCGCTGGCCGCGACGTCCACGGCGCGGTTCAGCCTTCGACATCCGCGAAGTAGCGAGCGACGTCGTAGTTGGCAACAAGGCGTGCCAACCCGAGCGGCGTCTGTCCCGACTGGTTCCGTGCCAGCGGGTCGGCTCCGTGGGCCCGAAGCAACTCGATGACCTCGCCGCGTCCGCGGGAGTTGATGACGGCCGTGAACAGCGGCGTGTTGCCATAGCAGTTCCGGGCGTCGACAGTTGCGCCTGACGCCAACAACTCCCGCAGACAGTCAACGGCGTACTCCTGGGCGGCGAAGTGGAGAGGAGTGAACCCGTGGGAGTCGGCCGCGTTCGGGTCGAGGCCATCGTGGAGCTGACGGCGTACCTCAAGGACCTCGTTGTTCAGGGCGCAGTAGTGCATCGGTGTCCGTCCAGCAAAGTCCATATGCGCCTCGCAGCTCGTCCAACGCTGTACTTCTCTGCCGTACACCACGGCTCTCCCTCTGGCGACCTGGCCTTGGTCGGCGCCCTCGGCTCGTGTGGTGGTGGCCAGTTTGGATGCGCCGTTGGGTTACCGGACCGGTGCGGCCTGGCGAGGCTGCGAAGATCGCCGGCATGGCTGAGCTGCGCGAGCTTCCGAGTACCCGACTGGTCCTGATCAGGAACGGCATTCAGCGCTACCACGAACCCCCACGCCTGATCGACCACGACGACCTGGGGTTGTCAGACGAAGGCCGCCGAATGGCGGAGCGGTTACGGGATCGGTTGGCTGCTACCGGGGAGCTGGCCGGCGCTACCCGCCTGCTGTCCAGCAACGCGCGTAGATGTATCGAGACCGCGCAGGTCATCTCCCCTGCCCTCGGGAATCTGCAACCGGAGTCCGACTGCGGGTTCTGCGAGCCGCATGCGGGTGAGTGCGAAGGCATGGTCGTCGAGGAGTGGCTCGCCACACTTGGCGAGGAGCGGAAGGCGAACTGGTCCCCTTACGCCCCTAAGTCGCCGGGCGGTGAGTCCTACCGCGTGGCACTTGAGCGCGCCGCCAGGGCATTCATCGAGACTGTCCTGGCCAACAAGGGTGGGACCGTTGTGATCATCACCCAGACCGTGCCGCTGCGGGCGAGTCTGTGGAACTTTCTCGGCCTTCCGTTCCACGCGTCCTTCCTCTATCCAGAGATCACCGACACCGGAATCACCGAGTGGGTCGCCGACGGCTGGCTACCCGAGCAGCTCCAGATGAAGGCTCGACTAGTTCGGTACAACGACCACGCCCACCTTCTTCCGGGTGCCTGGGGGTCGCCCTAGACCAGGGATTTGGTCATCGGCACTGGGTCCCATCTCGGGTGACGCTTGGCAGTCGTGTCTCGGCTGATGCTTGACACTGGCCCGGTTCGGCAGCCTGAGTCGATGTACGTGCCCTTGCCACGGTGGTATTTCAATGTAACTACTGTGTGAGGGCATGGACTGGTACAGCTGGCATGACGGATACGACGGTCCGTCGGGTGGCCGACTCCAAGTGGTCCAGACTCAGATCGACGCTGCGCTGGCCACGATGACCGAGAGCCCGATCCGTGTCATCAGCATTTGCGCCGGCCAAGGTCACGACATCGTTGGCTCGCTTCAACGATTCGATCGCCGCAGGGATGTCGAGGCACTACTCGTCGAGCTGGACGAGCGCAACGTCGAAGCAGCTCGACGACGAATCGCCGACGCGTCCTTGACAGGTATCAGGCTGAAAGCCGCCGACGCCGGCGTTACTGACGTCTACAAAGGGATGGTCCCGGCAGACCTTATCCTTGCCTGCGGCGTGTTTGGCAGCCTCACCGACCAGGACATTGATCGGACTGTCGGACTGCTACCAACCCTGTCGTCGCCCAACGCGCAAGTCGTCTGGACAGCAAACCGTGCCGCGCCTGGACTCTGGGACACGGCCCTCACCGCGTTCGACCGGCATGGCTTCCGCGAGGTCTGGACCACCGACCGAGCGGAGGAACGATTCGGCATCGGTCGTCACCGACTCACAACTCAGCCCCGGCCTTTTGAGCCAGGCATGCAGATGTTTTCCTTTGCGGATGAGGACACCCTCGTGCGAATCGGCCGGATCAGCACCTAACCAGCGCCCGGTTGACGATCCGATTCATCCCGGCGGACCATCGCCGTCTTGTTCTTCGGGACCACGATGGCGATCGGGATCGGCGACCGCGGCACTGAGACACGACATTGGTCAGGCCATGGCTGGCGCTGCGCCAGGAGTTCGGGGAAGACGGTTTGCAGGACGCAGAACTCGTTACCCCAGGGGTTGCGCATGACCCAGAAGTCGTAGCCGTGTTCTTTCTGGTGGTCGTAGCGGGTCTCCCCAGGGCTTCGAGACGTCTGACCACGGCTTCCACGTTGTCTGTCTTGAGGGTAAGCAAGGGACGTTCGGGGGCACAGCAGGGGCATCGCCAGCAATTCGGCGTGTGCTGTCCGAGCAAGAGATGTCAGGCTGCTGTGATGGTGACAGTTAGAGTCGTGGAGCCCGAAGACCTGCCGGTCCTGTGGGCGATGGCCGTGCTGCCTCACATAGGCGCTACCGCCGATCCATCAGTCCCGATCCCACTGCCCACCGCTTGCTCTGCGCCGGAACAGTTCCCCGACCTCGCCGATCCGTTCTCCACCATCCTCGGGGTGGGTGGTGACTTCTTCGTGGCCGAGACGGACGGCCATCTTGTCGGCATGGCAGGGTTCCGCCCGACCAGCCTCCCGGCCCGGGTCGAGGTCGTGCATGTACGGGTCCACCCAGCCCTGCGACGACGCGGGATCGGCCGCGAGTTGATGACAGCAGTGGAAGCTGGAGCGGCGCGGCGCGGGTTCAAGGAAACATGGCTCGACACGGCCACGAACATGCCCATTGCCATGTCCTTCTACGAAGGCCTCGGCTACATCGAGGTGGGCCGCGAGACCCGGCCAGAATGGCACTGGACGCTCGTGTACTACGTCAAGCAGCTGCCGGCATCTGGGCCGAGGGCAAGCCAGTCGCCGGTTGAGGATCTACCCGCGGTCTGAAGAGTCGGAAAGAACTCGGGCACTCCAGGGCTCCAGTCGAGCATGGTTCGATCCTCGGGTGGGTCCGGGGATGAGGCTGGGCCGTTGGTGGGGTGCTTCCGCTTATGGGTGGGCATGTTGGATTTCAGCGGTTGGTGGGTGTAGCCGGTGGGCGTCGTCGAAGAGAGCGCGTTCGGTGAGGCGTGCCGCAGTCAGGGCGGCGAGCGCTGCTGCGGCGAGCAGCATGTACATCACCACGATCTGGTAGCGGATGGCGGTGAGGGGGGCGACACCGGCGAGGATGAGGCCGGTCATGGCACCGGGCAGACTGATGAGGCCGACGGTTTTGGTGGAGTCGATGGCGGGGATCAGTGCGGTGCGCAAGGTGGTGCGTAGGTGGGGTGCGAAGGCGGCGGAGGCGGACAGGCCGAGGCAGAGGCGGGCTTCGATGGCTGGGCGGCCGGTGCGAGCCTCTTCGCGCAGCCGCACCAGGACGAGGGCGGTGGCCTGCATTGCGCCAGCGACGACCATGCCGCCGACGGGGATCACGACCCGGCCCTGGGTGGCGATCACACCGAGCGCAAGCAGCGTGCCCATGGTCGTCGCGGTGCCAGCGGCGATCGCCGTGGTGGCGATGGGCAGCGCGTGGCGCAGCCCGGACGCGCGTCGGGCGGCGACTTGGCCGGCGATGAGCACCATCACGGCGAGCCAGCCTGCCGCTCCGGCGAGTCCGGTGTGGGTGAAGACCAGCAGCAGGATCGCGCCGACAGCGGCCAGCTGTACGCCGGCACGCAGCGCGGCGAGGGTGATCTCGCGGGTCAGGCGCAGCCTCTGTCGCCATGCCACCATGGCGGCAAATGCGACCAGGGTCAGCGAGGCGGCGACACCTGCCCAGCTGGGAACGGACGGGCTCATGTGCGCTCCCTGTGAGAGTCGATCTGGTTGAGGTAGTCGATCTGGTCGGCGGGGCCGGCGGCGACCAGCCGCCCTGCGTGCAGGACGAGGACCTGAGCAGCGATCCGACGTGCTTGTGCTGCGTCGTGACTGACCACCACCACCGACAGGCCCGCGGTAGACAGCTCGCTGATGATCGTCTCGATGGCTTTTGCGCTGTGCGGATCGAGTGCGGAGGTGGGCTCGTCCAATAGGAGCACTTCCGGCTCGACCGCCAACGCTCTGGCCAGGCAGATCCGCTGTGCTTCTCCGCCGGACAGTCCGGCCGTGGATCTGGAGAGCATCGCTTCAGGCAGGCCCACCCGGTCCAGCAATCCGGCCGCAGCGTCGTCGTCCAGCTCGGGACAGCCGGCCTGCAGATCGGCTCGCACGGTCTCGGTGAGCAAGACCGGCTGCTGGGCGACCAGCCCGACCCGGCTCCGGAGGGCCAGAACATCAATCTCGGGTAAGGGCTGGCCGTGGAAGCGGACGGTACCGGCGGTGGGCTCCTCTAGCCGGTTGAGTAGCCGCAGAAGTGTGGACTTGCCCGCACCGGACCGACCGACCAGCGCGGTGCACGCGCCCGTCGGGATCTGGCACGTCACAGCCTCAAGTAACACCGCTCCGCCGCGCCGTACCGTCACCTGCTCCAGGCCAAACACCTCGGCCCCGTTCGTGAGCATCTCCGCGTACGCCTCCACTCTAACAAAGCCTGTAACCATGGTTACGGTACTCTGTGTGAGGCCTGGTTCTTCATGGAGGAGAACGGAAGGTTTGCCATGAAAGGGTCGATACCGGTGACTGAGACCGTGAATACGGTGGTGTTCATCTGTCCTCACGGCGCGGGGATGAGCCGGCTGGCTGCCGCGTTTTTCAACGAGGTCGCGCCGGTCGGCTGGCAGGCGACATCTGCCGGGCTCGAGCCGGCGGAAGCGGTCAGCGCAGTCGCAGTCGCGTTGGTCGCCGGCAGCCCGACCGAGACCTACCTCGACCATGCCCGGCCGCGGCCGATGGCCCAGGCAACAGGCACTCGAACGATCGCGATCAACTGCACGGTGTCCGGCGCCGATCGGTGGGATCTTGCGGCGAACACGCTTGGCGAGGCGATGAGCAACGAGCTGCGCAGCCGGGCAGCGCATCTGGCGAAGGAACTCGCCGATGTCTGTCCGTAGGCCCGGTGAGTGGGTGCTGCTGTGCTATCGGCTGCCCCGCGAACCGTCCCGCCCTCGGATCAGCCTGTGGCGCAAGCTCAAACGCCTCGGGGTGGCCCAGCTAGCTGACGGGCTGGTCGCCCTGCCCGCTGACGCTCGTACGCGCGAACAGTTCGACTGGCTCGCCGAGGAGATCATCGAGGCCGCCGGCACCGCGGGAGTGTGGGTGGCCCGACCTGCCACTGCCGCACAGGAACGCGACCTGGCGGCCGGCATGGCCGGCGCCCGCGCCGCCGAGTACGACGCCATCCGCGCCGAAGCCGAAACGGCCGCCACCACCTCCAGCCTTGGACAGGCAGGAAGAGAACGAACCCAACGCCGGCTACGGGCAGAACTACGCAGGGTGGCCAGACGGGACTACTTCCCACCGCCCGAACGCGACCAGGCCCGCGCCGCCGTCGAGGCACTCACCCCCACACCCGAGACCGCGACCCCACAGGAACAGCTATGAAGTGGGCGACCCGCCCCGGGGTGCACATCGACCGGGCAGCGTGCGCGTGGCTGATCCGCCGCCACATCGACCGCGACGCGGAGTTTGTCTTCGCCGCCGATCCCGCCGAGGTGCCCACCAATGCGACACCGTTCGACATGCGTGGGGTGGAGTTGGGCCACCACTCCGGGGACTGCAGCTTCGAGACGATCCTGCGCCGCTACGAACTCACCGACCCGGTGCTGTGGAAGCTCGCCGAGATCGTCCATGAGGCCGACTTGGACGACGAACGCTTCGACGCCCCCGAAGCCCCGGGTATGGACGTCATGCTGCGTGGCCTGTCGATGGTCTGCGACGACGATCGTGTCCTCGAACTGACCGGCCCAGTCTTCGACGGACTGTACGAATACCACCGACGCGGCCTGATGCTCGGCCACGAACCTGCCTAACCACGGCACCGGAACCGGCCACCAGTCAAGGACCTCGAACAGATCCCGGGAGATACGGTGACCGGACACAACCTAGGCCCAGTCCCAGGCACTACGCCCGGCACCAGCCGTCCGGGCACGGCAGCGGCGGGCACAGCCGCCGAGTCGTTGCGGTCCAGCGAGCCGGTGCGGGATGTGATTCCGTTTCGCCGGGCTGTGCGGGCCTGGTTTGCGATCTCGTTGCAGACCTTCGGCGGGCCCGCGGGGCAGATTGCGGTCATGCAGCGCCATCTGGTCGACGAGCGGCGCTGGATCGGGCAGCGCCGCTTCCTGCACGCGTTGAACTACTGCATGCTCCTGCCGGGTCCGGAGGCCCAGCAACTGGCGATCTATATCGGGTGGCTGCTCAACGGCGTTCGCGGTGGCCTGGTTGCCGGAACCTTGTTTGTACTACCTGGCATGGCTGCACTCTTGGCGCTGTCAGGCATCTACGCACGCTACGGTGACACCACGATCGTTACCGCACTGTTCGCCGGTCTGGCTCCCGCCGTGGTCGCGATCGTGGCGCAGGCAGTCTGGCGGGTCGGTAGAAGAGCCCTGGCCAACAGGGCGCTCCTCGGATTCGCCCTCGCCGCGTTCGCCGCTCTCGCGCTGTTCGGGATACCGTTCCCGATCGTCATCACCGTCGCCGCAGCCGCAGGCTGGGCCTTGCACCGGCTTCGACCCTCGCTCACGGCCGCGAACAGCCATGGCGACAACGCCGCTTCGGATGGGTCGGCCCCGCTGATCCCCGACGACGTGCTCCACCACGACCAGCCTTCCGCACGCCGCGCGGTGACGATCCTCACGATCGGCCTGCTGGCATGGTTCACGCCAGTCGCTGTAGTCGCCCTCGCCACTGGGGTCGGCAGTATCTACACCCAGCAAGGCGTGTTCTTCTCCGGCACTGCCGTGATCACCTTCGGCGGCGCCTACGCCGTCCTCGCCTACGTCGCCCAACGCGCCGTCGAGCACTACACCTGGCTGTCTGCAACCGACATGGTGCGCGGCCTCGCCCTCGCCGAAACCACACCCGGACCGCTGATCATGGTCGTGCAGTTCGTCGCATTCCTCGGCGCCTACCACCACCCAGGCCTACTCAACCCGTGGGCAGCCGGCATCATCGCCTCACTATTGACCACGTGGGTGACTTTCGTCCCCTGCTTCCTGTTCATCCTGCTCGGCGCCCCTTACGTCGAACGACTCCGCAGCAACCACGCCATGTCCGCCGCATTGACCGGCATCACAGCCGCGGTCGTTGGCGTCATCGCCAACCTCGGCCTCTACTTCGCCGTCAACACCCTTTTCACCCGCAGCCACGACATCACCACCGGGCCACTCGACCTTCAACTGCCGGACCTCGCCACGATCCAGCCCATCCCCGCCGGCATCACCGTCATCGCCGTCGCGCTCACTTTCAAGCTGAAATGGCCGGTTCTCCATGTCCTTGGAGTCAGCGCCGTTCTCGGGCTGGCAAGCGGGCTTACCCAAACAGCCCTGACATGACCAACGTCGGATCGTCGGTCCCAGCCAAGATCCAGCCTCAGCCATGCGGGACCTCACATCCGGCTAAACCTGGCCGGGTTCGTGCGGGCTCGTACGGGCTCGTGCCTCTCGACGCGTTCCCCAAGGATCCAGCCGTTTGTTTAACCCTGGTTACGGGTCGGTGTGTGAGTGCGTATGACGCATGGACCTGACTACGCCGTCTCGCCTGTCACTCAAGCGGCTCTGACCTACGGAAATAGGAGTTACAAGTGGTGTGACGGGTAAGCATGCGCGGGGCTTCCTACCCTCTCCAAGTCACTGCGCCACTCGGCTAGCGCGTTGTTCCGGAGGCGCACCAGTAAGTGTTTCTGACCTGCCGCGGGGAGGGCGACCAGGGGCGTCCTGAGCGATCTCCGCTCTCATCTGACAGAAAGAAACGCCGGCCACGTTCGTGGTCGGCGCCTCTCACCTGCGGTTTCTCTGGTGGAGCTGAGGGGACTCGAACCCCTGACCCCCTCCATGCCATGGAGGTGCGCTACCAGCTGCGCTACAGCCCCTTCGCCCTCGCGGGCTCAGCGAGCATATCGGGTCGACGTACAGACAGTGAAACCAGGGCACCCCCCGGCTGGCACCTTCAGCCGACGCCTACCCGAAGATCAGCGATCGTCGCTGAGGACCGGCTCGGGCAGCGTCCCGGCGTTCCACTCGATGATCCGCCAACCCCGGCGTCCGGGCTCGCACACGACCCACGCGCAGTTGCTGAGGCCACCGAAGGCGCTCCAGTGAGCGGGCGGGAATCCGACCAACCGGCTGATACCGACCCGGGCCGCCATCCCGTGGCAGGCTACGACCACCGTCTCGCCGTCAGCGACCACGTCGACCGCGCGAAGGAGGCCTTTCTCAGCCCGCGCGGCGAGCTCGGCGGCGGTCTCGCCGTCGCCACCCCTGCGGACGTCCTCGCCGGCGTCCATGCGGGCATGGATGTCGGGGAATCGGGCCTGGAACTCCGTCTGCGTCAGGCCCGCCCACGACCCGACGTGGATCTCCCGCAGGTCAGGGTCGTAGGTGACCTCGAGCCCCGTGAGCCGGGCCAACTCCGCCGCCGTCTGAGCGGCCCGCTGGAGGTCGCTCGACACGATCGCGGCCGGACGCAACGCCGCGAGCCGGGCCGCCGCGGCCTTAGCCTGGGCGACTCCCACCTCATCGAGTGGAATGTCGGTCTGGCCCTGGAATTTGGCGTCCAGGTTCCACTTCGTCCGACCGTGTCGCCAGACCACCAACCGGCCGGCGCTCACGCGTCGGTCCCGGTGGGTCGGGCACCTTCGGCGAAACCATCGCCAGGCTGCCCGCCAGCGAACACCGCTTCGGGGAGGGGAATCTCGGGACAGTCCCGCCAGAGGCGTTCGAGGGCGTAAAACGCGCGCTCCTCGACGTGCTGGACGTGGATGACGAGATCGCCGTAGTCGAGGAGCACCCAGCGGTTGTCCCTGTCGCCCTCGCGGCGAAGGGGCTTCACGCCGGCTGCTCCCAGCCGGTCGACAATCTCCTGGACGATGGCACCGACCTGACGGTCGTTGGAAGCAGAGCACAAGAGGAACACGTCGGCGATGGCGAGCCGCTCGGATACGTCGAAAGCGACGATGTCGCGGGCCAGCTTGTCAGAAGCGGCCCGGGCGGCCAGCCGTGCCAGCTCGACGGCCTGAGTCGTTGCGGGCACGAGATCCTTTCTCGACGAACCAGGACATACCGCAGGCCCGTCGTGGGTGTTCGGCGTACTTAACCTCTCCAGGATCTCACGGCTCGAGGTACATATGCCTCTTGTTGATGTACTGAACGATCCCGTCGGGCACGAGGTACCAGATCGGGTGCCCGGTGGCGACCCGCTGCCGCACCTCCGTCGACGAGATCGCGAGGGCCGGGATCTCCAGCAGGGTCACGACATCCTTGGGAACCTGATCGATCTCGATCACGTGCCCGGGGCGGGTGCACCCGACGAAATGTGCCATCTCGAAGAGTTCGTCGACATCGCGCCAGGTGAGGATCTGGGTGAGCGCGTCCGCGCCCGTGATGAAGTAGAACTCCGCATCGGGACCGCGTTCCTTGCGCAGGTCTCGAAGGGTGTCGACGGTGTACGTCAGGCCGGGCCGGTCGATGTCGACCCGGCTCACCGAGAACCTGGGGTTGGACGCGGTCGCGATGACCGTCATCAGGTAGCGGTCCTCGGCGAGTGAGACCTCGCGGTCGCCCTTCTGCCAGGGCCGGCCGGTCGGGACGAAGATCACCTCGTCCAGATCGAACGACGCCTGCACCTCGCTGGCGGCCACAAGGTGTCCGTGATGGATCGGGTCGAAGGTACCGCCCATCACCCCGATCCGCGGCCGTCGCGCCGTCACGGCACCTCCCGGTGCTGCGCCCCACTCGCGTACATCCGGATCACCGAACTCAGACGTGCGGACGCCCCTTGCCGATGGCGAGCGTGATCAGCAACAACACCGACAGGAGCACGAACGCCACGAACCCGATCACCGGCGCCGGGACCGGAAGCTCGTGGTGAGTCTCCTGCGCGAGAAGGACGAACGACTCCATGCCGGGCAGCCTACCTGGGCGCCTTTACCCGGCCGACGCGAGCCTGGCTGTCGGGTGTTAGGTACGGATCTGGCCCTCACCCACGACGACGTACTTGGTCGACGTCATCTCCGGCAGCCCCATCGGTCCACGGGCGTGCAGCTTCTGCGTCGAGATGCCGATCTCAGCCCCGAACCCGAACTCCCCGCCGTCGGTGAACCGCGTCGACGCGTTGACCACGACGGCCGCGGAGTCGACGGCCTGGACGAACCGCCGCGACGCCGCCTGCGACCGGGTGATGATCGCGTCGGTGTGCCCCGAGCCATGCCGCCGGATGTGGCGTACGGCATCGTCGAGCGAGTCGACCACGGCTGCGGCGAGGTCGAGCGAGAGGTACTCCGTGGTCCAGTCCTCGTTGGTCGCGGCGACCACGTCGTCGGCGTATGCCTGGACCCGCTCATCACCATGCACGGTCACGCCCGCCTCCCGCAGCGCCGCGAGCGCGCGGGGCAGGAACGCGTCGGCGGCGTCGCGGTGCACGAGCACGGTCTCGGCCGCGTTGCAGACGCTGGGCCGCTGGGTCTTGGCGTTCAACAGGATCGACAGGGCCATCTCGATGTCGGCGTCACTGTCAACGTAGACGTGACAGTTGCCGACGCCGGTCTCGATCACCGGCACCGTCGACTGCTCGACGACGCTACGGATCAGACTGGCTCCCCCACGAGGAATGAGCACGTCGACGAGTCCGCGGGCCCGCATCAGGTGCTTGACCGAGTCATGGCTCTCGCCCGGAACGAGCTGGATCGCGTCGGCCGGAAAACCCTTGGCCGCAAGGGCATCCCGCAACGCCGCGACGATCGCGGCGTTGGACTCCCGGGCGGAGGAGGAGCCGCGGAGGAGTACGGCGTTGCCGCTCTTGACGCAGAGCCCGGCGGCGTCGGCGGTGACGTTGGGTCGGGCTTCGTAGATGATGCCGACGACGCCGAACGGCACCCGCACCTGACGAAGCTCGAGACCGTTGGGAAGGGTGTAGCCGCGAACCACCTCGCCCACCGGGTCGGTGAGCTGGGCGACCTGGCGCAGACCGTCCGCCATCCCCCGCACGCGCGTGTCGTCGAGCCGCAGCCGGTCGATGATGGCATCGGAGGTGCCGGCCGCACGGGCGCGTTCGATGTCGCCGGCGTTGGCCTTGACGATGTCGGGAGCCTGCGACTCCAGCGCCTCGGCCATCGCCTGGAGGACGGCGTCCTTGTCAGCGCGCGAACGGATGGCGAGGTCGACGGCAGCCTCGCGGGCACGCCGGGCAGTGTCGAGAACGGCGTCCTGATCAGAGGAGTGGGCGTCGGACGCGTGACCAGTCATGCCTTGATCCTAGGACCGCCCGCCGACCGAGGTGCTCCTCCAACCCGCACCACCCGGCGCGCCAGCAGGCAGAGCCGCCGCGCTGGTGGGGTGGCCGGTGCTCAGTCCTGCTGGATCTTGATGTTCCCGCTGCCGGTCCGCACGTCGAGCAGCGCGGTGGCGGTCGGGTCGTCCTCGACCGTGATGTCGCCGCTGCCGGATCCGCTCCGCTGGCGTACGCGGTACTTTCCCTCCGGAACCACGAGGTCGACGGACCCGCTGGCCGCGCTCGCCCGGACAGACTCCGGCGCGTCGAGGGCCAGGCGGATGTCTCCCGAACCGGCCTGGGCGGTCACGGGTCCGGCCAACTCGTCCCCACGGATGTTCCCGGAGCCGGTTCGAGCCTCGACCGCCGCGGACACGTCGTTGACCGTGAGGTTTCCGGACCCGGTGCGCGCATGGACGACCCCCGACGCGCCGTTCACCGTGAGGTCACCGGAGCCGAGCTCGATGTCCACCGCGTCCACGCCGGTCAGGTCGACGTCGCCGGAGCCGTTCTCACCGCCTACGGCGACACCTTCCGGCGCGACGACGTCGTACGACACCCTGCAGCGCCGCCCGCAGTTGGTGTCGAGGAGAAGTTCGGTGCCATCGATCCGGTAGGTCTCCTCCGGCGCGACACCCCGGTGGCGGACTCTGGACGTGATCTCCACGTCGGACACCGCGGCGGTGCGGACGGTGATGTCGCCCGCACCGGGTTCGAGCGTGATGCGGGTGATCCGCACCGGCTCGGTCCGGGCGATCTCCAGACGTTTGCTCACCAACCCGCAGGCGGTCGCTGTGGCGAGCGTGGCGGCGCTCAGGACAAGCACGCCCCAGGTCTTGGCGACGTTCCCGGAAACAGACATGCCGGCAGACTAGTGGGCCGCCAGACGCTCTCTTATCGTGCTGACCTCTTTACTCAGCGTCAGCATGCTATGTACGCTCGCTCTCGGTTCGCGACACCTCTACGAGAGGAGCCGATCCTTGGCGCGGCATCGGGAAAGACCTGGGCTCCGCAGCGCAGTCGAGAGCGCGGCACGCGCGTTGACGCCCGTCGTCGTCACCACCGCCCTGATCGGCCTCACGTACACCCAGCGCCCCGACCTCGTCACGAACGCCCTCACCGCATCGACCACGCCCGTCATCGGCGTTCTCGCCCTTCTGGTCGCGGCGACGGGTGCCGCCGTCCATGTCGCGACCGGCTCCCGGATTGCGGGCATCCTCGCACCGGCGGCCATCCCGCTGGCCGCGGCCGGCATCCTCCTCGCCCCCGCGATGCAGAGCCCCACCTGGACCGACGCGACCTCGCCGTACGTCGTGAACCCCGTCGCGGGGCCGTCGCCGCGACCAACGAGCGACGCCCGGATCGCGTCCGCGCTGCCGCGACCCTCGCCCACCCCGTCGCCGACCCACCCGGCCGGCTTCGCGCCGAGCCACCAGCCGCGACCTGACCGTGCGGTTCGTCCGCGGATCGCGATCCATCCGACATCGAGGCGCGTGCCGACGTCCGCACCACTCACGGCCACGCCGGCCCCGACGACCAAAGCGGGCGTGGCGCTCAGCCAGCCAAGCCAGACACCGGCCCCACGCGGCGAGGTGACCACCTCGAGCCATCCGTCCGGAACCCTCGAGCTCTCCCGAGCACAGCTGGTCGGCATCGGCCACCAGCTCAGCGGAACGGCCCGCCTGGTCACCTGGCCGGACGGCAACCAGCTGGTCGTCCTCGAACAGCTGACGTTCACGCCGACGCGCGGCTCGGTCAGCGTCTATCTGACGGCCCATGGAGCCACGGCGAAGCCGGCGTCCACGCCCCTCATCCTCCTCGGCGGGAACGCCACCAACGGGTACGTGTACGCGATCCCGGGCGGGCGCCGCGTGACCCGGCCCGCCGCCATCCTCCTCTGGCGCCTCGACCTCGACCGGGCGCTGGCCTCCGCCTCACTCACACCGTGACGCGGTGGACCCGGCAGATCCGCCAGACCATTTTGACAGTGTTATGTGACAGTGACAGCATGGCCGTATGGCGACAGATCCCTGGACGATCAGCGAGCTGTCTGAGCAGGTGGCCGCGGCACTCTCCGCCGCGTCATCCGCTCAGGCCAGCGGTCGTGTCCGGGAGGTTCCCGACGCCCGCACCATTCGGTGGTACCAAACGACCGGGCTCGTCGACCGACCACAGATGCGGGGCCGGTCCGCGAGCTACGGCGTACGCCACCTCCTCCAGGTGCTCGCGATCAAGAAGCTCCAGGGACGCGGCCTCGCACTCTCAGACATCCAGGCCGACCTCGCCGGGGCCTCTGACGAGACGCTCGCCCGGATCGCCGAGGTGCCCATCCCTCTCGAGCTGTCTTCGGAGCTGCCGTCCGGGCAGGATCGCGGGCTGACCGCCGATCTCCACGTCCCCAGTGGCGCCGCGGCTCGTACGCGATTCTGGGCGGGTCCAGCACGGGCGAGCGTCTCCGCCCACGCCACCGTCGCCGAGGTCGCCGAGGTCGCCGAGGTCGCTGACCAGCGGCCGGCCGACGCCGTTGCGGGAGTACGACTGGCAGACGGCGTTCTCCTCATCCTCGACGGGCTCCCGCGCACACCCGACGCCGCAGAGGTCGCCGCACTTCACGAAGCGGCGCAACCCCTGGTTGACAGGCTCCAGCAGTTTGGTCTGCTGCCTCCGGCGCGACTGACCGATCCGACTCCGGACGCCACCCGACGTTCCCCGACCGCCAAGGAGCAGGCATGAGCGAGCGCAGCGAGCGAATCATTCAATACAGCGCGCCTGGTGCCTCATGCGCGCCCGGAGCGAAGCGAGGACGCGCATGAGCATCTCTGTCAGCCAGCTACCCACGACCGCAGCACCACCGCAACCGTCCGCGGACGAGGGCTTCGGGACGCTCGCGACGGAGCGCGGCAACCTCCCACTCGAAGCGCTCGACGTTCGGCTCACGACCACCGGACTCGCGGTGCGCACCCACCTCAGCCAGCGCTTCCGCAACCCCTACCCGGAACCCCTGGAGGCCACCTACATCTTTCCGCTGCCCGACCGGGCGGCACTGACCGCGCTCCAGATGGAAGCCGATGACCGCATCGTCGAAGGGGTGCTCCGCGAACGCGAACGCGCCCGCGCCGACTACGACCAGGCCGTGAGCGAGGGCAAGCGCGCCTCGATCGCCGAGGAGGAGCGCCCGGGCGTCTTCACCATGCGGGTCGGCAACATCCTGCCCGGCGAACGGGTCACCGTGCGACTCACCCTCGCGGGCCAGCTGGCGTTCGACGACGGCACCGCCACGCTGCGGTTCCCGCTCGTTGTCGCGCCCCGCTACATCCCGGGCCATCCCCTGGACGACGAGCCGGTCGGCAGTGGGGTCAGCCCTGACACGGACGCCGTTCCAGACGCGTCCAGGATCACCCCACCCGTGTTGCTGCCCGGCTGCCATTCACCTGTGGCTCTGTCGATCGAGGTCGACATCGATCCGGCGGGCCTGCCCGTGACCGAGGTGGCGTCCAGCCTGCATGCCGTCGCCGTCGACGAGCTGGACGGCGGTCGGCTACGGGTGCGGGTACACCCCGGCGAACGCGCCGACCGTGACTTCATCCTGCGGCTCGGCCTCGGCTCCGCCGACGCGATCAGCAGCGCACTCGTCGTCATTCCCGACGAGCGGGCCACCGCGGGAGCCCCCTGGATGACACTCAGCCCGGCGAGGATCCCCACTCCCGGCCGCCGGAGGATCACGGCGACGGGACCTTTGCCCTCACCGTGCTCCCGCCCTCCTCGACCAGACCAGCACGTGCCCGCGATGTTGTCTTTGTGCTCGACCGATCCGGCAGCATGGGCGGCTGGAAGATGGTCACTGCCCGGCGGGCCGCCGCCCGGATCGTCGACACCCTGTCAGGCGCGGACAGGTTCTCGGTGCTGGCGTTCGACAACACCATCGAGACAGCCCCCACGCTGCCGGAAGGGCTCGTGCCGGCGACTGACCGCAACCGCTTCCGGGCGATCGAGCACCTCGCCCGTCTCGAAGCCCGCGGCGGCACCGAGATGCTCGCCCCGCTGGTCCGTGCGGCCGCGCTCCTCCGCGAGGGCAGCGACACCGACTCCGCGGACCGCGAGCGGGATCGGGTCCTGGTGCTCGTCACCGACGGCCAGGTAGGCAACGAAGACCAGATCCTGCACGAGCTCGCGCCCCAGCTACCAGGCATCCGCGTCCACGCCGTCGGCATCGACGTCGCTGTCAACGAAGCCTTTCTACGCCGGATCGCCGCGCTCGGAGGAGGTCACTACGAGCTGGTGGAGTCCGAGGATCAGCTGGACTCCGCCATGGAGGCCATCCACCGCAGGGTCGGCACACCACTCGTCACGGACCTGCGGTTCATACCGGCGGGTCTCGACATCCTGCCCGAATCCCTCACGCCGACTCCGCTTCCGGCGCTCTATGCGGGCGCTCCGCTCCTCGTGATGGGTCGCTACCGCGGAACCCCCACCGGTGCCGTTACGGTCAAAGGCCAAGCGGCCGGCGGTTCCGACTGGTCGACACAGATGCCGGTGACGCCGGGCACCAACACCGCGCTCGCGGCGGTGTGGGCTCGCGGCCGGCTCCGTGACCTCGAAGACCGCTACGTCACAGGTTCGAGCCAGCTCCCGCTGGCAGGTGAGGATCCCAAGGCGTTGGAGAGCCAGATCATCGCGACCTCGCTGCGGTTCGGAGTCCTGTGCCGCTTCACGGCGTACGTCGCGATCGACTCCCGCATCGTCACCGACGGCGGCACACCGCGCCGGGTCACCCAGCCGGTCGAGTTCCCACAGGGTTGGGACAGAGAGTCCACCTTTGGCACCGCCAGTCTGATGCCTGGAGGAGGAGCCGCGCTGATGGCGAGTGCGGGCCCGATGGGTGGCGGATTCGCCGGACCACGCCGCGCCCGGCTGCGGCCCGCGGCACCAGCTCGGGACATGACGGGCATGCCCGAGAGCGCGGCCCAGGAGTTCTCCGCTCAGCCCGACCTCGCTGGGCGCGAGCGGCTCGAGCCCAGCGAGGTCGCCGACGTACGCCGTGCTCTCAACGACGAACTCGCCCGGCTGGAGCAGGCGCCCGCCTCCAAACGCCCGCAACACCTCGCAGACCTGGCGCCACGGCTGGCCGAGTTGCTGGCAAGGCTGGAATCAGCGGGCGTCGACAGCTTTGCGCTCCTGCCACTCCGCGACCTGCTCGCAGACCTGCGGAGCTATGCGCGGGAGACCCCCACAAACGCCGTGGAGGCCGAGCGACTGTGGCTGCGGGTGCTCGACGTGTTCAGAGCGTTCGTCGCCGTCAATGACTGGCCATCCGGCAACCAGCCGACGGTCACGTCCAAGCCCCCACGGTCCAAGCCCTCGCGCGGCCCGGGCGGATCGCACCGACGGACGTTCTGGCGTCGAGGCTCCTGATCCGGATGGGCGGCCACACCCGGCGGGGTCAGCAAAACGCCTCAGCGGCCCGGCCCCTCTGGAGACCATCTGGTCAGAACCTTCGGACGGCTCCGCCGATCCCGGCGAACGGCGGCGGGGCCGTCCCCTCGTCCACCCGCATCGAGAAGGTCTCGCGATCAAGCACTTCCAGGCCGATGACTTCCCACTGAGGAAGCCCGGTGCTACCCCGGTGCTCGTTCCAGAGCCGTAGCGCCAGCGACGCCGCATCGAGAATGTCCGTCGCCTGTTCCCAGTAGCGAACTTCCGCACGGTCGGCCCGATAGCGCACGGTCAGCAGGAACGGCCGCTCCTCGACCAGGCGTTCCAGCCCGGCACGCACCCCGTCCAGGTCGTGCGCCTGGCCGGCGACCGTGACGGTGATGTGCCACATGCGTGGCTCGTCCTCGTGGCTCACCACCGCCGCCTTCCTCTAGTCCCGCGCGCCGTCGTGACGCCGCTGGGTGACCAGCGCGAGATCGTCGCGGTGCACGACCTCACGCTCGTACGCCGGGCCGAGCTCACGCGCCAGCTCACGCGTCGATCGGCCAAGCAGACCAGGCAGCTCCTGAGCATCGAAGTTGACCAGGCCGCGAGCGACAGTACGTCCTTCAGGATCAACGAGATCCACCGGATCCCCTACTGCGAAGTCTCCATCTACCTCAAGGATCCCCGCCGGGAGAAGGGACGCCCGGCGTTCACAGACCGCGCGAACGGCACCCGCGTCCAGCCGTAGCCGGCCTCGCGGCGTCGTCGCGTGGGCCAGCCACAGCAGCCGGGTGGGTCGACGCCGCCCCGTCGGGTGAAAGTGCGTGCCGACCACCTGCCCAGCAAGTGCGGCCGCCGCGTCAGACGCCTGCGCGAGAACGACCGGCACGCCGGCGGCGGTGGCGATCCGGGCCGCCTCCACCTTCGTGACCATGCCGCCCGTGCCGATGCCGGACCTGCCCGCCTTGCCGATCACGACGTCGCGCAGGTCCTCCTCCCCGCGGACCTCCGAGATCAGCTGGGTGCCGGGCCGGCGCGGGTCACCGTCGTACAACCCGTCGATATCAGAGAGCAGGACCAGCAGATCCGCATGGACCAGGTGGGCAACCAGCGCGGCGAGCCGGTCGTTGTCGCCGAACCTGATCTCCTCGGTCGCCACCGAGTCGTTCTCGTTGACGATGGGTACGACGCCGAGTTCGAGCAGGCGGGCGAACGTGCGGTAGGCGTTGCGGTAGTGCGACCGCCGGGTCACGTCGTCGACCGTCAACAGGACCTGGGCGACCCGGAACCCGTGCCGGCCGAACGCCTCCGTATACCTCGCGACCAGCAGGCCCTGGCCCACGCTGGCCGCCGCCTGCTGGGTGGCGAGGTCCCGCGGCCGACTCCGCAGACCAAGCGGGGCGATCCCCGTCGCGATCGCGCCGGACGAGACCAGAACGATCTCGATGCCGGTGGCCCGACGGTCGGCGAGCACCTCGACCAGGGCATCGATCCGGTGCGGGTCGATGGCACCGCGAGACGTCGTGAGCGAGGACGATCCGACCTTGACGACGACCCGCTGAGCGCGTGTCACATCTCCGCGCGACTCCGGCTTCCGGCCGCTCACCGACCCTCCAGGCGGCGGTCGGTGCCGCGGGGGCCGCGCAGCATCTCAGCCCTCGACTCCACCGTCGGGTCGAAGTCGAACACCACGGCGTTCTCCTCCTCCCCAATGACGACCGCATCACCGGGCTCCGCGCCGAGCTTGAGCAGCCGGGCCTCGACGCCGAGCCGGTTGAGCCGGTCCGCGAGATACCCGACGGCCTCGTCATTGCCGAAGTCGGTCTGGCGTACCCAGCGTTCCGGCCGGCCTCCCCGCACCCGCCACAGGTCCCGCTCGCGCGTGACGGTGAAGTCCTCCTCGTCAACAGCGCGCGGCCGCAACACGATCCGGGTCGGCTCCGGTGGCGGCGTGGCCGCCCGACGCTGCCGCACCAACCGGGCCATGGCGTACGTCAGGGACGCGAGCCCTTCGTGGGTCGCCGCCGACACCTCATAGACATCGAACCCGCGCGCTTCCAGCTCGTGGCGTACGAGATCGGCGAGCTCGCGCGCCTCAGCAACGTCCACCTTGTTGAGCGCGACGAGCCGCGGGCGGTCGTCGAACCCGCCATGCGCGGTGAGCTCGGCCTCGATGACGTCGAGGTCGGAGAGCGGATCACGGCCGGTCTCGAGGGTGGCGCAGTCGATGACGTGGCACAGGGCGCTGCACCGCTCGAGGTGCCGCAGGAACTCATGCCCCAGGCCGCGTCCCTCGCTCGCTCCCTCGATCAGGCCCGGCACGTCGGCCAGCGCGAACGTCGTGTCCCCCGCCGTCACGACGCCGAGGTTGGGGACGAGCGTGGTGAAGGGATAGTCAGCGATCTTGGGACGGGCTCGGGAGACGGCGGCGATGAGGCTGGATTTGCCGGCGCTCGGGAATCCGACCAGGCCGACGTCCGCGACGAGTTTGAGTTCGAGGACGACCGTCCGCTGGTCTCCGGGCTCCCCGCGGAGCGCGAATCCGGGAGCACGGCGGCGCGCGGACGCTAGCGCCGCGTTGCCAAGACCACCGTGGCCACCGGCGGCGATGACGTACGACGTCCCAACCCCGACCAGGTCGGCGAGCACCTCATCGTCCGACGTCTTCACGACGGTGCCGTCGGGAACGCGGAGGATCAGATCGGCACCGTCGGCGCCCGAGCGGTTGCTGCCCTGCCCCTGCTTGCCGTTGCCGCCGCGGCGGTGTGGTGCGTGGTAGTAGTCGACCAGCGTGGTGAGTCCGGGATCGACCTCGAGGATCACGCTCCCGCCACGGCCGCCGTTGCCGCCATCGGGTCCGCCGAGCGGTTTGAACTTCTCCCGCCGGATGGAGGTACAACCGTGCCCCCCGTCGCCGCCCGCGACATGGAGCGTGACACGGTCAACGAACGTGGGAACCGCCACGGCACACCTCCTTCTGTCTGGTTTTCGAAAGAAAGAGGGGCGGGCCCTCCGGCCCGCCCCTCCTCACTCTGCTCAGGGATGCGGCGTCACTCGCTCGGGACGATGTTGATGACCCGACGGCCGCGCCGGCTACCGAACTCGACGGCGCCAGCCGAGAGCGCGAACAGCGTGTCGTCCTTGCCACGTCCGACGTTGACGCCGGGGTGGAAGTGCGTGCCTCGCTGCCGGACGATGATCTCGCCCGCGTTGACAAGCTGGCCGCCGAAACGCTTGACGCCGAGCCGCTGGGAGTTGGAGTCGCGCCCGTTCCGGGAGGACGAAGCGCCCTTCTTGTGTGCCATCTGTCAGCCCTCGGTTGTGGATCTTGGGAGTCCAGGGGGGCCCTGGAACTAGCCCTGCCTGTTGATGCCGGTCACCTTCACCTGGGTCAGCTTCTGGCGGTGACCCTGGCGGCGGCGGTAGCCGGTTTTGTTCTTGAACTTCAGGATGTTGATCTTGGGGCCCTTGGCGTCACCGAGGACTTCCGCGGTCACCGAGACCTTGGCGAGCGCCGCGGCGTCGGAGGTGACGCTCCCGCCGTCAACGACAAGCACGGCGGGGAGCTCCACCGTCGCACCGGTCTCCTCGGCCAGCCGGTTGACCTCGAGCACGTCGCCCACAGCCACCTTGTGCTGAAGGCCGCCACTACGCACGATCGCGTACACCGCTGGTCTCACTCTCTTCGGAACGTTCAGGAGCGCGTCAGCTTCGGGGCGGACGCACGACAGACGGCGCGGACCCCGCGCCGACCGTAAAGACTACCCAACCACCGGCGGAGCGGCCAAACCAGGCCTACCGCCAGCGCACTACTTCGATCTACTGCTGGCTTCACTGCTCGACGGAGACCGCGCGCCTACGGCCGCGGCGCCGTGAGCTTCGCTCGCCGGAGCCCGCGCCCGGCTTCTCCGCCGTCGGCTCCGGCTCCACCGGCTCGACAGCGGGTTCGGGCGCGTCCACCACGCTCGCGGACGCGTCCCCCTCGCGCGGGCTGATCTGCTCGGCACCCTCCGGAGGAGTCGTGCCGTCCTCTGACGTGCCGCCCTGCTCGACCGCGGTCGACGCGGATGCCACGAGATCGGGCGATTCGCCGCCCTCCGGCGCCTCGGGCACCGCGGGCGATTCGGACTCCGACTCCGCTGCCTCGGGGTGGCCCGCCGAGCCTCCGCCGCCACCACGACGACGCCGCCGCGACCGGCGGTGGCCGTCTTCCTCGGCCGGGGCCGGGGTCGGGGCGCTCGCCGCGGCGGGCTCCACGCGTACCTTCACACCCCGCCCGTTGCAGGCCTCGCAGGGTTCGCTGAAGGACTCCAGCAGTCCCGTGCCGATCCGCTTCCGGGTCATCTGGACGAGCCCGAGCGACGTCACCTCGGCCACCTGGTGCTTGGTGCGGTCTCGACCGAGGCACTCGACGAGGCGGCGCAGGACGAGGTCGCGGTTGGACTCCAGCACCATGTCGATGAAGTCGACGACGATGATCCCGCCGATGTCGCGCAGGCGCAGCTGGCGGACGATCTCCTCGGCCGCCTCGAGGTTGTTCTTGGTGACCGTCTCCTCGAGGTTGCCGCCGGCACCGGTGAACTTCCCGGTGTTGACGTCGATGACGGTCATCGCCTCGGTGCGGTCGATGATGAGCGACCCGCCGGAGGGCAACCAGACCTTGCGGTCGAGCGCCTTCATGATCTGCTCGTCGATCCGGAACGTCGTGAACGCGTCCTGAGGGGAGTTCCACCGCTCGAGCCGGTCCGCGAGATGCGGAGCCACGTGGTCGACGTACCCCTCCACCATGTCCCAGGCCTCGTCGCCAGCCACCACGAGCCGACTGAAGTCCTCGGTGAAGAGGTCACGCACGACCTTGATCAGCAGGTCGGGCTCGGAGTAGAGGAGGTTCGGGGCCTGGCCGTTCGTGGCCTTCTTCTCGATCGCCTCCCACTGTGCCTGCAGCCGGGAGACGTCGCGGGACAGCTCTTCCTCGCTCGCTCCCTCGGCGGCGGTGCGGACCACGACGCCAGCCTCGTCGGGAACGATCTCCTTGAGGAGCTGCTTGAGCCGGTTGCGCTCCACGTCGGGGAGCTTGCGGCTGATGCCGTTCATCGAGCCGTGCGGGACATAGACGAGGTAACGGCCAGGAATGCTGATCTGGCTCGTGAGCCGGGCGCCCTTGTGGCCCACGGGGTCCTTCGTCACCTGGACGAGGACGGGCTGGCCGGACTTCAGGGCCGCCTCGATGCGCTTGGGATGCCCCTCGCGGCCCAGGCCGTTCCAGTCGACCTCGCCGGCGTACAGGACGGCGTTACGGCCGCGCCCGATGTCGATGAACGCCGCCTCCATGCTGGGCAGGACGTTCTGGACCCGGCCGAGATAGACGTTCCCGATCATCGACGACTGGGACTCGCGGGTGACGTAGTGCTCGACGAGAACGTCGTCCTCGAGAACGGCGATCTGGGTACGGTCGCCGTGCTGCCGGATCACCATGGTGCGGTCGACCGCCTCGCGGCGGGCAAGGAACTCCGCCTCAGTGAGGATCGGCGGGCGGCGGCGGCCAGCCTCGCGCCCTTCGCGGCGGCGCTGCTTCTTGGCCTCCAGCCGGGTCGACCCCTCCAGGATGGTGACCTCGTCGTCGGCTTTGCGCGGCTCGCGCACCTTGACGACCGTGACCTCCGGGTCGTCGGGCGACGGCTCGACGGACTCACCGCGCCGCCTACGACGCCGCCGGCGACGGCGCGATCCGGTCGAAGCCTCGTCCTCGTCCTCGTCCTCACCCGCGCCGGTGTCCGCGTCCGCCTCACCGGCCTCGACGTCGCCGTCGTCGGCCCGCTCAGTGCCGGCCGCCTCCTCGTCCGCCTCGTGGGCGTCTTCGTCCCGCTCGTCGGCGGCTTCCTCGTCACCGCCGGATTTGTTCCTGCGCCGACCACCCCGGCGGCGCCGCCGGCGGCGGCCACCCTCGTCGCCGTCGCCGTCGCCGTCGTCGTCGGTGCCGACCTCGGCCTCCGGCTCGCCCTGGGGCTCCTCGGCCTCCGTCACCGTGACCGGCGACTCGTCGGCCTCCGGCGTACCGCCAGAACGGCCACGCCGGCGCCGGCTGGCGGAGGGTTCGCCCCGGTCCTCTTCTTTCTCCGGCTGGGCGGCCTCGATCGCGGGTGACTGGAACAGGACTGTCGGCGGCTGGAAGGCCACGACCGGAACCGCCGGTGCACGGCGCGACTCGACGGGGGGCACGTCGCTCCCGGGCGCGCCACTCGCGTCGGTGTGGGGGGTTTCGTCCTGGAGTGGTTCGGATGCCGCGTCGAGACCAGCAGCATCGGTGTCACCAGGAGCATCGGTGTCAGGAGGTACGGATGGCCTGGATTCGGGCTGACCGGAATCGTCGGGCTCGACACCCTTGCGCCGGCTCGCAGCGGTGGCCTTGCGGGTGCGGCTACGCCTGCGCGGGGCCTCGACCGGGTTGGTGCCGTTCGACCCGCTTTCAGCCCCCTCGGTGCCGTTGGAGGCGGCCGGGCTCGCGCTGGCGGATTCCGCCGAGGTCTCGGCGGGCTCCTTAATGGACTTGGTCCTGCTCGTCCGCTTCCGGGTAGTCTTGCGGCCCGCGGCGGGTGGTGCGGCCTGCTCGGAGCCGGCCGGCTCCGCTGACAACTCAGTGTTCTGTTCGGGTTTGACGCTCGTGTCCGCGTCTTGCTCGTGTTCGAGCATGCAGTCTGTCTCCTTCAGCCCTCGGGCTCGCAAGCCGCGCGAGGGCCCCTGTCGGTCGCCTGCGCTGCAGCCCAGCAGCGCCGACGTAAGTCGTATTCGTCAGGTCCGACCGCGAGATCCCATCTCGCTCGCACCTGCGACGGCGCCATCGCCAGCAGCGCCACGACCCCAGGCGGTCGACCCAACCGCGGTAACGGCTCCCGTCATCCTGTGACGGCAGCGTCGCGGTCGGGCGCCAGCGGGTCGCCCACGGTGCCGCACTCCGCGTCCCATGGCCCCTGCTCCCGCCGGGTCGCACGAAGCGGCCGGGGTAGCTCGAGCCCAGACACTAGGCGGAGCCCAGCGAGGACGTCGTCGGGTCGTACAGCGGGCGTTCCATGCCGGACGACCACCTGCAGTATCGCACAGGGTTCGCTGAATCCCTCCGAAGCGTTGGTTCGCCCCGCCGTGACCACATCTGGATCATGAACCTCGAGCCGGACCACGGAGCCTCTGATGTCGAACACCCGGCGACCATTCTTGGTGAGGCGCTCGACCTCGACCGACCCTGTCGACAACAACGTCGAAGCCGCGGCCGCGAATTCCGCCTGGGCCGTCGCCGGCACCACGATCTCCCAGGTGGACGCCTCGAGCTGGTCGGCCAGCGAGCTGCCGCTGGCCTCCACCACCTCAAGGATGTCGAGCCCGTCGGGCAATGCCGCGTCCAGCTCGACGCGTACGGCTTCGGGTTCGCGGCGCGCGGACAGCCCGAGCTCGGCGTACTCCGCCTCGCTCGCCGCACCCGTGGGTGCCGCACCGGCGTAGGAGATCTTCGGATGCGGGCTGAACCCGGCGGAGTAGGCGATGGGCAGCCCAGCCCGCCTGATCGCGCGTTCGAGCGCGCGCTGGAAGTCGCGGTGGCTGGTGAACCGCAGCCGCCCCCGCTTGGAGTACCGCAGACGGAGCCGCTGGACGGTCGGCGGCGTATGGCGGTCTGGTGGCGTCGGCGTACGGCTCATGGTGGCGTCGACCCTAGCGCGCACACACCGGCGGCCCGAGCGTCGCCGTCAGCTGTGGGAGACGGCGGCGATCGGTAGGAGCTTCTGCCCGGTCGGACCGATCTGGATTTCGGTGCCCATCTGTGGGCAGACACCGCAGTCGTAGCAGGGCGTCCACCGGCAGTCCTCGACCTCGACCTCGTCGAGGGCGTCCTGCCAGTCCTCCCAGAGCCACTCCCGGTCGAGGCCGGCGTCGAGGTGGTCCCAGGGCAGGACCTCGGCCGCGTCGCGATCGCGGATGGTGTACCAGTCGAGATCGACCGGCTCCTCGGCGAGCGCCTCCCCCGCCGCCTTCACCCAGCGGTCGTAGGAGAAGTGCTCGCTCCAGCCGTCGAACCGACCTCCGGCGGCCCAGACTGCGCGGATCACCCGGCCGACCCGGCGGTCGCCGCGCGAGAGCAGGCCCTCGATCACCGACGGCTGCCCGTCGTGGTAGCGGAGCCCGATCGCCCTGCCGTACTCCCGGTCGGCGCGGATCGCCTTGCGGAGCTTGGCCAGCCGCTCGTCGACGGTCTCCCACGCGGCCTGGCCGGCCCACTGGAACGGCGTGTGCGGCTTGGGAACGAAACCGCCGATCGACACCGTACACCGGATGTCGCGTCGACCCGACACCTCCCGCCCGGTCGCGATCACCTTGCGCGCGAGGTCGGCGATCGCGAGGACGTCCTCGTCGGTCTCGGTCGGAAGCCCGCACATGAAGTAGAGCTTGACCTGTCGCCAACCGTTGGCGTACGCCGTCGCGACGGTACGGATCAGGTCCTCCTCGGTGACCATCTTGTTGATCACCTTGCGCATGCGTTCGCTGCCACCCTCGGGCGCGAAGGTCAGGCCGGAACGCCGGCCGTTGCGGGACAGCTCGTTCGCGAGCGTGATGTTGAACGCGTCAACCCGGGTGGACGGCAGTGACAAGGAGACGTTGCTGCCGTCGTACCGGTCCGCCAGCCCCTTGGCCACCTCACCGATCTCGGAATGGTCGGCGCTGGACAACGACAGCAACCCGACCTCCTCGAAACCGGACGCGTCGATGCCGCTGCGCACCATGTCGCCGATGGTGGTGATGCTGCGCTCGCGGACCGGGCGGGTGATCATCCCGGCCTGGCAGAACCGGCAGCCGCGCGTGCAGCCACGGAAGATCTCCACCGAGAACCGCTCGTGCACGGTTTCGGCCAGCGGCACCAACGGCTTCTTGGGGTACGGCCACTGGTCGAGGTCCATCAGGGTGTGCTTGACGACCCGCCACGGAACGCCGCTGCGATTGGGTGCGACCCGCTTGATCCGCCCGTCGGGGAGGTACTCGACGTCGTAGAACCTCGGGACGTAGACACCGCCGGACGCCGCGAGCCGCATCAGCAGCTCGTCCCGGCCGCCGGGGCAGCCCTCGTCCTTCCACTCCCGGATCACCTCGCTGATCGCGAGCACGATCTCCTCGCCGTCGCCCAGCACCGCCGCGTCGAGGAAGTCGGCGATCGGCTCGGGGTTGAACGCCGAATGGCCGCCGGCCAGCACGATCGGATGCTCGTCGGTGCGGTCCCGCGCCTCCAGCGGGATACCCGCGAGGTCGAGGGCGGTGAGCAGGTTGGTGTAGCCGAGCTCAGTCGCGAACGACACCCCCAGGACGTCGAACGCCCCGACCGGACGGTGCCCGTCGACGGTGAACTGCGGGATCTCGTGCTCCCGGAGCACCTTCTCCATGTCGGGCCACACCGCGTAGGTGCGCTCGGCCAGGATCCAGTCGCGCTCGTTCAGGACTTCGTACAGGATCTGCACGCCCTGGTTGGGCAGGCCGACCTCGTAGGCGTCGGGATACATCAGTGCCCAGCGGACCCGCGTCGCGTCCCAGTCCTTGACAGTCGAGTTGAGCTCGCCGCCGACGTACTGGATCGGCTTCTGCACGAGCGGCAGCAGCGGCTCCAACCGGGGGAACAGCGACTCCACGGCCATATCGTCGTACACCTTCGGTCGGGTTCGTGTGAAGAAAGGCACCAGGGTAACCACCTCTATCGCGTCTGCCGGACGGCAGAGTATGTCGGTGCCCTGCCCGCCCCACTCCGCCGAAGGGCCGATGTGCGGAGTGCGGGTTCGGCGCGAGGCTCGTGGCATGACCACAGGTGGCCCGCCAGCCGACCCGAACGCCCCCGCCCTTCCCAGGTCCGCGACAGGGATCAGACCGCCGTGGTTCGCGACATACGCGCCTGCCGCCGCACTCGCGTGGGGCCTGGGTTACGGCACCTTGCGGGCGTACTGGACGGTGACCGACAGCCGTCCGAACTTCCCGCCGTTCGGGGCGGATCTTCTGTCGTTCTCCGGGTGGGGCATCGTCGGGCTCTGCGCCGCCACCGTCGCGGTCACCGGACTGCTCGCCTGGCTGGTCGGTCCGCGCGTGACGCCACCCGCGGCGGGTGCCCACCGGCTGCTGGCGTGGGGCCTCGTCGCCGTCGCCTGGTGCGTGGCCGCCGGCATCGTCGCGGCGGCCTGCCTCGTCCTTCTGGACGCCATCGGCCTGCTCCTCCTCGGCGCGGGCATGCCCCTCTACCCCGGCCCGATCCTCAGCCGGGCCGGCTGCCTGGTGGGTGGCCTCGCGATGGGGGCGACGGCCTTGGCGTACCAACGCCGACTCCGCGACGGGTGCGCCTCCTGCGGCCGTCGGCACGACTCCCGGCCGCTCGCCGCCGGCCAGCAGGGTGTGAGCACGTGGTGCGCCGGGCGAGCGGCCCCACCCTGGTGGGCCTGGACCGGCGCCTACCTCGCGGTCGCCGGCTGCGTCGTCAGGTTCGCCGCCCAGGCCGCGCTGGGCTTCGGGGGACTGCTCGACGACTCCAATGGCACCGTGACCGTCGTGTCGGGGCTGGCCTTCCTGGTCGGCGTCGCGCTCGCCGGGACCGTACTCCCGCTGGCGTTGGTCCACCGGTGGGGGCTGATCTGGCCGCGCTGGACCCTCGTCCTCTCCGGTCGGAGGGTGCCGCGCTGGCTGGTGCTCGGCCCGGCGCTTGTCGTCTCGGTGGGCATGACGGCGTACTTCGGCACGGGACTCGTCCAGGTGCTGAGCGATCCCGGCCAGGCCGCTGGCAGCGGGGAGTACTCCCTGGCCTTCCTGTGGACCGCCATGACCGCCTACGTGCTCTGGGGAGTCGGGCTGGGGATCGCGGCGCTGTCCTACCTCGACCAGACCCGCCCTGCCTGCCGGTGGTGTGGAGCCGAGGCATCCGGCTGAGCTGGCCCCGCCGTCGCCGCACGGGAGCGCTTACAACCAGCCGCGGAACCTGAACACCACGTAGAGGATCACGCCGGTCAGGAGCATCAACGCGAGCGCGTACGGATAGCCCATCGCCCAGTGCAGCTCCGGCATGTGATCGAAGTTCATGCCGTAGACCGTGCCGACGAGGGTCGGAGTGAAGAGGATCGCCGCCCAGGAGGAGATCCGCTTCACCTCCTCGCTCTGCTTGAACGTCGCCTCCGTGAGCCGGGTCATCTCTTCGTTCTGGCGCTGCGCCACCAGCGTCGCGTTGACGGTGAGGACGCTCGCCAGCAGCTGGCGGAACGCCTCGACGCGTTCGACCACCCGCAGGGCGTGGTCGCGGACGTCACCGAGTTGGCGTCGTAGCTCGACATCGACGCCGTACTTGTCGAAGCCGACGTTCAGGTCGTCGAGGACGTCGAGCAGGGGCTGGGTGGCCCGCTGGAACTCGATCACCTCGCGGGAGAGTTCGTAGATGCGCCGGGAGACACCGGACTCACCGCTGAAAACCTGCGCCTCGATCTCCTCGATGTCAACGCTGAGACCCCGCAGGACCGGCACGTAGTCGTCGACCACGCGGTCGAGGATGGCGTACAACACCGCCTCAGGCCCGCACTTCAGCAGCTCCGGATGCGCCTCGAGCCGCTTACGAACCGGGCTGAGCTCCGGTGTCGGGCTGTGCCGGATGGTCACCACGAAGTCGGGGCCGAGGAAGACGTGGAGCTCGCCGACGTCGACAACCTCGTTCGAGTCGACGTACCGCGCCGGGCGCAGCACCACGAACAACGTGTCGCCGTACCTCTCCAGCTTCGGGCGCTGGTGAGCGTGGACCGCGTCCTCAACCGCGAGCTCGTGGAGGCCGAACTCCCGCGCGACGGACGCGAGCTCCTCCTCGCTCGGTTGGTACAGGCCGATCCAGCCCAACCCACCGCGCTCACGGAGGAGTTCGTACGTGAGTTCGAGCGACTCCGGCTCGATCCGGCGACCGTCGACATAGATCGCACTGTCCACCACGGCCATCGCGGACTCCCTTCCGCCACACGTCCGACCTCCCGCGAGAAGTACGTCGGCCCACGAGAGCTGCCAGCATGATTCCGGATCGGCAGGTCAGGAGCACGTCAAGGTACTCACCGAGGCGTAAGAGAGTCGTCAAGAGGCGTGACAGGGGTCGCTCGGAGGCGTTGCACTGGGGAGATCAACCGCGCCTAGCGAAGGACGTGTGAGGGGGACCTCGCATTGCACAAGCCGTTTGATCTCGCGCGGACCACACGCCGAGCCGTGCGCTCCCAGCCGTGGCCGATGATCGTCGGCCATTCCCTGGTCGCCGGCCTGATGGCCGTGGGGTTCAGCCGCGCCACGGACATGCCGCTGGCCGTCCCGTTCGGGGTTCTCGTCGTCGTGGCCGTGATCATGGTGACCGCCCTACCGCGGGTAATGGGCGTGGTCGCGGCCGCGCTGAACGGCGTACTCCTCGAGGTGTTCTACGCCGGGACGGCGTCGATGACGGCGGCCAGTGTCAACGGTGCCGTCGCGCGGGTCGCCGCCCTCGGCATCATCGCCGCGGTCGCCGGGTCGCTGTGGGCCCGGCGGAGCCGCCAGCCCACCGGTCAGGGAGTTCGATGAGCGAGACGTGCTGCGGCGTCTGGCCGAGCCGGCCTGGCGCTCCTGCTCCTGGGCGGATTCGCGCTGATGATTTGGGGCTCGGAGTGGATCTACGCCCACCGACGCGAACGCCGACCACGCCGCCCGCCACCGACCCGTTAGCGGCTTCTTCAAAAACCCGTCGCGCCTGGCAGCTTGCTGAAGGGCGGCCGGGGTGGGACCTGGCGACGATGTGGTGACGATGCGGCGGCCCGGGTGCCTGTGCTCGCCGAACCTTGCGTAGATGCCCACTTTTGCGCGGGAACTGGGCATCGACTCAAGGTTTCGCGCCGCGGCATCCTCGGCTCTGGGCACGATGTGGGACAAGGCGGGCGTTGTCTCACATTGTGTACACCTTCGTGGCGCGAGGCGGGGCATCTCCCCACCACGCAAGGCAAATTTGCCTAGTGAGGTGGTGACTTGCCGCGTAAGGTCCACCAAAGGTGTACACAATGTGGGACAAAAGGCCCGCCTTCTCACTATCCGATACAACCGGGTGTACGCCATTCGAGACAGCCGCCACCTCACGCGGCATCTCCCCAGGAAACACGCTGAATTCGCCTTTCCTGGTGACGGCTCGGCACAGGAGAACCCGAACTGGCCTCACATCCGCACTGCGGGTTGTCACAGGTTTCTCGGTCTCTTAGCCGAGAAACCTGTGACAACTCGGCAAGCTCAAGAGCCACCAAACTCGTTCAGCTCGAGATCGTTGAGCGTGTGAGCCATCCTGCCTCGACGGCACAGGCCCGCCCACTATCAGAGGCGGACGCAGGGTCCGGGTGCGGGCCAACCGTGACGGCTTGCGGCCTACGGGCCGTCTGATCCGTGGCGGGTGAGAAGAGTCGGAACTTGTGCTGAATCTGTGCCACCGAAAGCCGCGCATCTCGACCGCGTCAAGGGCCCGTTAAGACCACGGCGAGGCCCGTTAGAGGGCTGCTAACGGGGGTACATATCGCGCCCATTCTCCCCTTCACTGGGAACGACCGCAGGGCCGGACGGTGACGTCTGCCCCAGAAATCAATTGATGACTTCGGGGACGAGAAGGGAAGAGCGGGCATGCCGCATGGTACGTGCCAAGCCTGGGCATCAAGATCCACAGACGGCGACCCGTCCGTCGTATCCGACCCATCACCCTCACCCGCGGCATCCGCCCGTCTCGCTAAGGAGTGACCCATTGTGGCCGACGTCATCTTCGTCCTCCTGACGATCGTCGCCTTCGGCGTCGTCGTCGCCGTCATGCGGGGGGTGGCCCGGCTGTGAGCGTCGAGAACATCGTCGGGCTGGTGCTCGCCGTGCTGCTGATCATTTACCTGATCGTCGCCCTCATCCATCCGGAAAGGTTCTAGATGAGTCCGGGTCTTACGGCCGTCCTGCTGGTCGCGGTCCTGGTCACCCTGCTCGCCGTCGTACACCGTCCCTTCGGCGACTACATGGCATGGGTCTACACCAGCGAGAAGGATCTCAAGGTCGAACGCTGGCTTTACCGCGCGGTTCGCGTGAATCCGCGGTCCCAGCAAGGCTGGACCATCTACGCCGCCAGCCTGGTGGCGTTCTCCATTGTTTCGGTGTTGTTCCTCTATCTCCTGCAACGCCTCCAGTCATTCCTGCCGTGGTCAGTCGGGATGAAGCCAGTCCCGCCGGACGGCGCGTTCAACACGGCGGTGTCGTTCGTCACCAACACCAACTGGCAGTGGTATTCCGGCGAGTCGACGATGAGTTATCTCACCCAGATGGCGGGGCTCACCGTCCAGAACTTCCTGTCCGCGGCGGTCGGCATGGCGGTCGCCATCGCGCTGGTCCGCGGCTTCGCGCGGCGCAAGACCCGGGAACTCGGCAACTTCTGGGTTGATCTCACCCGCACGACTCTTCGCATCCTGCTGCCGCTTTCGTTCGTCGCCGCGATCATCCTGCTCGCGAACGGCGTGATCCAGAATCTCGCGGATCCGACAACGGTGCACACCCTCGCCGGCGCCACCCAACACCTGCCGGGCGGGAACGTCGCCTCGCAGGAGGCGATCAAGGATCTCGGCACGAATGGCGGCGGGCCGTTCAACGCCAACTCCGCGCACCCGTTCGAGAACCCGACCGGTTTTACCAACCTCTTCGAGATCTTCCTGCTCCTTGTCATTCCGTTCTCGCTGCCGGCGACCTTCGGCCGGATGGTCGGAAACCTCAAGCAGGGTTACGCGATTCTCGCCGCCATGGGCGTGATCTGGATCGGTGCCGTGGTGGCGATGTACGCCGTGGAGTTCGCCCACCCGGGTGCCGCACTCCAGGCGGCGGGTGGCGCACTGGAAGGAAAGGAAACCAGGCTCGGTGTCTCGTCGTCGCCGTTGTTCGCGGTATCGACCACGCTCACCTCGACCGGGGCGGTCAACTCGATGCATTCGTCGTACACCGCACTCGGCGGTGGGATCACGATCTTCGACATGGTGCTCGGTGAAGTGGCGCCCGGCGGCACCGGCTCGGGGTTGTACGGCATGCTCATCCTTGCTGTGGTGGCGGTCTTCGTGGCCGGCCTGATGGTCGGTCGTACGCCGGAATATCTCGGCAAGAAGATCGGCGCCCGGGAGATGAAGCTGGTCTCCCTCTATATCCTGACGACACCGGCGCTCGTGCTCATGGGGGCCGGCCTCGCCCTTGCGCTTTCGGCTGGTCGCTCGTCGATCCTGAATCCCGGACCGCACGGCCTCTCCGAGGTGTTGTACGCCTTCACCTCCGCGTCCAACAACAATGGTTCGGCGTTCGCGGGGCTCAGTGCGAACACGCCGTTCTACAACACCGCACTAGGGCTCGCGATGCTCTTCGGACGTTTCGTACCGATGGTGCTCGTCCTCGCGCTGGCTGGTTCGCTGGCCAGCCAGAAACCGGTGCCGGAGACGGCCGGCACGCTGCGCACCCAATCACCGTTGTTCGTCGGCATGCTCGCCGGTGTCGCGATCATCGTCGCCGGACTGACGTTCTTTCCCGCACTCGCGCTCGGACCCATCGCGGAAGGACTCCTGTGACCCGCACGCCCACCCGGACCGGAGCGACCCGGCCTCACCTGGCGCCTGAGTCGCTCGCCCTACCGGTTGCGCCCCATCGCATCTCGGGAGGTCTGTTCGACCCGCGGCAACTGGTCCGCTCGCTGCCGGACGCCTTCCGCAAGCTTGATCCACGCAGCATGGTGAAGTCGCCCGTGATGTTCGTGGTCGAGGTAGGTGCTGTCCTCACCACCATCCTGACAATCGCCACGTCGACGTTGTTCGGTTGGCTGATCGTCGTGTGGCTCTGGCTCACGGTGCTGTTCGCCAATCTGGCAGAGGCAGTCGCCGAGGGGCGCGGTAAGGCTCAGGCCGACACTCTGCGCCGCGCCAAGACGGAGGCGGAGGCCCGGCTGCTGCGGCCGGACGGCAAGGAGGAACGCGTCCCCGCGACCTCACTGCATGTCGACGACGTGGTGATCTGCGAGGCCGGCGACCTCATTCCGGGTGACGGCGAGGTGATCGACGGGATCGCCAGCGTGGACGAGTCCGCGATCACCGGCGAGTCGGCGCCGGTCATCCGCGAGTCCGGTGGTGACCGCAGCGCCGTGACCGGTGGCACGAAGGTGCTCTCCGACCGGATCGTCGTACGCATCACCAGCGAACCCGGCGAGACCTTCCTCGACCGGATGATCGCCCTCGTCGAGGGTGCCGGCCGGCAGAAGACTCCCAACGAGATCGCCCTCACGATCCTGCTGGCCAGCCTCACGATCATCTTCCTGCTCGCGGTCGTGACGCTGCAGCCGATGGCGGGGTACTCCGGCCAGCAGCAAAGCGTCGTGGTCCTGGTCGCGTTGCTGGTCTGCCTGATCCCGACGACGATCGGCGCTCTGCTCAGCGCGATCGGGATCGCGGGGATGGACCGCCTGGTCCAGCGCAACGTACTCGCGATGTCCGGCCGGGCGGTCGAGGCCGCCGGTGACGTGTCGACCCTCCTGCTGGACAAGACCGGCACGATCACCCTGGGCGCCCGCCAGGCGGTCGATTTCCTCCCCGTTGGTGGCAGCCGTCGAGAGGACGTTGCGGCCGCCGCGCAGCTGGCGAGCCTGGCCGACGAGACACCCGAGGGACGTTCCATCGTCGTTCTCGCCAAGGAGAAGTACGACCTGCGCGGCCGGGAACTCACCGGCGCGTCGGTCATTCCGTTCACTGCCGAGACCCGGATGAGCGGCGTAGACCAACCCGACGGCCGCGAGATCCGCAAGGGAGCCGCGAGCGCCGTCGCGCGCTGGGTCCAACGGCACAACGGCACGATCCCGCGCGACACCGCCGAGGTCGTCGACGAGATCTCGAGCACGGGAGGTACGCCGCTGGTGGTGGCCGAACGCCGTGACGGTAAGGCCCAGGTGCTCGGGGTCATCCACCTCAAGGACATCGTCAAGGAGGGCTTGCGCGATCGCTTCGACGACCTGCGCGCCATGGGTATCCGTACGATCATGATCACCGGCGACAATCCGCTTACCGCCAAGGCGATCGCGGACGAGGCGGGCGTGGACGACTTCCTTGCTGAGGCCAAACCCGAAGACAAGATGGCCCTCATCCGCCGGGAACAAGAAGGCGGCAAGCTCATCGCGATGACCGGCGACGGCACCAACGACGCACCTGCGCTGGCCGCCGCCGACGTCGGCGTCGCGATGAACACCGGAACGCCGGCCGCGAAGGAAGCCGGCAACATGGTCGACCTCGACTCCAACCCGACCAAGCTCATCGAGATCGTCGAAATCGGCAAGCAGTTGCTGATCACCCGGGGTGCGCTCACGACGTTCTCCATCGCGAACGACGTGGCGAAATACTTCGCGATCATTCCGGCGATGTTCGCGGCGGTCTATCCCGGGCTCGGGGCCCTCAACATCATGCGGCTCGCGACACCGGAATCCGCGATCCTCTCGGCGGTCATTTTCAACGCCCTGGTCATCATCGCGCTGATTCCGCTTGCGCTGCGCGGTGTGCGCTATCGCCCGACTTCCGCCTCGGCCATGCTGCGGCGCAACCTGTGGATCTACGGCCTCGGCGGAATCATCGCGCCGTTCATCGGCATCAAACTCATCGACCTGCTCATCTCGCATATTCCCGGAATTGGATGACAGCCGTGACCGCACTACTGCGACAACTCGGCACGGGCCTGCGTTTCCTGCTCGTCATGACCGTGCTCCTCGGCCTGATCTATCCCCTCGCCGTCTGGGCGATCGGCCAGATCGGCTTCCGTGATCAGGCCAACGGCTCGCTGATCCACAGCAACGGCCAGGTGGTCGGCTCCCAGCTGATCGGGCAGGAGTTCAGCGGCACCCGGTGGTTCCACTCACGGCCGTCAGCGACCGCCACCACCCCGTACGACGGGCTCGCCAGCGGTGGGAGCAACCTTGGTCCCACCAACCCCGAGCTGGTCAAGCTCGTGAAGGAACGCAAGGCTGAGGTCGCCCGGCAGAACGGCGTGCCCGAGTCCGCCGTACCCCCGGACGCGGTCACGGCGAGCGCCAGCGGGCTCGACCCGCACATCTCCCCGGCGTACGCGGACATCCAGGTCAATCGGGTCGCCAGGGCCAACGGGCTCTCCCCCGCGCAGGTGCGGGCACTCGTGGCCCAGCACACCGACCACCCCTCGCTGGGCTTCCTCGGCGAGCCGGGCGTCAACGTGGTCGAGCTCAATCTCGCGCTGGCGCGACTGAGCGGGACCAGATGAACCGGCACCAGCTGAGCGGGACGGAGTGAGCTGGTCCGGCCGCCGCCCGGGGCGGAACGTGAACCCCCGCCGCCCCGGGCGGACAATGGGAGGCATGGCGCGTGGAAAGCTGCACGTCTACCTCGGCGCCGCGCCTGGTGTCGGCAAGACGTACGACATGCTCGGCGAAGGGCACCGGCGGGCTGACCGGGGCACCGACGTGGTCATCGGGCTGGTCGAATGCCATGGACGGGTGCTCACCGAGCAGATGGCCGAGGGTCTGGAGCATGTCCCGCGACGCCGGATCCACTACCGCGGCAAGACGTTCACCGAGATGGACGTGGACGCGATCCTGCGCCGCCGGCCCGAGGTCGTGCTCGTCGACGAGATCGCCCATACCAACGTGCCGGGTTCGCGTAACGAGAAGCGCTGGCAGGATGTGGAGGAACTCCTCGACGCCGGCATCCGGGTCATCACCACCGTCAACATCCAGCACCTCGAGTCACTGAACGATGTCGTGGAGTCGATCACCGGCGTCAGGCAACGCGAGACCGTCCCGGACGAGGTCGTCCGCCGGGCCAACCAGATCGAGCTGGTCGACATGTCTCCGGAGGCGCTGCGGCGGCGGCTCGCACACGGCAACGTCTACGCGCCGGAGAAGATCGACGCGGCGCTTGGCAACTACTTCCGTACGGGCAACCTGACCGCCCTGCGCGAACTCGCCCTGCTCTGGGTGGCCGACCGGGTGGACGAAGGCCTGCGGAAGTACCGCGCCGACCACGACATCGAGGCCCAGTGGCCGGCCCGCGAGCGGGTGGTCGTGGCTATCACCGGCGGCCCCGAGGGCGACACGGTGATCCGGCGCGCGGCGCGGATCGCGGCCCGCGGTGCCGGTGGCGAGCTCCTCGCCGTCCACGTCATCCGGTCCGACGGGCTCGCCGGCGCCTCACCGACGACTCTGGCCCGGCAGCGCGCCGTGCTCGAGAGCGTGGGCGGGACCTTCCACCAGGTCGTGGGCGACGACGTACCCGACGCGCTGCTGGAGTTCGCCCGGGCGGTGAACGCCACCCAACTCGTCCTCGGCAGCAGCAGCCGCAACCGCTGGCAGCACCTGATCCGGCCGGGCGTGGGCACCATCCTGCCGCGCCTCGCGGGTGAGATCGACGTCCACATCGTTCCGCACGAGCATGCTCCGGCCCGGCTGCCGACGCTGCGGCGGACGATCGGCAGCCGCCGGCTGCTGGTGAGCTGGCTGCTGGCCCTGCTCGGCGCGCCAGCCCTGGCCGCCCTGCTCGCGACCTTCCCGGACTCCACCAGCCAGTCGACGCAGATGCTGCTGTTTCTCACACTCTCGGTGGCCAACGCCCTGGTCGGCGGCCTCCTACCGGCGCTGGTGTCGGCGTTGTTCGGGTCGCTGCTGCTCAACTACTACTTCACGCCGCCGCTGCACACGCTGACGATCGCGAATCCAGAAAGCGCGCTCGCCCTGCTGATCTTCGTCCTGGTGGCCGCGGCAGTGGCGTCCGTCGTCGACCTCGCCGCCCGGCGTACCAGCCAGGCCGCGCACGCCCGCGCGGAGGCGGCGACGCTGTCGACCCTCGCGGGCAGTGTGCTGCGCGGCGAGCACGGTCTGGAGGCCCTGCTCGAACGCGTCCGCGAGACCTTCGGGATGACCTCGGTCGCGCTCCTCGAACGCCAGGGCGAGAGCGAGGAATGGAAGGCCATCGGAAGTGTCGGCGCCGATCCACCCAGCAGGCCGGCTGAGGCCGATGTCGACGCCGCGGTGGGTGACACCTACATGCTCGTCCTGCGTGGCCGGGTCCTCCCCGCCGCCGACCGGCGGGTGCTCGAGGCGTTCGCCGGTCACACCGCCGTCGTTCTCGAACGCCAGAAGCTGGCCGAGCAGGCCGCCAGCGCACGCAAGCTGGCCGAGGCCAACCGCATCCGTACCGCCCTGCTCGCCGCGGTCTCCCACGACCTGCGCACGCCCCTCGCCGGCGTGAAGGCGGCGGTGAGCAGCCTGCGCCAGACCGACGTCGAGCTGTCCGAGGATGACCGCGCCGAACTCCTCGCCGGCATTGAAGAGTCCGCTGACCGTCTCGACCGGCTCGTCACCAATCTGCTGGACATGAGCCGGATCCAGGCCGAGGCCGTCACGCCGCTGCTGCGCGACGTGAGTGTCGAGGAGGTTGTGCCCGCCGCGCTGATCGGCGTACCCGCGGATACTGTCAAGGTGACCTTGCCCGAAGGACTCCCCACGGTCCGCGTCGACCCTGGGCTGGTCGAGCGCGCCGTCGCCAACGTCGTGGAGAACGCCGTACGCCACAACCCGCCCGGCCCGCCGGTCATGCTCACCGCCAGCGCCCTCCGCGACCGGTTGGAGATCCGGGTCATCGACCGCGGACCCGGCGTACCCGACAGCGACAAGGATCGCATCTTCGAACCCTTCCAGCGGCTCGGCGACGTTCCCGGCGGCACCGGGGTCGGGCTCGGCCTCGCGGTCGCGCGCGGCTTCGCCGAGGCGGTGGGTGGTTCGCTGTCCGCGGAGGACACGCCGGGAGGCGGGCTCACCATGGTGTTGTCCCTGCCGGCGACAGGTCCTGGTGCTGATCAACTCGCGGAGGTTCCAGCCGAGGTGACAATGTGAGCGGCCACGCGGTGCGGGTCCTCGTCGTCGAGGACGAACCCCAACTCGCCCGGGCCCTCGCGATCAACCTACGAGCCCGGCAGTACGCCGTGGATGTCGCCGCCGACGGTCGCAGCGCGCTGGACCTCGCGGCCCGCGCCCGTCCGGAGGTCGTCGTACTCGACCTGGGACTGCCCGACATCGACGGGATGGACGTCATCCGCGGGCTGCGCGGCTGGAGCCAGGTCCCGATCATCGTGCTGTCCGCTCGGCACTCCTCAGGTGAGAAGGTCAGCGCCCTCGACGCGGGCGCCGACGACTACGTGACCAAGCCGTTCGGGATGGACGAACTCCTCGCCCGGCTCCGGGCGGCCGTGCGCCGAGGCCAGCCCGGCGGGGACGGCGAGCCCGTCGTCACGACGGAGGCGTTCACCGTCGACCTCGCCGCCAAGCGGGTGACCCGCGACGGGACGGACGTACGCCTCACCCCCACCGAGTGGCACCTCCTGGAGACGTTGGTACGCGCACCCAACCGGCTCGTCGGGCAACGCCAACTGCTGCAGGAGGTGTGGGGACCCGGCTACACCACCGAGACCAACTACCTTCGCGTCTACATGGCGCAGCTGCGCCGCAAACTCGAACCCGATCCGGCGAACCCGCGCCACCTCATCACCGAACCCGGCATGGGTTATCGCTTCGAGCCGTAGGGGCGTGGAGCTGCGTGGAGGAGGCCGGGCTACGGCGGCTCGGCTGCCGGCGGGTGCGTGCGCGACTTGTCCGGAGGTGCTCCGCGCGGGTATCGATCTTTCGGACAAGTCTGCGATCTCTGCGGCGAGGACCCGCACGTCTCAGAATCCGGATGGCAGGGTGTATGCCATTCGAGACAGGTCGCCGCCTCACGTGGCAACTTTCCACGAAGCGCGCTGAATTCACCTTGCCTGGTGGGGAATTAGCGCGTGGGGTTCGGGCTGTCTCAAATGGCGTACACCTCGGCTATCCGGATGCCGAGAAATCCCGGCCTTGTCTCATATCGCGGGCAGAACCAGGCAGTGCCGCGTCGAACCTTCAGTAGATGCCCACTTTTCCCGCGAAACTGGTCATCTACTCAAGGTTCGACGAGACTCCGAGGCGGATCTCCCCCGAACTCACGTCAGTAAATGCGGCTGATCGTCGCGGCGAACTCCGCCTCATTCACAACCGAATCCAGCCGCCACACCTGGTCGCGCACCTGGAACGTCTCGCCGACGTTGACTTGGACCTCCTGCTCTTCCTTGTCCACCACCACAAGGAGTTCCGCCCCTCTGCTCTTGATGCCCTGCTCCGCAGGCAGCAGCCGAAGGACTGCCAAACTGGCGAGCCTGGAGTGATCGATCGTGCCACGACTAAGCTTGAGCTTCGTCCCCAACGGGGGCTGGGTCATAATGTGCTTCCTCCGGTGTACTTCTAGTCCTTAAGGGTCGCAACCATCCCGCGCGTATACGCGAGAAAATCGCTCGTGCTCCTGCGGTGTGGATGATAATCGCCCCACGGGTTACGTAGCTCAACCTGTCCATTGTTGACCTCCGTAACCTCATACGCGTGGGCACCGAAGAGCCTGTTCGGCAACTTGTTGTGTCGATCGGCACTCGGAATTGTTCCGACGAATCACTGGTTTACCGTGATCGAGGAGATCACGAAGAGTTGCCTCGGTCTTGGCTTCTGCGCCAGGCGTCGCGTCCAGTGTGATCACACCTGCACGTCGGCCGGTGAGCTGACCGAGCGCTTCAGAGATAGCCCATTCGTTGCCGCCCTTGCCGAGTCGGTCATAGCCGCGCTCGGCAACGGCCATCCGGCGGTACTCCGCCTTCGCGGGTTCGACGACCAGCCACGGGATGCCGGCCGCGGTCGCCTGCTCGAGAAGACTTCGGACGGTCTGTGACTTGCCGGCACCGGTCGCGCCACAGACGAACGTGTGGCGGTTCAGGCTTGGCAACGCGAGCGTCATCGGCAACGCCGGCCGGCGTTGCCGATCGAGCACCGTGCCGAGCCAGATGCGTTCGTTCACCGCACCGTTGCCGGCCGACGCCGGGTCCTCGATCGGCTCGGGAGTGACATCGAACGCCGAACGGGACGGTCAGCCGGATCCCGGGAATCTCCACCGCCGGCGGCCTGGTCAAGGCGGCCAACAGTTGCGATCCCACCAGGTCTGCGTCGTCGCCCGCGCCGACCGCGGGGAGACCACCGTCCGCGGGGAAGCCCCCGACCGAGAGGCCGGGAACCAGCGTGTACGCCTGATCGCCTAGGTCGAAGGACGCCACCACGAGCCCAGCCAGCGACCGGGCGGCCCGCTCGTCGGTGCCACCGGCGAGCACCCCCACCCGCCACAGCCCGTGACTCTCCGCGCCGCGGAGCTCGCGGTGCCAGGCCCGAGCCCGGTCGTACGCCACCGCATGGTCCGGCGAGGAGTCGGCCCGAGCCTTCGCCTGGCGGGCCAGGTCCGCGGCCTCCTCGACCAGGGGCACGAATTCCGGCGCACGAATTCCGGCGCGGGCACCGGCGTCGCCAACACCGCGACGACGAACGGCCCCTCCCACACACTGAGCAGGCCGGACTCGAGCGTCGCGGTGGAGGTGTGAGCGGGCGCCCGAGGGTGGGAACGGCTCCGTTGCCCGTCAGCCTCGACGCTGCGGAGCCCGTCGTGGCGGACCGAGATCGACGACCAGCAACTGAAGTCGCGCAGCCGACCCAGGAGCTCACCGGCTGGGAGGCACGACGTACGCGGGCCCGGCGGCAGCGGTGCCGAACCGGCAGCGATCACCTCGACCGGCGCGCCGACCGCGGGACGCCGCCAGACAAATGCCAAACCGGTCCGCCCCTGGGCGTGGTAGGCCGCGGTGATGGAGGCGAGCCGCTGCGGATCACCGTCCCCTGCCGGCGCGGAAGTGGCTCGCTGGTCATCAACCCGCCGCGGCGCCTCGACCAACTGGGCCGCCTCCGCGCCGCCAAGCCACTCCCACACCCGCGCGTATCCCCTCAGCCGGTCGGTCACCCACCGCAACCATGGCGGCGGCGTTTCCTGCTGCCGCAGCCTGATCGACAACGCCACGTCGCCACGTGAGCCCGCCTGCCGTCACGGGCCGCGAGCCCGGGTGGCACGATAGTCGCCATGGCCGCGTTCTTGTTGCTACCAACCGGCTCGGGTCTCACGCTTGCCGACGTCGAAGCCTGGGTCTCCCGGGCCCGCACCCTTGGCGCCCCTGACGACGCCCCGGTCCACATCGGCGAGCCACCGCTGGCGGACGAAAACACCGACACTGTCGCGCTCAGTGTTCCGGTGATCGTGACCCGCACCGTCCTTCCTGGTGCGTGACCCAGGTCCCCTATGAACGGGCCGCCAGGTAGTCCACCACCGTTCCGTGCCCGAAGAATTCCGCCCATCCCAGCGGCGTCCGCTGGTACGTCGGGTCAACGTGTGGCCTCTGCGCGGGTGGCTCGGTAGAGATCGCGTACGACACCGATCTCGGCGCCGTGATGGATGAGTTCGTCGAGGATGTGGAGGACGAACCCCGCTCCGCTTTCGGTGGCGTACACCCCCGCGATCTCGCCCATCGGCTCGGCCAGGTGGTCCGCTGTCGCCACCGTCAGTCGCCGGTGCCAGGCGGCGTACGCCTGGTCGAGGGCGTCCAGCGCCTGCGTCGCCGTGCCGGGCACCACCGGCTCACCGTCGGCGGGGTCCGGTCGAACACCGAGCCAGGTCGCGGTGCGTTCGGCCTGCAGCACCCAGATGAGGTGAGTGGTCCGCCAGGCGATCGTCGTGAACGGCGGCGGCTCGGGCTGGGGCAGCCCCCCGTCTGCGCGGTAGGAACCATCCTCCGCCGGCCGGACCGTCCAGCAGTCGGGCACAGGCTCCCAGAGGAACTCCTCGTCGGCGAGCCCTTCCATCCGACTCCGCAGCCGCTGCCAGGCGAAGTCTGACAGGGCGATCAGATCGCGCTTGATGTCCATGCGGGCACGCTAGACCTCATCACGGACAGATTCTGTCCGCGATTCTTCGCACCGCCTTTCCCCAGCTCCGCCTTCCCGACCGGACTGTCCGGATTTGGTCCACATCCCCAGCCCGATCGCGGGCGGCCGGGCAACCGTCTACCGTGCCCAGTGCGCGAACGACGGGAGGGTTCGGACATGCGGGATAACGCGGACGTGCGGGACGGCACCGGCGAGGAGCACACCAGCCGGCCAGAACCCGCCGCCCGGCAGCGGTCCACCCGTTGGTTGGCTGCCCGCAGGACGAGCCTGCGCCGGTGGTGTGCGCTGGGCACGCTGCTCTGGCGGGCCGGGCGCTGGCGCACCGCCGGCCTGGCCGCACTGATCCTCCTCAAGGGCCTGCTCCCGACCGGAATCGTCCTCGCCACCGGACTGCTCGCCGCGGCTCTACCCGACGCGATCCGCGACGGTCTCGAATCCCCCGCCGGGCGGCAGGCCCTCCTCGCGCTGAGTCTGGTGGTCGCGGGATTCACCGCGGGTTCGGTCGTGGGTGCCTTCGCCGACTACGCCGCGCGCGCCCTGGACGACCGCTACGCGCTCGCCGTCCACGAGGCCGTCGTCAACGCCACCGTGCGGACCCGCACCATCGAGGCGCTCGAGGACCCCTCGGTCGCGGGCGAGATCGCCGCGCTGGAAGAGGTCGAGCGGGCCGACGGTCACCTGACCACCGCCCAGAACCTCCGCGGTGTGCTCGAGTACCGCATCGGCGGTGTCGCGGCGGCCGTCGTCGTGTTCACCTTCGCCTGGTGGGCGCCGTTCGTACTCCTCACCGGCTGGGTCGTGCTCACCTCGGGATTCGTGCGGTGGGTGGAGAAGGGTGCGGAGTTGGGAGCGAAGCTGGGCGCCACGCGGATGCGGCGTTCCCGCTACGTACGCAACCTCGCCGTCGAACCCGCCGCCGCCAAGGAGATCCGGGTGTTCGGTCTCGCGGACTGGCTGGTCGGCAGATACGCCGACACCTGGACGGCCACGATGCGCGAGATCTGGCAGGGCCGCCGGCACGCGTCCGGGCGGATCATCGTCTCCGTTGGCGTACTGGTCGCGGCGCTCGGCCTGGTCTTCGGCTGGCTCGGCTGGTCGGTGGTGTACGCGGGGCTGTCACCGGCCCTCGTCGTTGTGTACGCGCAGGCGATTCTCAACACCAGCGGGTTCGGCGTACTCGGAGACATTCAGTGGGCCACCGGCCGCGCGCTCGTGGCGTCCAGTCAGGTGCTCGACCTGGAACGCCGGCTGGCGCCACGGCCGTCCCCCAAACCGCCACCGCCGTCCCGGAAACCGGCGCCGGCGGCCACCGCCACCGTCAACGGGCGACCACCGCGGCGGCCGATCGGCATACGGTTCGACGGCGTCCGTTTCGGCTATCGGGGTCGGCCGCAACCTGTCCTTGACGGCCTCGACCTGACCGTCCCTCCGGGTCAGTCGCTGGCGATCGTCGGGGAGAACGGCGCCGGCAAGACCACCCTGATCAAGTTGTTGTGTGGGTTGTACGAGCCGACGGCCGGACGGATCCTGCTCGACGACGGCGGCGATCCCGAGGCCGCCCGGCAGCGGATCGGCGCGATCTTCCAGGAGTTCGTACGTTATGAGCTTTCGCTGCGGCACAACGTCGCCTTCGGCAACCTCGCCTTGACAGCGGACGACGCGGCGTTGGAGGCGGTGCTCCGCGACGCCGGCGGCTCGGACCTGCTGGCAGAGCTGCGGTCTGGTTGGGGCACCGTCCTCTCCCGCGGCTACGACGGCGGCCAGGATCTGTCCGGCGGCCAGTGGCAGAAGGTCGCGCTCGCCCGCGCGCTGGCGGCCGTCCGCGGCGGCGCCGGCCTGCTGATCCTCGACGAACCCACCGCCGCCTTGGATGTGCGCGCCGAGACAGAGTTGTTCGACCGGTTCCTTGAGTTGACCCGCGACGTCACGACGATCCTGGTCTCGCATCGGCTGGCCAGTGTGCGGCACGCGGACCGGATCGTGGTGATCGCCGGCGGACGGGTGGCCGAGGACGGGACCCACGCGCAACTGATGGCGGACGACGGCGCGTACGCACGGATGTTCACGCTCCAGGCCAGCCGCTTCGCGGTAGCCGGTACGGCTGGGGAGGCCGCCGATGCGTGAGCAGCGGCGTGGCCTGAAACTCCTGCTGGGAACGGCGTTCCGCACCGGACGCTGGCTGATGGTGAGTACCCTCCTCGAACCTCTTGGCCGGCTCGTCAACCCGTTGTTCGCCATCCTCGTCGGCCTGCTCCTGGACGCCGCGATCCGCGGGGACGCTCGTGCCGCCACAGTCGCCATCGTGGCGATCCTCGCCTCGCAGGCGGTCTTCTGGGTGGTGACGTTCCTCGGCAGCGACCTGCGGATCACGCTGTCGGAGAAGGTCGGGTTCGCGTTCGACCACGAGATCGCCCGCCTGAGCGCGACGCTGCCCGGCCTCGACCACCATGAACGCGCGGACTACCAGGACCGGCTGGAGCTGCTCCGGCAGAACCAGGGTGTCCTCGGTGGCTCGATGAACAGCCTGGTCAACACCGCCAACGCGCTCATCGGCGCGGTCGGCGCGCTCGTCGCCGTCGCCTACCTCAATCCCCTGCTGCTCGGCCTGGCGCTGTTCGCCATCCCGGGGCCACTGGTCGCCGTCTGGAACCAGCGCTGGCAGAAGGCCGCCGAGGAGCAGTCCGCCGCGCCGAGCCGGCTGGCCCGACACCTGCGGCGGCTCGCGTACGACCGGGATGCCGGCATGGAGATCCGGGTCTTCGGCCTGCGGGAGGAGATCGCGTCCCGGGTCCGGGGTTCCTGGCTCGCCTCGCGGCGGCCCGCGCTCCTCGCTGCCCGGCGCGGGGCGTTGGCCAACGGCGCGCGGGACGTGATCTTCTCGGTGGGGCTCGGCGGCGCGATCCTCTTCATGCTCTGGCAGGCCACCCGCGGCGAGGCGACGGTGGGGGCGGTGGTCGCGACCGTCGTCCTGTGCCAGCAGGTCCAGATGTACGTGCTGTGGCCGGTCATGGAGCTCGCGAGGTTCGGCACCTCCCTCCGCGCGGCCGGCCGGCTCCTGTGGCTGCAGGACTACGCCGCGGCGCAGCGGGCACCGCTGGCTCGCCGGGAAGCCGGCCGTCCGCTCCCCGGACGCCTGGCCTCCGGAATCGTCTTCGACAACGTGTCGTTCTGTTATCCCGGCAGCGGGCGGTGGGTGCTGCGCAACCTCTCCTTGACGATCCCGGCCGGCTCGGTGACCGCTCTGGTCGGTGAGAACGGCGCCGGCAAGACCACGCTGGTGAAGCTGTTGACCCGCATGTACGAACCCACCGAGGGCCGCATCCTCGTGGACGGCATAGACCTCGCCGATCTCGACGTGGAGCGCTGGCGGGCCCGGCTGTCCGCGGCGTTCCAGGACTTCGCCCGGCTGGAGTTCGCGGCCCGCGAGAACGTCGGTGTCGGTGACCTGCCCCGGCGTGACGACGAGGCCGCGGTATTCGCCGCCCTCGACCGCGCCGGTGCCGCCGACGTCGTACCCACCCTGCCGGACGGTACGGCGACCCAGCTCGGGGCGAGTTGGGAGGGCGGCGTCGACCTGTCGACCGGGCAGTGGCAGAAGCTGGCGCTCGGCCGGGCGCTCATGCGGGCCAACCCGCTGCTGGTGTTCTTCGATGAGCCCACCGCGAGCCTGGACGCGCCGACGGAGCACGCGTTGTTCGAGCGGTACGCCGACGCCGCCCGGTCAGGATCGGCGTACGGCATGGTCACCGTCCTGGTGTCGCACAGGTTCTCCACGGTCAGCGGCGCCGACCTCATCGTCGTGCTCGACGGTGCCCGCGTCGCGGAGTCGGGAAGCCACGAGGAGCTGATCCGGCGCGACGGTCTCTACGCCGACCTCTACAGCCTCCAGGCCAACGGCTACCGCTGATCTTGCGAGAGTGCCCCGGCCTTCAGGCCGGGGGTGAATCGCATCCCTTGTCCGCTCCGACCTTGGCCGTGGGCATCCGCACTGTCCACCCGCGCCCACGGCTGCCCGCGCTCAGTCCGGCCGCTTCTGCTGAGCGATGTAGTCCTTGACCACCTGGAGCGGTGCGCCGCCGCACGAGCCCGCGAAGTACGAGGGCGACCAGAAGCGGCCGTGCATGATCGCCCGGTTGACCCGGCCGGTGAACTCCGCCCGCAGACGCCGGGACGAGACGCCCTTGAGGCTGTTCACCAGGTTGGCGAGCGCGACCTTCGGCGGGTAGTGCACGAGCAGGTGGACGTGGTCGGTCTCGCCGTTGAACTCCTTCAGTTCCGCGCCGAAGTCTTCGCAGACCTTGCGCATGACCTCTTCGCAGCGCGTCAGCATCTCGTCGTTCATGACTCCGCGCCGGTACTTCGTGACGAACACCAAGTGTGCATGCAGGTTGTAGACGACTATTCGACCCCTGCGGATATCGGGGTTCGGTTCCCATCGTGGTGACATAGGCCAATGGTAGAGTGATCGCGATGCAGCTTCGGTACAGCTTCCGCCTGTACCCGAGCGCCGGTCAGCTTCGCGTCCGCGAGGAGGCCCGCGCGGCGGGGCTGCCGTTCGTCACCTCGGCGGAGCTGTCGAAGCGCCTCACGGCAGCGAAGAAGGGCCCGGAGCGGGCCACGGCGCCGGATGGTCGGCGTTCGTGAACATGCTGGAGTACAAGGCCGCCCGGTACGGGCGCACCTTCGTGAGGATCGGCCGGCTCGAACCGACCTCTCAGGTGTGCACGGCGTGCGGCGTGAAGGACGGCCCCAACCACCTGCACGTCCGTACGTGGACGTGTGAGGCGTGCGGGGCGGTCCTGGACCGGGACGTCAATGCGGCCGTGAACATTGGCCGGGCCGCCGGACTGGCGGTGTCAGCCTGTGGAGCGCAGGTAAGACCGGTACCCGTACCGGCGCAGCGCAGTGAAGCAGGAACCCGCCCGAGGCGACCCACACGGCTCGTGTGGGTCGCAGGCGGGAATCCCGGGCCTTTAGGCCCGGGAGGAAGTCAACGCTGAAGTATCCTCGACCCCGACGTGGCCAGCTGGCCAGCCAACCGAAGCCAGTCCCAACCGAATGCGGGGACAACCACCGATGCTCGACCGCGCCACCATCGACTCCCTCTTTCCCGCTGACCTGCCCGACCCGGCGTACTGGGAAGAGCAGTACCCGCCCCGGCAGCTGCCCGAGGGCGCGAAGGTGGTCCGGGTGGCGCCGTCCCCGACCGGGTCCGCGCATATCGGTCTGATCTACGTCGCGATGATCGACCAGGACATCTCGCGCACGTCCGGCGGCGTCTACTTCCTGCGGGTCGAGGACACCGACCAGTCCCGCGAGGTCGAGGGAGCGCTGGCGCAGTTCGACCGGGCGTTCGCCTACTTCGGGGTCGAGCCGAGTGAATCCCGGGATGCCGGCGCCTACGGCCCCTACCTGCAGTCGCAGCGGTCGCGGATCTACATGACCTACGTCCGCGAGCTGCTGCGCGAGGACAAGGCGTACCTCTGCTTCGCCACCAAGGACGAGCTCGCCCAGATCACCCAGGCGCAGCAGAAGGCGAAGCTGCCGACGGGCTACTACGGCCGCTGGGCGATCTGGCGGAACGCGTCGGCCGAAGACGTCCGGGCCCGACTCGAGGCCGGCGAGCCGTACGTCGTGCGGTTCCGCTCGCCCGGCGAGCAGGGCCGCCGTACCCGCTTCGTCGACGCCATCCGTGGCGAGCTGGAGCACGAGTCCAACCGCAACGACGTGGTGATCCTCAAGTCCTCCGACCAGGAGCCGCGGCTGCCGACGTACCACTTCGCGCACGCCGTCGACGAGCACCTCATGCGGGTCAACCTCGTCATCCGCGCCGAGGAGTGGATCTCCTCGGTCCCGCTGCACCTGCAGCTGTTCGAGGCGTTGGGCTTCGAGGTTCCGGAGTTCGCCCACATCGCGCCGCTCACCAAGCAGGAGGGCGGGAGCAAGCGCAAGCTGTCCAAGCGCAAGGACCCCGAGGCGTCGGTCGACTACTACATGGAGGTCGGCTACCCCGCACCTGCCGTCGACTACTACCTGCGGGGTCTGGCCAACGGCCGGCTCGCCGACCTCCCGCTGGCGGAGGCGCTCGCCGAGCCGATCCGGTTGGAGGAGTTCGGGGTCGCCGGACCTCTGGTCGACCTGGTGAAGCTGGAGGACATCAGCGGCGACTACGTCTCCACCCTGGCCGGCGAGACGATCATCGAGGAGATCTCCGGATGGGCTTCCGACCATGACGCTGAGCTGGTGCGAATCCTGCGGGACGAGCGGGACCTCGCGCTCCGGGCGCTCGCGGTCGAGCGTGAGGGCGTGGAGAACCCCCGCAAGGACCTCCGCAAGTGGTCCGACTTCCGGCCGGCGTACGCATTCTTCTTCCCGGAGCTGTTCCCGGTCGTGGACGATCCGTCCGACGAGCGGCTCGGAGGGCTCGCGCCGGAGCTGGTCCGTACGCTCGCGCGGGAGTTCGCCGGCAGCTACCAACCACTGGACGACCCGCAGGAGTGGTTCGGGCAGATCCGCGACCTCGCGGGCCGGCACGGCTTCGCCAAGAACGCGAAGGAGTACAAACGCGACCCCGATGCCTACCCCGGCTCGATCCGCGAGGCCGCGCAGGTGATCCGGGTCGCGTTGACCGGCTCCACCCGGAGCCCGGATCTCTTCGCCGTCGCCCACGCGCTCGGCACCGACGAGGTGCTGCGTCGGGTGCGTGCGCTCGCCGGCTGAGGTTTACGCGGACAGCCTGGTGGGGTGAACGTGACCATCCGCACGGACGCCGACGCGGGGACCACCCCGCGGGTCACGACACCGCTGGCCATGGCGTTCGTCCGTACCCCGCTGATCCTGCTGGGCATGAGTGTCGCCTTCGTGGTGTTCGTGGCCCGCGGTTATCCCGACGCGCTCCCCCTCGCCGCCACCACGTCGACGATCGCCGTCACCGTGACCAACGTCGTCAACCTTGGCTTGCTCCGGCGGCTGCTCCACCGCGAAGGTCGGCGTGTCCGCGCGCTCATCGGCTTCAACCGGACCCGACTCGCGCGAGACGTCGGTTGGGGGTTTGTCTGGCTGTTCGCGTTCTATGCGCTCTTCGTCATACCTCTGGTCCTGGTGCCCCTGGCGATCTTCCAGCCCACGACCGCCGCGGAGTTCCAGGCGGCGTACGCGCAGACCTTCACCGGTCTGTACGCCGACCTCCAGACCACCAACGCCATACCCGCGTGGTTGGGCATCATCGTCGGGGTCAGCTTCCCGTTCCTCAACGCGCCGGTCGAGGAGCTGCACTATCGCGGGTGGGTGCAGCCCCGGCTCGCGGCGGCGACCGGGCGACTCTCCGTGGGGATCGCCATCGCGGCGCTCGGCTTCGGGCTCCAGCACATTCTCTTCGCCGCCAGCCTCGCCGGAGCCGTGACCTACTTCTTCGCGTTCGTCTTATGGGGTGGGGCAGCCGGACTCGTCTACCAGCGGCAGAAACGCCTGCTGCCGTTGATCGTGGCGCATTTCCTCACCAACCTGCCGTTCGGCGTTCTGCCCGTGGTCTTCAGCCTCACCGGCTGAAGACGGCGACCTTCCTGACCCTGGGCTCTCAGGCCAGGTGGGGGAACCACAGCGCGATCTCGCGCTTGGCCGCGTCCAGCGAGTCTGAACCGTGGACCAGGTTCTCCCGGTTGGACAGCGCCAGGTCACCCCGGATCGTGCCGGCGGCCGCCTTGCGCGCATCGGTCGCGCCGTTGAGCAGGCGGACGACCTCGATCGCCTCCTCACCTTCGAGCACCGCCGCGACCAGCGGGCCGCTCGTCACGAACTCCCGCAGCGGCGGATAGAACGCCTTGCTCACGTGCTCGGCGTAGTGCAGGTCAGCCATCTCGCCGTCGATGGTGCGCAGGTCCATCGCCACCAGCGTGAGACCCTTGCGTTCGTAGCGGCTCAGGATCTCCCCCACCAGGCCACGGCTGACAGCGTCGGGCTTGAGCAGGACCAGTGTGCGCTCGGACACGCGAACTCCTTCAAGGTGCGAGGTCAGGCGAGGCACGGCCGACCCCGTACAGATGGGGTACGAACCGCCCGCGCAGCGTAGCCGGTCACGGTTCGTGTTGGCGGAGTGTGGTCGCGCATCGCCCGCGCTGCCCTCCCGCTAGTCGGCGGGCGGGGCCGACTGATCGTGCGCTGCCTTCGACGCCGCGATCCGCCGGTCGAGCACCAGGAACCCGAACCACATCACGCCGAAGATCACACCAAGAACGAACATCAGGGGTACGACGAACCCCAGGCCGAACACCACCACCTGCAGCACCGATCCCAGCACCTTGCCCACCGGGAACCTCAGCAGCCCCGTCACCACCAGGCAGGTGACCGCCGCCGCCCCGCCGACCGCGCCGGCGAGTGCCGACGGCACCTCGCCCAGCGTGATCGCCACGGGGATCGCGAGTCCGATGATGATCGCCTCGAACACCAGGATCGCGGACAGGACAGAACGCACCGTAACCTCACCGGCCTCCGAAAAGGACCCGCGCCTCACCGGCGGTGATCACGGAGCCGGTGACGAGTACGCCGCCGCTCCCCATCGCCGTACTCCCCTCGTCGGCGAGCCGGACGCCGAGGTCCAGCGCGTCGTCGAGCCGGGCGGCAATATCCACCCGGTCCTCGCCGAAGACGTCGATCGCGAGCTCCGCGAGCTCGGCGGCCGGCATGGCGCGCTGGGTGGAGTTCTGGGTGCAGACGATCCGGGCCATGACCGGCTCGAACGCCTCGAGGACACCCTCGATGTCCTTGTCCTGCATCATGCCGACGACACCGATGAGAGGCTCGAACACGAACGCCTCGGTCATCGCCGCCGCGGCCGCGGCCGCACCGTGCGGGTTGTGAGCGGCGTCGAGGATGACGGTGGGGCTACGGCGGACAACCTCGAGCCGGCCAGGTGAGCTGACGTTCGCGAAGCCCTCGCGTACCAGGTCGGCGTCCAGGCCCTCGCCCTCGACGACCCCGCCGGCGAGGAACGCCTCGACCGCGGCGAGCGCGCAGGCCGCATTGTGTGCCTGGTGGACCCCGTGGAGGGGGAGGTAGATCCCGTCGTAGGTGCCGGTGAGTCCCTTGAGGGCGAGTTGCTGCCCGCCGACCGCGAGCTCCCGGTCGACGACCCCGAACTCCAGCCCCTCGCGGGCGACGGTCGCGCCCACCTCGGCGGCCCGCCGCATCAGCACTTCGGCCACCTCCAGCTCCTGCTGGGCGATCACCGCGATGGCACCGGGCTTGATGATGCCGGCCTTCTCACCCGCGATCTCGACCGGCGTCGCGCCGAGGTACTTCGTGTGGTCCACCGCGATCGGGGTCACGACCGCCACCTTGCCGGCGGCGACGTTGGTGGTGTCCCAGGTGCCGCCGAGCCCGACCTCCAGCACGGCCACGTCGACAGGTGCGTCGGCGAACGCCGCGAACCCCAGGCCGGTCACGACCTCGAAGAACGACATCGGCCGGCCCAACCGCTGATCGGCCAGGTCGACGAACGGCATCACCTCGGAGTAGATCTCGACGAACCGCTCCGGCGAGATCGGCTCCCCGGACAGCGTGATCCGCTCGCGGATCTCAGCCAGGTGCGGGCTGGTGAGCCGACCGGTCCGGAGCCCGAACGCCACCAGTAGCGAGTCGATCATCCGAGCCGTGGTGGTCTTGCCGTTGGTGCCGGTGAGGTGGATGACCGGCGCGGCCTGCTGGGGATCGCCGAGGAGTTCGCAGAGCAGGCGGATCGGCTCGAGCGAGGCCCCTTCGACGGACTTGTGCTCCGGCAGCCGGCCGAGCAGCGCCCGCTCGGTCTCGACGTACGCCGCCTCAGTGGAACGCGCCCGCGCCCCGTCCGCCGCTTCCCGCCCTGCCATCAGCGCCCTCGACTCTGCATCGTCGTCCACCCCGCACATTGTTCCGCCCCGCCGGATGACGGCCGCGCAAGGGGGGTTCGCCCTGGGGGGCCGATCGCGGGAGCGATTGGACGACATCACTCACCGAGACGTCAAAGCGAGCCTGCGAGCAGTCCGGTGAGGGATGTCGCCCCAATCGTTCCCGCCCGTCAGGATCCGGGCAAACCGGCCAGCTGGCCTTCGAGCCGGGCGATCTCGGCCTCGGCGGCCGCGAGCTGGCCCCGGACCTTCTCCACCACCGGCGCCGGCGCCTTGGCGAGGAACTCCTCGTTGCCCAGCTTGCGTTCGGCCTGGACCTTCTCCTTTTGGGCGTTGCCGAGGTCCTTCTCCAGCCGCTTCCGCTCGGCGGCCACGTCGATCGTGCCGGCGGTGTCGAACTCCACGGTGACCTGCTCGACCAGGAGGGAGGCGGTACGGGTGAACGCGGTGCCGGCCGGGTCGAGCCGCAGCAACGACCGGATCGCCGGCTCGTGCGGGGCGAGGACGGTCTCCTCGATCCCCACGAGCTGGGCCGGCACCCGTTGGCCCGGCTTGAGGCCCTGGTCGGACCGGAACCTCCGGACCTCCGTGACCAGTCGCTGCAGCGCGGTGATCTCCGCCTCCGCGGCCGGATCGACGTACGCCGGCTCAGCGGTCGGCCACGCGGCGACGACCAGCGACTCCGCCTCGCCGGGGGCAACCCCAGACGGACCGCGGGTCACCGCGAGCCACAGCTCCTCAGTCACGAACGGCATCACGGGGTGGAGGAGCCTCAGCAGCCGGTCGAGCACATGCCCCAGGACCGCGCGGGTGGCATCCGCGGCCTCCCCGCCCGCCGTCAAGGAGGTCTTGGCAAGCTCGACGTACCAGTCGCAGAACTCACTCCACGCGAACGCCTGGATCGCCTCGCATGCCTTGGCGAACTCGTAGCCCTCATACGACGCGTCGACGTCGGCGATCACCCGGTGCAGGCGGGACAGGATCCAGCGGTCGGCGCTCGACAACTGCTCCGCCGGCGGGACCGGCAGCTGCGCGGAGGCGCCGTTCATCAACGCGAACCTGGTGGCGTTCCAGAGCTTCGTCGCGAAGTTGCGCGAACCCTGGCACCACTCCTCGCTGACGGGCACGTCGGAGCCGGGGTTGGCGCCGCGGGCCAGCGTGAACCGGGTCGCGTCGGCGCCGTACCGGTCGATCCAGTCCAGCGGGTCGACGACGTTCCCGAACGACTTCGACATCTTCTTGCCGTGCGCGTCACGGACCATGCCGTGCAGGACGATCTCCCTGAACGGCACGCTGTCGACCGGCCCGCGATCCTTCATGGCGTACAGGCCGAACATCGCCATCCGCGCCACCCAGAAAAACAGGATGTCGTAGCCGGTGACGAGCACGCTGGTGGGGTAATAGCGGGCGAGATCGTCGGTCTCGTCGGGCCAGCCGAGGGTCGACATCGGCCAGAGTCCGGAGGAGAACCACGTGTCGAGGACGTCCTCGTCCTGTGTCCATCCCTCCCCGGACGGCGGCTCCTCGTCGGGTCCGACGCAGACCACCTCGCCGGCGGGGCCGTACCAGACCGGAATGCGGTGTCCCCACCACAACTGGCGCGAAATGCACCAGTCGTGCATGTTGTCGACCCAGGAGAAGTAGCGCTTGGCCATCTCGGGCGGGTGGATCGCGATCCGGCCCTCGCGTACGGCGTCGCTCGCGGCCTGGGCCAGCGGCTCCACCTTGACGAACCACTGCAGCGACACCCGGGGCTCGACGACCGTGTCACACCGCTGGCAGTGCCCGACCGCGTGGCGGTACGGCCGGACCTCCTTCTCGATCCGCCCCTCCGCCCGCAGCGCCGCGACCACGCTTGGCCGCGCCTCGAACCGGTCGAGGCCCTGGAACATCCCGTGCGCGGTGATGACACCGTGCTCGTCCATGATCGTGATGCTCGGCAGGCCGTGCCGCTGGCCGATCTCGAAGTCGTTGGGGTCGTGAGCGGGGGTGACCTTCACCGCACCGGTCCCGAACTCCGGGTCGACGTGCACGTCGGCGACGATCGGGATCCGCCGCCCGGTCAACGGAAGCTCCACCTCGGCGCCCACCAGGTGGGCGTACCTCTCGTCGCTCGGGTGGACGGCGACCGCCGTGTCGCCGAGCATCGTCTCGGGTCGGGTCGTGGCGACGACGACAGACGCGTCACCCTCGCCGTACCGGATGGAGACGAGCTCGCCGTCGTCGTCGGAGTGCTCCACCTCGATGTCAGACAGCGCGGTGAGGCAACGCGGGCACCAGTTGATGATCCGCTCGGCGCGGTAGATGAGCCCGTCGTCGTACAGCCGCTTGAACATCGTGCGGACCGCCTTGGAGCGGCCCTCGTCCATCGTGAACCGCTCGCGGCTCCAGTCGACCGAGTCGCCGAGCCGGCGCATCTGGCCGAGAATCCGGCCGCCCGACTCGACCTTCCACTGCCAGACCCGCTCGACGAACGCCTCCCGGCCAAGATCGTGGCGGGACAGGCCCTCCTTGGCCAGCTCGCGTTCGACGACGTTCTGTGTGGCGATCCCGGCGTGGTCCATGCCGGGCAGCCAAAGCGTGTCGAACCCCTGCATCCGGCGCCGGCGGACCAGGATGTCCTGGATGGTGTGGTCCAGCGCGTGCCCGACATGGAGCGATCCGGTGACGTTGGGCGGCGGGATCACGATCGAGAACGGCGTCGCTTCCGGCTCGCCCGACGGCGTCCCTGCGTCTTTGCCGGCGCGACCCCGGGCCGCGAAGTAGCCCGCCTCCACCCAGCGTTCGTACAGCTTTCCTTCCACCTCGCCGGGGGTGAAGGTCTGCGGCAGCTCGGGCGCGGATGGTTCGGGACGCTGGGCACTCATGCGGTGCAGTTTAGGGATCGGTTAATCGCTGGTGCTGCGGGCGGTGTGGGGTCAGACTCCTGCGCGTGAGCGAGACGAGATCTCCTGAGCACCCTTCCTACTCCCTGCGGCCCGCGACCGCGGCCGATGCCGGGTACCTGGGCGAGATGTTGCTGGCGGCGTTCAACTGGGACCCCACGTGGCCGGGGTTCACGCTGGCGAAGCTGCGCGCGGACCCGAAGCTGTGGAAGTACGTCGACGGCTGGCCGGCAGCGGGCGAGCAGGGAACCATCGCCGAGGCGACCAACACCGACGGGTCGGGCGCGCTGGTCGGTGCGGCTTGGTGGCGCTACTTCCCCGCGGAGCGACCGGGCTACGGCTTCGTCGCGGCCGACGTACCCGAGATCACTCTCGCCATCGCCGCGGACTGGCGCGGGCGAGGGGTCGGACGAGCGCTCCTCCGGGCCCTCCTTGATCAAGCTCGGGCGGCGGGTCTGACGCGGATCAGTCTGAGCGTCGAACGCGCGAACGCCGCGGCGGCCGGCCTCTACACCGCGGAGGGCTTCGAGATCGTTGGTGGGGACAAGGACGCCGACACCATGGTGAAGCACCTCTGAGTCCAGACCGATCACACCGCCGTGCCGTTCCTTACGCGTTGGAGAAGCGCGCGGCGTCGACCGGCGACCGCGGCCACCGTCAGGCTTATGCACAACCCTCGCGGCCTGAGTGGGGCGGGCGGGCGCCAACGTGGCTGAAGTGCGTCGGCTTCTTTGCGGAGGCTCCTCCGCCACGTCAGGGTTTACGTTGGTGGCCAATCTCGCATAGTGAGCGATCTTCGGGCCGGTTCATGATCAACTTGTGGAAGTCGCCCACCGTTCGCGCGATTCGTGGGCGTTTTCCGCAAGTTGATCATGAACGAGCTGCAAGTCGTCCGGTAAGCCGTCCGAAATGTGGACGGCCCGGGGGTGAGCTCCACCGAACCTTGAGTAGATGCCCAGTTCTGGGTCGAAAGTGGGCATCTACTCAGGTTCAATCGAGGCGGGCCGACCCGTCTCACATTGCGTATAGCTTCTGCGGTGCGAGGCGAGGCATGGTCCCACCATGCAAGGCAAATTGCCGCGTTGACGGCTCGCTGCACCGCGCGGCGCGGCAGCCTCGTGGTGGGCGGGTCATCTGCGATCGTGGAGATTCCGGGGTGCTATAACACCCCGGAGTTTCCACGGTCTTACTGAAGTACAGCAGCCGTCTCGAATGGCGTACACCCGGCCGTATCGGATAATGAGAAACCAGGCCTCTGTCTCACATTGTGTACACCCTTTGGTGGACCTCACGCGGCAAGTCCCCACCTCACTAGGCAAATTTGCCTTGCCTGGTGGGAACATGCCCCGCCTCGCACCAGAGAAGGCGTACACAATGCGAGACGCCGCCCGCGGCACGCCCCGACCTGGCGAAGGTGCGGCGCCTTCTTTGCCGGGACACTCCTACCGACTGCACCAACTCTCGGTCCGAAAGTCGGAGGACCTCCTCAATCGATAGTTCACCCCATGACTGTGGATATTCATTCCATCGTCGATTTCGACGAGCTACGAACTGTGGAATCTCTTGTGGATCCAGGCTGTGGATTTCGCGCTGCGAGCTCAGGCCATGTGGATACAGGCTGCGGATTAGAGCCTGACGAATTTAGCCGCTTCTTCGCTAGCGAAATGGATCACTGGGCCCTATCATTCGAATATGAGTTCGACGGGGAGTGTTGCCGAGTCGACGCTTACTTCTTTGGAGTCGGCCGCCCGTGCGGTGCTGGAGTTGCCGGTGCCGGATTCTGGTGCGGCGGCGTTGGAGCAGGCGGATCGGCTGATGCGGGTTGTTGATCTGGTGCGGCTCGCGTTCGACACTCGCGTTGGTGTGGTGCACGCGTTAGGGAAGCGAAGGCGGCGGGATTTTCGTCGACGTCGGCGTGGCTTCGCGCGGGTGGGCGGATGAATTCGTACGCCGCCTCGGTGCATCAACGCAACGGCAAGCAATTCCGGCGGCTTCAGGCGACGACGGCGGCGTTGGCTGCGGGAGCGATCTCCTACGGCATGGCCACCGCGATCACCGCGGCCGTCGACGTCCTGAAAAACGATGATGCCGCCCGGGTGGCCGAAGAGACACTGCTGAATCTGGCTCGCGATGAGTTTTCGACGGTGGAGAAGGTCGCGCGCGCCGGTAAATACCTGCGACAGGTTCTGGATCCTGATGGGCATCAGCGCGATGAGGAGAAAGCCCACCGCAACCGGTACTTGACAGCACANCTGGAAGACGACGGCAGCATCACAGGCTCCTACCGGCTTCCTCCCGAGGCGGCGGCCCGGTTGCAGGCGCTACTCGACAAGTACGCCCGCAAGAGTGGTTCTGATGACACCCGCACCCAGTCCCAGCGCAACGCCGACGTCCTGATTCAGCTGCTGGTCCAGGCCGTCACCGCCGAA
>NZ_KB892765.1 GCF_000373925.1 Actinopolymorpha alba DSM 45243 | reverse complement strand
TCAGCCAGCAGCCCATCCACCACGTCCGCCGCGGTCTGCCGGGTCTCTCGACGGGCGAACAAGCGACCAACTCTGCACATCAGCTCGCCCAGTTCGGACTCCCAGCGACCGACCTCTATGCTGAGCGCAGCGGCCATCGCGGCATCTTCATCTGTTGTCTTCACAAACACAGACAATGCAGCGGTGGCCGCCCGTCGTCACGCACCGACCCGCCGACACCCAACGCCCCTACCCAGCAAGGCCGATCAGGCAAGATCACGATCTACGGCTGTAGTACTAGTCACCGGTTTGCAGCTGTTCATAATTCGGTCTGAGGTGGAGATGGATCCTTCTGTCGCCGTGACGTGGCGCGGCAAGCTACTCGGTACCAAGGGCCCGATGACCGGCGTAAAGCGATGGACATCCGTCCTGTCACACGACACGCATGAGGCGAAAGAGTGCTGACTATCAGAGGCGTCGTAACGGCATCCCAACCGCCACCCATTGACAGCCAGTGGTCATAGGTCCTGCCACTGACCGCTTTGCCGTTGCACGTTATACCGCCACCTTCATGGCGACCCTTCAGACCGCCCGCTCATGCCGCGCTGAGCGTGCCGGACGGTCAGCCGGTCGCAGGGTGTGGCAGTGCGTCGCGTGCCAGCTCCATGTCGACGAGTCGCGCATGTTCGTCCCTGCGGCGTGTGAACCGGGCAGCGTAGGCGCGCTCAAGGTCGCGTTCGCGCATCCAGGTCGTCTGCGAGCCATATCTGTAGGGAATGCCAAGGTGGTCTTGCTGACCGATGACGTGTGGCGCGTCGGGGCTTTGGGGCACGAACACGACTAGCAGGTCCGTCTGCCCGTCGGCGCTGGCAAGCGGCAGGATCTCCAGCCCCAGCACCGGCGGATGGATGCGGGTCATGGCCAGTGATCGCAGCCGGCGTTGGGTGGCGTCCGAGATGTCGACGCTGCGCATCCCTTCGGCTTTGCCAGTTTTGCGGTCTTCCACCACGCCGTAGACGAGGAGCCCGCCTGTGGTGTTCGCCATTGCGGCGACATCCTTGGCGAACTCCTCGCGTTCGCTCTCTTCCCTGCCTGGAAGGACCTGCTTCCAGTCAAGGTCCTCCGCCTCAGGGTTTGCTGCTCGACTGCTGCGGCAACGTGCTTGTAGGTGAGCTCACCAGGAGCTTCACCGAGCTGCGCATGGGTTCGGGACCACAGTATGGACACGGCGCCACCCTAGTAGGTCTTCGCCGCCATTCGCTTCCCGTTCGGTGATGCGAATGGGAGGGAGCTCTGTAGCAATCAGGGCGCGACTCATCCCTACGTTCGGGGTGGTTGGGATAGGGCAGGTCCGCCTAGTCCTCGCCGGCAAGCGTCAGGGCATGTCGACCCTCGAAGGAGGGGTCTTCGTGGTCCACGTACGGCTGCCATGCGGTTGCGCAGACGTCTTGCGCCCATCGGCCCTCGAAGGCCTGGGGCCAAGGAGAACCGTATGGGCACCGCAGGGAAGCACCCTATTGGACTGTGACCGCCCACTCGCGCACCCGATCGATGGATCCGGCAGGGTCAGGCGCCGCGGAGAAGACCGTGAACTCGGCATAGTGCGGATGCGCGACCGGAAGAGCCGGGAGTGGATGCTCCCGGAGACGGGCAACAAGGTAGCCAGCCTCTAAGAGGTCTAAGGACTTGGCCGTATCGATCTCTGCCTTGCCGCGGTGCCAGTACTCTCCGTCGTACTCGATCGCCAGTTGCCGCCCGTCCGCCAAGTTCGCCACGATGTCGACGATCCACTGGGCGCCGCGTGTGAATGCATGATCGCGAATTCGACGTCCTGAACTGGCCGTGCCGAAGGCTGCGTTAGCTGCCTGGTGGTGCGCCAACTCGATTTGGGACTTGCCCACCACTCGACACTCCGGGCAGCCGGAGCCGGCGGTGCGCGATGCGAGGGGCGCCTCCCATGTGTGCGCTGCGTCATTGGAACAGACCCACTTGGGAATGTAGTGCGTGTTGCCCGTTGGGCGAACGTGCCATGCGCTGACGGGGTTTTCGGAGGACCACTCGGCAGCGATCTCCGGGTAGTGCCAGGCCAGCGAGTCGAGAATCGTGCGGCACTGCGGGCAGCGACGTCGTTGTCGGTACTGGCGCTCAGCGGGTGAGGCTTGCCACTCATGACCACAGATCGGGTCTCGCCACCAGTACTTACGCCGGGACGCAGGGGACACCGTGGCCAGGTTCGTGTTGGCGTTGCGAGTGGGATGCCACTGTGACGTGAGCTCTGGGCCCAGCGCGCTCATCGTCGGGTCGGCTTCGGCCGACGCCTTCCGCTCAGCACGTGTCTCCAGGCCGCGACACACCGGACACCCATCCCTGAGGTACCTCAGAGGCGTCACTCGGGGCAGATGACCCTGTGGACACCGGAAACGGCGCAACTCCAAGCCACCGGCAACCATCACGCTTCTGGGGTCGGCTTCGTCGGCCCACGCAAACCTGAGCTCGCTGACTTGCGCTACCGGCGTCTGTGCGAGCCGCTCATACTCGGCCCGAGCTGCGGAACGTCTCTCCGGCTCGCAGCGTGGGCACTGCGGCCCGTTGATCATGTCAAGCACCCGTGCCGAGAACTCAGTAGCGCAGTCGGGGCACAGCCAGGCGACCTCACGACGAGCACGGACGACAGTTGTCTCCCACAGCTCCAAGGAGTTCCGAACGTGATCCCACCAGTCCAGGACTGGCAGCGCTGAATCCTTCAGGAGCTCCTTCTTCTTCGACTTCGGGTCACGTGACGTCTGAGCGGCTCGGGATGGATTGACCTGACAGTTGCACCCCCACTCGATGTCTCCTAATCGTTCGGCACTGAGTCGGCCACAGTGGACACACTTCACATGATGCGGATCGTCCTTGAGCGAGGGGCTAGTCAAAGGGCCGAGGTAGCCGTAACCGTGAGCCTCGGCCTTGGACTTGGCCTCGTGCTCCGCAACGGGCACACGATCGGCGAACGCGCCTTGCATTTCGCGCGTCTCGCTGGCCCATCGTCGCCAGTAACAGGCACGACAGGCAGGTTCCCCTCGCTTAGTCCACTCGAGGGTCTGCTCGAAGCGGTTGTGCGTTTCGCACCCGCAGACGAGACAACGCGTCAGCCGCCACTCCTTCGGCCCGAGAAACGGCTCCAGTGGCTCAAGGCCACCCTCTCGGAGGAGTCCGGTGATGTGTACGTCGCACCATGTTGGGCGCGTCCGTGTCCGGTATGCCGCAGGCTCGTCGCACTCGGTGTACGAGCAGGTCTGCGGGACGGGTGCCATACGGGGATCATGACACGCGACACCCCGAGGAGGAGATGGTCGCAGGCGTTCGTGTCGGCGCGAGTGAAACCGACCTGCCGAGGAATAACTCGGCGATCGTCGCGGCGACGACATCGGGTGTGCGATCACGTCCACGGTGCTGGAGTCTGGGGAACTTGCCCAGACGCAGCAGGCGTTGCCGGGCGGTGGCCAGCCGTAGCCTTCGTGCAGAACGATGCCAGCGTCGGTGCCGCAGACCCCTATCAGGTGACCCTCCACCAGCAGCGCACCATCAGCTGGCGCGGGCTCGGCAAGATCGCTGACATGCGCCTGGTCCGGCTTGCCGGGAACCACCGTGATCGCCTTCATGCCCCGACCGCCTTCCCCCATGTATGAAAACATGGTCCGTGCTGTGACTCTCCGGCTCGCCAGCGCCGTACCGCCGGCAGCGAACGGGCCACAGCTGCGCGGGTTCACCCAGACTGACGACCGAGCCCTCGACGCGCACTAGGCCGGCCGAGCCGGGGGAGCCGTCGCGTACGCGCAGGGACAGCACCACCGGCCGGTTCGCGTCGATGGCGGCGTTACCTGTGCATCCACTTCCCGAGCAAGCTGTCGGAGGTGTTTCATCCGCGCATCCTCGCCCGGCGTGCTAGAGGGTTCTGCATGAGTGTCAGCGGCCGCAGCCGCCCTGCTTGTCCTGACGTACGCTCGGCCGGGCGACGTCGACGGTTCCCTTGTAGGCGTAGGATCCTCGCCGGCGACCAGCTCGATGTCGCGGTAGTCGTACTTCGCCACGTGGGTGTGGTCGGGCACGCGGCCCCACGGGAGCAGGGAAGTCGAGCCGGAACACGGTGGCCTGCAGGTCCAGGCAGTCCTCGGGGACATCGATGTAGAGCAGGTGCCGCGTCGGACACATCGCCCCAGACCGAGAGGCGGATGCTGGTGTGCTTGCTCGTCGCGGCCATTCACCGACGAGCGAACGTAGACGGCGTGCGGCCTTTGAGGGTGCCCAACACGGTCTTCAGCCGCTGGATGGCCCGCCGTGGCTGGATCCCCCCGGGTGTCGTCGCAGGTTAGGTATGCGGGTGGCGGGTGGGTGTCCGGGCCGGCCAGGCGCATCTGACCTAGAGGCTGAGAAGCCCTCAGGCATCGATCTGTGCACATGATGTCCCATTCCCCGGGTTGAGCGTGCACCGAACGCGCAGTGCACGATCAACCCGGGCCTTATGTGCCCGCGTCGTTTCGAACAAGGGACGCCCGGATGCGAGTAGATCGCACACGGACGTCCCCTGTGCGAATCACTTAGGGTCGATACCGAACAAGACGGTATGCGGCCGCTCAAGCCAGGCCCGGTACCACCGTAAGGCGGTCTGCGCGCTGACCCCCAACGCCTTCACCACATCAACCTGACAAGCACCCTGAGCGAACATCCGCCCCGCCCGCATACGCCTTTCCCGTAACGTCTCAAAGTCCCGGCGGGCACGAACACCGTGCCACCGCGCCCGCCGACCGATCTGGCCGCACCGCAGGACCCACCCAAACCGTGCAAGACGTTTCTCAACGGCCGCTGGTGGCCCGGCCACCTCACCGAATGGCGACGCCGCACCGACGGGGCGTGGTGGGAACGGGATTCTGTGAGGGGCCGAATGGTCGGGCTCGGTGCTCGTCGTCACTCAGGTGAGCTTCGGATAGTCGCGGGGCGCCCAGGCCAGCATGCCTTCGATCCGTACCATGCCCGCCTGCTCCAGTAGTAGCACCGGGTTCTCTCCGGTAAAGCGGTACAACCCAGTCTCCGGATCCAGGAACCGCGCCCGCGACTCCTCGGCGTACCAGGCCATCGCCTTGCGATACGCCGGGTCCGGCCGCACCGCCCACAACTGCAGCAAGTTTGCGAAGAAGATCGCGTGGAACCGTGCAGGCTGTGCGAAGTAACGCTCATCCTCGGCGTAGAAGGCAAGCGCCTGGGTGGCCGTATCGCGCGCCTGCTCAAGGTAGGTGCGGTCGCCGGTCGCGCGGTGCAAGAGGACCCCAGCGCCAATCATCGTGCCCTGGTTGTAGGAGAACTGGTCTAGCCTGAACACGCCGCTGAGATTGACGTTGTCCCAGTACAAGCCGTTCGGTGCAAGTAGACAACCACGCACCCACTCGTACATGCGTAGCGCCCACTCGAGGTAGTAGTCGTCCCCGGTCTCGAAGTACAGGTGCAGACCCAATTCCGCGCCAGGTGCATTAGAGACGGTATTGCGGTTCGTGGCCGTGGGAGACCGATTCCAGAAGACACCTCCAGGGAAGGGGTGGCTCGGATCGGTGTCCCAGCCGAACACGACGAGGTCGAAGATCTGCTTCGCCCGCTCCACCGAGGCTGCGTGGCCACCAGGTGTCATGTAATGACGCTGCATCAGGCCAAGCCCGATCCACTCGTTGTCGTCATACCACTGCCCGCCGCCCTGGCCCAGCGGCGGACGAACGTAGGAATCGTAGGCGGCGGGGCCGCTGTCGGGGTTCCAGTAAGCCTCGACCGCGTTGTATCGGTCGTCGACCTCAGCCGTGTACCGGCGACCGATCGCCGGAATGCCAGCCATGACCTGGGTAGCTATCTTGGCCTGGGAGAAGGGCCAGAGGAACGACCACGGGTTCACACCCTGGCGGGGGTAGGTCTGACGGTAGAGCGATGTAGCCGGGTCATAGAAGTAGCGCTGCAGTGCTCCATATGTCCTCTGCGCGCGGCGCGCGTACTTGCCGCCTTGGGCAGGCTCCGAGTCGGCGCGTGCGCTGGCCACGGTCGTGAGACCGGCTGCCGCAGCGAGACCTGCGACCACTGCGGCGCGCCGCGAGATGATTACAGCACGCTGACTCACGTGATCCTCCGGTATGTGAGATCGACGGAACAAACTTTGACCGCTTGGTATGTAGCTAGACATATCATTAGTGCGTAGAATGCTTAGCCGGATGCAAACAAGTCAAGCTTCGATCGCCAGGTTGACCAGCAGAGGACAGCCACGCCCCCGGCTCAACGTCGCCTGCTGCCACATCCTGTGATCACCGTCGACCTCTCCCTGGGAGCTGCACCGTGAATGATCCTGTAGCCGATCCGTTCCTTTACGAGCGGATCTACGACTATCTCCTCGACGAGATTCGGAACGACACGCTCAAGGCAGGCGACCGGGTTCCGTCGGAGAAGGAGCTTGCCGAGCGCTTCGGGGTCAGCCGTATCACCTCCAAGCGGGCCCTTGCGTTGCTTGCAGAGGCTGGCGTTCTAGACAGGCGCCGCGGCAAAGGATCATTTGTGACCAAACGGGCGTCCGAGCTGGAGCCCCCGCATAGCAGGGAGCGTCGCCGACGATCACAGTCGCGAAGATCGTCCTGCATTGCCCTAGTCCTGCCCGCTGCATCCGAGGCATACGGACTCGAACTTCTCTGGGCGATCGAAGAGCGCTGCGACGAGCTGGGCTACCACCTTGTCGTCAAGCGAACACGGGACCGACAAGACGTGGAGGAACGCGCGATCGAAACCCTCGTGGGCAACGAGGTCGCGGACGGCCTGATCGTGTTTCCAGTCCACGGGGAGTTCTACAATGCGAGCCTTGTCAAGCTGGTGTTCAACCGGTCGCCGCTGGTCGTCGTCGACCGGCACCTTCAGGGGATCCCTGCCTGCGCCGTCTATACCGACAATGTGGCGGCCGCACGGGCGTTGACCCATCGTCTGTTGGAGCACGGCCACAATGAAGTGGCGTTCGTGTCCCCGCCAGTGGAGAACACCTCCAGCATTGAAGAGCGCCTGCGTGGGTACCAACTCGCGTTGCACGACCGCGACATCACCGCGGCCCCGCCCTGTTTCACCGAACTCCGCTCGACCCTGCCGGGCTCCTCAACAGAGGCGAACCGGCAAGCCGATCACGAGGCGATCCGCGACTTCCTGACCCGTCAAGCAGGCGTGACCGGATTTGTTGCATGCGAGTACAACATCGCGGTTCTCCTTCGGGACGTGCTCGAGGACACCCATCCAGCCGATACACCCGCCCGAAGAGTCGCGTGCTTTGACTCGCCTCCACGGTCGCGGTCCGCCGCCGCGTTCGTCCACATCAAGCAGAACCAGCGGGCGATGGGTCGCCAGGCGGTCGATCTGCTCATCGCTCAGCTAGATGGGCAAGAGGTACCGCTGCAGACGATCATTCCGTTCTCCCTTGTCGATCCCTTCACCGCTGAGCCTTGAGCATCGACGCCATGCCATCACCGCCTGTGCGTCCGTCGCCGGCCAACCCGCGGCCGCCTCTTGACATGTTCAGCAGTCAATAGACATATTGTGTGCCAGTTGGCATGGCCTTTGGCATATCAACCTGCTGCTGGTCGGTCGAGGTCTGGTGAACGTGTCGGGCGTCAGGCCTGTCCCGGGATCAGGCGAACTAGGTGACTGAACCATCCCGCCGCACCGCCGTCGCTTGGTCGACTGGGCGGCCGTCCACTAGGGACTTGGAGTTAATGGAACGCACGAATGTACTGGTGATTCAGGCCGATCAGTTCCGATGGGACTGTTTCGGTGCTGCGGGCAACCACCACGTCCGCACGCCGAACCTGGACCGCCTTACTGCCGACGCCGTACGGTACCCCAACGCCTTCTGCACCTACCCGGTCTGCACGCCGTCTCGGTACTCCCTGCTCTCAGGGCTTTATGTTCACCAGCATGGTGGACGTACCAACCGCAGCACGCTGGCACCCCACATCGACACCTTCCCCAGGGCGCTGCGTCGAGCCGGCTATCACACCGCTGCCGTGGGCAAGATGCACTTCACGCCGACCTACCTCGACGTCGGCTATGACCATATGGAACTGGCCGAGCAGAATGGTCCTGGCCGATATGACGACGACTACCATCGCGATCTTCATGCCGCCGGCTACACCCCGGTAACTGATCTTCTCGACCAGGAGCTCGAGTTCCGGCGCGAGGCGCCGCCGGGCTACTGGAACAGCTTCGGCGCCCGAACGTCGGAGCTGCCCGAGTCACTTCACTCAACGACGTGGATTGCCGACCGCGCTCTTCGCACGCTCAGTACGTGGGCAACCGAGGCTCACCTTCTGCACGTCTCGTTTATCAAGCCGCACCACCCATTCGATCCACCAGCCCCGTGGGACCAGCTCTACGATCCCGAGGCGCTCCCGCCACTTCCAGGCTGGGCCGAACATGTGTCAGCAGCTGACAGCGGCCACCAGGACGGCTATTTCCCGTACAACACCCTGACCCGCCGTGCACTACAGAAGGTGATGGCGCATTACTACGCCACCATCACGCAGCTTGACCACCAGGTGGGACGTCTACTCGACGAGCTGCGGACACGAGGCCTCTACGATGACACTCTCATCATCTTCACTGCCGATCACGGCGAATACCTTGGCTTCCATCATCTGTTACTCAAGTCCGGCCCGATGTATGACCCAGTCGTCAAGGTGCCGCTACTAGTGAAGTTCCCGCGCTCAGTGCGAGGAGGCGAGACCAACAACAATCTGGTGTCAATGGTTGATCTCATGCCGACCATTCTGGGTGCGTGTGAGTGCGAGGCGGCGACATCACTTCCCGGACACGACCTGGCAGACGTCTCTCACAAACGCACTCACGTCTTGGCCGAAAGTCGCACCGTTCACCCGACTTATATGGTTCGGACCGAAACACACAAACTCCTGCAGGGAACCAATCCCGCCGAGACAGCCATCTTTGATCTCGTACGCGACCCTCACGAGACCACGAATCGCATCGCCGACCCTGCCCTGCGCACTCCACTGCAACAGCTTCAGGAGTACCTGTTCCGTTGGCTGGCATTCGACACACGTCCAAACTACCTCGACGAGGCCGCCCCCCAGATTGACGCACCGAATCTACCGCCTAACGATCCCACCCGGCGCACGTCACTGCGCGCCTTCTTCGCCTCCCAAATGAAGCACATCGGCTGGTGAGAGGTAACGATGACCAGAACTACAAGAGTTGATCGCCGAACCTTTCTCTACGGGTCTGCCGCGGCTGCCGGAGCAGTGATCCTCAATGCGTGCTCCGATAGAGACCAAACCTCTGGCGCGGTGGGGACTCGGAAGGGCAGCCAATCCTCGAGAGTTGGGCGAGCAAAGGGGTCCGAAACCAAGCCCCTTGGCAAGCCAGGCAAGTTCAACGAGTCCCCAAAATTGACGCTCCAGGTTGAGGCTGGAGCCCTTCCGCCGATCGAGGAGCGACTCCCAGCCAATCCCTATGTGATACCACACAAGTGGGTAAAGCCGGGCAAGTTCGGCGGCGAGCTAAGGATGATCAGCGACGTCTCCACTGGTGGCGCCATCCATGCCTCCAACAAGGAGTACTGCTACGGCCACTCACTGCTGCGGTGGCTCAACGACGGCCTAGACATCGGGCCAGGCCTGGTTGAGAGTTGGGAGTTGAACGGAGACCAATCGGAGTGGACTCTGCACTTTCGGAAGGGCCTGAAATGGTCCGACGGCCAGCCGTGGTCCACCGATGACATCATGTTCTGGTGGGAGGACCTGGTTCTTAACGAGCAGCACTCTGACACTCCGCCGGATGAGTGCAAGTCCGGCCGGGGAACTCTGGCAACCTTCCGGGCCCCTGACGATGTGACGTTGGTGCTGTCCTTTGACGCCCCGGCGCCGTTGACAGCCGATCGCCTCGCGATGTGGACCAACGGCACGATTGGCAACGGCCCGAAATGGATGGTACCGAAGCACTTCGCCAAGCAGTTTCACCCTAGGTACAACAAGTCGGCGCCAGAGGACTGGGCCACCCAGGGCGGAGTCTTTGAGAGCAAGGTCGACTACTCGCGAAATCCAGGCTGTCCCACAATGACGGGATGGCGTTTGGCCAGATTCAAGGAGGGCCAGAGCATCGTCTGGGAGCGGAACCCGTACTACTACTGCGTCATGCCTAACGGCGACCAGCTCCCCTATATCGACACTCTGACGATGTCAATCGTGCAGGATCCAGAGGTAGGCAAGCTGCAGATGCAGCGGGGCGCGTACGACTACGTACACGGACCCTTCTTCTACCTCTCGCTAGCCGACGTCTCTGCCCTCAAGCAGTCAGAACCGACGTCGAACCTTGATGTTCTCCTCTGGGACAGCGGACAAGGCACCGGATCCGCATTTTTCTTCAACTACGACTATCCGGACCCGAAACTCCGCAAGCTCATCCGGGACCCCCGGTTCCGCAAGGCTCTATCGCTCGCTGTGAATCGACCCGAAATTCAGAAGTCAATCTACTTCAACACTGGTGAGCCAACCACCGGCACGCTGAGCCCTAAGGCCAAGGAGTACAGCGTCAGCGAAGAGGGCCGCGAGGTATACCGGTCCTGGCGCGATTCGGCAGTCAACCACGACGCCAAGGCAGCGCAGGATCTGCTCGACGAGATCGGCGTGGTTGACAAGGATGGAGACGGCAAGCGCGAAATGCCCGACGGCAGCCCGCTACGGATACGTCTCGACTACCCCGCTAACGCAACAGATGAGCACAAGACCAAAAACAGCTATCTGATCAAGTACTGGGAGGAGATCGGGGTCGACGCGACCGAGAACCCCGTCGCTCCTGAGGCCTGGCCTGATCAGTGGAGCCAAGGCACTCTCATGTCCCACAGCGCATGGAGCGTGGGCGACGGTCCTAACCACCTGGTTTACCCGCAATGGCTGGTTCCGATCGAATCGACGAGATGGGCGCCACTCGAGGGCCAGTGGTACAACGTCCGCGGTACGCCAGACGAGCACAAGCAGGTTGACCTAGATCCATTCAAGCGAACGCCACCCAGAATGGAGCCAGAGGAAGGCGGACCAGTCGAGCAGTTGTGGCGAATCTATGACCGGACCCGGGTCGAACCCGACGAGCTCAAGCGGACGCAAATGGTGTGGGAGATGATCAAGATCCACATCGAGTACGGACCGTTCTTCCAGGGCTCGGTGGCCAACCCACCGCTGGTCATTCTCGCGAACAAGGACCTCAACAATGTCCCACGGAAGGAGAATCTTNCGCAGGAAGGGTTCGCCGGACCGTGGATTCATCCAACGCCAGCGGTCTATGACCCCGAGTGCTACTTCTGGTCCGATCCCGAGCAGCACCAGGCATAGGTCCCAGGATGCGACCAAACTTTGTGCTAGTCCTCGTCGATGACCTAGGCGTCGGAGATCTGGCAGCCTACGACGGCCGCCTCATCCGTACGCCTGAGATCGACCGCCTCGCCCGGAAAGGCACGATATGTGATGCGATGTACGCGGCGGCGGCGACCGACACTCCCTCGCGGGCGGGAATTCTGGTGGGCCGCTACGGCGCACGCTACCGACTGCCCGCGTCCCACAGGCCAAACCTGCCACCGAGCGAAAACTTCATGCTGCCTGGCAGTGCGCAAACCATCGCGTCACTTCTGAAGCCCGCCGGGTACTCCACCGCCCTCTTCGGCCAGTGGCGCCTCGGTGACCGGCCCGGCTCGTTACCACAGGACCATGGCTTCGACCACTTTGGCGGCACTCTCTACGGCACCGACGTTTCCCCGCTTGCCTGGTACAAGCAAGGGTCGATCGCGGAGGAGAACTTCGACCCCGCGTTCGCGGCAGCCCGAATCACTGATGAGGCCATCCAGTTCTTGCATAACCAGGACAGGCGAACTCCCTTCCTGCTCATCCTCGCTCACCTTGGTGTGCATGCTCCCTTCAGCCCGGAAGTCGCCTTTCGTGGCAGGTCGGCGGCCGGAAAGTACGGAGATGTGGTCGAGTCCATTGATTATCACCTTCGCCGGCTGACGGCAAAGCTAGCGAACGACACGCTCATTGTCCTAACCAGCGACAATGGTCCCTACTACGAAGGCAGCAATCAGGGTCGTCGCGGCAAGAAACCCGAGCTAATGGACGGCGGTGTGCGTGTCCCCTTCATAGCCTCATGGCAGGGCCGAGGTCGCTGGCGACGGGACCCGACGCCCCGCTCACTGCTAGACATCGTTCCTTCGTTCTTGGAGCTGGCAGACGTGCAGCCACCGAACGACCTGGACGGCGAGAGCATGGCCAGCATGCTGGCAGGCGGCGAGCCCACTCCTCGGGGTCCGGTATACCTGTTCTTCAATCGATGGCTCAACGCCGTTCGCAGCGATCGATGGAAGCTGCACTATGCCTACGGCAACGATGTCCGGAGAAGGCTGCCGGCGCTTTATGACGTCTCCATCGACACCCGAGAGTCTTGCAGCCTAACTGAGTTCCAGCCTGAGGTTGCGAGTGATCTTGCTAGCCGGATCGAGGCACTCCGAGCTGACGTGAGTGCGGAGGCAGGCCTCTCCACGCCAACTACAACGGACCGGTAAGGGAGCCGCGCTCAGATGTGTGCAGGAATGCCTCTGACCCGCCGCGACATAATCGCTGCTTCCGGCGCCGCAGGTGTGCTGGCCGTCACCGCTGGCTTAACCTATGGGAGGCGCCAGATCCCAACTCGTTCGCGACTGCCGAACTTTGTCGTCATCTACGTCGACGACATGGGCTATGCCGACATCAGCTGCTTCGGGGCACCGCTGACTCGAACTCCAGTCCTCGACGGCATGGCCGCGCGCGGCATGCGTCTTACCAGCTTCTACGCGGGTAACCCAGTCTGCACACCATCGCGAGCGTCGATGATGACTGGCATGTGGGCTCCGCGGGTCAACCTGCCTGATGTCCTAGGACCAGACGCTTCCGACGGACTGTCCTACACACAGGAAACACTAATCCCGGCGTACCTCAAGGAGGCCGGATACACCAGCGGCATCTTCGGCAAGTGGCACCTTGGAACGCCGAACACCTATCATCCGTTCCAGTACGGCTTCGACCGCTGGTACGGGATCCCATGGTCCAACGACCAGTGGCCGGTCCCGATCTACGACGACGAGGAAATTGTTCGCACCATTGAGGGACCCTCAGACAATCAGGACTCCCTCACACGCGAGTTTACGGAGAAGGCTGTCGAGTTCATCGACATGCACGCCAATGAACCATTCTTCCTTTACCTTGCCACGTCGCAGCCGCATGGGCCCATCGCATCCGAGTTCCATGGTAGGTCTGCCGGCGGCGCCTACGGCGACTCGGTAGAGGAGATCGACTTCCACGTGGGCAGGCTGCTTGCCGCTCTCGACCGCAATGGACTTCGCGACAACACATGTGTGATCTTCACCAGCGACAACGGCCCCTCGTGGCAGGACAGTGGTGACTCCGGCCCGTTCCTTGGACGCAAGTTTGAAACCTACGAGGGCGGGATGCGCGCACCGTGCATAGTCGAGTGGCCCGAGATGATGCGGCGGAAGGGGCTGGCCTACGAACATCCCGCTTCTGTCGTCGATCTACTTCCCACCTTCTGCGAAGCGGCGAACGTGCCAATCAACACTCAACGCACATACGATGGCACAAGCATCCTGCAAGCACTCCAGTCCGGACGCCCCGTCGAGACCAAACCAGTCGCCTACTACCGCATCAACAGTCTAAACGCCATGCGCTTCGGGCGGTGGAAGGTCCACGTCCGACGAGTCCTTAACCCACCGACGCCCGGCAGAGTCGGCTGGTCTGCTACCGCCGAGATGCCACAGCTCTTTGATCTCAGCGTAGACGAGGGTGAATGCTACGACCTGTCAGAGCATCAACCTGACCTCACCCAACAACTGGTTCGCCGCCTGCAGGACTTTGACGCTGCGCTACAGGCCGACCGCGCACGTCGATACGGCTAGCATCTCGCTTTCGTTCCCATTGAGCCTGACTGGGGTAGGTAGCTCACCGCCGGCAGCGGCCGGCACGACGCCCGTACGTCGGCCGCTCGTACGGCCGTACCTGGTCGGCGTGCACCCACATCGGCTCCGGCATGCCCACGCCGGAGCCTCTGTATGCAGGCACGCACCAGCACCACTCACCGTCGTCACGCTGCTCACGACGCTCGACCTTGCCCACGACCCACCGCTCGTCGCCGTACTCGTCTCGGCCGGCGAGGTACTCCCACTCCGTAGCACTCATGTTCGAATGGTAATCCTGCGTGTCGACAGCCGGCAGCCGGTGGCGGCCGGTACACCTTCCCTACGAACAGTAGAGACGACCGAGCCGCTGTAGCTGTTCGTATTGTTCCTCGGCGGTGTCTGGAGGCATACCACGGCGGCACCGCAACTCCGTCCCGTCGTGACCCTCCCAGATGGAGACGACGCCACCATGATGGCTACAGGCACCTCGCCGCCCGATGGATGGAGACGGCCATCCATCGGCGCAACCAAGGCCCTGATAAGTCCATCTCACTGTGAGATACCAATCTGGGACTGTCGAGGTGGGTGTAGCCGTTGGAGTAGCAGCAGGACTGGGACCGGGGCTATCGGTGACCCAAACAACCACTCCGACTATTGCAATGAACACGTATCCGACTACCAGCACCAACCCGATGGCTTTCTTAAAGACCCGGCCGAGCGAACTAGGCGGCATCCCGGGCCCTCGTCACCGTTCGCACACCACGCCGTCGCCATCGCGGTCGCGGTACCAGTCGTACTCAGGGTCGACGCCGCGTTGGTACGGGCCATAGCCGGCGGCGATGGCTTCCTTGCAGGTACCGAACCGCGGATCGGTCGCCTTCGGTGCCGGCTTGGGCTTCGGCTTAGGGGCTGGTTCGGCCTTTGGATCTGGTTTTGGCGTGACCGCGCATGCCTTCCAGAGCCCAGCTTTGGCGCTGCGTGCGGCCTCCTGGGCGGCAATGAAGCGGTCGCGGTAGCGGTAGTGGGTGTCGTAGGTGTATTCGCGTCCGAAGCCGGCGCGGATCATGACTTCGTTGAACAGCTGTCCGTCACCAAACCAGACGTAGGCAAGTGCGCGCCCGTACTTGTCTACCGTTCCTTGGGATGGGTCGATCTCCAGGCGTACGTCGCGGCCGTCGAGAAGCTTGTGGGCTTGGTTCGACGCCTCCGGGCCATAGCACTGCACGCCCTTGCGCGGGTCCTTGGTCTCCGGGGTGTCGAGCCCGATCAAACGGACCGTTTCCGTCGTCGCGCCGCGCTGGACTTTGATGGTGTCACCATCCACCACCTCGACGACGGTGAGCCAGGTCGCCGCGGCTGGTTGGGTCGTTGGCGTAGCCGTAGTGGTTGCGCGGGTCGGGCTCGCGGATGGTGTCGCCCTCGAGGCAGGTGTCGTCGGCTCTAGCGAAGCGCTCGTCTGGTCCGACGTCTCCCCAGTGACCGCCGGCGAGCAGGCGGATGCCGCAACGATCGCGACGCATGCCAAGGCATGTTTGAGCTTCAAGTGTTCCCCCATATCAAGCTGTGTTGCCTGATCACTCTCCAGCGGTGTTCGCGGTTGCATCTCGCATCAGGCATTCATGCGCAGGTCGAGCCGATCCTCTGACTCGGTCTCGTGCGACAGCTCTAGGCCAGGTCGTCAAGGTCGTCCTCGCGGGCGAGCATGCTCACGATGCTGGGAGGGTTCGACCCGCGATACGGGTGGGGTATGTGGGATTGCACTTTCATCTACCCCACCAAGTAGTGAAGGTGGTGGCCCCGGCCGGCGACCGGCCATGAGCCGCCGGTCGGGGTGCCTCTTCGCGTACGGTCAGGGACCCATCAGCCTGACCTACTGCGTGTGCGTCGCCCGCAGGCGAGGAAGTCGGCGACCATGTGCCGGATCGTGGCTGCACGCGTCATGCCGTTGACCTCTGCCCACGCATCGACCTGGGCGAGCTGCTCAGCAGTGAACGCAGTGCTGATCGTGGGGCCGACCCTGGGCCGGCCACCGCGATTCGTTGACTGTCGACCGGACATCACCAGCACGACCGATCGTCCATGCACCTGTCACACAGCTCCGAATACTCGGCGGCCCAATGGTCACCGCACTGAACACACCTCTGGGTACTGCGCTGTTCCATAGCCATCCCGTCCCAGCCGAGGGCCCGGACGGTGGCCTCGGCGACCAGCCGCGCGTTGTGAGAGTCCAGCTTGACGAACCGGAACCGGTCGCGACCGAGGATGATCGCGTAGCGGAGGACGATCTGCTCGTTCAGCGATCCCAGTCGCCGATGCTGATCCGCGAACCGCTCCAGGGCCTCGAAGCTCAACCGGGGGCGCGGTTCCATCCGGACGCGTTCCCTGACCAGGGCGTCCTGCCGTAGCCAAAAGTCGTTACCGATCAGCAGCTCCAGCGCCGCCGGCACGTGGGGGTCCTCACCTCTGGCCCACAGACGGAGCCGGTCCACAAGCAGGTCGTACGAAGTCCCGGGACGTGCGGTCATGGGCGGGTGGTTCCTTTCTGCGAGCAGCGGTGATGGTGATCAACATCATGGCGGCGTCGAGGCGGCTCGGACAGATGCTCACGGGGGTAGCCGGACGGCTGGTTGGTTGACAATCCGGGTGGGCCCCGGCATCTACTCCATGCCGGGGCCCACCACTCCCTCACTTCGCTGGGGTAACCCGGATCACGGTGATGTCCTTGTTCCGCTCGAACTCCTTTTCGATCCGCCGAGCCTCTGAGGCAGACACGGACTTGTGCACCGTCTGTCCGTCCGTGTAGGAGATTTCCACCTCATGCCGGTCGTTGCTGCTGCCCGCGTAGGCATCCCGGTCGGCCGCTGAATCGGTCACATGAACCGCCCCCTGTACGCCCTCATTGCCTGCCGCTGTGCCTGTCGCCGCTGTTCCTGCCGCCGCCGCTCCGCCTCCCGTTCGGCTTGCCGCCGTGCCTCCCGTTCGGCCTGCAGCCGTGTCTCTGCCTGCCGCTGCATCTGCCGGTTATGTTCCCGCACAGACTGTTCCTGTCGGCGTCGCTCTGCGTCCCGGACCGCCCTACGCCGTGCCTCTGCCAGTTGCCGCGCCTGCCGCTGCTGCTGGTCGGTATTGCTGCTGTTGCTACTGAACCAACCCATGATCTTTTCCCTTTCTTCTTTGGGGACTTCGTCAGAGAGAGCCACGGAGGATGTCTACGTGAGAGGCGAAGATGGTGCCGCCGTACTGCGTGTTGAGGGCTGCCACGAGGGCGGCGTAGCTGTCTGCCGGGATCCAGGCGGCTCGGGCGGCATCATCGGCGCCGGCCGTTTCGCCTGTCGGTCGGCTACCGGAAGATCTTGCGGCTGATCCGACCTGCCGCACGGGCAGCCTCCAGCGCCCGCCTGTCCGCCTGGCGGTACTGGGAGCTGTCCTTGCCGTACTTCCGCATGACGTCGCGGGCGGCATTCTGCTGACGCTCCCACTCACGGTTCGCGCGTTCCAGCTCGTCCTTGTAGCGCTTCCACGGAGACAACATGTCGCGATCCCTCCACCTGATATTGCCGTTTGACGTATGCGTCAGTTGTCAGTTTGGGCAACAGAAGAGGAGTTGTCAATATCGGAAACCCACACGATCCGAGTCGACCCACCATGCCCATGGATCGCCTCCAACTCCTCCACGCTGTCGTAAACCCCCACCGACATCACGCCGCTGTTCCACGTCAGGACCGCCTTCCCATTCGGGAACACACAACCCCACGCCACCAGACCCGTCCCCGAGACACCCGACACGTCCTCGCTGCGGTACAGCGCAAACACCCGCGGCCGCATCACGCTGCCCTCGCCGCCTTCAGCAGCCGCCCGGCCCGCTCGTTGTTGCAGCCCAGCGCCGCCCTCAGCTTGTCCCTGCTGATCGGCCGGCCGTGCTCGACGCGGTGCTGCTCGTCAAGCTGCCGCACCCTCGTCACGAGCTCTTCGTCGTCCCCCGACGGCACCGGTCGCAGCTGCACGGGCGCCGGCCTCGGTGACAGCTCAGGACGGGGCGACCGGACAGCCGTGGCGGACGACTTCGTCGACGGCCGCGCACCCTTGTCGACGGGGACAGAATTCTCCGCAGCCGCCGCCGGGACGGTTCGTCGGCCAGAGCGGCGGGACTGCACCGGCGCCGACGCCAGAACCGCCAGGTGCACCGCCGTCCCCAACGCCGCCGGCGGGATCGCACCCACCAGGACGACCAACAGCCAGCCGGGACGGACGATCCCAGCCGACACCAGGTGTGAGACCGCGTTGCCGAGGACGGACACACCCAACGCAGCAACTGCCAGGACACGGGCGTACGCCCGGGCCACATCCGGTGTCGACTTCGATGCCCACTCGAACACTGCGAACGCTGCCAGCACGTCGAGGCTGACCGGCAGCAGCCACGACGACCAGCCAGCCCACGCCGTCGCACGGGCCAGCGAAGCCAACGCGGTCGCAGAAGCCACCGCGGCGGCGGGCGCGAGCACGAGCAGGAAGGCGATTCGACGCCAGGTCATCAGATCCTCCAAGCGCTGAATAGGGCGGTGAAGAAGGCGCCGAGCGGGTCGTAACCGGCGAGATCCGCCGCGATCACGAAACACCAGACACCGAGCAGCGGTGTGATGACACACCGGCACACGAAACCGTCCGCCCTCAGCGGCAGCAGCGAGACACGGTGCGTGCCGGTCGGCCAGCCGAGCGGGCAGCCCTGAACCGTGATCATGTCGCCGAGGATGTGCACCGCCGCACCACCTGCCATCGCGAACGCCAGCCACCCCGGCAGCGTCGTCCCCCGCTCGACGAGGACGGCCGCGCCGAGGACGGAGACGCCGAGATTCACGGGCCAGTAGTCCTGCGGCTGACGTCCCGGCAGGACGACGGCGGCCGCCGCCAGTCCCAGCCCGATGCAGACGGCCAGGACGATGCCCGTCCCGACCCGGGACCACGACGCCACCCACACCAGGACGAGGACGGCGAGCAGCCCCAGGACCGAATGGGTACCCCGGCGGTGCCCGCCTGCGACCGTCCCCACGATGTCGGTGATGCCGGGGACGATTCGGTGGCGCCGTCCCCCACGCCAGAACTTCACGTGGACGCCTCCGGTGAGCGGCCCCCACATGCGGGTGACCTTCGTCCCCTGCGCGTCGAGGTCGGGGAGCAGGGCGCACCCTGCCCACACGGCGACCCAGGCGGCCTTCTCCCCCACCGACCGACCCTCGAGGACGGGCAGCGTGGCAAGACCGGCGGCCGCGCCGGACAGGGTGTGTCCGAGGGCGAGCACGTCAGCCTGCCTTCTGGACCTGGCGCTGGTGGGACGGAATCCAGCAGGCGCCCGCCCTCGTCCCGTCGGACCGGACGGTTTGCATGTTCTGGCAGCCGGTCCCGTCCTGGGTGGTGGCGTTGCACGTGTACCGCAAGTCACCTGCAGGCTGGGACGCACCACCCGGCGGTGTCCTCCTCGGCGGGGACGACGCCATCTTCGTGGCGACCAGCTCCAGCACCTTCGGCTTCTCGGGACGGGACGCCTTCTTGTTCATCCGTGCCAGCCGAACCTTCGCGACCAGACCGGACGCCTTGGCCTTCGCCGTCCGTCCCGCGCCCCTGGCAGCACGCCTGGTCAGGGTCGGGTCGTCATCGGTGCGGCGGTGCCCGAATGTCATCCGGTGCGGTTGCTGGGCACGCTTGGCCCGCAGCTGTCCTCGAGCCGTCGCTGCGCGGGCCTGCTTGTTGGCCACCCACGCTGACCGGGTGACGCCCTTGACCTTCCGCCACGTTTTGGCCCGAGCCCGCTTCAACCCGCGTCGCGCCTTGGGTGACTTCCAACAGATCAGGCTGCCGATCCCGGTGAGCAGAGCCACGGCGCCGCCGGCGATCCACCAGACGAGCATGATTCAGTTCTCCGTTCCTGTAGTGGTGGGTGACTTCTGGGGTGCCTCAGAGCTGTCTCGCCGGCTGCCACCGAGCTGCCTCGCACCTGACTCGGGGGCGACTCCCCCACCGTCCGGAGGCACCTCGGTGTCGGCCGTGAGGCAGCCAAGAGCCAGGCCGAGAGTCACCTCGACGCGGCGCAGCTCGTAGACGCGGCGGCGGCCGACCTTCTTGTCCTCGGTCTTGATTGGGAGCCGCATCCCCATCTCGTGCGCGTTGCTGGCGCCAACCGAACCGAGCACGTCCAGCGCCCGCTCGGCGAGCAGCGCGAACAGGTCGGCCGGCGTCGCGTACACCGGCTCGGCCTTCGCGGCAGGGAGTGCTAGCGGCGAGCCGCCGCGCAGCTGCCGGCCGACGTCGCACAGCGCGGACCACTGCGCGTTGTTCATGTAGTAGGTGCGGACCAGCCGCGCCACCGCGTCGGTCTGCCCGTCCGCGTCCGCGTCACCACGCAGGATCCCGGTGCCCTGCTGGGAGGTCAGGATCTCAGCGGCGTTGAACCCGCGGGTGTTCATCTGGTCACCGAGGATCATGTTCGACGCCTGCCAGTCCATGACCCGCAACGCGAACCGGGAGCCGATCACCCGGCGTAGCGACGTGAACTTCTCGGCCAGCGCCGAGTCGGCATCCTGCGTGCAGAACAACAGCCCGAACCCGACCGCCCGGTACCCCTTCACGTAGTCGATGAGGAGTTGGAGGATCTCGTCGCCGTGCTTCTCGTCGGCGATGTGGCGGTGCCCCTCGTCGATCACCAGCCACCGGAACGGCATCCCATTCGCCGCCATCGCCGACGTGAGCTTGTTCTCCGGGCACTCCTCGTCGGACATGCCACGCATCGCCGCGAACCGGGCGTCACCATCAGCAATGAACGTCTTCAGCAGGTCACGCAGATGCTCGGCCTGGTCGCGGATGGCGCCGGCTTGGTAGGTGATGGCGAACGGCTCGGCCGCCGACCAGTCCTTGCCTTGCTTCCCGTCGAAGAGGTGCAGCTCGGCGTACGGGTCGAGGATGACGCCGGCGGACAGGATCCGCGCCGCCATCGTCTTGCCGGCGTTGGGTAGCGCACCGACGAGGAAGTGGGTGCCCACGAGAGGTACCGCCGTGGGTCGGGTCCGGGCGTCCGTACCGAACGGCACCGGGTCGAACACCGACCAGGACTGCTCGTCCAGCAGGGGGTGTTCCTTCGGCTTCGCCGTGAACGGGTCGTGCGGCGCCTGCCACACCACGACCTGCCCAGGGTGGGCGCCCTGTTCAACCTGCAGCTGCGGCAGCGGGGTGGCGAATGATGCGGCCAGCCGGCCGCGCTGCTTGACCACGTCGACGGCCTCGAACTTCACCGAGGCTGGCAGGTCGAATACGACCTCGAGGCCGCCGCCGACCCACCGGGGCAGGCGGGACAGCGTGATGCCCTCGGGGTCTGGTCGCTGCGCCGTGGGCTTGTCGAGGATGCCAACCGCCCGCAGAGCCGCGTTGACCGACTCGATCGTGATGTCGGTCCGCTTGCGCGGCGCGGCCATCGCCGGCGCCGGCTTGGTGTCGTGCACCGCGCCGTAGACGATGGTGGCGATGACGGCAGGGGCGAAGGCCAGCCACTGCAGCCGGTCGTCGAAGTAGTGGCGGATCGCGAAGAACAGCAGCAGGTGCGGAACGACGACGACACCGCCGCGCCACCAGGACAGCCGGTCCGCGTTACGGCCGGCCGACACTGCCCGACCGCCCCTCTTCCCACGCTGCGGTGTCGCGGGGGCGGCGACGTCGTCGCGTTCCTTCACGGCGAACACCCAGATGATGAGGGCGAGCCAGCCGGGGATGCCGAGGAAGAACCAGCGGATGAGGAGCCACAGCCGGGTCGGGATCCCCTTGCAGATCTCGAACATGAGCCGGCCGAAGGCGGCTGAGGCGCCGCGGCGGACGGCGTCGACGGCGGCCGCGCGGTGCTCGGCGTGGATCCCAAGCCACGAGGGCCGCTGTAGCCGTTTCGTGGGTCGGGGCCGTTCGAAGCCGGCAGGGATCGGGGCGAACTCGACGGAGGTGGGTTCAATGACGGCGGGAAGGTTCGGGGTTTCGCTCGGCTCCTGGGCAGCATGAGTCCCCGGCCCTTCCTTCGTTGGGCCGGGGAACTGGATCACGTTGCCGTCTATGACGCCTCCTGAACCTCCGTGAGCGGCGGGACGAGCGAAAGGTGGGGCCGAGCCGCCGGTATCGGTATGGGATAGCCGGCGGCGATGTTGGCCAGCGCGACGAGATCGGCGGGGTGAGTGGTGCCGCATTCGCTGCATGTGACGGTGCCTGGGCCTCCGTTGCAGGGGGCGGAGTGGCATGGGCTGTAGAGCGGCATTGGCACCTCCGGCGCGATGTTGGCGGTGTGGTGGAGCGGCCAGGTTCGGGGGCCAGAGCGAGGCCTGGCCGCTCCGCCTATGGCAACTATGCCACTCGAAGTGGCATAAGCAGAATCTTCGCGGGGGCGACTGACCGAAAAACGGTCACCTATTCCACCGCTATGCCAGCGGGGCCTATCCTGGGACCGCCAGAGCCGCGACCACAGGGGGCACACCATGCACCAGCCGATCAAGATCGCCGCAGTCGGAGGAGACTGCTCGAACGGCGTCACCTGCCCAGGTGTTTGGGACAACGGCGACCCCGACCACGTCTACGTGCAGGGCACAACCACCACCGCCGGCGACATCGGGCTCTCCGACATCCCCGAACACGAGACCCTCGTTCGCATCCCCCGCACCATGTGGGACGCACGCTGATGCTGTCCCTGGACGAGACGGTCGACTATTTCGCCCGGCACTTCACCCGCACGGCGTTCCGGCTGGAGACGCTCGACCGCTACGACGTGGAGTCCGACGGCGACGAGTACCGCCGCTACCTCGCCGGCGAAGACCCGGAACCCGGGTTCAAGGACCAATGGCTACAACTACTGCGGGACGAAAAGGCGGCCGGGAAGCGCCGGCACCGAGTGCACGTCCTCCGCACACCCCTCAACGACTACCTCCGCTACGAGTGCGAGTGGGGGTACGCGCCGAACGTCGCCGCCGGCGAGGACATCCGCATCCTCGACCTATCGGAGACCCCTAGGCCAGACGAGGTGCCGTCCGAGGAGTTCTGGCTCCTCGACGACGCCCACGTCATAGTCATGCATTACGACGACGGCGGCGCCTTCATCGGCGGCGAGCCCGTCGACGACCCGATCCCATACCGGGCCGCGCGGGACGCCGCAATCGCCGCGAGCGAAGACTTCACGACCTGGTGGGCCAGACACCCCGAAGAATGGCGGACCAACAGGATGGCCGCCTGAACCCAATGAGGTGAGTAATGGGCCCATCGGCACCCGCCCGACGCGTCGCACACGACCAGGCGCGCCTCGGCGAGATGCTGCTCGAACTTCGCCACCGCGCTGGCCTGTCCGGCATCGAGGCCGGGCGCCGGGCAGGCATGAGCCAGTCGAAGATCAGTCGGCTGGAGAGTGCCAGCCGGCTCCCGAACCTCGACGACATCCGCACCCTGTGCGCGGTTTACAACGCCTCCCCGTCAGAGCAGGAGGCCCTGATAAGGCTGGCGGCCGACATCCTGGAGGTGTCCAAGCGGTCTCGTGTGGTGATGCCGCGTGGCGCTGCGCAGCTGCAGTCACACATCGGGCGGATGGAGCGGACGGCGAGCCTGGTCCGGTCGTTCTCGCCGGCGGTGGTGCTCGGCATCTTGCAGACCCCGGCGTACACGCGGGAGATCATGGCGACCGCGCTGTCAGGCGACGACCTGGACGAGGCAGTCGCGGCGAGAATCCGGCGGAAGGCGGCGCTGGGCAATGAGGGCCGCAGGTTCCGGCTTGTCATGACCGAAGGTGCACTGCGCTGGCTGCTCGGCGCACCGGCGGTGATGGTGGAGCAGATCGAGGCGATCGCCGAGGCGTCGCGGATGCCCAACGTCGCCATCGGCATCATCCCGTGGATGCGGCCGATGACGACGTTCTGCACCCACTCGTTCGACATCTACGACTCGACAGCGGCGGTGGTGGGCACGGAGGCCAACTCGGTGCCCTTCGGCGACCCGGCGGACGTGGAGTCGTACGAGCGGGCGTTCGCCCGGCTGGAGGCGGTCGCGTCGTTCGGTGAGGACGCTCGGCGGGAGTTGGCGCGGATCGGGTCGGATTACAGGCTGCTCGCCTAAAGGTCGATCCCTACCTGCCTTGCCGCTTCGAGCACCTCCGCGGGCAGTTCGGCGCCGACTGTGAACATCTTGTCCATCAATGGGTGAGCGAAGTCGCTGGGCTCGTCGGCGAGGAATACGACAGGCCCGTACAGCATCCCCCCATGCCAGCCAAGCCGTTTCATCATGGACGTGGCTCGGGTGTTGGCGGGCTGACTCGTCGCCTCGGCGTCCTCGTCAAGGTAGGCGTACCAGTAGGCGCCTACTGGCTGGATCCGTTTGCGCCATGTGCTGGCGTTCCAGAATGTGCCGAACACGTCTGGTGTCAGGTCGAGCGGCTGGGCCGGCTTGTACGTTTCGGCCGGGATAAGAAGCGCTGTGGTCATCACGCCCTCCACTCGGTGTGAGCGGCGGGCCGCCCGCAGTGAGAGATCCTCAGCAAAGTGCCCGACGTGGTGGCCGTCAAGGCGCCGGGCAACACCTGGCCGACAGTGTGTCCCAAGTGAAGGCACCGTGGGGGACCTTGAGCACATCGGCATGGAGATCAGCACCCGCTCGCAGGAGTGCCTCCTGTGCTGGTGGCTCGATGTCACCGGTCAGCAGGATGCGCACCCCGCGGACCTCCGCCATGATCACCACACTCGCGTCATTTTCAGGCGAGCCTTCCTCGCCACCCTCAACCGGGGCGTCGGAGCGGAGAGCGGGTGAGTCCGCGGCACCCGCCGCAGGCGGTCCGATCACCGTCCAACGCAGCTCACCGATCTGGCGCTGCTCCCCCACGCCGACGCGGCGCACGGGAACCCCCGCCTCGCCGGCCCAGGCGCGTACGAGACTGACCTGGCCCGGCGGCGAGTCGAGCGGACCCACCGCGATCTCGCCGATGGTCCGGCCACGCAGAACTCCAGGAAGACCGGACACGTGGTCGGCATGGAAGTGCGTCAGCAGGAGATAGGGCACCCGCCGGATCCCCAGATCGGACAGGCAACGGTCGACCGCCACCGGATCGGGTCCCGTGTCGACGACGACTCCTGCCCGCGGGCCGGCACGTATGACCAGGGCATCACCCTGCCCCACATCGCAGGCGACGACGGTCCAGTCCCTGGGCGGCCATCCGGTCACCCAGCTGAGGGGCAGCGGCGTGCTGATGGGGCGGATGATCCAGACCGTCACCATGGCTGCCACCAGCACGGTGAGGCCGCGCCGGCGCAGCAGCCAGGGCGCGGTGGCCGCCACCACCGCGCACCACAGGGTCAGAACGGCGATGTCCGGGCCATCCGCCGACCACGACAGACTCGCTCCCTGCGCGTCCGCGGATCTGGTGCCGACCTCGACGATCCAACGCGCGGAGTACCCCGCAAGGTGACCGGGCACGGACGCCAGGGTGACGCTCCATGGCGCGACGAGGGTCGCGGCGATCCCGAGGACCGTCGCCGGGATGACAGCCGGCGCCGCCACCAGGTTGGCGAGCACGGCGACCAGGCTCACTGACCCCGACAGCATCGCCACTACCGGTGTGCAGGCGAGCTGCGCCGCCAGGGACACCGCCAGAGCCGTCGCCACGAACCCCGGAAGCCACCGCTTCAATGGCTCGGTGAAGCGGGGCGCGAGGACCAGGATCCCGGCGGTCGCCAGCACGGACAGTGCGAAGCCATAGGTGCGGCCAAGCCACGGATCAACCTGCAGCAGGACGATGACGGCCAGCGCCAACGCCGGAATGCCGTGCCGCCGCGAGCCGGTCGCCAGGCCCGCGAGACCGACGAGTCCCATCGCCGCCGCCCTGAGGACGCTCGGCTCCGGCCGGGCCAGGAGCACGAAGCCCAGGGCGCAGACCGCACCGAGGACTGGTAGCCCCCACGACCGGACGCCCAACCAGCGAGCCGCGCCGAGTACGAACGCCAGAAGGATCGTGAAGTTGGTGCCCGAGACCGCGGTGAGGTGGGACAGCCCCGCGGTCCGGAAGTCATCGACCAGCTTTTCGGGTAGGCGCGAGACGTCTCCGACCACCAGCGCGGGCACGAGGCCTCGTTCGTTCGGCGGCAGTCCAGCGACGGCCGCGCGCAGCCCCGCACGGAGCCGGCTCGCACCGCGGTCGAGTCGGCCCGGGCGCTCGAGCTCCACGGGCGGGGACCGCACGGCCAGGACCGCCGCCGCACGATCTCCGCGGCCCGTCGCCGCCAGCCGGGCCACCGCACGCATCCGCGCTCCCGGCTGGACCCGCGCCCATGACGTGGGCGCTGTCACCACCACCGGGGTCGTCACCCGCGACGTCTCTCCCCTCCCGGTGATTCGCAGGACGTCGCCGTCGAGGACGACGTAAGGCGGACGGTGTCCGCGGCGCTCGCGGAGCCTTGGGTCGCTGGTGATCCGTAGCTCGACGGTGGCGACGGCGGCCTGCTCCGCCAGCGAGGGAACCGGCCCGCTCCGCGATGCGACCACATGCAGCGTGGCCACGGTTGCCGAGACGGCCCCACCCAGGCAGACCACCGCGACAGCCGAGACGCCGGCGGTGCGTACGAACCGCCCGCCGAAGGCCAGGACAAGCAGCGCGAGCACGCCCAGGGCGACCGCGGCCACGACCGCGATCGGTGGCGGTATGACGGGGACGACCAGCGCGAAGAGCCATGACGTCGCGGCGAGTGGCACCAGCCGCGCGTCTGGCCCGGGCTCGGGCGCAAACTCGGGCGGAGTCGGGTCCCGCGACGGCTCGGAACTCCCACGGTCCATGCTCGGCTCACCGGACCGTGACCCGGGGGCGCAGGTCGGAGAACTTGCGTTCGCCGATCCCCGTGACTTCCCGGAGTTCGTCGACGCTGGTGAAGCGCCCGTGATCGGAACGGAAGTCGCTGATCCGCTGGGCGAGGACCGGGCCGACCCCGGGTAGCTCCTCAAGCTGCGCGAGAGTCGCGGTGTTGAGGTCGAGCAGCGCCCCGGCTGAAGCTCCCGCCGCCTGAGGGCTGCCGGGACCCGCCGCGTCCGGCGGCACGGCACCGGGCGGCGGAGTGATCCCGACGAGCACCTGCTCCCCGTCGGCGAGTGGGCGCGCGAGGTTGAGTGTGCCGAGGTCCACCCCGGCAAGCGCACCACCCGACGCGGACACCGCGTCAATCACCCGCGCGCCCGACTGGAGGTGGACGACGCCGGGCTTGCGGACCTTGCCGGCGACGTGCACCACCAGCGTCGACGGGCTTGATGACGCCTGCGCCGACGCGGCGGGAGACGTCACCGGTCGACCGGCCGCCACTGTCGCGGCCGGAGTAGGAGGCGCGCCTTCGCGCACGGGCCGGGCACGAAGCACCATGACGCCCGCACCGATCACGGCGAGCAGCAGCAGGCCGGCGACGACCACCACGTGCCCGCGCCGCAGACCCCAGGCAGCGGCCAGCGCCTCACCTGGACGGCCGAACAGCTTTCCTTCGGGCTCTCGCGCCCCAACCTCCATCGGCTCCTCCGGTCGCCGCGTCTCCACCTCCGTCGGCTGCCCCGTCGCGCGCGAACCCGTCATCGCCGAGGCGTCACGCCGCGGCACCCATCCGCCCACGCGAAGTGGGGGTGATGGTCGGCGCAGTGCCCGCACCCGGCGTTCGGCCAGCGCGGTGTCCTCGGGATGGGCCCGATGGCGAGGGTGACGGCGACGAAACACGAGGTCGACGCTACGAAGCGAGGACCCGGCTCGGCGGGCGTCGAGCTCAGGCTGTGGATAGATCCACCACTTCGCCTTCTGTGGACAAATCCGCGGCACGGACCAGGGGCAGGCCAACAGCCAGCGCCAGCCAGACCAGCAGAATCAGGCCGAGGTGAGTCAGGCCAGCGAGGACCAGACCATCGAGAGTCAGGCCAGCGAGGGCCAGGGCTCAGGCGGCGACTCCGCGAAGAACCGCAGGATCTCCAGGAGCCGGCTCGCCGGAGGCGCTGTCCAGACCCGCTCGGAACGACGAGCACCCGGGTCCTGCGGAAGCCGGTGCAGTGCCCACGCCAGGTGGTACCACAGCACCCGCGCCGACCAGGCCCGTACGGCGTCATCCCGGACCCGATCAGGAACCCCGGCCAGGTAGCCGTCGAGAGCGAACGGCACCGCCCGCAACGGCAGCTTGGCGAAGTCGAGGGCCGGATCTCCCCAGGCCGCGTCACCCCAGTCGACCAGCCCGGCGAGCCTTCCCGACGTACCTTCGACCACGATGTTGGTGGGCGACGCGTCGCCGTGGAGGACCACCGGCTCGACGTCGGGTGGGCGCCAGCCGGCCAGCCGGTCGAACCACCCGAGCAGCCAGCGGGCCGCGTCCAGGTCGATGTATCCCTCCTCGGCCAGGCTCGCCACCGCGGGCCGCGGGTCGTCCTCGTCCATGACGCCGACGCCAGGCAGTGGCCCCGTCAACCGCCGGGTGAGCTGGTGCAGCCGCGCCAGGGACCGGCCGACCTCCTCGTAGGCGTCCGCGGCGAAGGCCGGCGGCGTGCCGAGTGCCGCGAGGTCGCGGCCGCGTACCCGCTCGACCACCAGGTAAGGAACGCCCACGACCGTGCAGCTGTCGTCGTATGTCGCGACGGCGGGGGTTCGTACGCCCGCTCGCCGGGCGACCGGTATGACCGTGGCCTCCTTGGCCAGCTCGGCGTACCGCGCACCGGCACCTCGAGGGATGCGGAGCACCAGGTGCTCTCCCAGGAAGTAGACGTCGTTGGCGCTCCCAGGCGCCGGCGCGAGCGCGATGTCCTCGAACGGAATTTGGTACCGGTCGGCGATCGCGGTCAGCGTCTCTCGTCGTGATTCCCCACCCAGGCTCACGGTCGCAAAGAGTAGGGCAACAAGGCACGCCAGGGCTCGTCACCGCGACGAGACCTCCTCAGCTACTCCCCCGTGACCCGCTGAACGCCGGCCTCCAGCGGGGACACCACGACCGCGATCATCCCGGGTCCGACATGCGCGCCGATGACACTCCCCGCCTCACGCACGACGCTGCCGGCGAGTCGAGGTATGCGGTCCCGCAGCCGGGTCGCGAGCTCCTCGGCGCGGCCGGGGTTCCCGAGATGGTGGACCGCGACCTCGACGTCCTGGTCCCCCGCGTAGGCGACCGTACGCCGTTCGAGCTCGGCCAGCGCACGGCCGGCCGTGTGCACCTTCGCCAGCAGGCTCAGCCGGCCGTCCACCAGGTGCAGGATCGGCTTGACGGCCAGCGCCGACCCGAGGACCGCCTGCGGAGCACCGATCCGCCCACCCTTGCGGAGGTGTTCGAGGGTGTCGACGTACAGCAGGGTCCGGGTGCGCGCGGCCCGGCGGCGCGCCGTCTCCGCCACCTCGTCGGCGGCGGCCCCGCGGTCGCGCGCACCCGCCGCCGCGAGCACCGCGAACCCCAGACCCATGCCGACCTGGCGCGAGTCGACGACGGTGACGGGGAGCGGCGCCTGCAGCGCGCCGAGTCGGGCGGCGTCCCTGGTGCCCGACAGCTCACCCGAGAGGTGGACCGAGACCACCGCCCGCGTACCCGCGTCGGCGGCCGCGCGGTAGACCTCCAGGAAGTCCAGTGGCGACGGGCGTGAGGTGGTGACCCGCTCGCCGACCCGCAGGGCCTCGCTCACCAGGCGCGTCACGGACGGCGGGCCTTCGGCGTACGTCGTGTCGCCCACGACGACCCGCAGGGGTACGACCGAGATGGAGTACGCCGCGGCCTCCTCGGCGGCGAGGTACGCCGTGGAGTCGGTGACCAGCGCTACCCGGGGGCCCACACGACGAGGCTATGACCTGCTCGGTGGCGCCGGGCCGGGCGCGGAACTTCGCACCTGTGTCGGTGGTCTGCTGCAGAGTGGGCGGCATGTACGAGACCGACACCGAGTTCGATGACCTTCAGCGCCTCCTCGACGCCTCGCTCGGTCGATCGACGGAGCACCTGCGTTCGATCGTCAAGCCGGGCGAGCGCACACTTTCGGCCCGCCAACTGGCCGGAGTCCTCACCGGGATGTGCACGCTCTCGGCGGCCACCGTGACCGCCAAGGGCGAGCCGCGGATCAGCGGGGTCGACGGTCACTTCCTGCACGGGCGGTGGGTGTTCGGCACGGATGGTACGGCGGCAAAGACCCGGCACCTGCGAGCCCGACCGGCGGTCAGCGTCGCCCACATCCGTGGCGATGACCTCGGCGTCTTCACCCACGGGACGGTGGAGTTCCTGCCGCAGGACCATCCCGACTGGCCGGAGATCGACGCGCATCTGATCCGCCACTATGGCAACTCGCCGACCACCTGGGGCGAGAACATCGTCTATATGCGGGTGGTGCCGCACTGGATGGTCGCGTACGCCGCCGACCCGGCGAAGATGCTCGATCAGGCGGGCATCTCGACCTGACAGTGCACCCTCCGCTCAGCGGCGACGGGTCGCCTTCTTGGGAGGTCGCGCAGACAGGGGCGCGGAGAGCGAGCGCCTATCTGCGCGACCTCTTAGCCACCCTGGAGCGGAGCGCCCGGCGGGCGACCGGACCAAGGTCGTCCACGACCTCCACCAGCACGGCCAGTTGCTCGAGCGCCGCAAGCGCCCGCTGCGCCCCTGGGGCGTCCACGCCTTCATAAAGCTCCAAGCCGATGAAAGCGGCCGACGCCGCACGGGCGAGCCCAGGGATGTCGGCGATCTCGGCGAACGGCGATCCCGCCAGCACCCTTCGCAGTACGGACTCGATCTCGTCGGTCCACAGCCGCAGCGCGCCCGCGGTGGCACTGGCGAGCTTCTCGTCCTGCTGGCCGCCGGCGAGCATCTGCGCGAGCACACCCACGTTGCCGCGTTCCCGCTCCTCGGCGTGCAGCGCCTGCCCCACGTCGAGCAACTCGCGCAGCGTGGTCACCTTCGCGAGCCGCTCGGTGTACGCCGAGAGCCGATCGGCGGTGGCGGCCTCGCAGGCCGCCACCAGCAACGCGTCGACGCTGCCGTAGTGATAGAAGACCAGCGCCTGGTTGACGCCCGCGGTGGCGGCGATGGTCCGGGCGGACACACCCGCGATGCCGTGGCTGCGGATGGTGCTGATCGCGCCGTCGAGCAGGCGCTGCCTGGTGTCCGCCAATCGAGCTCCTCAGCTGGTGGTGCGGTTGGTCGTGCGCTTGGTCGTCCGCTCGGTGGTGCGACGCGGGTCGCGCGCCACGACCCTCTCAGACCCGGGGGTTCTCCCGCAGCGGGCGTACCGACGCGGGTACGACGTGCCGCCTGGTGTCGACGTACGCGACCGTGAAGCTGCCCCGATAGCCGAAGAGCGGGCCGAACCTCTTGTTGCCGACCGCCACCTCGATCCGGAAACGTCGGGCCGCTTCGTCGTACCACTCGCGTACGCGCGCACTTCCGGTCATCCCGGACGGGAGGCGGACGCCGAGGAACCCCGCATAGCACCGCTGGCTGCCGGTACGTATCTGAAGCCCGCCTCCGCTGTCGACCCGAAGGTCGAGGTCGACGGCCAGGTGCTGGTGGGTGCCGAGGTAGTCGACGATCCGGCCACGCGGTGGGCTGTAGACCATGGTGGCGTCGAAGCGCCGGCGCATCCCCGGCGCCAGGTCGAAGGTGCGGACGAACGTCACGGTCTCGCGCCCGAAAGAGTCCCGGTAGGCGAAATTCTCGATCGAGAAAGGTACGTTCCTCCCCCGCTCGGGGAACAGGATGTGCCGGGTCGTCCCCAGGTAGAGGAACGGCAGGGTGAACGCCCCACCCCGCCACACCTCGTCCATCACCCCAGTGCCCACGCAGGCGGCGCCATCGGTGCTGTCGAACCCGAACCTCCGCTGGAGTTCGGGGTGAAGCTGGCCGAAGTCGGGGCCGAGGGCGCGCGCGAAGATCGAGGTCATGGTCGCTCCAACCGCGCGAGCGTGGCGGGCGCGACCGCGCCACGGCCTTCCGATGGCCTCCGCCGGCAACGGCGGGCGGCCGGAGTGACGGGTGAGGGCGGCAGGAGTACGCCGGCCACCGCCAACGCCGCGGCTGCCCCCAGGGTCAAGGCGGCCGGTAGGTCGCGGGTCAACAGCACGGCCACAAACACGGCCGCCACCCTCGCTCCGGCGTCGGCCAGCGCGGTGCGGCGCGCTCGTCGAGGCGTGATCCCGCGCTCGAGCCACAGCCGGAGCCGGTCGAACGACCACGCGGTGAGCCATCCGAAGAGCGGCCGGAACACCTTGTCGGCATACGGGCCGAGCCGGTCCCAACCGGGCTCGTAGTCGTAACCGGTGAGGAACCGCACGCCTCCGCCGTGGACCGGGACGTAGCGCCAGTAGCCCGCACCCGAGCGGATCAGGCTGAGCGAATGGTCAGAGGCGAACCGCAGGGCTGACGTACGGGTGCCGTCCGGGCGCTGGCGTTCGCCCGCGCTGATGCCCACGCCGTCGATGGTCAGCCCCGGCAGCGCCCGGGTGGCGTACCGGAACCGCTGCGGTGCGGCCGCGTCCTCCGGATCCTTCGGCAGGTAGGTGATCTCGCCGAACCGCGCGTCCCACTGCTGGTGCGCCGATGGATCCTGGGTTGCCTGCCACACCTGGTCAAGGTCAGTGTTGATCTCGACCTCGACATAGATCCGTTCTCCCATGTCCGCCTCCGGATCCCACACAGTTTGAGCGATCGCTCAATCGACCGCTGGCCGTGAGCGTACCGCCGATTTGAGCGGTCGCTCAAGACCCCGATTGGGACGGGAGAACGCGGCGTCAGCCAGGGACGACGTTGACCAGCCTGGGGGCCCGTACGATCACCGTGCGGACGCCACGGCCGGCCAGCGCCGCACGTACCTTCTCCGACGCAAGGGCGCGTTGACGCAGCGCCTCCTCCGCGATCGCCGCCGGCACCTCCAGCCGGTCCCGCACCCGGCCCGCCACCTGGACGACACAGGTCACCAGATCCTCGGTGAGGTACGCCGGATCGGCTTGCGGATAAGGCAGGTACGCCAGCGAGTCAGCCGACCCGAGCCGCGACCACAGCTCCTCGGCCAGGTGTGGTGCGAACGGCGCCAACAGGAGGACCAGCGGCCCGGCCACCTCGCGCGGCACCGCCTCGAACGCCACGACACCCCGCACCAATTCCATCAGCCGCGCGATCGCGGTGTTGAACGCCAGGTCGTCCAGGTCCTGGCGTACCGCGTCGATCGTCTTGTGGAGAAGGCGTCTGGTCGCGTCGTCGGCCGGCGAGTCGGTCACCCGGAGCGCGCCGGACTCCTCGTCGACAAGCGCCCGCCACACCCGCTGCAGGAACCGGTGCGCGCCGACGATGCCGTGCGGGTCCCACGGACGCGAGGCGTGTAAAGGTCCGGTTGACATTACGTAGACCCGGAACGTGTCGGCGCCGTACTCGTCGCACATCTCGTCGGGCGTCACCATGTTGCGCAGGCTCTTGCCCATCTTGCCGAGGCTGCGGCGTACCAGTTCGCCCCGCCAGTAGTAGCCGCCGTCGCGTTCCTCCACCTCCGCCGCGGGAACGTACACACCTCGGGCATCGGTGTAGGAGTACGCCTGGATGTAGCCGTTGTTGACCAGGCGGCGGAACGGCTCCCGGCTCGACACGTAGCCGAGGTCATGGAGCACCTTGTGCCAGAAGCGTGCGTACAACAGATGGAGCACCGCATGCTCGACGCCACCGACATAGAGGTCGACACCGCCACCGTCAAGGTCACCTTGCGGGCCCATCCAGTAACGCTCGTTGGCGGGATCGCAGAAGGCTTCGTCGTTGGTGGGGTCGAGGTAGCGGAGTTCGTACCAGCACGAGCCGGCCCACTGCGGCATCGTGTGCGTCTCCCTGCGGTAGTCCTTCGGCCCGTCACCCAGGTCCAACCGCACCGAAACCCACTCCCGGAGGCGAGCCAGTGGCGCCTCTGGCTCCGAACCCGCGTCCTCGGGGTCGTACGTGCGCGGCGCGAAGTCCGTCGTCTCGGGCAGCACGACCGGCAGCATCGACTCGGGCAACGCGACCGGGCCATGCTCGTCGTAGACGATCGGGAACGGCTCACCCCAGTACCTCTGCCGGCTGAACACCCAGTCGCGCAGCTGGTATGTCAATGTGCCCTTGCCTGCCTCGCCTTCGCCTTCGCCTTCGTTCGGAACTGTTTCAGAACGGCCGATCCAGTTGCGCTGCTGCGCCTTGATCGACTCGGGCCAGTCCAGCAGGTCCAGGTCGGCGAGCAGCCGGTGGGCGTACGCGGTGATGCGCAGCATCCACTGCCGCATCGTGCGCGGATACACCGGAAAGTTGCCGCGCTCGCTGCGGCCTTCGGCGGTGACCTCCTCGTTGGCCAGGACGGTGCCAAGCCCTGGGCACCAGTTCACGGTCACGTCGTCGAGGTAGGCCAGCCGGTGCGCGTCGATGAGCCGCCGGCGTTCGCCTTCCGTCAGCGTCGACCACGGCCGGCCATCAGGGGTCGCACGCTCGCCGGACTCGAACGCCGCCACCAGGTCGGCGATCGGCCGGGCCCTGTCCTGCTTGGTGTCGTACCACGCGTGGAAGATCTTCAGGAAGATCCACTGCGTCCAGCGGTAGAAGCCGACGTCGGTGGTCGCGACCGTACGCCGCTCGTCATGCGCCAGCCCCAGACGGCGCAACTGGCCCGCGATGGTGGCGATGTTCTCTTCGGTGGTGATCCGCGGATGCTGGCCGGTCTGGACGGCGTACTGCTCCGCCGGCAGTCCGAACGCGTCATAGCCGAACGCGTGCAGCACCTGGTGGCCGCGCATGCGGAGGTACCTGCCGTAGACGTCAGTCGCGACGTATCCAAGCGGATGGCCGACGTGCATCGTGCCCGACGGCCCGATGAACATGTCGAGTACGTAGAACTTCGGCTTCTCGGCAACTGCCTGTCTGTCAACGTCGCCTTGCGCGCTGAGCGAGCCGACGGGATTGGCTGTGTGGAAGGCGCCGTGCTCGCGCCAGTACTTTTGCCAGCGCGCCTCGATCGTGGCGGCCAACTCCCCGGTGTAACGATGGGAGACCGCAGACGATGTGTCGGACATGATGGGGCCCTCGTCTTCTTAGGAAAGCATCCTGGTCGGCATGCGTAAGAGCCACGCCGACGCGGTGCTGAGAGCACCCGCTGAAGATCGGCGCGGCTACCTAAGAAGGAGGCGACCCATGCGCACAAACCAAGACTACCGGCGTATTGGGACGCAGTGGAAGGCCAATGTTAAGGAGTGGAGACTTTCCCGTGTTCGGACACGGGAAAGTCTCCACTCCTTAACAAGTGCGGAGCCCCAACCGGAGTCAAGGCCGCTGGCGTTCTCAGCCGGGAACGATGTTGACGAGCTTGGGTGCGCGGACGATCAGCCGGCGGATCTCACGGTCTCCCAGCGCGTTCCGCACCTTCTCGGAGGCAAGCGCGAGTTGACGCAGCTCGTCCTCTGAGATGTCCGGCGACACGTCGAACTTGTCCCGCAGCTTGCCGGCAATCTGCACCACCGCGGTCACCGACTCGGCGGCGGCCAGGTCGGCGTCGTACGACGGCCAGCCGGCCAGCGCCACGGTCGGCTCGAAGCCGAGGCGCTCCCACATGTCCTCGGCGGTGTAGGGCGTCACGACGCTCAGCATCACCGCGAGCGCCTCGACCGCCTCACGCACGGCCGGATCCGCCGGTCCCGGCCCGCTGTCGATCGCCTTCCGGATGGTGCTCGTCAGCTCCATCAGCCGGGCAATGCCGACATTGAACTTGAACGACTCGACGTGCTCGGTGAACTCCTTGATCGTCCGGTGGGTCACCTTGCGGAGCGCGGTGTCGCCGGTCGCCGGATCGACTCCGCGTTCGCTGGTCACATCGCCCGCCAGCCGCCAGGCCCGCTGTATGAACTTCAGCGAGCCGCTCGGCGACACGTCGGCCCAGTCGATGTCGTCCTCGGGTGGTCCGGCGAAGACCATCGTCAGCCGGATCGCGTCGACGCCGTACTTCCCCAGCTGCTCACTCAGGTCGACACCGTTGCCCAGGGACTTGCTCATCGCCTTGCCCTGGTTGACGACCTGGCCCTGGTTGAGGAGCGCCTTGAAGGGTTCGGTGAAGTCGACGACCCCCATGTCGTGCAGCACCTTGGTGAAGAACCGGCTGTACAGCAGGTGCAGGATCGCGTGCTCCACCCCGCCGACGTACTGGTCGATCGGCATCCAGCGCTGGACGTCCTCGGGGTTGAACGGCCCTCCGTCGTAACCCGGCGAGCAGTAGCGCAGGTAGTACCAGGACGAGTCGACGAAGGTGTCCATCGTGTCGGTGTCGCGCCGGGCCTCGCCGCCGCACTTCGGGCAGTCGACCTGGACCCAGTCGGAGACGGCCGCCAGCGGCGAGGTGCCCTTCGGCGACAGGTCGGCGCCGCGCAGGTCCGGCAGCTCGACGGGCAGCTGGTCGTCGGGCACCGGGACCTCGCCGCAGCTCGGGCAGTGCACGATCGGGATCGGGCAGCCCCAGAACCGCTGCCGGGAGATCAGCCAGTCGCGCAGGCGGTAGGTCACCGCGCCCTTGCCGACGCCCCGCTGCTCCAGCGCCTCGATCATGGTCCGGACGCCGTCGATCTTGCCGAGTCCGTCGATCAGGGACGAGTTGACGTGGACGCCTTCGCCCGCGGTCGCGACGCCGGTCTCCGCCGGGTCGGGCTCACCCGTGTCGACGACGACCCGCACCGGGATGTCGAACTTCCGGGCGAAGTCGAGGTCGCGCTGGTCGTGCGCGGGCACCGCCATGATCGCGCCGGTGCCGTAGTCGGCCAGCACGTAGTCGGCGGCCCAGACCGGGATCCGCTCGCCGTTGACGGGGTTGATCGCGTGCACGCCCAGGAAGACGCCGGTCTTTTCGCGCTCGGTCGAGAGGCGTTCGATCTCGGTCTCGCGCTTGACCTGCTCGAGGTACGCCTCGAACGCCGCCCGCTGGGAGGGCGCGACGATTTCGCTGGCCAGCTTCGCCTCAGGAGCGACGACGAAGAAGGTCGCGCCGTACAACGTGTCGGGCCGGGTCGTGAAGACCGTGACGGGCTCGTCCCGCCCCTCGATCACGAAGTCGACGTACGCGCCCTCCGAGCGCCCGATCCAGTTGCGCTGCATGGTCAGCACCCGCTCGGGCCACCTGCCCTCCAGGGGACCCATGTCGTCGAGCAGGCGTTGCGCGTAGTCGGTGATCTTGAAGTACCACTGGGTCAGCTCGCGCTTGGTGACCGGCGAACCACACCGCTCGCAGTTGCCCGCGATGACCTGCTCATTGGCCAGGACCGTCTGGTCCTTGGGGCACCAGTTGACGTACGACGCCCGGCGGTAGGCCAGCCCCCGCTCGTAGAAACGCAGGAACAGCCACTGCGTCCAGCGGTAGTAGTCGGGGTCGCTGGTGTGCAGGCGCCGCGACCAGTCGAAGGACACGCCGTAGCGCTTGAACGACTCGGCCTGGGTCTCGATGTTGGCGTAGGTCCACTCGGACGGGTGGGCGTTACGCCGGATCGCGGCGTTCTCGGCGGGCAGGCCGAAGGAGTCCCAGCCGATCGGGTGCAGGACGTTGTAGCCCTTCTGGAACCAGTACCTCGCCACCAGGTCACCGAAGGCGTACGCCTCACCGTGACCCATGTGCAGGTCACCGGAGGGGTAGGGGAACATGTCGAGCAGGTAGCGCCGTTCCCGGGTGTCGGGCTCGGAGTCGGGTGCGTCGCCGGCGAGCCGGTCCGCGCGGAAGGGGTCCATCCGCAGCCACACGGGCAGCCATTTGTTCTGGATGGTCCCGAAATCGTACGCGTCGGGCGTGGCTGGGCTGGCTTGGCTCATCGTTCCTGCTCCGTCGAGGACTGTGGCGGAAGGTGGCTCAATCTGAGTGGCCCGAGGGGGCGACCCCCGGAACCCCCGGAGTACCAAAAAACCCCTCACGCAGGAGGGGTTGCCGCGCCGACGCGGTGCGTCCGCACCCGTTGGTGGTCAGCGCGGCTCGGTAAGGAGCAGAGCCACTCGCATGCGGTCAGGGTAGCGCATCGATGGCGCCAGCCAGCGCTCCCGTTCAGCACGCTGTCAGAGGCCAGGGATCCGACGCCAGCCCGTAGTTCTCCCGGCCGCACTGTGGTGGCGTCGACCGATGACGAGCTGAAGGGATTACGGTACATTTACATATCGATACCGGTTCGTAAATAAAAGGAGTGACGTTGGATTCCACCCAAGTTCTGGTGGTCGGCGCCGGACCGACCGGACTCGCGCTGGCATGTGGGCTGCTTCTGCACGGTGTTCCTGTCCGTGTAGTCGACCGGGCGCCTGGACCGGCCACCACGTCCCGGGCCAACTTTCTGCATGCTCGCGGCTCGGAGGTGCTCGACCGGCTGGGCGCGCTCGGCGCCTTGCCCGAGGAGTCTCTGCGGGCCACGCAGGTCACCACCTATCTGGGCGACCGTCCGATCATGAAGCTGAAGTTCGGCGACCCGGGCCACCAGACAGCCGCACCGCCGATGGTGGTGTCCCAGGCGAAGGTCGAAGCCGCCCTGCGAGACCGTCTGGCCCAGCTCGGCGGCGTACCCGAGTGGAAGACGGCGCTCGTCGACGTCGACCAGGACGCCGACGGCATCACCGTCTCACTGAGCGACGGACAGGTAGTGCGCGCCGGCTGGGTGATCGGCTGCGACGGCACCGGAAGCACAACCCGCAAGCTGGCGGGCATCGGCTTTCCCGGCGTCAAGCTCAGCGAGCGTTTCCTGCTGGCCGACCTGCGTCTTGACTGGGACCTCGACCGCACCGGAACCAGCGGCTGGATTCACCCGAGCGGCATGCTCGGCGCGATGCCGATGCCCGCCCCCGCGAGCGGCCGCGACGACCTGTGGCGGCTGATTGCCTACGACCCAGGGCGTGGCAACGGCGACAAGCCCAGTGAGCAGGAGATCCTCGACCGGTTCCGGCAGATCCTGCCGGAACGCAGCGGCAAGCAAGTGCACATCTGCGAGGCCGAATGGCTCTCGCTGTTCACCATCCACCGTCGGCTGGCCGACCGCTACAGGCACGGGCGCATCTTCCTCGCGGGCGACGCTGCGCACGCACACGCGCCGTTCGGTGGCCAGGGCATGCTCACCGGCGTAGGCGACGCGGAGAACCTCGCCTGGAAGCTCGCGCTCGTCGTCCAAGGCAAGGCGGACGCGGCACTGCTCAACTCCTACGAAGCCGAACGGCGCCCACTCGCGACCGATGTGCTGCGCGGCACCGCGAACGTCACCAAGGTAAACATCGCCAGCAGCCCGATCGGGCGGTTCCTGCGGGACCGCATGATCGTGCGGCTGTTCAACCTGCCGAGCATCCAACGCTGGGCGACTTACACCACATCGCAGCTGTGGGTGAGCTACCGCAAGGGGCCGCTGGGCGGCCGCGGCGCCAAGCCTCGGCCGGGCGATCGCGTACCCGATCTCGCGGTCGTATGCGCGGACGGCAGCGCCTCTCGGCTGCACGCCGAGCTTGGCGGGCGCTGGGCACTCTTGATGGCCCGCGCCGCTGGGGACGACCTCCAAACCGCCGTCCGGCAACGACTCGGCGATCATGTCGGCATGCTTCGACACGACGACGAGCAGACCATGCTCGTACGGCCGGACGCCCACCTGGCCTGGCGTGGCAGCGATGTGGCCAGCCTGGACCGTTGGCTGAAGACCGCGTTACAGCGTGGGCAGGTCTCCCAGTGACACAGCCGCGTGGCCGCGGTCGCCCTCGCGATCCGGAGGTCGACCGAGCGATCCTGCGGGCCGCGTTGGAGCTGTTCATCGAGCGGGGCGTCGAGGGCATGAGCATCGAGCAGGTCGCCAAGCGAGCCGGAGTCGGCAAGCTGACTGTGTACCGGCGGTGGGCGTCGAAGGAGGTGCTCGCCGCACACGCCATCGAGTGGATGATCGAGGATCACCGCGACTGGCCCTCGAACGCCGAAATGGAACGCGCGGAGCCGAGACAACTCTTGGAGAGCATGCTGGACGAGTCGGCCGAGCTGGCCGCGAGCCAGGAGTTCCGCGCGTTGGTCGCGCGCATCCTCGGGTCCAGCGTGAGCCACCCCGCGCTGATGGCGACGTACTGGAAGCACTACATCGTGCCGCGGCGGGAAGCCGCGAGCGCGATGCTCGACCAGGCGAAACGGGCGGGCAGACTGCCAGCCGACGCCGACCTTGACGTACTGATCGACATGATGGCCGGCGCTGTCATCTACCGCGTACTCCAGCCAGATCCGCCCGACACAGCGGAGATGCGACGCTACCTTCGAGAGCTCTACCGGCAGGTCGGCCTGCTCCCCGCCGACGCACCGGCCAAGCCGCGTCCCGGGTCAACATCACGACAGGAACGCGGCGGCCGTGCGAAGGAAGGGAGATGAGCATGGCAAACGATCGCCTGTGGAGCGGACTCCGACGCCGAGGAGTACGCCAAGCGCTATGCCGGACAGCAGCCAACCGGTCGTGAGAGGCTTCGCCCCATGAGTCCGAGGAGCCGAGGCCGGCGCGGCGACAGGCGCCGCCCTTCCGACCGGCGGAGATCCCAGCACCGTGCCACCACGCGTACGCGAAAAGACGACCGCACCGCGTCCTTCGTCACCGACGTTCTCCGCGCGTCGACCGAGCTCCTCACCCTCGATTCGCCGCTTGACGCCGAGGCCTTCGTCTCCAGCGTGATCGGCACCTGGTGGCAGCAGCCGTCCGAGTCCGTGGCGTTCGGTCCGGCGCTGGTGGCCGGTGCGCAGCGGGCCGAGAGCCCCGAAGCGGTCGCACTGCTCAACGGGCTGGCGGCGATCGGCGACCCGGTGCTCGCCGAGCAGGCACGCGCCGCGTTCGCGGACCTCGCGGCCAGGCTGGAGCTCGCGCCGCCGCAGTGGGCGGAGGTCGCCGGACGCGTGAGCGTCGGGGACTGCTTCGCAGTCGACGAGGAGCTTGGCGACGCGACCCAGGTGATCATGTCGTTCACCTATGCCGCCGAGCCACCGCACGCGTTGGTGGTGCTCGTCGACCACAATCTCGGCGGCCTCGCTCGCGACACCTGGGCGACTGGCGACGCGGCCGAACTCCTCGCGCAGGTGCGCGAGACGGTCGCCGGCGACCCGACCCTCTCCCTCTCTGAGGCATCCCCTGCCGCGCTCAAGGTGGCGCTCGACGACGCGTTCGCCGCCACCGACCAGGTGGTCGACCCGCCGGTCCACGACACCTTCCGGCATACCCGTGCACTGGCCCTCGCCCGGGTCCGCGGCTTGCCCGACGGTGGCGTACGCGCCGAGGCCGAGCCATGGACGCAGGACGAGCAGACGGAGCTGATCGAGGACTTCCTCGCCAGTCCCGAAGCCGCGGAGCTGCCCGAGGACGCCGCGCGCGGTGTCGCCCTGGAGCTGGTGAGCTACGGCTGCGAGCAGGACCACGGACAGCCGTTGCGGGTCAGCCCCGCCAAGCTGGAGATCCTCCTGCTCAACTGGCTTCCGCAGACCGGACTCCTGGATCGGGCGTACGTCGACCAGGTGCCGGACGTCCTGCCGGCCTGGGTGCGATACGTGGCCCGGCGTACCCAGCTCTCCCAGGCATCACTGGACGAGACCCTGGGGGCGGTCGACGTTTTGGCGCCGAAGTTCGCCGACGCGTACGACGACACCTCCCTCTGGGGTTCCGCGCGCGCCGCCGTGGAGTCGCTGCTGGCCGATCTGGATCCGGACGAGGAGGACGCGGACGAGGTATTCGCCCGGCGGATGTTCGCCGTCGGGCAGGTGCCCGAGCCTGGCTTCGACGCCGATGACGAGAAGAGCTTCGCGCAGCTGGTCGAGGAGGAGCACCCGGAGTACGCCGGATACCTGACGAACCCCAACGCCCGCCCGGTGGTCGATGGCGTCGACCCGCGACTGCACGTGGCGATGCACACCGCGGTGGCACGGCAGCTGTGGTTCAACGATCCGCCCGAGGTGTGGACCACCGCGCAACGTCTCCTTGACGCCGGCTACGACCGGCACAACGTCCTGCACGCGTTGACGTTCGTGCTGTCCCAGCAGGTGTGGGGCAGCCTGGAAGATCAGGAACCCCATGATCCAGCGGCCTATCGCGCAGCGCTGGACGCCTTGCCGGGTTCGTGGGAGAGCACCTTCGCCGGCGACAAGTGAGGGCCTCCACTGCCTGTGGATAGACGCGACGGCGCGCCATCCGGATCGGCCAGTATTGGACGGCATGGCGACGAGGAGGCACGATGAGTTCCGTGATGCGCCTGCCGTACGGCCGACCGCTCACCTGGGTCGATCTCGAGTCGGCACCCGATGACGGGCACCGCTACGAGCTCATCGACGGGGTACTGATCGTGAGCCCGGCCCCGCGACCGCTTCACCAACGGGTAGTCGTGCAGCTCGTACGAAAACTTACTGACGCGTGTCCACCCGAGTTCGAGGCCCTCGTGGCACCGGTCGATGTCCGACTTGCGAACGACACCCTGGTGCAGCCGGATCTCATCGTTGCCCGCCGATCTGATCTGACCGACCGAGGCCTCGTCCTTGTCCCACCGCTCCTCGCCGTCGAGGTGCTCTCGCCTGGCAACCGCGGCATCGACCTGGTGTCAAAGCGCAACCGCTACGAGAGCGCGGGTTGCCCGTCGTACTGGCTCATCGATCCTGAGGTCCCTTCGATACTCGCGCTGGAGTTGCGCGACGGCAGCTACGTCGAGGCCGCCGAGGTCAAGGCCGAGGAGACGTTCCACGCCGCCATGCCGTACCCACTCAGCCTGACTCCCGCCGAGCTCGTCGCCTGAGGACCTGGCTGCCTCGCCCGGGCGCGGCCCGTCGCCAGCGCGGCACGCTCACCGGCCGCGTCGCCGGTGGGTCTGTCGGTGAGACGGAGTAACGTGCCGCAGGTGCCGGTGGGTCTGTCGGTGAGACCGAGTAACGTGCCGCAGGTGCCGGTGGGGTTCGAGCCAGTAGGAGTCGAGGCCGTCTTCGTTCCCGCGGACCCTCCGCGGACGGGCACGATCGCGCTCTGGGAGCCCTCGCGGGCGGGCAGCGGTTCTGGCAACGCGGCTGGCAGCGGGGGCGACGCGACGGTCGAGGTGGTGCTGCCCGCAGGTTCGCGGGTACGCCGGTCGGTGGTGCCGGCACGACTGCTCACCATCGCCGAGGCGATCGATCACTTCACTGCCGAGCCCGACCCGATGGCTCCGGTCTCGCACCGCGCCTGGGGTGCCGCCGCTCTCGCCGGACTCGGGCTGGTCGCGCACGGCAAGCTGGCGCCCGCGCGATCCCCACAGGGGTTCGGCGCCTGGCGGGTCGGCCCGCTCGATCCGGCCGACCATGCCTGGCTCCGGGAGCTGGCGGCGGCGATGCCACCCCTCGCGCACGCCGTGCCGATCACGGGCAGCCGGCCGGTACGCATCCACACCGCGGAAGGTCTGATCCGGGCATTCTGGGACGCGATCGCGGACACGCTGGCCCGCCCAGACGGCGCGTACGCCGACACACTCACGAACGCCAGGACCCGGACGAGCCCCAGACCCCTCGCCGCGAAGGCCGAGCCATTCGCGCTCCCCGATCCCGCCCGTCTCGATGGCCCGACCGACTGGCTCGACGAGATCGAGCAGTTCGAGCGCGCGGGCGCCCGCCTGGTGCTGCGCATCGAACCCCCGAGCGGCGGCGTCGACGAGGTCGAACCCGTCGACGAGGAGCCCGAACCCGTCGACACCGAGGCGGGCTCCTTCCGCGGCCTCCTCCGGCTGCGGAGCACCACCGACCCGAGCCTGCTCGTCGACGTCGCCGACCTGTGGACCGCGCCGGCCGCCGTACTCACCCGGCTCGGCGCCCAGGCCGAAACCGACCTGCTGCTCGCACTGCGCCGCGGCGCGCGCGCCTGGCCCCCGCTCGGCACCGCCCTGACGGCCGCGACCCCCACCGGCGTCGACCTCGGCGACGACGACCTCGAGGACCTGCTGACCCGGGGTGCCGAAGCGCTCGATGGTGCGGGGATCGAGGTGCTGTGGCCGACCGAGCTTTTCGGTACCGGACTCAAGCTCCGGGCCCGCGCCGCCACGCCCACCCCAGCCGGTGCCGCCCAACCCACGTTCTCGATGCGGGACCTGCTGACGTTCCGCTGGCAGCCGACCATCGACGGCGAAGCGCTGACCGACGACGAGATCGCCGCGCTCGCCGAGGCCAAGCGCCCGTTCCTGTGGCTTCGCGGCCGGTGGGTCAAGGTCGACCGGGACGTTCTCGCTCGGCTGCGGCGGCGTACCCCCCGCACGCTGGGTGCGGCGGAGGCGTTGGCGGCGGCGCTCACCGGAGAGCTGGAGGTGGACGAGGAGCGGGTGGAGTTCACGGCCGAGGGCCCGGTCGCCCAACTCGCGGAGCGGCTCAGGGCCGCCGAGTCGGATCTCGCGATCTCGACGCCCGCCGATCTCCAGGCCACGCTGCGCCCTTACCAGCAACGCGGTCTGGCCTGGCTGGCCCACCTGACCGGCCTCGGCCTGGGCGGCTGCCTCGCCGACGACATGGGGCTCGGAAAGACTCTGCAGCTCATCGCCCTCCACCTGCACCGCCGTCCGCTCGGGCAGGGACCCACCCTGGTGGTCTGCCCGACGTCCCTGCTCGGCACCTGGCAGCGCGAGCTCGCGAAGTTCGCCCCGACGATCCCGGTCCGGCGGTTCCACGGTGCGGGCCGGCACCTCGACGAGACGGCCCCCGACGAGGTGGTGTTGACGACATACGGCGTCGTACGCCGCGACCACGACGAGCTCGCCACCGCCACCTGGGGGATGGTCGTCGCCGACGAGGCCCAACACGCGAAGAACCCCCTCGCCCGCACGGCCCGGGCCCTGCGTTCCATCCCCTCGGCCACCCGGGTCGCGCTCACCGGCACCCCGGTCGAGAACCACCTCACTGAACTCTGGTCGATCCTCGACTGGACGACACCCGGCATCCTGGGCTCGCTGGACCGTTTCCGGCGTCGGCTGGCGGTGCCCATCGAGCGCTACCGCGACCCCGACGCGACTGCCCGGCTGGGCAGGCTGAGCCGGCCGTTCCTGTTGCGGCGACGTAAGTCCGACCCCGGGATCGCGCCCGAGTTGCCACCCAAGACCGAAAGCGACGTGGTCGTCCCACTCACGACGGAGCAGGCCACGCTCTACAAGGCCGTCGTCGACGAGGTGATGGAGGAGATCAGGAGTTCGGAGGGCATGGCCCGGCGCGGGCTCGTCCTCGCTTTGCTCACCGCGCTGAAGCAGGTGTGCAACCACCCCGCGCAGTACCTCCACGAGGCCGGTCCGCTGCCCGGGCGTTCGGGCAAGCTGGCCGCCCTCGACGAGCTGCTCGACGTGATCCTCGCCGAGGGCGAGTCGGTGCTGGTGTTCAGCCAGTACGTCGAGATGTGCCAGCTGCTGCAAGGTCACCTTGACGCGCGTGGAGTCCGGACACTCTTCCTGCACGGCGGTGTCGGAGCGAAGAAACGCGAACAACTCGTGACGGCGTTCCAGGCCGGCGAGGCTCCGGTGTTCCTGCTGTCTCTCAAGGCGGGCGGGGTCGGGCTGACCCTCACCCAGGCCACCCACGTCGTCCACTTCGACCGGTGGTGGAACCCCGCCGTCGAAGACCAGGCGACCGACCGGGCCTACCGCATCGGGCAGGACCGTCCCGTGCAGGTCCACCGGCTGGTCACCGAAGGCACCCTCGAAGACCGGATCGCCGACCTGATGCGCGCCAAGCGGGACCTGGCCGACGCGGTCGTCGGGTCGGGTGAGGCGTGGCTGACCGAGCTGTCCGACGCCGAGCTCGCCGATCTCGTCGCTCTGGGGAGCCCGACATGAGTCCCGCTGGTCGGCGTACGTCCGGCGACTGGTGGTCCGACGAGACGGAAGAGAACCACCGGCCTCCTGCCGCCCGAGGGCGCGGAAGCCGGCGCGGCTTCGGACAGACCTGGTGGGGGCGAGCCTGGGTCGACGCGCTCGAACACCGGGCGGCCCTCGATCCCGGTCGCCTCTCCCGAGGGCGCTCCTACGCCCGACGCGGCGCGGTGGGCCAGATGGACGTCGCGCCGGGGTTGGTGATGGCGGCGGTTCAGGGCAGCCGGGCGGTCCCCTACACCGTGACCGTGCGGGTTCCGAGGTTTCGGCGCGACGACTGGGAGCGGGTTCTCGACGCGATCGCCGCGCAGATCGGGCGTACCGCCGCCCTGCTCGATGGCGAGCTCCCGCCCGAGGTCGTGTCGGACGTCGCCGCGGCCGGACTCGACCTGCTTCCCGGCGCCGGCGAGATCCAGCCCCGGTGTTCCTGCCCAGACTGGGGTGATCCGTGCAAGCATGCCGCCGCGGTCTGCTACCTGGTCGCGGACGCGTTGGACAAGGACCCCTTCACCCTGCTGCGGCTGCGCGGTAAGTCCCGTGCCGACGTGTTGAGTGCCCTGCGCGCCCGGCGCACCCCCGGGCCCGGCTCGTCCGCGGGACCGAGCGCCGGACTCGCCGGCAGCAGCGCGGAGGGAGTCGTGGCCCGCGACGCGTACGCCGGTGCGTCCGAACCCCGGCCCGAACTCCCGGCCCCTCCCCTACCCCCGGAGCGCCCCGGGCACCCGGTCACCGTGGCGTTCGACCCGCCACCTGAGTCAGGGATCGATCCCGAAGTGCTACGCGCCCTCGCCACCGCCGCGGCCCACCGCGCATGGCAGCTGGCGACCGCAACCCCCGGTGATCCTGATCATGAAGGCGAAGCGGACGCATAACCTTTCGAGCCGGGAATGATCACGTTTGCGTGGTCATTCCCTACGAAGCAAGCTCAATTTGCCGCGCATCGTGGGGAATGACCACGCAAACGTGATCATTCCCCGTCACCGATCCTCGACCGCGTCATCGGGCGCCAGCCGCGCGAGCAGGGACAGCAACTGCTCCCGCTCGCTCCGATCAAGCCGCTCGACCAGCGCCACGGTGGCGTCCCGCTTGCTCCGGCGTACCGCGGCAAGCACCCGAGCACCCTTGGCCGTCATGGAGACGAGCGTCGCGCGGCGATCACCCGGATCGGCTGCCCTGCGTACCAACCCCGCGGTCTCCAGGTCATCGACCACAGACGTGGCTGAGCGGGGGACGATCCCCAACCGGGCGGCGAGGTCGCTCACCCGGATGGCCGCGCCGGCATGGTGGAGGGTACGCAGCACCCGCACCTGAGCGGGCGTGACGTCCAGCGCACCCAGCTGCTCCCACGACGCCCGCCGTTGCCGGCGCACGATCCCTTCCAACAACGCGGCGATCCGCTCCGCCGAGTCGTCCTTCTTCCGCACGCGGACAGCGTACGCCGGCCACTGGTTGAGAGGCTACCTCATAGGGAGGTAACCTCTCTAAATCGCGCGTCTGCCCAGGACGGCGCGGAGGGGAGGACCCGGATGTCGATGCTTCGCGGCGCGGGTGGCGGTCGCGCGATGCGGTCGTTCCTGCAGGATTCCTCGGTCAAGGGCCACAAGCTGGCCCCCGGCACCGCCCGTCGCATCCTGTCGTTCGCCGTTCCCTACAAGGGTTTTCTGGCGATCTTCCTGCTCCTGGTCGCGATCGACGCCGCGATCGGTGCCGCCACTCCCCTGCTCTTCCGCGACATCATCGACCGCGGGATCGCGCGCGGCCGGACCGACGTCGTGGTCGCTCTTTCGCTCGGTGTCGCGGCACTCGCGCTCGCGTCTGCCGGCGCGACGCTCGCCCAGCGGTGGTTCTCGGCCCGGATCGGGGAGGGACTCGTCCTCGACCTGCGCACCGCCGTCTTCGACCACGTGCAGAGCATGCCGGTGGCGTTCTTCAGTCGTACGCAGACCGGCGCGCTCATCCAGCGACTCAACGGCGACGTGCTCGGCGCCCAGCAGGCGTTCACGTCCACGCTGTCCAACGTGGTCAGCAACCTGCTCAGTGTGGTGCTCGTGCTCGGAGCGATGTTTGTGATGTCCTGGCAGATCACCCTGCTGGCGCTGGCGTTGCTGCCGTTGTTCGTCCTGCCGGCGCGACTCATGGCCGGCCGGCTGCGGGCCGCGACGGCAGAGGGTTATCGCCTCAACGCTGACATGGCCCAGACGATGACCGAACGGTTCAACGTCGCCGGTGCCACCTTGGCCAAGATTTTCGGCCGGTCCCAGGATTCCTCCGGCGAGTTCGCCGGGAAGGCCGCTCGGGTGCGCGACATCGGCGTCACGACCGCGATGTACGCCGGCATCTTCCGCGTCTCCCTCACGTTGGTCGCAGCCCTCGCGGTGGCGCTGGTGTACGGCGTCGGTGGAGTGTTCGCGGTCGGCGGCGCGTTGGGCATCGGGACCGTGGTCGCCCTGACGGCCTACCTCACCAGGCTCTACGGGCCGCTGACCGCACTCTCCAACCTGCAGGTCGACGTCATGACGACCCTGGTCAGCTTCGAACGCGTCCTCGAGGTCCTCGACCTACCACCGATGGTCGCCAACCTGCCGGGCGCCCGGACGCTGCCGAAGGACGTGCGGCCTTCCGTGGAGTTCGACCATGTGCGCTTCCACTATCCAGCCGCGTCAGAGGTCTCACTCGCCTCGCTGGAGTCGACCGCGATCCTGTCCACCGAGACGGGTGTCGACGTCGTGGGGGACGTGAGCTTCCGCGTCGAACCTGGCCAGATGGTCGCGCTCGTGGGCCCGTCAGGTGCGGGCAAGAGCACGCTCGCCTCGCTGGTCTCCCGGCTGTACGACGTGACGGACGGTGCGGTGCTCGTCGGCGATCGGGACGTACGTGAGGTGACGCAGGAGTCCCTGCGGGCGGTGATCGGTGTCGTGACCCAGGACTCGCACATGTACCACGACACGATCCGCGCCAACCTGCTGATGGCCCGTCCGGGCGCGACCGACCCGGAACTCCTCGACGCGCTCGACGCCGCCCAGATCGGTGAGTTCGTGGCAGCCCTTCCCGATGGGCTCGACACCGTCGTGGGTGATCGCGGCTACCGGCTTTCGGGAGGCGAACGCCAGCGACTCTCCATCGCCCGACTTCTCCTCAAGGCGCCCTCGATCGTGATTCTGGACGAGGCCACGGCCCACCTGGACTCCGAGTCCGAGGCGGCGGTGCAACGCGCACTTGCCACCGCACTCGAGGGCCGGACCTCCCTCGTCATCGCACACCGGCTCTCGACGGTCCGCAACGCCGACACCATCCTCGTGCTGGATCAGGGCCAGCTGGTCGAACGCGGCACGCACGAGGAACTCGTCGACGCGGGCGGGCTCTACTCCGAGCTCTACCGCACGCAGTTCGAACCCCAGGCCGAGGTCCTTCCCTCATGATCGGGAGGACCTGAAGGTCGGGCGAGCGATCAGCCGGCCTGGAAGGTTCCGCTCGCCTGGTAGGCCCGCCACAGGCGGAGCGCAATGTCCACCTCGGGGTGCCGGCTCTCGGGTAGCTCGCCTGCGCCTGTACCGAAGAAAGCGACCGCCTTGCTTTCAACGCCGTCGGGGCGCGGAACTCCGGTCCAGCGTCGTACGGCAAAACACATCGCGAACGCGTGCACCCGGTCGCCGTTCGGATAGGTCAGAACATCGGCCGGGTTGGAGGTGCACGCGAACGGCTCGAGGTCCGCGGGTGTTGCGGTGAGCCCTGCCTCTTCGGCAAGCTCAGCGAGCGCCGTCCCCACGAACGACAAACCCTCCTCGGCGCTACCCGCGATCACTCCCCACGTGTCGGTATCGGTGCGGCGGACGAGCAGAAGCCGATCGCTGTCATCGAACACGAGCACCTGCGCGCCGGGGACCAGAAGAAGGTCGTGGCCGACCCGCTGCCGGAGCCGCCCCAGATAAGAATCCTCGAAACCCATCCGCGCAGCGTATGACCCGTCCGCTGGCGCTTCCTTCCGCCCGGTGGAGCTGTTTCGGGAAAGAAACCGGCATACCTCCGCCAAGTCGGGGCGAGCCGCGGGTGGCGCCTCACATTGCGTACACCTTCTCAGGTGCGAGGCAGGGTATGTCCCCACCAGGCAAGGCAAATTCACCTAGCGGGGTGGGGAATTGGCGCGTGAGGTCCAGCAAAGGGTGTACACAATGTGAGACAGAAGGCTGGTTTCTCATTATCTGAGATGGCCTGCCCACCACGGGCCTTCCAGTGGTTTCACCAGGCCCCCGCGCCCGGTGAAACCGCGTCCGGACTGGTGTTGTACGCCGCGCAGCCTCGTCTATCCGAATGCCGAGACATGCGGGCCCCCGCTGGAGGCCTATTCGAAACTCGTGGTCAGCTCGTTCATGATCAACGTGCAGAAATCGGCCACCAACGTCGACGCACGCGCCACCCGCGCAGGAGACCGAGGTCCTTTTCAGGAAAGGCGGACGGCCCGAATGACGCCGGCGATAATCGGAACGCCGAATTCCCCGGATGCGGTTTCGGGTCGGCCGCGAAGGTAGTCCCGGATCAGCCCGAGCAGCCGGGCGCGATCGCCGTCCGGCATCACCAGCATTGTCGACTGGGTGCTGATCGCCCCGACCAGCGACTCGGTGGTCCGGCGTTCGACGTACGCGAACTCCGCGCTCTCCGACGCGCCGAACCTCTCGTGCGCAGGGAAGGTCCGATCGCCGCGCCACTGCCCGATGGACCCGAGGCGCCCGTACACCGCCGCCAGGCCGGCGACCCAATCCTCCTGGTCGTCCTCGAAGTTCCAGAGCCCGGCGACGACGCCGCCCGGCCTGAGCACGCGCGCGATCTCCCCCAGTGCCCGGTCGACGTCGAACCAATGGAACGCCTGGCCGACCACGACCGCGTCGACACTCCCGTCCGGCAGCGGGATCTCCTCGGCGCGGCCGTTCAACGCGGGTACGCCCGGCAGCCGCCGGCGCAGCTCCGCCAGCATGGCCAGGTCAGGCTCCACCGCCAGAACGTCGTACCCCTGCCGGGCAACCACCTCGGCGAGCTTTCCGGTGCCCGCCGCCAGGTCGCAGACACGCACCTGCTCCCGGTCGGTGACGGGTTCCAGCGCCCACCGGACAGCCTGGTCGGGATAGCTCGGGCGGTACTCGGCGTACGCGGACGCCTGCGCCCCGAAGGAGCTGGCCCGCCGCGTGTGCTCAGAAGTGCTGTCCACCGGTCGCACCGTACAGCGACCGGCTCAGCCCTCGGTATCCCTACGCGCGCACCGTGAGACGGCGGCGGACGACCTCGAACGCCACGACCGCCGCGGCACTCGCGACGTTCAGCGACTCCACGTCGCCCGGCATCGGGATGCTCACCCATGCGCCGATGTACGCCCGCGCGGCCGGGCTCACGCCGTCGGTCTCGCCCCCCAGGAAGAATGCCACCGGGCTCGGGATCTCCGCCTCGAAGAGTGACTCCGACCCGTCGGCCGCGAGCCCCACCAGGGTGTAGCCGGCCTCGACCAACCGCTCGGCCGCCTCCTCCGCGGTGTCGCAGCGCAGCACCGGCGCGTGGAACGCCACGCCCGCGGACGCCTTCACCACCAGGGGGTCGAGGTCGGCGACCCCGCGATGCGGCACCACCACACCGTCGAGGCCAGCGGCGGTCGCGGTCCGCAGGATCATCCCGACGTTCGCCGGGGTCTTGATGCCGTCGAGGACCAGAATGGTCTGGGGCCGCTCGTGTGGTCGCGCCTCGAGTGCCGTCGCCAGCGTTCGCATCCGAGGCGCCACCACATCGGCGAGTACGCCGTTGTCATGGCGCGGGTTGCCCGACAGCAACGTGAGCCGGTGCGGCGGGACCCGGCGAACCGGCACCGCACGCGCATCCGCAGCCGCGACGATCTCGCGCAAGGACGGGCCCCGCGCCCCCTCGGCGACGAGCACCTTGTCGATGGAGAGCCGGTCGTCCGCCAGCGCCGCGAGCACCGGCCGGAAGCCGTAGACGGTGACGAACCGGTCCCGTGGCGACACCTCTTCCCGCACGCCGCCCAGTCTCGCACCCGGCGCGCGGGACGCCAGCCACGCCCTAACCGTCGACCGGCAGCGGCAGTGACACCGGTTGGCCGGACTCCGCGGAAAGGTAGGCGCCGAACGCGATCTCCGTCGCGCGGTAACCGTCCCAGCCGTCAGGCCGTGGTTGCCGGCCCTCACGAATCGCCGCGATGAACTCCGCCAGCATGCTGGCATCGGGGTTGTCACCCCACGGCGACCAGGCGACATCCTGCCCGCCGGCACGCCCCGGCCCGTCGTGGTAGGAGTTGATGGTCTGGCCGAACGCGTCGGCGGTCGCGATCCCCTGCTCACCAACGAGTTCGAGGGTCACGCCGCCCCACGTCGGATAGGACTTCGGGCGACCCCAGCTGCAGTCGATGGTCGCGACCGTGCCGTCCGCGAAGGTGATCGCCAACGTCCCAGCCGTCTCCACCGGCAGGTCGGGGTAGAGGATGCGGTTGACCTGGGCGTAGACCTCTACTGCCTCGACTCCGAGGATCCAGCGGAGCAGGTCGGCCACGTGCACGGTGTGGTCCATGACCGCGCCGCCACCGGCCAGGTCCGGGTCGACGAACCACCCACCCGGCATCCTGCCCGGGTTGGTCCCGGCGGCGCCGTGGATGCGACCGAGGGCGCCGTCGTGGGCGAGCTTCGCCAAACCGACCACCGGTCGGGCGAACCGCACGGGGAACGCAGTCATCAGCGTGACACCGGCCGCCTCGCAGGCGTCGATCATCGCGCGCCCGTCCACGAGCGAGGTGGCCAGCGGCTTCTCGCACAGGACGTGCGCACCAGCCGCGGCGGCCTGCTCGACCAGGACCCGGTGCCGGGCGTTCTCGGAACAGACGATGACGGCGTCGGGCTGCCAGTCCAGGAGTTCGGCGTACGACGAGGTGAACGGGATCCCGAAGCCGTCGGCGATCGGCTTGCCGCGGTCGGCGTTCTCGTCGGCGGCCCGCAACTCGATGTCGGGTCGCCCCGCGAGGACACCCGCGTAGCCCGCGCCGTGCAGGTGCGCGAACGACATGATGCCGATCTTGACCGGCCTCGCCTCACCGGACGCGGCGGCTGGGCTTTCAGGACTGGTCATACCGACACGACCTCCGCGGGCGAGGGGGCGCTTCCAGGGAACGGGTTCGCCGCGGGCGGCAGGTCCACCGCACGGCCGGTCTCGGCGGACTCGAGCGCCGCCAGCGCGATGGCGAGCGCTGCCCGGCCGTCGTGGGCAGTCACCCGGGGCGTCGGGCCGCCCTCGATCGCGGCGAGGAACTCCCGCAGCTCCGCCGCCCAGGGATCCTCGTCGAGCATGGGCCCGCCCGCGTGCGCCAGGTCGGGTGGTGCGGTGCGCAGCAACGGCCGCTGGTCGGTGGCGTAGTCGAGCATCCCCTGACTGCCGGAGAACTCGAAGCTGGTGCGGAAGGACGCGCCGGTGCGGGCCCACGAGGCGGTCAGGTGACTGATCGCTCCGCTCGCGTGGGTGAGGAGGGCGTACGCATGGGTCGCGCCGTTGTATGGACCCGCGGGCCGGAGCGTGCGGGCATAGACCCGGACCACGTCGCCCGCGATCCACCGGGCGAAGTCGATGTCGTGGATCATGACGTCGCCGATGATCCCGGCGGAGCGGGCGACGTCGTGGTACCAGCCGTTGGGGTTGGGCATGCCACCCTCGCGGGTGAGCCGGAGCACACCCGGCTGGCCGATCCGGCCTGCCGCGACCGCCGCTCGCGCCGCGGCGTACTCCGGAAAGAACCGCACGACGTGCGCCACGTGCAGCGCCACTCCGGCCTCGTCGGCGGCCGCGATGAGCGCGTCCGCCTCACCCAACGTGCGGGCCAGCGGCTTCTCGCAGATGACGGAACGCCCGGCGCGGATCGCCGCGAGGGCCGCGGCGGCGTGAGTGTCGGTCGGCGTGCACACGTCGACGACATCCACCGCATCGATGAGCGAGGCGAGATCGGGGTGCACCACGACCCCGAGCTCTTCGTTGGCCTTGGACCTCGCATCGGGTATGTCGTCGTAACCGTGGACCTGGACACCCAACCGCCGCAGGCCGGCGATGTGGACGCGACCAATGCCGCCGAGGCCGACGACCCCTACGCGTGAGACCTTCACCCGGGTCACCCTCCAGCTTCGTTCTCGTGGCGTACCACCACGGCGACCCGCACACGAACCGCGCGCCAGTCACCGCTATCTGGTACGGACCATATTCATAGCCGCACGGGCCCCCGAGCGGAAGCCCCGTCCATCCTGCGGACGGCGAGCACGCTACTCCCGGCCACCCCCGGGAACGCTGCGCGAACGCCTACTCCGCGAACGCCTATTCCGCGAGGACGTCCGCGACCCGGACCGGTTGCCCACCCGCTTCCTCCGACCGGACACCGGCGTGAAGAATCGCCAAGAGCTCCAGGGTTTCCTCCGGCGCCACCGGCGGGATACCGGTCCGCGCCATCTCGACCACTGCCCGCAACTGCCCTCTGTAGAAGGCGTCGTAGTCGTTGGTCTCCAGGGAGTACCAGCCCTTCTCCGCGTACATCGTGAGATGGAAGCGGTACTCCGCGTCGCGCAGCGTCTGCACCACGGCGCTGGGTCGCCCGTCGGGATAGCCGAGCACGGCGACGTCGCGGTCGGGCCACGCGAAGCGCCGCACCCACTCGACTCCGGGCCCGAGCAGCGTGTGGAGTTGCTCCAGTCCGTGGATGCTGTGGAAGAACCACCGCCCCGGCCCGACGCTCACGACAGACGAGAGCCGACCCATGCGGGCGATGCGGTCGCGGTTCTCGCGGAGTTCCCGGGCGTACCTCAACGCCGACGAGCTCGTCACGGGCACGCCCCTCTCGGCCGCCAACCGGAAGAGCATCCGCGCCTCGACCAGCTCCGCGCTCATCGGTTTGTCGATGAACGTGGGTACGCCAGCCGCCACGAACGGACGGGCCAGGGGTACGTGGTTGGCGCCGTTGTCGGAACCTTCGACCACCAGCACGAGATCGGTCTCGGCGAGCGCTTCGGTGGGCTCGCCGACGACCTCCTCGATGGCGTACGTCCTTGCCAACGTGGTGGCATCGGGTTGGTCAGGGCGCAGCTCACCACCCCAGACCCAGCTGATGCGCGCACCTGGGATCACGCGTTCGGCGTTCAGCATCCGCGCGAACACGGATGCCTGGCTGGTGTTGACGCCGAGCAGTCCGACCCGGAGCTGGACCGGATCATGCTGGACGGTTGTGTTGGTCACCAGGGTCTGCCCTTTCGACAGCGGATGTGATCCGCAGAGCTGCCCTGCTGGCCGGGTGCGCTCCGGCCTTCGTCCCCGGCCCTTGAACGTAAAGGCGCCGTAACGGCCTGTCAACGTTGGGATTTCTCGCCCGCGCCTGACACTGCCGTGATCTCCAGCCGGTGCAGCCCGTAGATCGGGCTTTCCCCGGCGGTGGCCGACGCGTCGGAGGTTTGCTCGCCCGAAATCCCATGGTCGATGGTCGGAGCCCTCTGATAGGCAGGCCGCATGACGATCGAAGTACGCCCGCTCGGCGCGGACGAGTCGCAACGAGCTATCAGGCTGATAGAGCTGTCCTTCGGGGGCGAGGCCTGGCCCGAGGACGCGCTGGAGGTCGAGCGCCGTCGGTTCGAGGCCGACCGCAGCATCGGCGCCTTCGACGGTGACGACCTGGTGGGGCACACCGGCGCCTACACCTTCACGATGACGGTCCCGGGCGGCCCGCTCGGCGTGGCCGGCGTCAGCATGGTCGGCGTCCTGCCCACCCATCGCCGTCGTGGCGTGCTTCGTTCCCTCATGCGGCACCAACTCACCGCGCTGCACGAGACCGGCGGCGAGCCGGTCGCGGCCCTGACCGCATCGGAGCCAGCGATCTACGGCCGGTTCGGATACGGCCACGCGAGCGACTGGGCAAGCGTCGAGATCCCCAAGGTAGGCAGCGCCCTCCGCCCCGTGCCGGGCACCGACGAGGTGACGATCCGCTACGCCGACGCCGAGAAGTCGCTCGACATCTGCACCGCGATTCGCGAGTCGGTCGTGGCCACGCGTCCCGGGATGTTCCGTTACACCGAGCCATGGGCGCGCGGCGAGATCGCTGACCCGCCGAGCATGCGCGGGGGCGCTTCGCCGCTGCGCTGCGTGGTCGCCGAACGCTCCGGAGCGCCCACCGGCTATGCCTACTTCCAGACCCGCCAGTCCTGGGAGCAACGCGGGCCCGCCGGCAGGACCACGGTGCAGCGGGTCCAGGCGACCGACCTCGCGTCGTACGCCGCACTGTGGAGGTTCCTGCTCGACCAGGACCTCATGGCCACGACCATCCACCGCCGCCTCGCCATGGACGACCCGCTCCTGCGCTGGCTCGTCGACATTCGCCAGGCCGCACTCGGATTCCGCGACAGCCTGTGGGTGCGGCTCGTCGAGGTCGGCCGGGCGCTCGGCTCCCGCACCTACACCCGCCCTGTCGACGTGGTGCTCGAGGTGCGGGACGAGTTCTGTCCGTGGAACGCCGGACGCTGGCACCTGGCCGGCGACGCCACCGGGGCCTCCTGTGGCCGGGTCACCCGCGAACCCAACCTGGTGCTCGACATTCGCGACCTTGCCTCGGCATACCTCGGCCGGCCCTCACTCCAGGCGGCCGGCGGTGCAGGCCTAATCGAGGAACGCACGGCGGGCAGCCTGGCCGCGGTGTCCCAGGCGTTCCTTCACGACCCGCTACCCCTGCTCGACACGTCGTTCTAGAGCGCTCGACACCGGTAGGTCGGAGCCACGCACCGCCGGTAGGGCCGGGTCAGAGGCCGATGGTCCCGGACTCCTCGTAGGCGGTGAGCATCGCGATCCGGCGGGCGTGGCGGGCTTCGCCGGAGAACACCGTCGTCAAGAACTCGTTGACAAAGCCCGTCGCCTCGTCGGTGGTGTGCATCCGGGCACCGATTGACAGCACGTTGGCGTCGTTGTGCTGGCGGGCCAACCGGGCGGTGTCGGTGTTCCAGGCCAGCGCGGCACGCACGCCAGTGACCTTGTTGGCCGCGATCTGCTCGCCGTTGCCCGAGCCTCCGATCACGACGCCGAGGCTCCCCGGGTCAGCCACCACTCCCTGTCCGGTCGCCAGACAGAACGGCGGGTAGTCGTCCTCGGGGTCGTACACCGACGGCCCGTGGTCGACCACCTCATAACCCTGCTCGGCCAACCAACGGGCGAGGTGCTGCTTGAGCTCGTAGCCCGCGTGGTCCGATCCCAGATGCACGCGCATGGCGGCAGTCTTCCAGGCTGGGATGGATTGCCCGACACGTCCCCACCCACTGTCGCCACGAGGTCCGCGAGGTCAACGTCCCCCGGCTGGTTCACCGAAGGTCTCCTGGTGCAGCAGGTCGAGCGCGACGAGGACGGCCCCGCGCACCACCGGGTTGCCGTCGACCGCGCTGCGCGCCTCGTCACCGGGCCCGACCACGCCTCCCTCCGGCACGCCCCAGCCGCCCACGCCGACGGCGCCGGGGACGACCTCGGTCGGGAGCGGGATCCGCGCGGCGAGCCGCTCCGCCACCCGGCAGGCGAGGTCCGCGCCGCCAGCAAGCCCCACCTCCCCCGCGAGCACCACGACCCCCGGATCGAGGACCGCGCAGATGGCAACGGCGCCCACGCTGATCCGGTCGGCGATGGCGTCGAGGAACGCCTCGTGTCGCGGACCGTCAGCGACCGCCGCGCTGACGAGCGCACCGAGACCGCCGTCGGGGTCGTCCAGGCAGTGCTCGCGGGCCAGCGCCACGATGGCATCACCGCCGGCATGGTCCTGGAAGGTTCCGCTGCCGAGCGCGCCGAGCGGGATGTACGACGCTTCGCCCGCGCCGCCCGACGCACCCCGGTGCAGCCGGCCACCGAGGACGATCGCCACGCCGATCCCGGTCGACAGAGACAGCAGGGCGAAGGTGTCGCGACCGCGAGCCGCACCAAGCCGGTGCTCGGCGAGGCCGACAAGGTTGACTTCGTTCTCCAGCAGGACCCGGTCGCCGTACCGCTCGCGAAGTCCGGGCAGCAGGTTGGCGTGCCAGGTCGGCAGGCTGGCCACGAACGTCACGTCGCCGCTGGCCGGGTCGACCAGTCCAGGCGTTCCCACGACGACCATGCGGAGCTGGTCGGGGGCCAGCCCGGCGTCAGCGAGCGCGCCGTCGATGGCCGCGCACACCAACTGGTGCGGTGCGATCCGCGGATCCTGCGCTACCTCGGAGACCCCGACCGGCGCGCCGGTGACGTCGGTGACGACGGCGATGACCCGGTCAGGGCGTACCTCCACGCCGGCCACGTGAGCCCGCTCGGCGAGCACGCCGTACAACGTCGCGTTGGGACCCCGGCGTTCGGTGCCCGCCTCGCCCACCGGCGCGACCAGTCCCGCGGCCTCGAGCCGCTGGACCAGGTCGGCGACGGTGGGGCCGGACAGCCCGGTCAGCGACCGCAGCTGGCGGCGGGTGAGCGGGCCGCGGTCAAGGAGCAACTCGAACGCCACCCGGTCGTTGATCAGCCGGGCGGTCCGGGGTGTGGCCGCATGAGGAATCGACGGCCTCTTTTCATTAGGAAGCCTGCCTGTTAGTTTCTGTGACCGTAACGACCGATGGTGCGCACGGTCAAGGACGGTTCCTCGTCCCGGCGCCCCTCTCACCCCGCTCCCCCGTCCTGCCAAGGAGCACCTGTGTCAGAACGACGGGGCGGCGAACCTGCCCGGCCAGCCACTCCGACTGGTCCCGGGCCAGCCCGCCGCCCGTACGCCTTGGCCGTCTTCTTCGGCCTCGTCGGTTTCCTTCCCGCCAACTGGCTCGTCCGCGTCCCCGACATCAAGGCCCAGGTCGGTGCGACGGCCGGCGGCCTCGGGCTGGCCATGCTGACCGGCTCGCTCGCCGGGCTCGCCGCGACCCTGCTGGCCAGCCGGCTCTGTCTGAAGTTCGGGACCCGGCAGGTCCTCGTCGCCGGCGCCACCCTCCTCAGCCTCGTCGTGGTCCTGCCCGCCCTGGCCGGCTCGGTGGCCTGGCTCGGCGTCGCGCTGGTGGTGCACGGCCTGGCCCAGAGCACGTTCAACATCGCGCTCAACAGCGCCGCCGTCGAGGCCGCCGCCGCCAGCGGCAACCCGATGGTGCCTACGCTGCACGGCATCTACAGCGTCGGGGCGCTCGCCGGCGCCGTGGTCGGTGGGTTCGCCGCGGACCATCTCGCACCCGCACCGCACCTTGGGCTGATGGCGGTCCTCGGACTGGCGGTGACCCTTCGTTTCGGACCCCGGCTCCGCAGTCCCCTCCCTTCGCCCCAGCCGACGACCGACAGGGCCGCCACGACGGACAGCGTCACCACAACGGACCGGGCCACCTCGACGCCGGCGGCGTTCGTACCAGACTGGCGGGCTGCTCGCTGGATCGTGCTGCCGTTCGGTGTCATCGCCCTGTGTACGGCGTTCGGTGAGTACGCGAGCAACAACTGGGCCGCCCTGCACCTGCGCGAGGACCTTGGTACCACCGCCGCGGTCGCGGGCTTCGGCTACGCGGCCTACGCGTGCGCGATCGCTGTCGGGCGGTTCCTCGGCGCCCGGCTGATCCGCCGGTTCGGCGACACCGTTGTGCTCAGTGGCGGCTTCGCGCTGGCGGCGGTCGGCTCGGTCGCGGCCAGCTGGTCCGGCCACCTCCCCCACGCTGGCCTACCACTCGCGGTCGCCGGCTACGTCGTCGTCGGTCTTGGTCTCGCCAACGTGTTCCCGATCGCGATCGCCCGCGGCGGTGTGCTCGGCGGACCCAGGGGCGTGAGTCGGGTCTCCGTGATCTCGAGCCTCGGAGTCCTCGGACAGGCACCTTTGATCGGGTTCCTCGCGGACAGGTACGGCCTACCGACCGCCCTCTCGACGGTCACCGTCCTGTCGGTGTGCGCCGCGGTGCTCGCCCTGGTGGTGCGCCGCTGGAGCACCGCACCGCCCGCACCCTCCCCGGTCGCCGCTTCCGCTTCTGCTTCTGCTTCTACCGAAGGACGGTCCGCATGACCCGAGCACGCCTGCGCAGCCACCGTCCGGTGACCCGGTTGTACCCACTGACGGTCTTCTTCGCCGCCGACGGCGTGGTGTTCGCCAGCTGGGTCGTGCGGGTACCCGAGATCAAGGAGCAGGTCGGCGCGTCCGCCACGGCCCTCGGGTTCGCACTGCTCTGCATGACGTTCAGCTCGGCGGTGTCGATGTACTTCGCCGGCGGACTCTGCGAACGCTTCGGCACCCGCGCGGTCACGGTGGCGTCGTTCCCCCTGGTATGTGCGGCGCTGATCCTGCCCGGACTCGCGCGTTCGGTGGTCCAGCTCGGGGCGATCCTCCTGCTCTTCGGGGTGATCTACGGCGTCCTGCTGGTCGCGTTGAACAGCGCGGCCGTCGAGGTCGAGGCCGCGACCGGGCGCGCCATCATGTCGCCGCTGCACGGACTCTGGAGCCTCGGCGGACTGGTGGGCGCGGTGATCGGCGGCGTCCTGGCAGACCTGTTGTCCACCCCGCAGCACCTGAGCCTGATCGCGGTTGCCGGCGTACTGGTCACCTTGCTTGTCGGAGGCCGGATGCTGCGCCCGGACGCGGCTGCCAGCCTGGGCGGTGTGGGCGCTGCCGGCGTCAACGGGGATGCCGGGGAGCCCGCGCCAGCCGAGCCGGCGGACCGCCGTTCGGGACGCCGCTCTGGACGCCGCCCGGTGAGCCTGGTGGTGGTGCTGTTCGGCGTCGTCGCATTGTGTACGGCGTACGGCGAAGGCGCGGTCGGTGACTGGGCCGCCCTGCATCTGCGCGACGACCTGGGCGCTGCGGCTGGCGTGGCGGCGTACGGGTTCGGTGCGTACTCGGTCGCGATCGCGGCGGGGCGCCTGATCGGCGGCCGGCTGATCAATCTCGCCGGGGAGACCTGGGTCCTCACGGGTGGTGCGCTGATCGCGGGTGCGGGCATTCTCGTCGCGGCATGGGCGCAGGATCTCGGTCTCGCGTTCGCGGGGTTGGTCGCGGTCGGGTTCGGGCTCGCCAACATGTTCCCGATCGCGATCGCGCGGGCGGGGGCGATCGGCGGACCGCGCGGGGTTGGGCTGGCCTCGACGATCGGCAACACCGGCATGCTCGCCGGGCCACCGCTGATCGGGTTCCTCGCGGACCAGCTCGGACTCCCGGCGGCCCTGAGCACGATCGCCATTCTCGCCGCCATCGCCGCAGTGCTCGGGTTCGTCCTGCGTGAGCACACGACCTCCCGCCGCCGATCCCCGGAGGAAGCAGAGCAGAGCATCCCCGCCTGACCCCGCCCCCGATCCCATCACCGCTCCCTGTGATCGTGATCGTGATCGTGATCGTGATCGTTAAGGCCATCAGGACATATAGCCCTCTTTGCCTTCATGATCTTGAAGGTCAGCAAGACAGCCGAAGAACTGCTCGCACGCGGAAATGATCAGGGGGACCCGCGTGGAGAAATTGCCACCTGCGGCTACTCGGTCTCAGTGGAGGGTTATTCGAACTTCTTCGGTGGGTACTCGAAACCGCCGGTGGGCGCCCTGCATCAGGCGGGCCTGGACCGCCATACCGGTCGCGCCGCGGGTAGCGGCTCACCTTGCCTACTTGTCTACGCCTTCTCCGGGGTGGAACGCGGAAGTTCCCACCATGCAAGGGAACTCTGCCGCGCGACGTCCGGCAGCAGGCGGGCGCGGCAGTCTCGGATGGGCGGGCCATCTCAGATCGTGAAGATTTTGGGGTGCTATAGAGCCTGTTGCTTTTTGATAGATGAGAACGATGTTCATCCCTGAGGTCTACCGGAGGCCGCAGCCCCACGCTCAGCAGGCGAGCTGCTCTGAGCGCAGGGTTCCACTGAGTGCTCGTCCAACGCTGGAATCCGCGGGCTTTCCCCACTCTTTACAAAAGGGCGCGCATTAAGCAACAGGCTCTATAACACCCTGAAGTCTTCAGGGTCTCACTGAATACAGCAACCGTCTCGAATGGCGTACACCCAGGTGTATCGGATAGTGAGCGAGAAACGCCGACGAAGCCCGCGAAGCCCGCGAAGCCGATGATCATGAAGGCCATCGGGACGTATGTCCCCTCCCGCCTTCACGATCACGATCATGATCACGGGAGTGGGCAGCGGGTTCGTGGACGGGCACCACACAAAAGCTTCAGTGACTACTCTCCGTAGAATTTTCGGCGATTTCGTCTCATTGTGTAACCCTCTGTGGCACGGTCGTTTCGGTAAGGAACCCATCTCTTCTTCGTCCCGCACGACGGGATCGGCTCCGGAGGGGTGCGATGCGGACACCGCGCAGCTGGGTCACGCGGATCGCTCGGCAGGCCGCGACCGCCGTGGGAGTACCCATGCTCGCCCTGACGGGCAGCCTCACCCTGCCCGCCACCTCGGCTGTCGCCGAGGGCGAGGAGGGCTCAAGTCAGGCGAGCAGGACAGACGTGCTCAGCCGTCCCGCCATCAACAAAGACATCGACGTACGAGAAGGGCGGGTGGCTCCGTCCGCTCAGCAGCTCCGCCGGATCCGCGCGCTGGGAGCGACCGCGCGCTGGACCCGGTTTGGCACGGCCGCGTCAGTGTTGCCCGCCGACGGCACACTCGCGTCCGACCTTCGCGGGACGCCCGCTGCCGTCGCACGCCGGTTCGTCGAGGACAACCGCGTGCTCTTCCACATGACGGCAGCCCGCGTTCGCGGCCTCGAGCTGCTCAGCGTCGGAGCCCTCGCCGCCGCCGGTGCCGGTGACGGCGGTCGCCGTGCGCACGTGGTCGTCTTCCGCGAGCGCTTCGGGGACCTGCCGGCCGGCGCCGGCGGCCTCATCACCGTGGGCGTCGCCGACGACGCGGTCGTCTACGTCTCCTCGTCGGCGTACGGCGATGCGCCCGCACCAGAACCCCCCAGGCTGAGCGCCGTCCAGGCCTGGCTGCGCGCGGCCACGGCGGTGGGGCAGCCGGTGTCCCCCAACGCCGTCGGTCCCATTGACCAAGCCGCCAATCTCCGGGACTGGACGACGTTCACCGTCGCGGGGATGGCACAGTCCCAGCAGGCCCGGCTCGTCGCGGTTGGGATACCTGGCCGAGGGGTGCGGCCGGCGTACGAAACGAACGTCGTCGACGTGCAGGACGGCACCGCGGCCGCCTCGACGTCGTTCGTGGACGCGGGTACCGGCGCCGTCCTCATCCGCCACGACCGGGTCGACCACCTGCTCGACCCAAGCCTGCTCGACCCGAGCCTCCTCGACCCCGACGCGTCCGGGTGCGTCCCCGGCTGCGGAATTCTCCTCAGGACCACCACCACGTCCGGTCCCGTGTGGGCGTTCATCTACCGGCCGAGCGAACCCTACGGCGAGGACGCCGGTGCATACGGCAGCACCCTCACCCTTACCGAGCAGGCCGGCGCCCACCTCACCGTGAACTCCAAGGCGATCACCTCACCGGCCTGGACCAGCCCACTCGCCGTCGGGGCCGGCGCGTCGTCAGCCGCCGAACCGATGCCCGTGGGCGGGGAGTTCGGCAATGCCTGGCGGCGGTCGCGATGCGACGCCGCCAACCTGCGGCCGGGCGGCAACGACGCCGCCATCGCGGCGGCGCACGTCTTCGACCTCCACAACCAGCTGCACGACTGGACCTATCGGCTCGGCTTCACCGAGGCGAACCACAACCTCCAGCAGGACGCCGGGCACGGGGGCCTGGGCGGGGACCGGCAGATCGGCTATGTCCAGGCCGGCGCCCTCACCGGTGGGTACCCGACCTATCTCGGCCGCAACAACGCCAACCAGGTGACCCTGCAGGACGGCCTCCCCGCGATCGCCAGCCACTATCTCTTCCAGCCGTTGGCGGCCGGGTGGTACGGACCCTGTGTCGACAGCGCCTTCGACGCCACCGTGGTAGCGCACGAGTACGCCCACGCGGTCACCAACCGGATGGTCGGCGGACCCGACACCGGGATCATCGGTACGCAGGGACACCCGGTCGGCGAGGCATGGTCAGACCTGCTGGCCGCGGAGTTCCTCCTGGAGTACGGCGGCAGCAGTCTCGACGGCAGCCCGCCGACCGCGATCGGAGCGTACGTCGCCGGCAATCCACGGCACGGCGTCCGCAACTACCGCCTCGGATCCAGCCCGCTCAATGTCACGAACGCGGGCTTCGACCCCGGGAACCGAGCCGCCGACGGCGAGATCTGGTCCGCCATCAACTGGGACATCCGGCAGGCGCTGGTCAGGAAGTACGACGGCGAGGCCCCGGCATCAGACAAGGTCGCGCAGCAGCTGTGTGCCGGCGGCGACCGCCCGGTCGCACGGTGTCCGGGCAACCGGCGATGGATACAGCTGCTGTTCGACTCGCTCCTGCTCCAGCAGAGCAGCGTCACGATGGTGGATGCCCGCGACGCGCTTCTCGCCGCCGACCGGATGCGCTTCGACGGCGCGAACGCCAGCGAACTCTGGGCGGCCTTCGCGCGTCGGGGCCTCGGACCGGACGCGAAGCCACCCGCCGGCCGCCGGCCCGGCGTTCCGGATTTCACCGCACCGGCCGACCTCACTCCCCGCATCCGGTCGGGCCGCCTGATCGTCGACGCCCGCGACCGCCACACCGGAACACCCATCAACGTCACGGTGTACCTGGGGAGGTACGCCGCGCCCTCGACGCCGGTGGTCGACACCGATCCCGGCAGCCCGCTGGCCCGCGACCTCGCCCTGGTGGCCGGGACCTACGACCTCACCTGGTCGGCACCGGGCTTCGGGATGGGGCGTACGACGACCACCATCAAGGCGGGGCGTACCCGCTATCTCACGCTCCACCTCAGCCGTAACCTCGCCTCAGCCAGCAACGGCGCGACCGTGGTGACCAGCCCGGGCGGCACGCGACCGGCCGCCCTCATCGACGACAACGAGGCGTCGAGCTGGACGGTCAGCAGGTCCACTCCCGACGTGCGGGGCAGCGCCATCGCGGTCGACCTCGCCGGGTCCGCGCCCCGGACGGTGCGGTCGGTGAAGGTGAGTGCCCGCACCGCCGACCGCTTCGCCGCGCTCCGGAGGTTCGCGATCGAGACCTGCGTCCGCGCCCCATCCAACCCCTGTGCCGTCGACGCGCCGGGACAGTGGCAGCGGATCTACACCTCGCCGGGCGATGCGTTCCCCGCTGGGCGGCCGCGTCCGATCACGCCGGACCTCACCTTCCGTGCGTTCGACGTTCCCGACACGCCCGCCACGGACGTACGGCTGGTCATCCTCGACACGCAGTGCACCGGCAACAGCACCTACCACGGCGAGCAGGAGTCGGATCCGCTGTCAACCTCCAACTGCCTGGCGTCCGGCAAGGTTGACGACGCCGCGCTCGCGGAGTTCATGGTCTACGGCTCTGATCCCGCCCCGGCCCGGTCGCCGCTGCCCTACGCGGTGTGGGACTGAGCCGACTCCTAGTCGAAGACCGGCCCGCGGGTACGGCTGCGCTTCAGCTCGAAGAAGCCGTCGGTGCCCGCGACGAGCCGTACGCCGTCCCAGAGCTTGCCGGCGTCTTCACCGCGCGGGATCGGCGACAGGACCGGACCGAAGAACGCCGAGCCGGCCACGCTGATCACCGGCGTACCCACCTCGTACCCCACCTGGTCCATGCCCTCGGTGTGGCTCTTGCGCAGCGCGTCGTCATGGTCGGTGACGTCGGCGGCGTCCGCGAGGTCGCGGGGCAGGCCGGCCGCCTCGAGCGCCTCTTCGTACGTCGCGCGCTCGCGGGGTTTCTTCTCGTGGTGGAAGCGGGTGCCGAGTTCGGTGTAGAGGCGGCCGAGCACCGGACTCGGGTCCTCCCCGGCCTGCTCGGCTCGCTGCGCGGCGGCGATCGCGATCCGGACCGGACCCCACGCCGTCTCCATCGACTTCTTGTAGTCCTCGGGCAGGTCACGTCCGGCGTTGAGGACCGCCAGGCTCATCACGTGCCAGCGGGTTTCCACCGGGCGTACCTTCTCCACCTCGAGCATCCAGCGGGAGGTGATCCACGCCCACGGACAGATCGGGTCGAACCAGAAATCGGCGGTCTCCCGCTTCCCAGCCATGATCGCTCCTTAGTCGCCTGGCAGGACAACAACGTCTGTGCGCGCACGCATTCCCGTCCTCACGGCCCCTGCCGGAAAGCGATCAGCATCCGGCCACGTACGACCGCTCACCGCGCGTGCCACCGTGCAAAGATGAGCCTCATGCCAGGCACCAACCTCACCCGCGACGAGGCCCACGCGCGGGCCCGCCTCCTGTCGGTCAGCGGATACGAGGTCGACCTCGACCTCACCTCGGCGACCAACCCTGACGCGACGACCTACCAGTCCACGACGGTCATCCGGTTCAGTTGTGCCGAACCCGGCGCCAGCACCTTCGTCGACCTGATCGCACCCAACGTGCGTGAGGTCACGCTCAACGGCACCACCCTCGACCCAGCGAGCGTCTATCAGGACTCCCGGATCACCCTCGACGGCCTCGCCGCCGACAACGAGGTCCGCATCGTCGCCGACGCGAGCTACATGAACACCGGTGAGGGCCTGCACCGATTCTTTGACCCGGTGGACCAGCGCCCCTATCTCTACACGCAGTTCGAGGTGCCCGACGCGCGCCGGATGTTCGCGACGTTCGAGCAGCCCGACCTCAAGGGGACGTTCGCGCTCACCGTCACCGCGCCCGCTGACTGGCAGGTCGTCTCCAACTCCCCCACGCCAGAGCCCGAGTCGGTGGGCGACGGTGGGGCGGTCTTTAGGTTCGCGCCGACGCCCCGGATCTCGACGTACATCACCGCCCTGGTCGCCGGGCCCTACCACGCGGTGCGCGAGACCTACCTCGGCAAGCGCGGCGAGGTCCCGCTCGGCGTGTTCTGCCGCCAGTCGTTGAAGGAGCACCTCGACGCCGACGAGATCCTCGACGTCACCAAGCGCGGGTTCGCGTTCTTCGAGGAGCTCTTCGACTATCCGTACCCGTTCGAGAAGTACGACCAGCTCTTCGTGCCCGAATACAACATGGGCGCGATGGAGAACGCCGGCTGCGTGACGATCCGGGACGAGTACGTCTTCCGCAGCCGCGTGACCGATGCCTACTACGAGTCACGGGCCAACACCATCCTGCACGAGCTGGCCCACATGTGGTTTGGCGACCTGGTAACCATGCGCTGGTGGGACGACCTGTGGCTCAACGAGTCGTTCGCCACCTACGCCAGCGTGCTCTGCCAGGCCGAGACGACCCGCTGGTCGCATGCGTGGACGACGTTCGCCAACACCGACAAGACCTGGGCCTACCGCCAGGACCAGCTGCCCTCGACCCACCCGATCGCCGCCGACATCCGCGATCTGGAGGACGTCGAGGTCAACTTCGACGGCATCACCTACGCCAAGGGCGCGAGCGTGCTCAAGCTGCTGGTGGCCTGGGTGGGGCGCGAGGAGTTCTTCGCCGGGCTGCGGCACTACTTCAAGACGTACGACTGGAACAACGCCACCCTCGCCGACCTGCGTGCCTGTCTGGAGGCGACCAGCGGCCGCGACCTCGACGCGTGGAGCAAGGAGTGGCTGGAGACGGCCGGGGTCAACACGCTCCGGGCGGCGTTCGAGGTCGACGGCGACGGCAGGTTCACCTCCTTCGACGTCCTGCAGTCCGCGATCGAGGAGCAGCCGACGCTGCGGTCACACCGCGTCGCGATCGGGCTGTACGACCGCACCGAGGCGGGGCTCGTCCGGCGTGCCCGCGTCGAGCTTGACGTCGTGGGCGAGCGGACCGAGGTGCCGGAGCTCGTCGGCGCCGCGCAGCCCGACCTCATCCTGCTCAACGACGACGACCTGACGTACGCCAAGATCCGGCTCGACGACCGCTCGCTCGCCACGCTCGTCAAGCACATCGGCGACTTCACCGACTCCCTGCCCCGGTCGCTGTGCTGGACCGCCGCATGGGACATGTGCCGCGACGCCGAGATGTCCGCGCGTGACTACATCGCGCTGGTCCTCGCCGGGGTCGCGACCGAGCCCGACATCAACGTCGTCCAGCTCCTGCTCCGTACCGTCACGTCCGCGGTGCAGATCTACACCGCGCCCGAGCGCCGGGAGGAGGCTCGGCTGGCGTTCGCGGCCGGCCTGCTGCCGCTCGCGCAGAGCGCGGCACCGGGGAGCGACCACCAGCTGGCCCTGGTCCGGGCGTTCGTCGCGGCGGCCACGCCGGAGCACGCGGGCTACCTCGCCGGGATCCTCGACGGATCGGTGGTCCTCGAGGGCCTCGCGGTCGACGCCGAGCTGCGGTGGACGCTCGTCCAGAACCTCGCCCGCCTGGGCGCGATCGGCGAGGCGGAGATCGACGCCGAGCAGGAGCGCGACGGCACGATCAAGGGCCAGGAGGAAGCCGGGCACGCCCGGGCCGCCCAGCCGAGCGCCGAGGCCAAGGCGCGCGCCTGGCGGGACGCGGTCGACCGCGACGACGTCCCCAACCAGACGCAGTTCAAGACGATCCGGGGCTTCTGGCAGCCGGGTCAGGAGGAGCTGCTCGAGCCCTACGTCGACCGCTACCTCGACGCCGCCGGCTGGGTCTGGGACCGCAAGGGCAACGAGATGGCGCAGTACGTCCTCATCGGGCTGTTCCCGCGCCAGCTGGCCACGCAGGCGACGGTTGACAGGGTGCAAGCCTGGCTTGACGACAACCAACCCGTCCCAGCCGTGCGCCGGCTGGTGATGGAGGGCGTCGCCGACGTACAACGCGCCCTGCGGGCACAGGCCCGCGACGCCCAAGGCTGACGGGGCGCGCGAGCCGCCCTGAATGATCACGTTTACGTAGTCATTGTCCGCTTTGCATGGCATGGATGCCATGTGAGGCAGGTAATGACCACGTAAACGTGATCATTCAGGGCCGCGGCCGACCTCGCGTTCGAAGTACACGGTCGCGGCGTCGGCCAGCTCCGCCGGCCACGCGCCGCCAGCGGCTTCGAGAGTGGCGCGGCCGGTCGTACGCCACGCCTGCTCGGTGGCCCGCATCGCCGCGACCAACGACTCTGGCCGCGCGTCCAGCGGAGGAAGGGCCTGGAGCGCGGCGCGTTGTTCGGGGGTTAGCTTCGAGCTCCACTGCTTGACGCCCATCGGCGGCAGCGGTTGGTTCGCCTCGACGAACAGGTCATAGAGCATCTGCCGGTTTCCCTGTACGCCGACCACACCGAGCAGCCAGTCGGCGCGGGCGACCACGGCGGGCGGAAAGATTGCCAGCTGGCGGTAGAACTCCTCAACCAGCCCGGCCATCCGAGCGGGGTCAGGTCCCGGCCGAGGCTTCGGCTCCGGCACCAGTGCGTCCAGGCCGTCGCGGTCGAGCACCACCACCCGGCGACGGTGCGGCGTCTCGCCCAGACCGCTGACGGGTTCGGCTACGACGTCGAGCCGCAGGCACTCGGTCGTCGTCGAGTAGAAGCAGCCGGCGGCGTACGACAACTCCCGCGCCAGGAGGGTAGGCGTCACCGTGGCGAGCCAGTCCCGCCACGTCGCGGCGTACGTGTCGAAGTCCGCGTCGCGAACGGCGAGGATGATGTCGAGATCCGACCCGGCGTCGGCGACCCCACGGGCCAGCGATCCCGAAAGCCAGAGCGCCCGGATCCGTTCGTCGTGCTCCACGACGTCAAGCAACCGGGCGAAAAGACGGTGGTAACCGGCGGGTAGCGGCCCCAGTGCGGCGGGCTGCCGGTCAACGAACAGCTCACTCACGGGTACCCCGCTCCTTACGGCTCGTCGGTATGGACGGTCGGGGGTTGCCGGGCGTGCTCACCGAGTTGCTGGATGCCGGTGACCAGGCCGCCCACGAGGTCGCCCCCGGCGAAGGCCGACTGCATCCCGAGAATCACCAGCTGGCAGTCGGCGTCACTCAACACCCGACGGGCTTCCTTGCCGGTGACGATCTCCAGCTGCCGTCCCCTGGGATCGACGGCGACGAGGACGCTACGGGCGGCGTTGGGGAGGGCGGCGTGCAGGTGTTCGGCGTAGGAGCGGAAGTCTCCGTCGGGCTCCCCGACGTAGGCCGAGAAGCTCAGGCCGGAGAACTCCCCCGCGACCCGGACCGCCCGATCCAGCTCGTCACGCTCGCGCGGGCTGAAGGTGTCACCACTGGCCACCCGCGCCCCCCTGGGTTGGGTTCGAGGGCGCCTCGAGCGAGGCCTTGGCCCCGCTCGTGGATTCCTCGCCGCCGGTGGAGTCGCTGGCCGGCCGGGCACCGAACCACTCGGACTCCGCCTGCCAGGAGCCACCAGGCCGGCTGCCGGACCCGCGGATGAGGGACGGTGTGAAGACCAGAAGGGTGATCAGACCGAACATCGCCAGCGGGATGCCGGCATAGATGCCGAGCACCTCGATCATCGGCATCGGGTCTTCCTTCTCCCAGCTGTCGGGCGTCGCCGCTCCGGCAGCGGAAACCATGGCCGTCATGGCCAGGCCGGTCGCGGCACCGAGCACGAGGGCCCGGCGTACGGCCCGGCCAACCATCCCTTGAGCATTCTTCACGAACGACACCGTACCCACTCCACTCCTGCTTCCAGCGGTCGACCCGGGATCGCGAATGATCCACGCACGTCGCCGAGCAGCACCATCCGGCCCTCGCCGAGCGATGGATGGTGGTGTGCGTGGACATCGACGCGGGCTCCCTTCGTGGTCCACCTCAGAGTAGGACGGGGCACGGACAGGACACCAAGGGAGGAAGGTGACGAACCACCTTCGCGCTTTCAGGTAGCCGCAGGACCACGACTGTGCGGTTTGGTCAGGCTGTGCAGAATGGCCAGATGGTTTCCGCACTGACCTGGGACGAATTTGCCAAGGCGGCAGAAGCACCCACCCGCATCGTGTTCCTGATCGTCATGGGCATCGTGCTGCGGCTGGTGGTCCAACGAGTCATCGACCGGCTCGTCGCCAAGGCCGCGGGACTCGCGCCGCCCAAGCATCTGTTCGGCAGCAAGCGGGCGGCCCAGATCATCGGCAACAGTTCCACCCTCTACAACGAACGCCGGGGCCAGCGGGCCCAAGCGCTCGGCTCGCTCTTCAAGAGCATCACGACCGTCGTCGTCGGCGGCATGGTCGCGCTGATGGTCCTGAACGAACTCAGCTTCCAACTCGGGCCGGTGCTCGCCAGCGCGGGTGTCGTTGGTGTCGCCCTCGGGTTCGGGGCCCAGAACCTCGTCAAGGACTTCATCTCCGGCGTGTTCATGCTGCTGGAGGATCAGTACGGCGTCGGCGACGTGATCGACATGGGCCAGGCCACCGGCACCGTGGAGGGCGTCGGCCTGCGCGTGACCCGGCTCCGGGACGGTGACGGCATCCTCTGGCACGTCCGCAACGGCGAGATCATCCGTGTCGGCAACCGCAGCCAGGGCTGGTCGAGCCTCGTGCTCGACGTCTCAGTCGCCTACGACGAGGACATCCCGCGGCTGGAAGGGCTGATCAACGACGTGGCCCGGTCGCTGGCCGACGAGGAGGAGTGGCGCGACCGGATCCTGGAGGCGCCGCACGTGGTCGGGCTCGAGCAGATCAACGGCGCGGCCGTCACGATCCGGGTCGTCGGCCGGTGCGCTCCGAACGAGCAGTTCGGGGTCCAGCGGGAGCTGCGGCTCCGGCTCAAGGACGTGTTCGACCGGGAGGGTGTTCGCGTACCCGCGCCGCTCTGGCCCGGCCAGTCGGCGGGCGCGGCCGGTGCGGTCGACGTACCCAGCTAGCCACTCCCCGCTCCGTTAGGCGTTTCCCGCTCCGTTAGGCGTTCCCGCTCCGCTCAGGGGGACGGCGACCCGCCAGCGGCTCAGCTCGGAAGCTTTCCTCTGGCAGGTCGCCGTCGCGTCCTGCGGTTGCGGCACCGGGTGTGTCGTCCGCGGTTTCAGACCAGGGCGGCGTCGAGGGTGATCGTGGTGCCGGCGAGTGCCTTGGAGACCGGGCAGTTGGCCTTGGCGGTCTCCGCCGCCTTGGCGAACGTGTCGGCATCGATGCCCGGGATCTTGGCCCGGACCGTCAGGTGGATACCGGTGATGCCCTCCCCCGGCTGGAAGGTCACGTCCGCCCGGGTGTCGACGGTCTCCGGCGGGGTGCCCGCCTGCGCGAGCCCGTGCGAGAGTGCCATCGAGAAGCAGGTCGAGTGCGCGGCGGCGATGAGCTCCTCGGGGCTGGTCTTCCCGCCCGACTTCTCCTCCGAACGCGCCGCCCAGGTGACGTCGTACGTCCCGAGTCCAGACGAGTCGAGCGAGACACGGCCAGCGCCCTGCATGAGGGAGCCCTCCCAATGGGCATTCGCCGTTCGCGTTGTGGCCATGGATCCTCCTGTTGGTCGTTACCCCCAGCCGACACGTGAGGGGGTAGCAATGTCCTCAAACTACACAGCCGCAGGTGGCTCTCGACCGCCGCTTCGCACCGGTGTGGCGGCGCGGCCACACGACGTCTGAACGCCACCAGCCGGAATGGGGTCCGACCGCGAAACTCCGGTCGCGGTCGGGCGAAGTTCTGCTGCTCCTTACCTGTCAGGTTCGGAGGCGGTTGTTGCGGATGGGGTTGCGTTGCTGGTCGATCCATTCGGGGGGAATGAATTCAGGCATCCCGTCGGCTGCAAGCTGGACTTGCCAGGTGTCTTGGTGGATGAGGCGGTGATGGTGACCGCAAAGCAGGGCCCCGTTGGACAGCGTGGTCGGCCCGCCTTCCAGCCACGACCTGACGTGGTGCCCGTCGCACCACGCCGGTGGCCGGTCGCAGCCGGGGAAGGCGCAGCCCCGATCTCGTAGCTCCAGCAGCTTGCGGAGTCGTCCGGTGAAGAAGCGGGTGCCGTCGGAGAGGGCGACTTCGCCGTCGCGGATGCCGAACCAGCTGATCTTGGCATCACACGCCCACTCCTGCACGGTGCGAGCCGAGACGTAGGTGCCGGTGCGGAGCAGCCGGCCGAGTCCGGTGCCGTTGACCAGGTCGGTGTCGGTGATGGTGACGACGATGTGCGGTTTCTCCCCGCCCTGCGATGGCGAAACACCTGCGTTGAGGTAGCGGCGGATGAGTTCGGCGAACCCGTCGCCTCTACGCTGGGCCGCGCTGCGGGGATCCGGCCCGTCGGCGGTGGTGGGCAGCGGCTTCGACAAGGGTTCGAGGGCGGTGCGCAGCATGTCCGCTGTGACCGGATCCAACTTCCCGCGGATATGGGTGCCGGAGCCGTTGGGGTCGTCGTACAGGGTGAGTTCGCGCTGCCGGGCAGCCTTCGCTTCCTCTTCGGCGAGCTTCTTCGCCAACACCTTGTCCGCCAGCTCCGGGTCGACCGCGTTCAACACCGCTTTGCCCAAGCCGGCAAGGTCTTTGGGGTCAAAGACCCGGGCGTGCTCGACCGGCACCTGCTCAGCCTCGGCCCGGGTCTCCTGGCCGGCTTCCTTCGGCAGATCGCGGATCGCCTTCGCGATCACGCGGGCGTGATCGGCGCTGATCTCGCCCGCGTTCAACGCCAACTGCACAAGCGGGAGCACGGTGTCCAGGTCGTTGGCCAGCTTCACTGCCGCCCGCGCGTGTTCGGGGCGCATCCGCAGCAGCGACGACAACAACGCCGCCGTACCCGTCGCACCGACACTGGCACCCAGGTCACGCCGGTCCGCCTCGCGGATCACCTGCAGCTGGACCGCCTCGAGCTGCGCCGAGAGAGCTTCAAGACTGACCAGCAGGTCGGTGAGCTCGTCCCCTGGAGTCGACCACAACGGCGCACCAGACTCCTCGGCGAGGCGGACACGTATCCGTTCGACCAGCACCGAGAACGGGTGCCGGCCCGC